>CAZVDF010000011.1:25633-75567 GCA_964626055.1 uncultured Leptospirales bacterium
TTAATGTCAAAAGGCCTGATTGTCGATTCAGATAAGCTGGATGTTGATTAAAAGTCGTTAGAACTCGTCTTAAAAATATAGATTTATATAATCGACTAATCATAACTTTGAATACATTACGAAATTTTTGAGGACGCTTTTCAGACCTGATGCAACAGCCTTCGAAAACATAAAAGACTAACCGGGAAGGTCTGATTCCGCAGAAAATTTTGTAATGTATTCAAAGTTATCAACAAATAAAAAATATTTTTAAGATGGTTTCTATTTATCTTTATCCGCGTGTTTTATAATTCTATCCGATACCAGATATATCCTGTTGTTGTTCCCGATAGTATTAACAATTACTCCTTCGAGAGTCACTGCGTCCCCGTTCCTGATTTCTTTATATACCTTATTAGAAAAAACGTCTATAATGCCGGCAAATCTGTATTCCTGTTTATAATTAATAAGCAGGTTGAACTGAAATTTTTTTTCATCTGATTTTAAATTAGCTATTTTACCATCCCATTTGACGAACGATCCTTTGTATAAATACGGTTTTTGTAAAACCAGCTCAACCGGGATAGCGTCGTACTTTTTAAATTCAATATTTGAAATATATTTTTGTAAAAATTCATTTCTTTCCTTGACCCTGTAATTAGCGTTACTGTTCGCAATTTTATTGATAATGATCATTGCTTCGTTATATTTTTCATTCTTAATTAAAATTTTTGCTTTTTTGAAATCATTCATAAGTTCGATATTCGAATAATAAAAGACGGGCGGTTTCGATTTTAAAATTTTATCCGTCAGCTCATATTGAAGCAGATCAATATTTATATTATCTAAGGGAATCGGTTCTTTATTCCCGGGAATAAAGAATGTCAGGAATTTCGGATTCATATAATAGAAATAGGATGCAACTCCCAGAGCTATTACAAAAAAAATCAGTATAATTATTAGTATTGTTTTTCCGATTTTTAATCCTTTAACCGGGTTTTTATCAATCTTTTTTAATCTTTCCTGACTCACGTAATTCGGTCTGTAATTTGAAGAAAGTACAGCTGATTTTAGTTTCGGTATATAGACAAATTCGGTGAGTTTTGCCTTCTTTTGAAAAATGCCGAAATCTTTGAGATGGTGTAAATTTTGCATCAATCTTTTGAAATACTTGTCATCAGGATAATGTTCCAGTTTTTCGATACATGCGGTGAGAATTTCTTCTGCAGACGAGGCGGATTTGAGAAGAAGGAAAATTTCCAGCTGTTTTAACGGCAGGTATGCCGGATCGGCGGCGCGGATTTTTTTTATGGTTATATCCGCATCGCCGAACTTATTGCAAAGCAGGTATGAAACGCACAGCAAAAAGTACGGATAAGGATCCTTTATGTTCTGTGTTGTTATTTTTTCGAGCAGTATAATTGCTTCAGAAAATCTTTTTTTTCTGAATGCTTTAAAAGCCTCCTTCAATATTATGCGATAACCGGAGTTACTGATCATCACGTTTGAATATTTTTGATATCAAATCCGGGATGGATTTATTTTTATCTTTATTTCTGCCCAGCCAGTATCCGAATAACATGAAAAGCAGCAGGAGTATTGTTTTAAAAATTCCCATAGTAAAAAGTAATATTCCAAGTATCAATCCAATTGCTATTCCTACGGCTGTTCCCGGATTGCGGTTTATCCAGTCTTTTATAAAGCTTAAAAAATTTTTAAAATTTAAATCGCCCAACTTATTCCCCCTTGCTTGTATGGTATTTTTTTAAAATCATTATAAAAAATAGATATTAAACTTTGATAAATCGAAATACATTACAAAATTTATGAGGACGCCTTTCAGACCTGATGCAATCGTGTTCGTAATCACGAAAAACTGACCAGGAAGGTCCGATTCCGGAATAAATTTTATAATGTATTTCGATTTATCATAAATAGTTAATATAAATTTATATTTTTAAGATTAGTTATAAATCATATTTTATAATAACAAATTATAAAATAACTTTCGTTAAAGTATAATAATTTCCCCGGATGATCCCGTTAAATTTTCACATCCATTATCGCTTACAATTACAACATCCTCAATTCTTACGCCGCCTTTATCCGGAATATATATGCCGGGTTCAACCGTAAATGGGATATTTTTCTTCAATCTGAATGAATTTTTATTCTTTATATACGGACTTTCATGAATTTCAAGCCCGACTCCGTGCCCGAGCGAATGTCCGAATTCCGGGCCATATCCGTTTTTTGTAATTATTCCTCTGGAGATTTTGTCTAATTTCCCGGCAGTTATTCCCTGTTTGACTCCCGAAATAGCTTCTTCCTGGGCGTTCTTGACTATATTATAAATTTTTCTGAATTCCGGTAAACAATTGCCTATAAATATCGTCCGTGTCAAGTCCGAATTATATCCATTGAATACACAACCCATGTCAATTAATAAAATATCGTGATTTTCTATTTTTTTCGTCATCGATGTTATGTAATGAGGCATCGAAGATCCTTTGCCGGACGCTACGATGCTGTCGAATGAAGACTTTCTGCAGCCGTTCTTCCTGTAAAAATATTCGATTTCCACTGCAATGTCCCATTCGGTAATACCGGGTTTTATTATTTTCAATAAATAGCTAAAGCACATGTCTGTAATTGAAACAGCTTTTCTTAAATTCGCGATCTCGCTTTCTTCCTTTACAGTTCTCAATGATTCCGTTTCATTTTCGCCCGGCAAGAGTTTTATATTCGTTAGCTGTTTCTTAAGAGAAAGAAAAACGGATAAATTAAGCGACTGTTCTATAAAGAGTTTCTTTTTTTTTGTAATCTTATAAATTTGTTTTAAGGAGGATATTAAATCGGTATTCTGACGGATGATCTCAATTGATTTTGGAAGTATTGCAGACGCATATTCCGTATACCTGGAATCGGTAATAAAAAATGATTTTTCATCATCAAGAAGAAGACTGCCGTAGCTTCCTTCAAATCCAGTAAGATAGTTTATGTTTATGAGGTTCGATATAAGATAGGGGAACCTTCCGTTTTTCTCCAGAATTTTTTTAAGCTTGCTCAGTCTCATATAAATAATTTAAATTTTTTTCGCCCGATAATATAATTATATCGACGCGGCACATTCATTAAAACTTATTTTTTCAATAATAGGATTTAGTATCCTTAACGATCAGGATATTAAAAACGGAAATTACTTCAAATAATTAATAAGCGCCTGGAGGCCGAGTATATAAGAATAATGACCGAAACCGGACACCTGGCCGATGCAGACCGGCGCGATGTATGATATTCTTCTGAAATCTTCCCTGGAATGAATGTTGGAAAGATGAACTTCCACTGCCGGTATATTGACGGCCTTAATGGCATCGGCGATGGCAATGGATGTATGCGTAAAAGCCGCCGCATTAATGATCAAACCGTTAAAGTTTTTGCGTTTCTGTATGTGATCCACAATATCGCCTTCGTGGTTGGACTGGTAAATATCCACTTCTGCTTTATTTTCTACCGCGTATTCTTTGATGATTTTATTTATTTCTTCAAATGAGGTGCCGCCGTAGATTTCGGGTTCTCTTGTCCCGAGAAGATTAAGATTGGGCCCGTGTATGACAAGGATTTTAATTGTTCTCATCTTTTTTGAAATACCTGATTTGATCATTTTTTTCTGATATCAGAGGAATATTTATAACCGAAATATTCTATAAGGTTTTCAGCCTGGATACGCAGAATTCTGCTGTCGCTTTTATCAATTATATCGAATAGAGCTTTTTTAGATTGTTCAATGTTCCCAGATTCGCTTGATATAATGGAAAGATCGATTTTACCCTGCATGGCGAATTTGTCATCCGGGCTCCCGTTTTCGCAAATTTTGTTGAAATACTTTTTGGCAAGATTTATATCGTTATTGTTCAGTAAGCTTATCAATCCAAGATAAAATATGGCTTCGCTTTTATATTCGCTTTCAATTTCCGCTAGTTTATAATAATAAAAATATGAGGTCTTATAATTTGAAATTTCAAAATTGATTTTTGCCGTTAAATAGTTTATGTATATAGTATTGCCCGGATAAGACTTCAGGTATTGTGAATATTTATTAAATTCAGCAATTTTTTTTATTTTATAATAATACATAAGATTTTCTTTTATCACTCTTTCGGTGAAAGGCGATTTACGAAATTCTTTTAAATATTTATTAGTTGATGCAATTGCTTCTTTTTCTTTTCCGGAACGGAAGAATGATACAATTAATAGAGCATTTTTCCTGGCCTGAAGTTTTTCATTTTTAATTTCTTTTAGCTCAATTATGGCTTCTTCATATCTTTCATTCTTTATATTGATATCCGCTATATCTGCTTTTGCAACTTCTGTCAATTCCGACGAAGATCTTTCACTGATTATACGCACCAAATAATCATAAGCGCTTTCATGATCGTTTTTGGTCAAATAATATAAAGCAATTTCATAAAATCCTTCCGTACGCAGATTTTTATTGTTATTTATCAATTCTGCCGATTTTTTGGCAGTCAGGACATCTTCAACTTTAATTGAAGATTTTAGTAAACTTGAAAGGTCTTCTTCGGCAAGGTCATTCAATCTCCATGATGAATACGAATCATAGGCCTTTTTATATTCACCTGTTTTAAAATAGCTCCTGCCTTTCAGCAGAGTAAGCTGTTTTGCAGTAAAATCGTCCATTGGAGGCATAGAATCTTTTGAATCAAGCGTAGAAATTATTTCTCTGTATTTCCCGGATCTTTCAAGAGACAATATCCTGTATAGAAAAACCGACGATGCATTTTGTCTCCATCGAACGGTCAAATACTGTCTGTAAAAATACTCGGCCTCTGCAAAATTTTTTTTAACAAACGCTTCATCTCCTCTGGCAAGCATAATTTCGCCTGCGGTTTCTGTTTTACTGTACCTGGAAATTATTATGTCATAAAGATATTTGCCGGATTTGCGGTTATTCTCTAAAAATTTTGCGTAATTATGTAAAGTTTCTTCCACGCCTTTTTCTTTTGGAAATCTTCCGATTAAAATCGATATCACTTTTTCCGAATTTTTAAAATCGCGTTTTTGCGAATACAGTGTGTAAAGTTGCACGTAAGCTTCAAATTTTTTTTCGGATTTTTGAAGGTTAACGTATTTATTAAAAAGAGTTATCGCTTCTTCCGGGCTGCTGTCTATATTTGCAAGAGCCAGATAGTAATATGATTCGTTTATATATTTTGAAAAAGGATTTATTTCTTTCAGCCTTTCAAAAGTTGTTTTTGTTTTCTGGATATTGCCTTCTTCGAAATATACCGATGCCAGCATAAAATGATATAAATCGATATTTTTATCGAATGAATAATTATTGATCAGCTGCTCAAGAATAGATTCAGCTTCGTCAAATTTTTTGACTTTTGTGTAAGCTTTGCTTAATAGCAGCAAAGCTTCTTTCTTTTCTTCAGGGGATTCAAGCGCGGACGCCTCTTTCAGGCACTTGATCGATTCTTCGATATTGTTATTGAAATAGATCCTGGATAGTTCCATAGAAGCTCTGCTTTTAAGAACTTGATCGGCTTTTGAATTCCTTATTTCTTCAAGGAACTGAACAGCTTCTTTTAAATTATTGTCTTTAAGATAAATTTTTGCGAGCTCATATTTCGCATAATAGATCCATTTGGAATCTTTTCCGGTCGATAAAAATGTTTTTAAATGAAGCGACGCAAAATTGATATTACCTACCGCAATATATGACAAAGCCCTGTAATACTGGACTTCGTTAAAGGGCTTCTCGGTCAGCAGGGTTTCATCCATTGCGGAAAATATTTTAATCGCGGTTATATGCTTTCCTTTGATCTGGTAAGCTCTTCCTGATAAAAGTTTGGCCATTGCCATGGTTCTCGGGTCGATATTTGAATTCAATATCGGCTGAAGAAAATTAATCGCTTCATCGAAATTTTCATTCAAAAAATACGCCTCCCCGATATTTAACCTCTTTTGATTGTTTTTAACCGGATCTTCGCATTTCCCGAGCGCTTTCATCCATTCTATAATAGCCTCATCGTAACGGTTTTGAGAAAAATAAATTCTGCCTATTCTGTCGTATGACTGAGCGATATATTCATTATTTTTGCTCTGTGAAATAAATCTGTTGAACTCCTGTATTGCCCTGATGTTATCGTTCTGCTGGAAGTAAGATTCCGCTATCCAGTAGCGCGCGTGCGTGCATAATTCGGAAGTTACGCACGAAGAGAGGAACCTGTTCAATTCGAAGATCGCAGACTGGTATTTTTTTTGATTAAAAATCGAAAGAGCCATGTAATACCATGCCCTGTCCCTGTATTCGGTTTCGCCCGAATCGATTGTTTTACGGAGAAGAAGTTCGGAGGAGCCGAAGTTGCCGGATTTAAAGGCTTCCATACCCTGCTCGTAAAGCGATTGTGAATTTACAGCCGGAAACAGATTTCCTGCAAATATTAAAATGATGGAAATAATGATGATCAGATGTTTAAAATAGCGCATGTTAATTAATAGTTCATTTTATTCTTATAAAGTCAATCTGTTTATTAGTGAATTACATCTTTTCAGGGGCATTAACAGCAAGAAGATTCAATCCGTTTTTTAAAATTATTTTTACGCCTTCACAGAGTGACAGATAAGTATTTGTCATTTCCCCGTCATCCGAAAGTACGCGGTGCTCGGTATAGAATTTATGATATCTCTGAGCCAGTTTTAACAGAAAATTGGCTATTCTATGCGGTTCAAAATTTCTGGCGGCATCAGATATGTCTTCGGGAAACCTTGCCATTATTTTTAACAATGAGATTATTTCCGGGTTATTGAAATGCTTTGCATTCGCATTATCCGGTAAATACTTTACTCCTCTTTTTTCCGCTTCGCGAAAAATAGCGCATATCCTTGCGTGCGCGTACTGCAGGTAAAATACCGGATTTTCGGAACTCTCTTTTTTTGCGAGATCCAGATCGAAATCAAGATGACTTTCAAGTGAGCGCATCACGAAAAAATACCTCGCGACATCCGTACCAATGTCTGCTATCAGATCGGACATGGTAGAAAATTTACCCAGTCTTTTTGACATTTTAAGCGTTTCGCCGTCTGAGATCAAATTCACCTGCTGGGATGTAAGTATATTCAATCTGGAATCATCATATCCGATTGCTTTCATGGCTCCCTTCAGGCGGGCAATATAGCCATGATGATCCGGGCCCCAGATGTCGATAAGCCTGTCGTATCCGCGTTCGAACTTGTTTTTATGATACGCAATGTCTGCGAGCAGATACGTAGGTCTGCCGTCTTCCCTGACCACAACCCGGTCTTTATCATCACCGAAATCGGTGGATCTGAACACTTTCTTGCCGTCTTCATTATAAATAACACCTTTTGATTCCAGAAGTTCTAACGTATTTTCAACTTCACCGTTAGTATGCAGTTTTTTCTCGGAAAACCATGTTTTATAATTAACCCTGAATTTTTCCATATCGGTTTTCTGCCTGCTTACATTGTATTCAACGGCTTTGTCGGCCAAATATTCGATAAGCGATCCTTCGTCTTTTATCTTTAAAATATCTTTCTCGAAATTATCTTTGCAGTATCCGGCAATTTCTTTTATATATTCACCCTGATATCCGTCTTCAGGAAATTCAACGGTTTTCCCACCCAGTTCAAGATACCTGGCAAGTACGGATTTGCCGAAAAGATATACCTGGTTGCCGTGATCGTTTATATAATATTCCCTGTCTACTTTATCACCGGCAGCTTCCAGAAGATTGGCCAGCGTATCGCCAACTGCCGCGGCTCTCGCGGAAACGACAACAAGCGGTCCGGTAGGATTTGCCGAAACGAATTCAAGATTGATTTTTTCAGGATGTTCTTTCAAATTTTGTCCATAAGTGTTTCCCGATTTTTGAATGCTTTTTAACGTATCATAAAGGAAGCTTTTTGAAAGGAAAATATTTATGAACCCAGGTTTAACAACTTCTACTTTTTCAATCAAATCCGATTGTTCAATATAATTCTTTAATATGTTTCCGATTATAATCGGTGACTTTTTTAGAATCCTTGCCGACTCGAGCGCAAATGAGGAAGCGTAATCCCCGAATGATTCTTCTTTAGGATATTCGATTTTAATATCCGGAAATTCCGCTCGTTCAAGTTTACCGGCTTCTATAGCGGCATTGACTGAATTTGCAACAATCTGTTTTATTCTCTCTCTGGTCAGCAACGTAAAACCTCATAATTATGATAGAAGTTCTTTCAAAATAATAAATCACTAATTAGACCATTGATTACAAATATTTTGTCAACTCTATAATAAAAAAGTTGCAATTGTATTGACATTAAAAGAAAATAATTTTATTACCCGTATAACTCTCATATTGACTCGCGAAAATGAAAAATGCATAAAATATTATCTGAATTTAACAATTAAATATAATTATCGGAGCTATATATGGTTGCTGAATTTTTTAAAATGGATAGAAGCCGATTTTTTGCTCTTTTATTATCAATCGTAATTTCTATAATTATATCCCTTGTTTATGTCCAGACATCCATTTTAGACGGGATTGAAAACGCATCAACGGATTTTAAATTCTTTTTCAGGGCTCCGGAACAGGCTTTTAAAAAAATAAAAGAAGGCGCTATTTTTTTAAAAAATCCAATGGCCCGGGATGACCTCATAATAATAGGCGTTGATGAAAATACGTTAAGAACCTTCAATGATACGAAGATAAACAATAAAAATCAGACCTGGCCGTTTGACAGGAATATCCACGCAAAAGTGACGAGATATATCGGGTCGGGCAATCCCCTTGCGATATTTTTCGATATTATGTTTCTCGATCAGACAAAGTATGACCGGGAATTAGCTGATGCCATTACCAAAGCTCGATGTGTCTTTCTTGACTATCCGTTTGAAACCAGCGAATATGACAAGAAAGTATCGGATATCGATCAAAGGATGCATATCTTAAATCAAAGACGCATCAAACAGGATCCGGAAGATAATTACGCGGAATGGGTCAGAGAAGCAATGCCTCCTGTCCCGGTTTTAGCAAGAGCAGCCAAAGGCATGGGTTTTGCAAATGTAAGGCCCGATATAAAAGACAATATCAATAGAAAGATGCCGCTTATCGTAAAATTCAAAGGTTATTATTATCCTTCAGTCGATCTTTTACTGGTCATGAATTATTTCGGCATAACATTGAATGACCTTGAAATTAAAGTGGGGAGACATATTAAATTAAAAAATCTCCCGACTCAAAAAATGGCAAAGCCGAATCCCGAAAAAGAAATTAAAATACCCGTCGATGAACAGGGGTTCATGGATATTAATTACATAGGAGGATTCGGAAGTTATAATTACTTTCCGTATTATTATTTTTACCAGGACGGCGTTTTTAACAATCCTTCCCTTAAAAATAAAATTTTGCTGATCGCGGCCTTTGCGTCTACCGGCATAGCTACGGATATTCATAAATCTCCCTACGGCGACCTATTCGGCATAGAGCACCACGCAAATGCGCTGAATACTATTCTAAACCAGAATTTTCTAGTTAAACTGAAAGACTGGCAGAACGTATTAATACTTCTCGCTATCGCCTTAATACTCGGATTTCTCCTGCCGAGGCTGTCTATAGTATTCTCAATCGTTCTTATTGTCGGTATGGTTGTTTTGTATCTGGTCGGCTCACAGGTTCTGTTCGAAACTAAAAATGTGATCTTTATTTATTCAATAGCAATATTACAGATGGGCGTTACATTCGCGTTTGTCATAGCTTACAGGGTCATTACCGAACAAAAAGAAAAAAAATATATCCGCCAGACGTTTTCCAAACTTGTCGCTAAATCGGTTGTCGACGAACTCCTTAAAGATCCGGAGAAGTTAAAACTCGGAGGAGAGAAGAAGCTCATTACGGTCCTGTTTTCCGATATCAGAGGATTCACGTCTCTTACGGAAAAAATGCAGTCGGAAGCTCTTGTTATGCATTTGAATGAATATCTTGAAGCCATGACGAATATTGTAATAAAATATGAGGGAACGCTGGATAAGTATATAGGCGACGCGATTATGGCCTTCTGGGGAGCGCCGGTACCGCAGGAAAATCATGCGCTTCTCGCCTGCAGAGCCGCAGTCGAGATGATGCAGGTATTGCGCTCCTTAAACGAAAACTGGAAGAACTTAAAATCGGATTCCAAACCGCCGCTTAATATAGGTATAGGACTGAACACGGGGGATATGCACGTGGCCCTGATGGGCTCTTCATCGAGAATGGACTACACTTTGATAGGAGATAATGTAAATCTTGGTTCGAGGATCGAGGGGATCAATAAAGAATACAGAACAAATATCATCATTAGCGAATTTACATACGAATATGTTAAAGATAACGTGATAGTGCGGGAACTGGACCTGGTAAGAGTAAAGGGCAAGCAGTTCCCGGTCAAACTTTATGAGCTGATAGACATGAAGCAGTGAGAACGCATCCAAAATTATGGTAAAGAAAAAAATTCGTACGATTAAAGAAAGAAATAAAATCACGTTACGGATAATAAATGCAATCATTAAAAGAAAAAATTTTCTGATCTGCGGACATGAAAATCCTGATGAAGATTGCGTTTCCTCAATGGTAGCTTTCGCGCTTCTGCTTACAAAATTCGATAAAGCGGTACAGATATATATCAATGGGCATGTCAGTGAAAATATGAATTATTTGCTGAATATATGCAAATACAATTCGATTAAGGTGCTTAACAGTAAGAGCAACTTGAAAAGGAACATAGATACTATTGTTATATGCGATACCGCCAAAAAATCGATGCTGGATGTGAATAGACGCATACAAAATCTTTTAAAGAAAAAAGAGATATTAAAAATCGAGATCGATCATCATATAGGAAGCGACAGCGAATATATCGGAGATAAAAAATATTCCTTTGTCGATGAAGCTTCTTCCGCATGCGAGCTGGTCGGGTTCATCGCGTTAAAATTAAGAAATATGAAGGATGTCTTAATGCAATTTTTTATTCTGGATCCTTTCTCAAGAAATTTTATTCTTGCCGTTCTGACTGGCATAGTAGGCGATACAAACATGGGGCAGTTCCTGAAATCCAGGCGGGAAAAAGTGTATTATGACATCTTTTCAAATATGTATAATAATCTGCTTATGAAATTGACCGTAAAGGAGACCAATCTCAACCGGATTGAAGATGTCTCCACCGCCTTGCACAGTTTAACCCTTCAGGAAGATGAATGTTATAATTATATTATCGATAAAAAGCATTTTTCCGATTCAGTCGGCTATATAATTCTCAAAGAAAGGGAAATGGATTACATAAAAAAACACTTTGATTTCGATGTATTCATAACGGTTGTTAAAAGCATTGCCGATGAGCTTGCCGAAGAAAGCGGCAAATTGAGCCTGATCGCTTATTATGACGATCATAGCAGCAAAACACTATATCAATTCAGAATGAGAAGGGCTCATAACTTTAAAAATTTCGATTTAAGAAAAGTATTGGATTATTTTAATATTTCAAACGGGGGAGGGCACGAGGGTGCAATAGGATTTAGATTTTCCGCCGATAGGATTAATGATGTTGAAGAATACGCAAAAAATATACTGTCAAAGATCGGACTAAAAGTCTCAAAGTTATAGATCACATACTTTTTAGCCGGTTCAATTCATAATCCACGAATTTATTGTCTTCATCGATATTTTTTAACTTCTCGAAGCAGCGGGCTGCATCCTCTTTCAGCCCGCTTTCCTTAAACGACATCCCAAGAGCGAATAAAGCATTTGCAAAATTAGGATCTACGCTCAGAGCTTTCTGGAAAAATTCGATCGCATCTTCATAATCCGTCAATTTATAAGCGGCGGCTCCCGCCAGATAGTACGCGAATTTATTATCTTTATCTTTTTCTAGATAAGAGTTAATTGTTGAAACGACCTTTTTGAAAGAATTTGCTTTAAAATAAGTTTTTGCAAGGTTGTACAGCAATCTTTGATTATCCGGGAACTGATCAAGACCTTTTTTTAAAAGATCTATCGCTTCAAAATATTTCTTTTCGTCGCTTAATATTTTGGAGTTTTTAATCAAATCAACCGTTTCATCCCTTTTGAGCTCGATCACCAGCAGGGTGATGTCGTCCTGAATCTGGCTGCCGCTTGTAAAATTTTGAAGGTCCTCGATTATAAAATTTGTAAATTCCCTTAATTCAAGATTTTTACCCTGAAGAATAACTCTTTCGAATCTTTCGTTCGAATAGTCTTCTCTGCCGGCATTCAGAGCTTCCGGGATCCCGTCAGTGTATAAAATCAGCCTGTCGCCGTAATTCAGTTTAGTGTTTTTTTCTTCATAAGTCTCTTTGGCGTCTTCAATCGCACCGATGAAAAGTCCATTAGTATCGAGCCGTTCGATTCTGTTGTCTGAAGTTCTTAATATTATTGCTTTTTGATGGCTTGCGTTTGAATAGGTTACATTATACTCATCGTCGATCAATGCCATAAAACATGTCAGGTAGTCCTGCGTTTTAACATGATCAAGAAGTTCATGATTCACTTCCCGGAATATTTTTTTCGGTGAATCATATTTCAGGAATGCGTTCCCGAATGATACTTTAGCCATAGTAGTGACAAGCGCGGCAGGTATACCGTGGCCGGACACGTCCGCGATATAAATCGCGATTTTATTGTTTTCTATCTGATGAACGTCGTAAAAATCTCCTCCGATTTTATCCATAGAAAAATATTTTACCGCGAACTTGAGTTCATTCCAGTCGTTGATTTTACCCGGTAAAATCCCTCTCTGTATTGTACCGGCCATATCAAGCTGTTTTTGAATAAGGTCGTCGCGCTCTTTCAGATTTGAAAGCGCTTTCCGCAGCTCTGCGGTCCTTTCTTCAACTTTTGCCTCCAGGTTTTTTCTGTGGCCTATGATTTCCTGGTCCATCTCGAGAATCAGATATTCTACATCAACAAATTCCTTTTCAAGCGGAAGGATGTCAAATTTGGCCCCTGAGCCCTGTGTAATACTCTGAGCTACCCGGCTTATGTCGCCGAAAACCCTTAAAATAGAATAAGCAGTGGTCATAATGATAATCATGGCCGCGAGAGTAGCAGCCAGAAAATAAATTATATATCCGCTCAGATCTATATTGCTGCCCAGATTACCTTCCCGGACAAGCAGCCAGAAATTGATAAGCGCAATAAACATTATTACAACGATGACAATAAATTTTATCTGCAGTTTAAGATAGCTTTTGGGGCGATCGATAATTTTTCTGATCCGAAGTTCATTAAAAATCGCAGCTCTTTCACGATTCGTTATCGCATCCGTTATTACATATGTGCCTAATGCGGAGACGACAATTATGAAACTATGCAAAAATATGAATATCTTCAAATATTCGAACAATAACTCAAGAAATACTTCTCCGTAATCCTTAATATTATAATATGATATTAAAAATATTGCTATTCCTCCGATTATCATTATTAAGATATCGATAATCATATTATAAACCGGAAAATTGGTAAGGCTATTATATAATTTTTTTAAATCTTCATCTTTAATATCCGGATTAATTACATTGCCATTTAAATTTTTATTAATAATTCTTAAATATTTGAAAAAAGCCGGGATTTTTACAGGAGTTAACAGTCCCAGGATAATACAATACGCTATCATCATTATTATTAAGATATACGGCTCTCTTAAAACTTCTATGAATCTCGTTATTTCTTCATAAACTGAAGCGAGGAAAAAATTCAAAAGGATAAGCTCGCTTATAATAATAATGATGTTCAGTATTGATATGCTTATTGCTATCGCTGTGGAATAATTGGTTTTCCTGGCAATAAAATAAAATATTTTTCGCATCGATTTAACTCCATAACAGCCTGAATTTCATATAAATAAGAAAATCCTGATCACCATTTCCTGTCAATTACCGTAGGATCTTTAACGCATCTAAAACCTGCAATATTATCTTCATACAAATTCGGTATCCCTCCATATTCGCGGCTGGTCGCTCTGACTTTTTCTCTTGAGCAGTACCATGATCCCCCTCTTATTACTTTTACCTGCCTGCCGAACATTTTACTGGAATATTTGCTGCCTTTATAAGCGTTATACCATGAGGAAGTCCATTCGGATGCATTTCCGCAAATATTTACAAGACCATATGGAGAAACGCTGACGTCCTGAAAGGTATGAACAGGCAATAGTCCTTTACTGTATCTCTTTTTTATTTCCGTCCCGATATTTTTGCTTTCCCAGAATTCCAGGGAATTTATTTTTGAAGGATCGAACTTATTGCCCCATGGATATATTATCGGTTTTTCATTAACATAAAAAATTCCGTCTGAATCTTTCACGATATCAAGCCCTGTTCCTCTTGCGGCTTTTTCCCATTCTTCTTCAGTAGGAAGTCTCTTTAATGTCCAGTCTGCATATTTAACAGCTTCGTAATAGGAAACCATTACGGGGAAATTATCTTCTCCTTCTTTGAATTTGCCGTCAATCCATGATATGGGGGGTTTTGAGTTGGTTTTATTAACAAATACGTAATAGTCGGAATTTGAGACTTCATATTTATCTACATAGAAGTCGTCTAATTTAATAATTTGTTCCGGGGCTTCGTCTTTTTCGCCGGAGTTGAAGCCGAAAACAAATTTTCCGGAAGGGATTAGAATCATTTCTTTGCCGTCAATATCCGTGAAAATTTTATCTTTATAAATGGTTTCCTGACTGTTGGTCAGCTCAGTCCTGTTGACCGGCTCGGTTCTTTCCTCATCTTTTAAAAGCGAAATAAAAGTACCGCTTTTAATTAAATCTTTTTGTTCCGTTAGCCTGTATTCCGCTAACGCTCTAAAAACAATTTTACGGTTTAGTTTAAAAGAATTAATACTGATTATTGATATATTACCTGTTATTCTATCATCTACGGTGATCAAATAACTGTCTTTATCCGGTTTTTCTTTGAAAATTATGGTAATTAAATTATCTTTTCTTATGGATTCGATTTCACCTACCAAGATAAAATTGGCGGTTCGGGAATAACCGCTTACCAGTATAACCGCAATAACGGTAATTATATAAACAATGGATTTTCGCATATAAAATATTTTATCCTTATCCCTGAATAATAATTTTATCCGGCCATCTGATGCATGTTAATAAGCCGCCGTAACAGGCTCCGGTATCTATCCCGATTATATTATTTTTCTCGTTAAAAAAAACATTTCTGTCTTCTCCATGCAGAATGGAGCATGGCGTGTGACCGAAAATAACCGTTTTTTCCCATTTACGGCTGCTCCTGTAAAACTGATGGCGTATCCAAAGCATTTCGTAAGGCGACTGTTCTTCTATATTATCTATATTCGGATTTAATCCGGCATGAACGGCAATAAATTCTTCCGTTTCGTAATATTGCTTAAGGTTTTCATAAAACAAACGATGTTCTTTCGGCACTCCCGGACTGTTTTGTTTTGTTCTGTAGCTTCGCAGCGTCGCCATTCCGCCATTATCGAAATAATTCTGAAAATCAAGCATTCCGCTTAAATATTTTAACAGCATGTCTTCATGATTGCCTTTCAAGAACACGGAATCATATTGTTTTGACGTTTTAATAAGCAAATTGATCACATCATATGACGATGGTCCCCGGTCTATATAATCTCCTAAAAAAATTATTTTATCGTCTTCTTTTATAATATTTTTTATTTTATTTAATAAATTTTCAAGATTATTTAAACATCCGTGAATATCTCCGATTATATAATACATGCCGATCAAGTTAACGAGATTCCCTTAAATATTCTTTTAAATCATTATATAAAAAATTTATGCCGTTCTCTCCTTCAGCCATGCTTGCAGCGTCCGCTATCCCTATAATCCATTCATTATATACCGATATAAAGATAACGTCATTTTCATTTACTTTAAAAAATGCAGTCTGAGCATCTCCGCTGCCGCATAAAATAAATTTTTTTTCCTTATTTTTTAAAAGATTCGAGAATTCGCCGACTGAGATATAATTCGAATCCCTTTTCGCGAAAAGGACTGTCCTGTATTTTCCGTTAATCGTGACCTTTCTTGTGAAAATTTCTTTTACTGATGGCAATTTAGAATAACCGTCTACCCGGTACACGAGTGATTTTTTATTTTCATTTTTTTCGAATAACGAAAGATATCGGGGGAGAGATTTAAAGCTTTTGATCTTATCACATATAATTTTCAGAAAATTTCTTAAATCCTCGGTGGACTCAAAATTGGATTTAATCCTGATATAATAATTTCCCTTTTGCGAAAAAAAAGACTGCCCGGATAAATATGTATTAGAGCAAATCGTATCTTCAACAGTATCTTCAGGCCTTTCCATACTGAATATCCCGAAAGCATTCAAAAGCGAACTCATAAAAAAGATCTCGGTTGTGATCTCTTTATCCCGGTCGGAAATGTGTTTATATTTTGCTACAGAAAGTTCTTTCAATTTGTATTTTCTAAAGAGTGCTGATTTTTCAATATCGTTCAGGTATTTTCCGAAATTCTCCTCCGTAAATTCCATATGCTGTCCTTCAGTTATCCATCCGGGGAGTTCCGTATCCCGCGGGATCAATTCTGAAGTCATATCTGATTTCTGGAATAATATGCATGAAGAGAAATTTACGGTTATTAGCAATAATATTATTCTTTTTAACATATATTTTTATTCAAGCTGTCCGGCAAAATGACACGAAACAAGATGCTCAATTTCACCGGATTCGTTATACATATTTAAAACAGGGATTACATTTTTGCAAATATCTTTTGCATACGGGCATCTTGTATGAAACGCGCAGCCCGGCGGCGGATTAATAGGCGAAGGCACATCTCCTTTCAATACGATTCTTTTCTCTTTGTAAAGCGGATCGGGCCGCGGTATTGCAGAGATTAAAGCTTTCGTATACGGATGCAAAGGATTTTTATAAATCTTTTCTGAATCAGCCAATTCCACGATCTTCCCAAGATACATCACGGCTATTCTGTCGGATATATGTTTTACAACGGTAAGATCATGCGAAATGAAAATATATGTTAAATTCATTTCTTTTTGAAGATCCAGTAAAAGATTGATTATTTGCGACTGGATAGAAACATCGAGCGCTGAAACCGGCTCGTCGCAAATGATCAGCCTGGGTTTTAACGCGATTGCCCGAGCGATCCCTATCCTCTGACGCTGACCGCCGGAGAATTCATGCGGATAGCGGTTAATCGCATTCTCAGGAAGGCCGACCTTTTTTAATAATTGCAGGACTTCGTTTCTTCTATCATTTGGAGTTCCGATTTTATGAACTATAAAAGGTTCTTCAACGATGTACCCGATAGTATGTCTTGAATTTAGCGATTCGAACGGGTCCTGAAAGATGATCTGCATATTCCGTCGTATGGAGCGTAATTCTTTAGGCTTTAGCATTGATATATTTTTTTTCTCGAAAAATACATCACCGCCGGTGGGATTATAAAGCTTTAAAATTGCTCTGCCGACAGTGGTCTTCCCGCAACCCGATTCTCCTACAAACCCGATTGTTTCTCCGGGTCGGACATAGAATGATACCCCGTCAACCGCCTTAACAGTGTCTACTTGTTTATAAAAAACACCGCCCTTAACGGGAAAATGCATTTTTAAATCTTTGACCTGCAAAAGGTAATCGTTCATTTACTATGCCCTCACCCCCAGCCCCTCTCCCATTTCCAATAAAAATAAACAATTTATATTTATCATTTTTTTATTCCGCTAATTTTAATAATAATATTCCGGGAGAGGGGAGTCTGTTACTCTCCTATTGATTTTTTAATTTACCCAACCTGAAACAGCTTGCATAATGTTCGTCCGATACGAATACTTCTCCCGGATATTCATTAATGCATTTTTCGAACACCTCAGGGCATCGGTTCTGGAACCTGCATCCTTCCGGATATTCGTTTATTGCCGGCACTATTCCTTCAATTGTTGAAAGTCTGGATTTATGGACAGTGTCAAGCTGCGGGATGGATGCAAAAAGCCCTTTTGTATAGGGATGCGCCGGTTCGAAAAAAAGTTTTGCGACAGGCGCACGCTCCACGATCCTGCCGGCATACATTACTGCGACATCATCGCTTAACTGAGCAATTACTCCCAGGTTGTGCGTAATGAATATCATGGACATACCGGATTCTTTCTGAAGCTCTCCGATAAGCTCCAGTATCTGCGCCTGTATAGTAACATCGAGCGCCGTGGTAGGCTCGTCCGCTATAAGTATAGCCGGCTTTAAGCTTAAAGCCATAGCGATCATTACGCGCTGTCTCATGCCTCCTGAAAGCTGATGAGGGTATTCGTTGATCTTCTTCTCCGGATCGGCTATGCCGACTTTTTTCAGCAGCTCAATGCTATTATTCAGAACGTCGTTTCTGCTCATCCCGGGATTATGCAAATTAAATGTTTCGGCCATCTGTTTTCCGATAGTGTGAACCGGGTTAAGCGCCGTCATCGGTTCCTGGAAGATCATGGAAATATTGTTTCCCCGAATATTATGAAGTTCGTCCGGGGAAAGTTTTAGAATATCTTTATCTTTAAATAAAATATGTCCGTTAAGATACTGGCCTGACGGCTTCGGCAGAAGCCTCATAATAGAGAGCGCGGTAACTGTCTTCCCGCAGCCGGATTCCCCGACTATTCCCAGTGTAGAATTCTTTTTTAAGATAAAGCTTACGCCGTCGACAGCGCGCAGAAGACCCTGCTCGGTCTGAAAGGCCGATACCAGGTTTTTCACTTCAAGAATTATGTCTGGTTGCGCTGCGTCCTGCAAAATGATCTCCGTTTTTATGGTATTATCGATCGGCCTTGTATGTTTTATCAATAATTGTAACGGGTTTAAATGCTTTACCTTCTTTCATCGCCCGCAAAGTTTCTTTTTTTACATCTTCGTCTATCCAGAAAAGGCCGCCGTATTTGCTTTCCCACGGCTCATACGGCTCAAATAATGACGTCGATGTTTTTGTTCCCGGGGGTGTGGGAAATTTAATCCAGCGCCAGTACAGATGCCTTACATACGGGACCTGATACAATGGTATCCATGCACAGATATCATATATCCTTTGCTGTACTTTGTGAATTATGCTTATTTTTTCCGCTGAGCTTTTGGACTTTCCGTACGCATCTATCAGCCGGTCCATTTCCGGATCATCGGTATTTGTAATGTTATTTGTCTGAGGCTTATGGGCATTAGCCGAATGAAAAGACTGCCATGGATCCGGCCTTAGATTAGGGCTTGTAAAACCTGTAAAGGCGATTTCATGTTTTTTCTCCATGTCTTTTTTATACGCGGCGCTCGGATCCAGAAGTTCCAGTTTTAATTCAATGCCGGCTTTTTTAGCCTCCTCCTTCAAAAAAATCATCCGGGAAGTATATTCGTCCACCCCGTAAGTCAAGGTAACAGAATATCGCTGTCCGTTCTTAGTCCAGATGCCGTCCTCGCCTCTCTTCCACCCAGATTTTACCATATAACTTTCCGCTTTCTTTATATTAAAATCCCTTGCCCGTATATTTGAATTCGTCCACTTCCCGTATCCGGTATCGAAATTATGAAGCCTTTTATAATCGCCGCGAAGTATCTGCGAATTCAGTTTATCGAAATTTATGGCGTGCGCGAGAGCATAGCGAAGATTTATATCTTTAAAAATCGGTTTATCCAGGTTCAGATATAGGCCTACCGTAGGCTGTTTTATATCATTATAAAACCAGATCTTATGAACATATCCTTTATCGTATATATCGCCTTTTGCCTTTTCATGCCAGATTGAAGGAAGCGTTGCTCCAAAAGCGTCCAGCTGACCTTTTTTAAAATATTCATATTCAACATTCATGTCGCGGACTACAGTGTATTTAATCCTGTCGACATTGTACCGGTTTCTGTAATATCGCAGATTCTTAGCCCACCAATCCTTCTTTCTATCGAAGATCAAATACTTTCCCTTTGAGAAATCTGTCAAAATATATGGGCCGGTATTAGGCTCGATAGCCCAGTTGTATTCTTTAACATAATCTTTATTCAATTTTTTATAAAAATGCCTGGGCCTCGGCTGCAACTCAAGATGGAACCAGAGATCGGGATATGCTTCTGGCGCGGATATGGATATTGTTTTTTCATCATATTTGATTATTTTATCGAAATTCCTGGTAAAATTATCGTTATGCCACGGATCGCGTATTAATTTCGACCGCATAAATTCAAGGGTAAAGATGAAGTCATCCGCTGTTACAGGAACCCCGTCGGACCAGACAGCATTTTTATGTATTTTAAAATACATCGTTTTACCGTTTTTATCGAATGCCCAGTGGCTTGCGAGAACGGGGATTAATCTCTGTGTGTTCGGATGCAGACCGACAAGCAGCAGATTATTGTCGCTGAAGAGATCCCTCGTGCCCGAGTTGGCATCCGGACCGACGGTCCTGAACGTAAGAGGAAAACTGCGAATGGAAAAATTCATTATTCCGCCATTTTTTGCATACGGAGAGGAAAAAACCGGGTCTGTCTCATTTGTTATCCATTTTACATCTTCAGGCAATTCATGAAAGCCGTAATCAAGAGGCTGTGTCTGTTGATCCATGATTTCCTCGTCCGCTTCATCCTGACCGCCGCAGGAAAAAGAAAAAATAACGCAAAAAAGAATTATTTTAATTAAATTTTTTATTAACATGGATCCTCCGTGAATTTTAATCATTCATAAGTCGTATGCATTTTGGGATCGAACGCTTCCCTGATGGCTTCGCCTATAAAAGTTACCATAGTTAGAACAACTATAAGCGCGCTTATAATGGAAACGCCGATCCACCATGCGCTGGTCGTGAATTCCGACGCCTCGTTCAGGAGCTGTCCCCAGCTCGGAGTTGGGGCGGGTAGGCCGAAACCGAGATAATCGAGTGCCGTTAAAGCTGTTATTCCGCCTGCTACCGAGAAAGGGATGAATGTCACAATTATTGAAATCGTATTCGGTATAATATGTTTAAAAATTATGCGCGTATTGCTCGCGCCCAGCGCCTTTGCCGCGAGAACGTAATCCCTTTCCTTTTCTTTATATGTGGCGGTTCTCATATACCATGTCATTCCTATCCAGTCGAATATGACCATGATAATAAGCAAAGAAAAAAAACTCGGTATTATAATTGATGAAATTATTATAATGGCATATAGATATGGAATATTTGTCCATATTTCGATTATACGCTGAAAAAATAAATCGAATTTCCCGCCGAGGAAACCCATAAGACATCCAATTGAGATGCCGATTAAGTAGTTCGAAAAAAGCAGGATCAGGGAAAAGAAAATCGCGATCCTGAAACCGTATAACAGCCTGGCAAGAATATCGCGACCGGTTTTATCAGTACCAAGGTAATGCTTATCTTCTACAGAAGGAGCAAACGGAGGAAAGGCATTGTCTTTAAGATCGTTTTCAAATGCATTAAAAGGTACAGGAGGGAGAATTACATAGTTACCGCTATCGGGGCTGTCGCGGAATAATTTTGCCAGGTCCCTGTAATTCGTCTCATATTCATAATCAAGTCCGAATATCCTGCCGGGTATCATATCGCCGTAAGTCGGGAAATAATATTTATCATTAAATTTTATTAATAATGCTCTGTTGCTTACAAACAATTCGGCAAATATTGAGATCAGGATGAAACAACAAAATATTATGAATGAAATATATCCTCTTTTAATGGCTTTAAACCTGTGAATTTGCTTTATTGTTAATGGATTAAGATTCAACATAATACCGTCAGAATTTTTTTATAAATTGTAAATATAATAAAAATAATTTTTTTCGCCTGGCCATGGGCATGATGGTATTCCGTCACCGATTTATTTCAAGTCGTAATACCTCGACGCTTGCTCCGGGGAATTTTATTTAAATTGTACCCGCGGATCAACTATAGCAACGCATATGTCCGATAATATATTTCCTATCATAAACAGTAATGAAGATATAACAAGTATTCCCATTACCACGGGATAATCCCTTTCAATTACCGATTCAAGTCCAAGAAGTCCCATGCCATCGATATTGAAAATTTTCTCAACCAGATACGAGCCCATTAAAATCATGGATATGTTATTCCCGAAATTTGTTGCAAGCGGGATAAGGCTGTTTCTGAATGCGTGTTTGAAAACAGCCTTTTTAAATGGCAGACCTTTGGCAATGGCTGTCCTTACGAAATCCGAAGCAAGATGATCCATGAGAGAATTTTTCATCATAAATGTCATAACGGCAAAACCGCCTGCCATGTATGATATTAAAGGCAAAACCGCATGATATATTAAATCCCATAATTTACCAAAGAATGTGAGGCCGGTAAAATTATCGCCGGTAAAACCTCCAAGCGGAAAAATGTCCAGCCATGATGAAAAAGTAATGAGCAGGATAATGGCAACAACGTAGTTTGGAATCGCGTATCCTATAAACACCGCAATTGAAGTAAAATTGTCTATAGCGGTTCTGTGTTTTATGGCTTTTAATATTCCGAGCGGAATGCATATGGAATAAGTGAGTATAATTGCGAAAAAGCCGTAAAAAAGCGATACCGGCAGTTTACTTTTTATGATGTCCAGAACGGGTTCATAATAGCGGGTCGAACTTCCAAGGTCGAATTGCAGCACTTTACCAAGCCATAAAAAGTAGCTCACAATAACAGGTTTATCAAAACCATAGTATTTTTTCAGTTCATTAAGCTGATCTTCGGAAAGCGGGGACTGACTTATCCTGCTTCCTCCGGGCATGGAAGCCGCCGCCTGTTGGGCCTGAGCCAGCATTCTTTCTATCGGGCCGCCGGGAACAAACCTGGTTATAGTGAAAACCATCAGAGATATTCCAAGAAACGTAGGAATTATAAGTAAAAATCTCCTGATAAAATATGATTTCATCAAACAGACTTCCTGTTAAGTTCTGAACTAAAATATCCAAGGCGTAAGTACAATTAATGCCTTAAATTATCTGAATAAATGGGACATAATGTCAAGAATTATTTACAATATACGGTTTTTATCCATATATTATTAAAGCATCTGGACATCAAGTTTTTATATAAATATTTATTGCTAACGAGTACCTAATTATAATTATTTTTATTATGTAATTAAGACAAATTAACCTGCTGATATTTTTATAAAAATTTAAAAAATATCTAGAAAAAAAACAGTTCTTTTATTATAATGGACATTGTTTTAGCTTAAAAAAATTTATATATTAGTAAATAAGAAAATAATTAATTAGCGTTGATTTATTATGCCTACTGAAAGACTAAAAATTGATCTGACATATCTTGGACCTGAAAGCATGCTTATATACCCGTTATATTCTGATACAGGCGAAAAGATACTGGAAGCCAGAACCGCTTTATCCGTTGAAATTATTAATAATATCATCCAGAAACACGGCAAGATTGTTTACTATTCCTTTGCCGATGAGATGGGTAACATTCCCAATCACAGAATATTCACGGCTTTAAATAAATCCCGCGAAATAATGGATGAAATTATTAAAACAGACAAAATCAGCAAAGGAAGATATAAAGAATCGGAAGAACTGATGGAAATTATTCTGAGCGACCTGGTATCTTCCGAAACCGATACCATCAAACTGCTTAAAGATCTGAATTCCTATGATGATTATACATATAATCATTCAGTAAATGTTCTTCTACTTGTTTCGGTTTTCAGTCATAAATTAAAAAAATACACAATGGAGGAACTCAAATCCCTTCTACTGGGAGCTTTTTTGCATGATATCGGCAAAATGAAACTTGATAAACAGCTTTTAAACAAAAAAGGCAAGCTGAATGTTACGGAATTCCAGAAAATTAAAAGACATCCGCAATTAGGATATGAAATAATAAAAAACGTTGCTTCTTCCGATGTAATTGTCCAGCAATGCATACTATTTCATCATGAAAAATACAATAATAAAGGATATTACGGATTGCCATACGAAAATCTGCCGAATTATCCAAAGATAATTTCCGTATGCGACGTATTTGACGCGTTAACTTCAAGAAGGCCTTACAGGAATGCGATTTCACCGGCGAATGCGCTTAAGATATTGCTGAATTCAATAAATAATCATTTTGATTACGATCTTGTCAGCAAATTTATAAATACCGTAGGTCCGTTTGTCAATAATACCCGGCATTTTTACGGCAGGCATGAAATATGCGAATTAAATACTCAGGAACTTGCGTTGATTATCGGACTCGGAGAGAAAGATATCCTTAAGCCCGAGATCATTGTTTTCTGCAAATACCAGAAAACCCGAAGCAAAATAAATGTAAAGTTTTACGACAGGCCTTTCAAGATAAAACTCGAAAATGACAAAAATAGAATAATGACGAACATATTAAATAACGAATACCAGGTATACTCGATCAAAAACAGACTACTTGAAAGAAGCCTTTTAAAGATGGAAGCGGGTGAATTTATTCCATCGAATGCTGAAGGACAGAGTATTCACTGATTTACAGATAAAAACGCTAAGTTTAAATATAAAAAACAGAACATTCTGGCATATCCATTTTTTATTTATCTTCATTTTCCCAATCTGACTGCGGTCGATCGGACAATACCCACTTTTTAGCTTCCCAATTTAAACGGGGTACCTGGAAATAGTTAAAGAAAGACTGCATTGAAGATGAAATATATCCTGCCGGCAGAATATCACCAAATGCTATTGAGAAATTAAATGACAGGCCAATATAATAAGCTCTTGTCCGCCTGTCAAATCCCTGCGCCGGTCTGTAACCCCTGACATAATATCCTGCGTCTATATTAACATAACGCAGCGGCGTAAGAGAGAGATAGGGTATACCGCCGACTTTAGTCGTAAGCATAAATTTTGATCCGCTGTAATCGGTGAATATGTCATGATGGTCCTTTATATCAAACTTATTCCTCATGGCTTTACTGGGATAATATTCCCATCTTAATGTAAATATTCCGTCGAGGAAGGGAGAATAATCAAGAAGCACCGCAATAAGTATACCGGCCTGATTTGCCAGCCAGTCATACGGATCGAATCCGTAATCCGGGCCGAATCCGTCCCCGATCTCCCCGGCTGTCGTAATGATATCCGTAAGCAAAGCGCCCTCAAGGTTCGCCATGTTCGGAGAGGAACCGCTAGCCCTGAAAAGAAATGTGGTAAGACGTTTCATAAGATAGTTGCCGTATAAATGGCCGTATTTATCAACTCCGCCGTTGATCGCATGCGCTCCAGTCGGATTCTCCGCTTTTAAATGGAAATCTGAGGAGTTCCATCCCCATGTGCCGATCCCGTAACCGATCATAAAAAGTGGTCCGAATGCATAAAGGCCATATCTTACATACTTGGAAGTATCGGCATTGAATTCAAATGAATCATATACGTTTAAAGGGAGTCTTATGTTATCGCCAGCTTTTTCCACATCAACAACAACGGTATTTTCCTGTGACATTACATGCGAAGAAAAAATTATTAGTACTATTAAAGTCGATACTATTATTTTCAAGATAGCCTCTATTTGAAAAGCACTTATTATGAGTTAAATGCCGCTTCCTCAAGCTGAAATATTTTTTCGTGAAAAGAGATAATTAATGATAGTAAATGTCAATTGGTTTTTAGCGATGTTGTTTATGGATTTTATATTAAAATGTGCTGGAAAAATTTATTTCAGGACATGCTTCAGGCTATAAATTAAAAATCGACTACTTAAATTTGATCTTATTTTTCCTATGTTCTTTTTCAATCAGCTCAAGAAACTTTTTTCTTGATATATATTCGCCGCCAAAGCTTGAAGTCAAAGGGGTAAGCATTTGCAGATCCAGCCATTCAAGACCGATATTTTTCAGATATTCCACAAGTTTAAGCAGGCATAGTTTTGAACAGTTCGGCTTTTTATAAAACATACTTTCTCCGCTGAAAACATTACCCACAAATACACCGTAAATACCGCCTACCAGTTTATTATTTTCCCAGGCTTCCACGCTATGGGCATACCCCGCGTTATGTAACTCGGTATAAGCCCTTACCATCTCAGGTAAAATCCATGTACCGTTCTGGCCCGGCCGTTTCTGCAATTTGCAGGAATTAATAACTTCTTCAAAAGCCGTATCGACACGGTAATCTCCCTTCCATGCGTTTTTAAACCTGTTCAGCCTTTTTGAAACATGTAATTTCGAAAAATTCAATACCCCTCTCATCGGCGGGGAAAACCATAGTATGGGCAAGTCCTCCTGAGGCCATGGAAAAATTCCATGATAGTACGCATCGATAAGCGTGTCTACTTCAAGGTTTACTCCAATGCACAGTAATCCGTCTTCATCCGCCATTTCCGGATTCGGGAAGATAGATTGTTTGATGTGATCGGTCATTTATATGTTACTTTAATGTTTTGAGAGAATATTATTTACTCATCTTGACTGACTTTTTTATAAACATCTGTGATAGAATTAAGAAATAGTGTAATAAAAGTCAGTTAACTTGAGTTAATAAAAAATTAAATTTTCGGTTTTTTTAAAGGATGTCAAATTTTATACGCATTAATTAAAAAAGACAAGATAAATTAAGAGCATGAAACCGAAACAATAAAAGAAGTGATCATATTAAACAATCGGTCTCGGAAGCAGTCCCGTACGTTCCATTATTTCCGGTATCCTGTGTTCCCATTCGATTGCCATTATATGAATACCGCTTATTCCTTCAATTTCCCTTAACTCTTCAACCGATTCGCATAAAATCGATATTCCTTCATCTGCCGCTTTCTCTTTTGGAACGCTGCTAATCCTTTTAATTATGCAATCCGGAATTGTTATTCCAGGAATGTTATCGGATAAATATTTTGCCATTACCGGCGATTTGAGCGGAATAAGTCCCGCAAGAATGCTGCATCTTTTGTCCAGGCCCATATCTCTAACGATTTGCATCCATTCATTGAATCTTTTAATGTCGAATATGCCCTGTGTCTGAATAAAATCGGCACCAGCGTCCAATTTCTTTTTTAAATGCAAAGCGCGAAACTCGAGAGGCGGCGCGAACGGATTTAAAGCTGCGCCTATGAACATTGGTACCTCACCCTTAAGGCTATCCGCATCTCCGAGAATTTTCTTTTCATCTCTTAGCCGTTTCACCAGACCCAGCATCTGTATGGAATCGATGTCATATACTTTTTTACTGTTTTTCTGGTTCCCGAAACTCTGATGATCCCCGGATATGCAAAGCATGTTCTTAACGCCGAGCGCCGATGCTCCGAGAACGTCGCTCTGGATCGCTATCCGGTTGCGGTCGCGGCATGTCATCTGCATAACCGGCTCAACGCCCATTTGGACAAGTAAACTCCCCGCAGCAATGCTTGACATACGCACTACCGCATTCTGGCAGTCCGTTATGTTTATTGCGTCAGCGTTCCCTTTAAGAAATTCCGCCTTTTTTTTGATGATCGAAATATCCGTTCCTTTGGGAGGACCCAATTCGACCGTTACTGCAAAATGGCCGCCTGCCAGCACTTTTTCCAGGTTGCTCCCTGATTTCATATTTGCAGTTCCTCCTTATAAACTGTCACATTTCTTGTTATTGCGTCCCATCAAACAATAAATTCTTAGAGTGCCGTTGATTGCCTTTTGCTTTATATGGGTTTTGGGACGCACTCTAAGCTACATTCATTTTTTATATCTTTTCTCATATCCCGATTGGATTAATATCCCCGGACCTTTGTCTATCCATTCCATAGGCGGATGTATATTAAGAATATTTTCAAGACGATTCTGAGCTTTCAAACGTTCATATATTTTTTTCCAGGCGCAGGGCACATCAGCGCTTACTTCGCAGCTGCCTTCCGATCGTGTTCCCCCGCACGGTCCGTTTAACAGGCTTTTAGCGCAGCAGGTTACCGGGCAGATCCCGCCGGTTAGTCCCAGCATGCAGTTGCCGCAGCTTCTGCAGCGTTCCTCATACAATGCAATATCGCGGTCCAGTCCGATAAACATCGTATTCAGCGCAGGAAAAACAGGTTTTATCTCGTACTTCTCTGCAAGGAACTGAGCGCCGATCCCGCAGGCTGTCGAAATTAAACAATCGGATTCTTTTACCATATCTGAAATATCAGAAAGATATTCTTCATTGCATTGCCTTTCCGTAACAACAACGGACAGCCTTGCATTTCCGCCGTTTTGGGAAAATAATTCACCAAGCTCTTTGCTTAAAATAATTGTTTCAGGCTGTCCGCCGGCGAGACAGATCGAAGCGCAGCCGCCGCATCCAACGCAAAGTATGCGGGAGTAGCCTTTAACCATGCCGAATATCTCTTCAAGCGGTTTTCTCTTTGCTTTTATCATAAATCCCCTGATTTACTTTTTAATAATATGGCATTCACCGCACATGCGCGGCCCTTTTGCTCTGCCTTTGATTTTTAAGTTATGACATCCGATGCATTGATGATGATAAGCCTTTATTAACTCGGACTTTCCTTTATGACAATAACCGCACATTATTGATTTATTTTTTTCTGTCAGTTCATCAATCATCACCACATTTTTCCCGTTTTTAAAACGATGATGACATTCTGTGCATGATACTCCTTCAATACACATATGATTCATGTGAGGAAATTTTACGGAAGTTCTTTCTTTGCTTTTAAAAACTTCACTAT
Source organism: uncultured Leptospirales bacterium (assembly GCA_964626055.1). Taxonomy (GTDB): domain Bacteria; phylum Spirochaetota; class UBA4802; order UBA4802; family JAFGDQ01; genus JAFGSG01. The sequence goes on from CAZVDF010000011.1 coordinate 54,318, forward strand.
TATCAATTATTATAAATTCCGACTGCGCCAGCAGAAAAGATGACAGGGCGATAATTAATATGAATAGAAATATCGTCAGTATTCGATATCTGCTCATTCGTTTGCCTCTTCGCTATCATATATGCGGTAAATGCCTTTTTCCCTGCAAATGTCGCGCGCCATTGCTATCAGTGAAGGAATACTGATTCCGACAGGACAGTAACATCTTGTGCACATTACGCACTTTTCCCACACAAGCACTGCAATATCCCTGTATTGCCTCACCGAAAGCACGCCTTTTGATTTAAAAATCTTACCTATTGAATTGATCGCTTTGTACGAAGGTGTAAATGTGGGATCACTTTTATGAGACCTGAACAAGAAACAGCTATCGGAGCAAATAGAACAGTGAACGCATACTTTCAGAGAAAGCTTGATCATATCGCGTTTTTTATTTATAATCTGTTTTGTCCGATCATTGTCGGATTGTATATATTTTGTGTTTATCATTTGTATTTCATTACCATGATCGATTCGCGTATTTTAAATTATATTCACCTGTTACAAAAAAACGGGAAAAAATAAAGAATAACATATGGCCGAGCTTCGTAAACGGTACGGCCATGATCGCGATTTCTCCGGCAATTATATGAATATAGAGAGCCAGTTTATAATTAAAAAACTGATGATAAGCGGCAAATGCCGAAATAAAAGGAAGCATAACCATAAGTAATACTGAATAATCTACCGCGGTAGTCAGCAGCCTGACCCCGGGATTAACAATCCTGCGAATTAAAAAGAAAATGCAAATGAGTATCACAATAATTGTAAATTTATCTGCCAGTATGTCGGGAAGAGAGAACAGGCTTATTCCTGTATTTTGATCAATAATAACATTATGAGCGCTTAAAAAAAGCGGCGTAATAAACAGCAATATATGAAAAAAAATGCTGACTGTTCCCATTATTGGATAAGGCCCTAAAATAGTTCTCTGTCTTTTTAACTTAAGATACATCAATATCTTCTGAATGGGCTTTTTCCCCTTAAACAATATTGATCTGTCGTCAAGAGCAGGAAAGGGCAGGGCATACATCGGACGGTTTATACATCGGGTTATTTGCACAAATTGAATGATCCGGTAAATGCATCCACAGGTGAAAACAAAAATTGTAAATATAAGAGCAGGTCCGCAAAGAAAAGAGTAAAGATCAAATGGTAATATAAACATAATTAATCGTCATTTAAAAATTTTTATTTAGGAATAAAATTTCCCGCGGTAAGCTCCGGTTACTGACGTACCGGCCGTAGCATCTGGCAGTGTCCATCAAAATTTTTACCTGTGAGATTAAAGGCCCGGCCTGGATCCTTATTTTATAACAAACTATTAGAAGCCATCTCAAAATTATTTATTCATATATGTGATTATCGATAAATTGGGATACATTAGAAAATTTTCTGGGGAATCAGACCTTCCTGGTCAGTTTTTCATGTTTTCGAGGGCTTTTGCATCAGGTCTGAAAGGCGTCCTCAACAATTTTCTAATGTATCCCAATTTATCAACAAATATAATATAATTTTAAGATGGCTTCTAATAGTTTATTGAGGAGGCAGTCATTAACTTTGTCAATAATTATTCCGAGAAGAATCATTACTTTCAGATCCGGAGTGAATCTCGAAATTTAAAAAAAAGTCCAACAGTCGCGTAACAGAAAGGATCGAACCAACGGCACAGATTAATACAGATTATGCCGGATATTTTGCAGGTATATGACTCCTCATTTTATAATTGTTATTAAAGCCACCATTTCTACCGGCGTTCGTTTTTTTAGAAAAATCCTGAATTTTTTTTGTGACGATTTAATTAAAATCAGAACTCCATTATTAAGGATGACTAAAAATTAATAAATTTGGATGCAATTTAATATTTTTAAATGATTGAAACTATATTAAAAAATATAAAATAAATTAAGGAGAAATTGTTATGAAAAAACAATTTATTATGTTTTATACTGTTCTGTTTGCAGCGGGATTTTTTCTTATTTCGCTGCAAACAACGTCTTCAGCCGCCGGTTTTAAACTGTATCCCGGAGCAAAACCGGACGGGCGCGCAAACCGCGATGCGAATGGAATGGCCAAACAGATGAAAATGCCCGGCAATTCAAAGATATACACGACCAGCGACAGCTTCGAGAAAGTGGCCGCTTTTTACAAAGAAATCGCAAAGGAATATGTGATGCCCGGTAATTCTCAGAAAGGTATAAAAGCCAGGTTCTTTATCTTCGACAACGGCAAAGACCTTTCGGATTCAAAGCGCTGGGTCAAAGTGCAGAGACCTGCAATGGGTTTATACAAGGAAGACTTGAAGGAAATGAAATTGCGGGATATTACGTTGATCGTGCTTGTGGAAAAGTAAGATAATGTAATCAGCTTGCTTTAAAAGGAGAAAGTATATGAAAAAATTATTTTTTAGTTTGATATCAGCTGTAATATTTTTTATATTCGCCTGCAGCGGTAGCGAAAGCGACAGCGGAGGAGTAACTCCCCCTCAACTGATGCTTTTCGGAGCAAGGGATGCGGATCACGGGAAGGAGCTCTGGGCAACCGATGGAAATGAATCCGGCACAAAACTGGCGAAGGATATTAATACCGGAAACGGCGACGGTATTTCTTCTTCAGATGAATTTATTTACCTTAACGGGAAAGCATTTTTTAAGGCGAATAACGGAACAAACGGAGATGAACTCTGGGTAAGCGACGGAACCGAAGCCGGCACTTTCATGCTGAAAGATATTAATCCCGGTCCGGACAACAGCTCCCCCGAGTCATTCACGGTTCATAACGGAAAGATATATTTTCAGGCAGATAACGGCATTAATAGCATTGAGCTATGGGTAACCGACGGAACAACAACAGGAACAATTATGCTTAAAGATATAAATCCAGGCGCGGATAACAGCAGCCCGGGCGGATTTACTGCCTATAACGGAAAACTATATTTTCAGGCAAACAACGGGAATGATGGAATTGAACCCTGGGTAACCGACGGAACAACAACAGGAACAAGAATGATTAAAGACATAAATCCGACGGCTGACAGTTACCCATACCGTTTTACAGTTTATAATGGAAAACTGTATTTCTATGCAAATAACGGTACAAACGGCATTGAGCCATGGGTGACTGACGGCACTACGGACGGCACTGTGATGCTGAAAGACATTAATCCCGGCGTGATTGGCAGCTACCCGTTTGAATTTACAGTCTATAACGGAAACCTTTATTTCCAGGCAAATAACGGAACTGACGGAGGCGAGCTCTGGGTAAGCGACGGAACCGAAGCCGGAACGGTTATGCTTAAAGATATTCGCTCAGGAGCGAATAACGGCAACCCGATCGGATTTACAGTCTTTAACGGAAAACTATATTTCCGAGCCGATAATGCGACCAACGGAAACGAACTCTGGGTAAGCGACGGATCCGAAGCCGGAACGGTTATGCTTAAAGATATTCGTTCTGGCGCAAATGACAGCTCTCCGAACAATTTGACTGTCTGCAACGGAAAACTATATTTCCAGGCAAATAACGGGATTAATGGAACCGAGCTATGGGTGACTGATGGCACCGAAGCCGGGACTATCATGCTGAAAGATATTTATCCCGGCATGAATCCCGGCACTCCATGGCTTTTCACAGTTTATGGCGGAAAGTTGTATTTTCAGGCAGATAACGGAACTAATGGAATTGAACTCTGGGTGACTGACGGAACCGAAGCCGGAACTCTCATGCTGAAAGATATTTACGAAGGAGGGGATAGTTCAAATCCATTTAGCGGCTTCTAGAAGGCATTGATTTGTTACACAATTACCTTTCATTATTAAAAAAAAAGAGCATCATGCATGTTGCAGTTGCTCTTTTTTAAAAATATCATGAAAAGCTCCCCCGGAGAGACTCGAACTCCCGACAGGGTGGTTAACAGCCACCTGCTCTACCGACTGAGCTACAGGGGAATATTTTTTGCAGTGTGATTTAATATTAAATTCAGGGTAATAATGTCAATAATTTTTTAGATAAAAAGAACTTTAAAAAATAAAATTTGTTTTTTAATTGATTTTTTAAGTTATACTGTGATTATAACTCCAAAGTTGGTTCAATACACTGATTTTCAGTAAGGATACGACAACAGAAAAAAAATGGAGGATGCTTGGAAAAAGAAAATGCGCCTCAACCGGATAATATAGAAATTAATTCTTTATTATCCGATGAAAAAGAAATTGCCCGGAATCCATTATCCCGTGAAAAAGAAGAGACCGAAGGATCGGATATTATAGCCAGGGACCGGACCTTCAATAAGGAGCTGAGCGATTTAGTATCCAGAATAAGAGCTAACGAACCTCAGGAAAAAAGCGGATCAAAAGCCAGAAAAGCAGTAACCGAAGAAGAACTTCTCAGAATGTTTCATATGCTTTATTACAAAGCCATGAATCTTGACAACAGAGATAAGATCAACATCGATTTAAATCCTTTTGAGCTTTACAGGGAGTCCACAAGCGACGATCTGATCATTTGCATTAATAATGAAATGAAAGATTTGGAACTTCCCGAATTCGCTGTTCTTGCTTATGATATACTGAAGAAATGTTACATAAGTTACGCAAATTATATTGTCGATTACAATGGAAATAATATGATCATAGATTCTCTGGAAAGTTTGTATGCAAAAATACTTGAAAGCGGCAACGGAATCGTAGTTGATCAGCAGTCGATAGAAAGGAATTCGTATTTAAACAAAAGATTCGGATTTAAGAAATCAGCTTATTTCATATCATTCGGCTCTTTTTTCAAAGACTTTTTTAAAGACTCGAATCTCGATAAAAAGATGGATTTTTCAGATCATCTTACGCCGATACTGCTTATCCAGCTGAAAGAAAACCTGACAGAACATCAAAAAAAATCGTTTTACAATAAAATTAAAAATAAATTAACTATATATTTCTTTTTACTCTATAAAAAAATAATTCTGGAAAATCATAATTTAAATCTTGCCAATCAGCAAAGCCTGTTTAACTTTATTGATTATATATATCGTAAATACAGCAGATATGAGGATTACCTGTTCTGCATTATGAAACTCAGAAATTATACCAACAGCGAATTCCTGTTCGCGTTGAAATATTTAGAGAGTAAATTTGAAAAAAAATTAACTGAAGAAACGACCGTTTCAAGAATAGAAAAAGATAAAATAATTATATTTACACTGAAATCCAGAAAGAAAATACTGGATGACATTATAGATGATTTCAATAAAGTGCACGGTAATATATTAAATGTAAAAATGTTTATGAATGATGAAAATATTAAAAGTATTAATCTTTTAAAAAATATAAAAGAAGAGATACTCAGGTAAAATTTTCATTAATGGCAATCAATAAGGCGCTGTAGGACAACAGAGCCTTTTTTTTAAGACTCGGTTGAAAAGTTCCTTTTGTTTTCATATTTTTGTTTGGTGCATTTGTGCGGATTATCGCGATTATATGGGAATATGCTGATTATATACATGAAAATTCTTAAAAAACCAAATTTATGGTTATTAATAATTATTAGTTTTTTAATATTTAATGCCAGGCTGTCTGCCGAAGGCACCGCTGGCACATCAGGAGCCGATTTCCTTGAAATTGGCACGGGCTCAAGACCGTTGGGTATGGGCGAGGCGTTTACGGCCGCGATAGAGGATGTACACTCGATCTATTACAATCCTGCGGGCATAGCAACGCTTAAGTATCCTGTTTTGTCACTGATGCACCAGGAATTAATAGTGGATTCCAGGTTTGAGAACATCAGTTTTGCAATGCCTTTTTATAACGGCTTTCTGGCCGGCTCAAATTCCACATTCTGGGTGCCTCCGTTCGATAAAATAGATGAAAACGGGAATACAACCGGGACAGTACAGTTTTATAATACGTGCACTGCGCTGGCATACGGCCAGTCGCTGGATTATCTCGAGATTGGCGCATCGGTAAAGTATATCTATCAAAGAGTAGACACGCTTAAAGTTCATTCCGCCGCAGCCGACATAGGTTTTCTTAAAAGAATGTATATGTTCTCTCCTTTCGACGCTCCTTTAAGAAATTTTGCACTGGGTATGTCGCTTCAAAATATAGGTACCAAGGCGCATAATGATACGCTCCCCAGGCTGATCAGAGCCGGATTTTCCTATTACTTGACCAAATGGCTGAATTTCAACGTCGATCTGATTGAAAACGCAATAAATTCATCCGATCTGCTTGACTTTACTTCAGGTTTTAACGAAAGCTTCAGAGTTAACACAGGAATTGAAGCCACTTTCAATGAACTTCTATATTTAAGGGCAGGATACAGATTTAATGACGCGGGGAAGTATTCTTTCGGAACAGGTTTTCATTACACAATAGGCAATGTGGCTTTTATATTCGACACATCTTATTCCGACGCTGGAGTATTCGGAGCTAATTATTCTTTTAATGTAACTTTTAAATTGATACCCAAAGTCATTACGAAAGAAGACGAGAAGAAATCCGAAGAGCATTATCAGAGGGGCATTAAGCTATACATAGCGGACGACATTGATTCGGCAATACAGGAATTTACCTCAGCGCGGGATTATGATCCGTATCATAAGAACGTTAAGCAAAAGATAAAAGACCTTGAAGAACTCAAAGAGCTTAAAAAGCAGCATGAAGAATTGAATCAGGGTCCTCAAAACCGCTGAAAAATATCTGATTCCGGCAATTTAAACAATTTAAAATATTAACATAATAATATTGACATATAAGACATAATATTGCGTAAATAGTTTCGAAAGTAGCTTTTCATTGAGGTCTACGCAGTTGGAAAAAGCCGGATTAAGAATAGAAATTTTTTATAAAATAAAAGATTCCCGCAGCGAAGTATTTAAACGAAGATTTAAAAGGTTTAATCTGAGCATACAGGAAATCTACTTAAGCAACAACTATCTCCTGAACATTGATCTAAACCAGAACGAAGCGAAAAAAATTGCTGAATCGCTCGCGCATCCTGTAACCCAGAGCTATTCGATAAACATACCATATACACCCCGTTTCGCTTATGCTGTTGAGATCGGCTTTCTTCCCGGCGTAACGGACAATGTAGCCCATACTGTAACGGAAATGATCCGTGATTTATTTAAAAATTCAGGCAGCATTAAAATCGATCCTGAAAAATCTGTTTTCACTTCAATAACATATTTTATTGACGGTACTATTCAATACGAAGATGCCCTAAAAATCGGGCAGGAACTTTATAATCCTTTAATAGAACGAATGAAAGTACTGTCAAAAATCGACTACATGTCGAATAACGGCATGGGAATGGAGATTCCTGTCGTGCACATATCCGAACGTCCGGAAGCGGACGAGGTGAACCTGAATGTCCCGGATGAAGAGCTTATAAAGCTGGGCAAAGAAGGTATACAGAATAAAGACGGGACAAGGCGCGGCCCGCTTGCCCTTGATCTTTTATTTACATCTGCAATAAAAAAGTATTTTAACGATATAGAAAAAAGAAATCCCACCGACGTTGAGCTCGAATCGATAGCACAGACCTGGAGCGAACATTGCAAACATACGATCTTTGCCTCAAAGCTCGACGAGATTGACGAAGGCATCTTCAAAAAATATATAAAATCAGCTACTGAAATTATTCGCAGGAAGAAAAGAAAAAAGGATTTTTGCGTGTCCGTGTTCGAAGACAATGCCGGCGGCATAGCATTCGACGAAAACTACATTGTATGCGACAAGGTCGAGACGCACAACAGCCCGAGCGCGCTGGACCCTTTCGGCGGAGCGATAACCGGTATAGTGGGCGTTAACAGGGACGCGATCGGTTTCGGTATGGGAGCAAAGCCGATCGCGAACAGGTACGGATTCTGTTTTGCTGATCCGCGGGACGAGCGGCCGCTTTACAGACAAAGGAGCAGGAATTCGCAGCTTTTATCCCCGCGGCGTATCATGGACGGAGTTGTCCGCGGCGTAAATGCAGGGGGAAACCAGTCGGGCATACCCACTGCGCAGGGATTCGTATATTTTGACGAACGTTATAAAGGAAAACCTCTGGTATTCGTCGGCACTGTCGGGCTTCTGCCGCGTAAATTAAACGGAGTTTCATCTGTTGAAAAAAAAGCCATGCCAGGCGACCGCATTGTGATGGTCGGGGGCAGGGTAGGCCGTGACGGCATTCACGGCGCAACGTTTTCGTCCGAAGCGCTGGATTCCGGGAGCCCAGCCGCCGCAGTACAGATTGGCGATCCCATCACTCAGAAAAAGCTTTCGGACGCTATTGTCAAGACCGCTAGGGACAAAGGGCTTTATAATTCGATTACCGACAACGGAGCGGGGGGACTATCATGCTCTGTCGCGGAGATGGCAAAAGAATGCGGCGGCTTTTCGGTCGATCTCGACAAGGTTCCCCTGAAATATCCCGGCTTAGCACCATGGCAGATTTGGGTCAGCGAATCGCAGGAAAGAATGACTCTTTCCGTGCCTCCCGAAAAGATCAACGAATTCTTCTCTCTTATGCAGCTTAACGGGGTGGAAGCATGGATAATCGGGACATTCAACGACAGCGGAAGAGGAAAAGTTAATTATAACGGTAAAACCGTTTTCGATCTGGATATGGATTTTCTGCATAACGGGCTCCCCAAAAGAACGCTGATTACCAAGAAAACGAAAAAAGAAAATTCATATCCCGATTTCCCTGAACCTGAAGAATGTACCCGGTCATTTCAGGCAATGACAGGAAGGCTTAATACGGCAGGCTTTGAATTCATATCCGCCCAATACGATCATGAAGTTCAGGCTAATTCTGTAATAAAGCCGTTGCAGGGTAAAGGAAAAATTAACGGCAACACAACAGTGATACGGCCTTTGCCGCACTCAAAAAAAGGAGTTGTGCTTTCACAGAGCCTGTATCCCTCATACAGCGATATAGATACGTACTGGATGGCCGCCTGTTCGATAGACACAGCGATAAGGAACGCCGTATCGGCCGGATGCTCTATCGAGAGGCTAGCGCTGCTAGACAACTTCTGCTGGTGCGATTCGAACAATCCGAAGCGTCTGGATGAGCTTAAGGACGCCGCAAAAGCATGCTACGATTTCGCAACCGAATACGGCACGCCTTTTGTCTCCGGTAAAGACAGCATGTTCAATGATTTTAAAGGATACGACGAAAATTTCAACGAAGTTTTTATCTCTGTTCCGCCCACTCTGCTCATTTCTACATTCGGAATTATAAACGACGTTGAAAAATGCCAGACAATCGATTTTAAATTTTCCGGGGATCTTATCTACATTCTGGGAGAAACAAACGATGAACTCGGCGGATCGGAATATCATTCATATATTTCCGATACAATATTTAAGAAAAAACATGTCCACAATGCAATTCCTAAGGTCAATCCAAAAAAAAACAAGGCTATTTACAAAGCCATTTCAAAAGCATTCAGTAAGGAAATAATCGCGTCATCAGTGAGCATTGAACGCGGAGGCCTTGCCGTCGCACTTGCAAAATCGTCGATGGCAGGCATGCTGGGCTTTAAAATCGATATTTCTAAAATACCCGCAGACCAAAATCTGAGAAAAGATACCTTACTGTATTCCGAGTCGCAGGGCAGGCTTTTAGTTACCGTTGATCCATCAAATAAAAAAGACTTTGAGAAGATATTCGATAATTTTTCTTTTGCATGCATTGGAAAAGTTTCAAAAGATAATCGAATGATTATTAATTTAAAAAAAGATACGATTGTAAATACCGATGTCGGTAAAATGCTGAAAATATATAAAGGGATGTTTAAAGGATTTTAAAGCCCCCTAACCCCCAAAGGGGGCAAAGGTTCGAAAATTTGACTAAAGATCCCTGTTGCTTAAAAGGATATTTTGGGAAAAAGAAAATTCCAATAGGAAAATGTTAACTGCCCGGAGAGGTTTAATTTAAATGGCAAAACCGCGCGCGCTTATATTAACGGGTTACGGGATAAACTGTGAAGAAGAGACCGCTTACGCTTTTGAAAAAGCCGGCGGTGTTTCATCCATAATGCACATAAATGAGATAATTAATACTCCCGATATTCTGCTTAATTTTCAAATTTTCGCTTTTCCGGGCGGTTTCTCTTACGGCGATGACACGGGCGGCGGCAAAGCGATGGCAAACAAAATCAAAAATAACCTGATCGATGAATTCAGGGCTTTTACCGGAAGAGATACGCTTATGATAGGAATCTGCAACGGCTTCCAGATCATGGCAAATCTGGGTATCCTGCCGGCAATTGAAGGTTCGCATGGAAAAGCAGAAATAGCTCTTGAATATAACAGAACATTCAGATACGAATGCAGATGGGTTGATTTAAAGATTATCGATTCACCCTCGGTATTTACAAAAGGAATTAAAAATCTGAGAATACCTGTAGCGCACGGCGAAGGCAATTTTTTTGCCCGGAAAGGCATTTTGAAAAACATCGAGAAACATGGTCTGATAGCAATGCGTTACGCAAAACCGGACGGGAATTTTGCGAAAGGAGAATTCCCTTACAATCCCAACGGATCGATCAATGATATCGCAGCCGTATGCGATAGATCAGGCCGCATACTTGGTATGATGCCGCACCCGGAAAGAAATACATTATTTACTCACCGCGATGACTGGACATATTTAAAGGAAAAGTTAAAAAGGAAAGGTAAATCTGTTCCAAAAGAAAGCGAGGGGCTGGCAATTTTTAAAAACGCCATCAATTATTTTAAATAAGAGGGTATTTATAAATAATCATCATTTATAGAATACCCTCTTACTTTTTTACGTTTCTTTATAATTTTTACTGAACTTTAGATTTTTTCCCCACCATCCAGCGGCCGGATTCTTCCGCGTTCAAAGTTCCGTTATCATTATAAACCTTCCACATTCCGTTCTTCTTATCATTCATATATTCGCCTTCTGCTTTGATCCTGCCGTTCTGAAAATATTCTTTGTATTTGCCGCTCAATTTTCCCATCATATAATTCGCTTCGATCTTTTTATTTTTCCCGCCCGGATAGTATTCCGTCCATGCCCCGTTTATTCTCGGCAATGACCAGTCGCCTGTCCACTTATATACAATATTTTCTTTTGTATTATCCGGAGGAGTATCCATAAAGATTTCTTCGCCTGCTTCTTTTCCGTTTACCAGCTTTTTAAATATTCCCTTTACCGGGCCCATCAGGACGCCTTCACCGGAAAGCGCCCCGTTTTCGTATATTTTGCCCCTGCCTGCAGCCATGCCGCCCTTAAGTTCAAGCTCCATTCTTAGCTTTCTGGCACTCTTATTATAAGAATAAAATTTCCATAAACCGACTTCCTTGCTGCTCTGGTAATCGCCTTCTTTTGCCAAAAAGCCTTCCCTTGAAAAATATTGCCATCTACCGTTCATCTGTGAAACTGCCTGATCCGATCCTTTAACAGTGACTTTGCCGATAACAAAACTGCCGGCCATCTGGACCTGGCCGTTATTATAAAAGAATTTCCAATCTCCGTTTCTCAGATCATCCTGAAAAATGCCCTGTTCTTTAATCTTTCCATTATCCCAATAGATATTGGTTTTCCCGTTATGTTTGTCCCTGGTAAACCATGAAATTTCTTTTGGTGTTCCGTTTTCATAATATTCCTGGCTCTTGCCGGTTTTTTCCGCATTTACATATTCCTCCTCCATCTTTACTCTTCCGGACGGATAATAAGTCATTTTTTTCCCTTCCATGCCTCCAACTTTGCCTATGTCAGTGTTTCTGATGACATATCTTGCTTCCCACATTTTTTCGCCTGTTTCGTAATATGCCGTCCATGGTCCGGTTTTCTGGTCTTCTTCAAAAACACCTTCAAGGCTTTTCATCCCGTTTTTATGAAAATATATCCACGGTCCGTTTTGTTTATCATTAACGTAAGTTCCCTCTGCAAGTTTTACCTGGGAACCTTTGGGATACAGGATCCATTTCCCGTCTTTCTGAAAATTTTTAAAGTTGCCCTGTCCTTTGAGAGAACCATCGTCCCAGAAGATCTTCCCCGGGCCGTCTTTTACTTTCTCAGCTTTAACAATTTTTTTTTCGGCAGACGAACATGCAAAAAGAGTTGCAGATATTAATAAAAATGCAACAGCGGATATTTTTAATTTCATTGTTTTTTACTCCTGAATAATTCGTTCTTAAAAGCGAAGTACGCCTTTTAGTAATTTATTTAGAGGGATACGATATTTATTTCAAGGCGTAATACGTCGACGCTTGCGTCTAGGGTGTAAGTCTATCGATTTGCTCCGCAAATCGATAACGCATTGAAACAAAATACCCCGCCGACACCGAAGGTGGCGGCCGGTACGTCAGTACCGGGGGATTGCCCCGGAGAATATTATTATTTTGCTTGATCCATATTTGTCAATGGAAAAATTATCAGTTTTTAATATCAAGCCCGGGAGAAAAATTACCGAAAATATCAATAAGACATAAAACAGAATATTTTTCCAGGAGGATAAGATGTTAAGATCATTATGGACGGGCGCATCCGGTATGATAGGCCAGCAGTTCAACATAGACACAATTTCGAATAATCTGGCCAATGTAAATACGACGGGATTTAAAAAAGCAAGAGCTGAATTCGAAGATCTTATTTATCAAACTATCCTGATGGCAGGAACTCCTGCAACCGAAATTACGGAAGTACCTACCGGCATTCAGGTCGGACTCGGCGTAAAGACCGCCGCAACGCAAAAAATGTTCCAGCAGGGAAGCTTGCAATCCACTGAAAACAAGCTGGATATAGCGCTTGAGGGTGAAGGATTTTTTAAGATACAGCTGTATGACGGTTCCATAGCATATACAAGGGACGGATCATTCAAGATCGACTCGAACAGGCAGATAGTCAACTCAAACGGGTATCTTCTTGAACCTCCTGTCGTTCTGCCGGAAAATTTTATAATGAATACTCTTTCGATCAGTCAGGACGGCAGGGTAACGGTAAACATTGAAGGGGATGAAGCTCCAGTAGATGTCGGCCAGTTGGAAATTGTCCGTTTTGTCAATCCAGCCGGACTTTCGAGCATAGGAGCCAATCTTTATAAAATGACTCCCGCATCAGGCGAGGAAATCGCAGGGCAGCCGGGAATGGACGGGATGGCCAAGACGCATCAGGGCTTTCTGGAAATGTCTAACGTAAAAGTAGTTGAGGAAATGGTCAGTATGATAGTAGCCCAGCGCGCCTATGAAATTAACTCAAAGTCAATACAGACTTCGGATAATATGCTGGCTACAGCCATCGGATTAAAGAGATAATGATTAAAATATTACCATGCATACTTATTATATTTATACTGCAATGCAATGTCGCGTACGCTGAAATAAAAATATTCCTTAAACCAAAAGCGATTATCAGTCAATCAGGATTGACTTTATGCGACATTGCTTCGGTAGAAGGCAATAATTCAGAAACAGACCGAATTAAAAACATCAATATTGATTCTGATTTATTTACTGATGGATATATCGACAAAAAAGAAATCTTCACCTTATTAAAAAGTCAGAAAGAAGACAGTTGTATTATCTACGGGAACGCAGTTCGGATTGTTCCCGGCGAACTGCAGACTGACAACCTTTCCGGAAAAAATGATCTCCGTCTTAAAAAGGGAGACAGGGTAGATGTTATTGTTAATAATAAGGGCATTTCTTTGAAACTTAAAGGCATTGCTGTAAATGAAGGAAAATTTAATGAGGAGATCACGGTTAAAATTGAAAATAAATCGGCGTTTGCAAAATTTATAAAAGTAAAAATTATTGGCAGGGATACGGTTGAGGTTAACATATGAAATTTAACGCGTTCGCGATCCTTTCAATTCTTTTAATTTTTATTCCGAAAATGGTCAGTTCCAGAAGTATATGGAATGACAGGAACATTTACACATCCGGCACAAATTTAAAAGTAGGCGATGTAATTGTCGTAAACATAAACGATATTTCGCAGTTAAAATTCAATATAACATTTAATAATGATAATTCCTATAATATTGTCTCAAACCCGGATTCTACTATAACGGGATTCCTTCCGAAAATCTCATCAAATAAAAAACTTTCAAGCAGCGATAAGGCGGATTTTTCCGGTAAAGGCGGATTGAACATTTCAATAGCATCGAGAGTAACGAACAGGCTCGGTGACGGGAAACTTACGATCGCCGGCGCAAGAGAATATTCTTTTAATGGGAAAATAAACAGATTTATCGTATCAGGCATCGTTGATCCTGAACTGGTGAAAGGCAGAAGCGTTCTGTCAAAAAATATCGCCGATTTCAAACTGGAGATAAGAGGTCTTCTGGAGAGAGGCAATATTAACATTGAGAGAGCCGGATTAAAAGAAGGCGAAGCGTCATCTGCAGATCTTACCGAAGAAGAAAAACAGAAAATAATCACGGATTATCTTAATAAAATGCTAAGGGAGATCAATAGATAGTCAATAAATTAAGTTATTCTGGAAATATAATTAAATGAAAAAAATACTGATCATACTTTGCATCTTGTCGGGAATTGCGGTTGCTTATAATAATTTATTTTCGGCTGTCACGGTAAAAATAAGGGAAATAAGTTATATAGACGGGCTAAAAGAAAATCAGGTATTCGGTTTCGGAGTTGTCGTCGGCCTGCAGGGCACTGGAGACAGCAAAATAACCCTGGCAGAATCGTCGTTAAAAAGCGTTCTTAAAAATATCGGTATAAATGAAGATGAGAATTACAAATCGAAAAATATAGCAGCCGTTTTTTTAACGGCAAAACTTCCATCCTTTGTCAGAATTGGAGACAGAATAGATATTTCAGTATCTTCTATTGGAGATGCAAAATCCCTTGAAGGAGGAGTCCTTGTTCAGTCCCCGCTTATGGGCGCAGACGGAAAAATTTATGTCGTTTCACAGGGATCCTTATCATTTGCTACTCCAAAAAGCGGTAGAAAAATCAGGACGGCAGGGGTCGTTGTCAACGGCGGAATTGTTGAGCGCGCTTTAGAGCCGGACTTCGTCGATAAAAATACAATCATGCTGGTGCTCAGGGAATGGGATTTTACCGTTGCAAATAATATTATGAAAGCTATATCCGGACAGTTTAAAGACTCCCTGCCGGAAATTATAAATAATGGTAAAATCAAGCTGACGATCCCTAAAGACACTAATATAACTGAATTTATTTCGGTAATTGAAAATATTGAAGTAAATCCCAGCGCTGAGGCGCGCGTGGTGATCAATGAAAAAGACGGTACTATTGTTATGGGAGGGGACGTAAAAATATCCGATGTTGTGGTAAGCAAAGACGGGATGACGATAAAGGTAACAGCTAAAACGGAAAAAAACGAGAAATCATCTGCTGAAGGCGAAAAAGGAAACGCGGCAGTTCTTAGAGGATCTTCCACTGTAAAAGATATAGTCGATTCACTGAACTACATTGGAGCGTCTACTCAGGATATTATAGCTATTTTAAAAGCAATTAAAGAAGCAGGCGCACTGCACGCGAATTTAATAATAAAATAGGTGCTCAAATGGAAATTTCGGATATACTCAACTTGGGAAATATCAGCATAAACTCTAATTCT
Source organism: uncultured Leptospirales bacterium (assembly GCA_964626055.1). Taxonomy (GTDB): domain Bacteria; phylum Spirochaetota; class UBA4802; order UBA4802; family JAFGDQ01; genus JAFGSG01. The sequence goes on from CAZVDF010000011.1 coordinate 69,930, forward strand.
AAGTCAATTGATCAAAAAAGAGAAAACAAATTTCAGCAGTTGCTTAAAAGAAACATAGAAAGAAATGCAAATAATCAGAAAGAAATTCATCACAAGCCCAGGCCTGTTGACACTAAGCTGATGAACGTATGTCTTGAAATGGAATCAATATTCGTAAGCAGGATGCTGAAAGAAATGAGAAACACTCTTCCAAAAGAAAAGCTGATTGACGGAGGCTTTGCCGAACGAATATTTGAAGATATGCTGTATGACGAATATGCATTGAATATTTCAAAAATATCCAATCTGGGTATGGCAAAAATGCTTTATAGCGAGCTGAGCAACAAATAAATTACTCAACTGAATTCAATAATATTTGCGTATGGTTTTTAGCGTCGGATTAAAGTATCCCAACTCCAGATCAGGAAAATCGTTTTTAATACTTTTAACCCAATTAATAATTCCTATAGGTTTTCCAGAATAATTTCCCTTCATAATCACGCTATTAAACAATGCCGGATCAATATTAAGATTGCGCGTCTGAATCATATTTATTTTTCTTTCCCGAATTAATTTTTTCAGCATATACAATTCCTGATGAGTATCTGTAAACCCAGGGAAAACCAGATAATTTATTGATAACCAGACTTTAAATTTTTTAGCGATTTTCATGGATCTTAAAACATCGTTGAATGTATAACCGCCTGGCCTGTAATATAAATCGTAAAAATGCCGCCTGGCAGAGTTCAGGCTGATCCGTATGCTGTCAAGACCTGCCTTGCATAAACGCTCAACTGAATCCGGGATACTGGCATTAGTATTAATATTAATGACACCGCGCCTTGTGCGTGAACGTATCGCAAGTATTGTTTCTTCTATCAATTTTGACTTTAGAAGAGGTTCTCCCTCGCATCCCTGTCCAAAGCTTATAATTGGATCCGCTGCCTTTTCCAAATGCGGTATAACATACTCGAGAATTTCCTGAACTGTCGGCGTAAAATCAATTCTTTCCTGTGAAGCCGGGAATCCGGAATCCCGGTCCTGCTTTGAAATACAGCCGACACATTCCGAATTGCATGTTCCGCTTACAGGGATAGGGCACTCCGATCTTTGAAGAATAAAATTAAATGCATTCGGACAGGAATATTTAAATACGCAATTATTGACCAAATGCGAAACAAGCCTGTTGTGAGGATACAATTTCAGTATTTTTCCCGCTTTTGATCTGACCAATGATAACTTGCTCTCTGTAATTGTATGCCGCATCCTGTTATCGATGCGATACCCGGCGGAAAAAAATCTGCCGTTTTTAAAACCGGCCGCCGAATAACAATAAAGAGGCAATACCGGAGCATCATGAAGCTCAATATACGATGCATTTAAGGTTCGGATGTAACCTGGCGGCATAAACGCGGAAACTGCATAAACAGGCATTCCATTATATTCACTGACTACAACAAATTTGTTTCGTTCTGGATCATACCCGACAGGTATGCGTTTCGGAAGAATTAATAACCGGCTGGATCGCGGCAAGGGTATAAGCTCATCATTTCCTGGTAGAATATTGGAATTCTGCGAAGAGCCTGCCATTAGCAATTCCGGTATTTCAAATATATTGCCTTTTAAATCGCTGACCAAAAGTGAGGGGGTCATATCGGTAATTATTTGCTGAGAATAGCCTGAGAGACTTCAAAGCATAAACGGGAAAGCGGTACGATCTTATCCACTGCTCCGATTTTTATCGCTTCCTTCGGCATTCCGAACACAACGCAGCTCTCCTCATCCTGGGCAAAATTATAAGCCCCGGCTTCTTTCATCTCTTTCATCCCGGTTGCGCCGTCATTGCCCATGCCTGTCATAATAACGCCTACCGCATTTTTACCGGCATTGTTTGCCGTCGACTGGAAAAGTACGTTGACGGAAGGCCTGTGCCTTGAGACCAGCGGCCCCTCTTTTACCTCAACGGAATATTGCGCGCCTTTTCTTTTCAGCAGAGTGTGTAAATTCCCGGGTGCTATTAATGCATGACCCCTAAGTACACTGTCTCCGTTCTTTGCTTCTTTTACGTTTATTTTGCATATCGAATCGAGACGGTTCGCAAAAGCGCGTGTGAAATTTTCCGGCATATGCTGAACGACTACAATACCCGGAATATTCGGCTCAAAAGAGCTTAAAAAATCCTTTAAAGCTTCCGTACCGCCGGTAGAAGCGCCCACTACTATTACTTTATCGGTTGTCTCGGTCAGAATTGATTTTTTCTTTTTGACCACCGGATCGGCAAATGATCTGATCGATCTGTTGTGCGGCAATTCCCGATCGGATAGCGGTTTTATCTTGGCTAACGATGCTGCCCTGACGGAATCTACCAGCTGGATGCTCGATTCTTCAAGGAACTGTTTTGTTCCTATCTTCGGTTTTGTAATAATATCTACCGCCCCATAACTGGCCGCCTTTAACGCGGAATCCGATCCATCCGTAGTTAATGTTGAACAAATGATCACGGGGATCGGATGCTGCGTCATTATTTTATAAAGAAAGGTAAGACCGTCCATTTTCGGCATTTCTATATCCAGTATTATTACATCCGGGGTTTCTTCATTTATTTTATTAACTGCAAAATACGGATCGGATGCCGTGCCTATTATTTTAATATCTTCTTCTTTTGACAGGATTGAACTGATTGTTTGTCTGACAATAGCTGAATCATCAACGATCAATACCTTAATTTCCCTGCCCATAGAATACCCCCGCAGGATAAATTTCGATTACTTTCGAAAAACAGAAGGCATAACGCTTTTAACAGGCAAACCGAGACCGGTCATTGATTCGGAAAGACCTACAAAGAAATATCCGCCGGGAACAAGATGCTTCAGCATGCGCAGGCAAATTTCAATCTGGTTTTCCCTGTCAAAATAAATTAACGCATTTTTTAAAAAAATTATATCGAAATCATGTTCAAAGGGATAAGTATCATTCATCAGATTAATAGGAGAAAAATCCATCTTATCGCGCAATTCCGGGACAATCCGAACAAGATCGACATTCTTATTTTTGTTTCGCATAAAATACTTTTGAACGTATTTTTTATTTATGTTTTTTATTTTACGTCCTTCATAAACGCCGCGTCTGGCAGTTTCAAGCACAATAATTGAAATATCCGTGCCGGTAATCGAATACTGATAATCGATATAATTATTCGATTTAATAAATTCTTCAATAATGAATGCGATTGAATATACTTCTTCACCTGTTGAGCAGGCCGCACTTAATATCCGCAACGGCTGTTTTATCCCCGCTCCGCATTCCGAAGTTATCTTCGGTAAAACCTTTGAATAAAGAATTTCGAAATGCACCGATTCCCTGAAGAAAGTTGTTTCATGGGTTGAAACGAGATCGATGAAAATATATATTTCATTTTTCAGCCCATCCGGAGAGTTAATATACTTAAAATATTCATCGAAAGATTTCATTCCAAGGACAGTAAGCCTCTTGGAAAGTCGTGAGATGAGAAGAGAACGCTTGGGAGGAGGCATCTTAATGCCGAACCTGCTCTCAATGAAAGAGCTGATTTTTATCCTTTCACTCTCTTTCATTGAAACAGGCTGATTATTAACAAGGTTCATCTATAATTTTTTATTTTGCTGCCTCTTCCGGTTCAATATTGCTGGATTCAGCGGTCTCTTTAATTAAAGTTATTTCTTCTTCCGAGAATACTTTATCTATATTCAAAATAATGACGAAGTCGCTGTTACGCTTTCCTATTCCGCTTATAAGATCAAGATTAAGTTTAATTCCTATCTTGGGAGGCGGCTCTATCTGGTCTGCTTCGAAATTCACCACGCCCCTTACTGCATCCACCAGGGCTCCAAGTACCACCGGATCGTTTCCCAGTACGGTTTCCACAATGATTATGGCCGAATCCGGGGTAATCTCGGTGCTTTTCATCCCGAATTTGAGTCTAAGATCGACGACACTGACAACGCTTCCGCGTAAATTCAGGACTCCCGCAACATAAGCAGGAGTGCATGGAATAGGCGTAATTTTTGTATACGACAGGACTTCCCGCGTTTTTAAAACATTAAATGCAAAAAGATTGTCGTCAAGTTTAAATGACAAATACTGACCGGCTTCATTTTTATCAACGCTCATTTTATTATCCTCACTTATTGATCCTTTCATAATCATGATCTTCAGCGTCGCCCAGTTCTATCTTGGCCTCATTCTTTTTTTCTTTCTCTTTTACTTTTTCCTTTACGGTAACAGTACTTTTCTTCGGCTCCGGCATAATAATTGTTCGAGGATTAGCGGCATATTTTGTCTGGACATTCTGGAAGTTAAATATCTCATTTTTTTCGGCAGAGCGTTCCCCTTTTTTAAGGAAAACAACCGCTTCGCGCATCAGTGTAGTCTGTGATGCGAGTTCTTCCGCAGTGGCGGCAAGTTCTTCGGAATTGGACGCGTTTTGCTGGACAACGGTATTAAGCTGCTGCACCGCAGTATTTATCTGTTCAACGCCGTTTGCCTGCTCTCCGCTGGCTGCATTTATCTCGGCCACAAGCTCCGATGTTTTCTGAATATCCGGCACAAGCTTTGATAACATTTCTCCTGCGTTGTTGGCGATATCAACGCTTGTTGACGACAATTCATTTATTTCGTTTGCCGCAATCTGGCTCCTTTCCGCGAGTTTCTGAACTTCGCTCGCAACGACCGCGAATCCCCTGCCGTGCTCACCGGCTCGCGCGGCTTCAATTGAAGCGTTGAGAGAGAGCAGATTTGTCTGACGCGCGATTTCCTGTATTATCGAAATCTTATCCGCTATTTCTTTCATTGCTTTAACAGTCTGCTTTACAATTTCACCGCTTTCCCTTGCGTCGCTCGCGCTCTTGGTAGCTATCTGTTCAGTCTGGCTCGCGTTATCGGCATTCTGCTGGATGGTCGCAGTCATTTCCTCGATTGAAGCCGATACCTCCTCAACAGTGGCAGCCTGTTCATTGGTGCCGGTTGAAAGCTCCTCTGATGAAGAAGAAATCTGCTTTGTACCCTCCATTACCTGTAAAGATGCCTGCTCGATCGCATTCACGACCTTGTAGATCGATCCGGTCAGCAACAAACCTATAGCGATTGCCACTATAAATCCTATAACAGACAGGACCATTAAGATAATTGAAGTGACCCGCGCACTGCTTTCATTGCTTAGGTTTGTTTTCTCGGCATAATCCAGTCTGATCTTTGTAAGCGCCTCAAGGTTAGCCAGCAAAGTTGCCGCAATATCTCTCGCTTTAGGCACTGCATCTATCTGGTTGTTCTTTTTACCCATCTTTTTTTCAGCTTCGATCTTCTCTGCGAGTATGTAATATGCGTCCAGACTTTTCTTGAATTCGCTATATTCTTTATTTACTTCTTCGCTGATTATCTCTTTGTCGTATTTTATCATAAACCCCTTGATATCCTCATAATGCTTTTTGACTCTTTGAGTGGCTTCTCCAACTTCTTTCGGCGTATCAGCGAGGAGCTGCCTGTAAATTTCCATTCTCATTAATATGAAACTTTTTACAATATGATCCTGCAGGACGATCGGCTGAGTAATTTTTACATATAAGTATGTGAGACTGTGGCAAAACTCAATTAAAGAAGTCAAAATATACGGTATATATTGAAA
>CAZVDF010000012.1:0-69962 GCA_964626055.1 uncultured Leptospirales bacterium
TATATTCACAACAATTACATATTCTCTTTTTTATTCACCTTTCCCAACATTTCGGTATGAGCCATATTTTTTAAAGTAAGTTAATTATTATTGAGGAACGACCTGAGAATTTTTTGTACAGCCAATACTGCGTCCTGAAACCTATCATTAATGTATAAGTTCATATTACCGTTCAAAATTATGTATGCATGGCCATATCAATACTTTCTATAATTTCCTGCTGCTTTAAATAGGTTTTGGGACGCACTCTAAGTGATTAACTTTAAACCGGAACAATTATCGTTTAATACATATAATTTCAAAATCCATATGCTGTTTTAAAACCATGGTGCCGCCGCCTTCGGAAACTATCCTCTCAACTGCTCCGGGGTTCCGGATCCCGGCGCCTGCAAGATGCGTTACCTGCGTTCCGGCAAATACTTCCGGTCGCATAAAGGTGGACGGGCCGAGAATTACGGCAGCGCGCGGCTTTCCGAGCCCTGCCAGAAGCTCGTCTATTGTGCCGGTGACTATCGATGTGCCCGTTATTATGGCGACGCTGCATGCGGCCAGAGATGCGCGGCCTTCTTCCGGGGACAATGTGCCGGGCACGCCGCTTTTCAGCTCCACGATATCCAGCCTGCAGCCCGTTCCGCGCAGAGCCGGCACTAACGGGCCGAAGAATCCCACCATGGCCACATGGTCCGAAGGCTGAATTTTCAGAAGCCCAAGTACGTCTTCTTTTGTTGTTTCAGGACGCGGCAGCCCCGCCGAAATGGCATTGGCGGCCGCAAGACCGACTGATCTGGAAAGCGGATTACGCGGGTTAACCAGCATTTCAAGAAGCTCTGCCGCAGGCCTTCCCGCAAGCGTGCCGGCTTTTGCTTCATGAGTGCAGCTTCCGGAATGGGATTCCGCCGTCCATGCGAGCCCTATGTTCCCATTATCGAGCCGAACGGTTGTATACCCTAATCCGATGCGGACATCTGCCGCGATAAGACCATTCGAAGCAGGCTTTGAAAAATCTATTATTTTCTGTTGAATTGATTTATCCATATGAAATTCTCTTTAATCTAAAGTCCCGTATTCCCGTATCCGATTTAAAATATTTTTCAGAAGTTATCTTAAAATTATAGATTCATATAAATGATAAACAATAAATTGGGATACATTAGAAAATAAAATTCCCCGGGGCAAGCCCCGGTACTGACGTACCGGCCGTCACCTTCGGTGTCGGCGGGGTATTGTGTTTCAAGGCGTTATCGATTTGCTCCGCAAATCGATAGGCTTACATCCTCGACGCAAGCGTTGAGGTATTACGCCTTGAAATAAAATATAATTTTAAGATGACTCCCATTATTTTAACTCTGAAAAATAAAGAAAGATAAATTATTCTTTGAATTTCTTCAGCCGGTTGTTAAATTAGCTTAAGCATACTTTTATAAGTCTTTTTCTGAAAACATGTTTTTAGCGTAGTTTCCCCCCATTTTTTCCCCTTCTTAAGCCGCGTTAAGAATTCTTCACTATCCGCAACAATTCTCCCGCCTACAACGTCTACGCCTATGGTGAAAAGCGGGTCCGGGAAATATCCTGCCGTAGGCCCGATTACTGATACAAAAGCATCAGGCAGGCAGTTATTAAGTATTTCATCAAGGGAATTGTTCAATACAGTAGTACCGGTACACAGGACTTTGTTGCATTCAGCCAGTTTTGTAATATCGAGCGTGACAGGCAGATCGCCGTATTTCTGCACTAAATTCTCTCTTCTTTCAATAATAATTAATTCAGCACCCGCCTTCTTTATAACGTTTGGAAGCCCTGAGAAAAGTCCTACCATGCCTACCCTGTCTCCCTTTTCAACCGAAAGAAGACCAAGCGAATCGGTGGCATGATCAACCGGGAAATCCGTCTCCTTCATAACATACTGACAGATTGCGTTTATAGATGCCATACTGACCATCTCACTAACCGGATCATCGCTGCCGAACTGAAGCGCATATTCCAGCGGATCTTTCCCGGCAAAAGTCCTCCGGCTTATGACGTTATATTCATCATTTTTTTCATCGGGGAGAAGCACATAGCTGATCCCTGCAGATCCGCCTTCGAGCACAATGGCCATGAACTGCGCATCGCCCGGCTGACCGCCTTTATAAAAAGGAGGGAAAAAAACATCCGCTATCGCCGGGACGGCAAAATCGGACCTCATCTGCGTAACCATTCTGACAAATTCGTTCTTTAAACTCATAAAGTTCCTTGATATAAAACTGAAGTATATTAACGATATTCTTGGCCACTCACTAAGAGTGCGTCCCAAAACATATCATTAATGAATATATTCATATTACTGCTAAGAATTATGTGTGCAGAGCAATATCAATACTATCTATAATTTCGATATGGCTTCTATTTATTTTTTCCATACATATTGTCATTCCGGCGGAAGGCCGTTCAGTATCCTGTCGGCATCCCTGTCGGATATTTTAATTTTATAAATCTCAGAATAAAATTTTTTCATTTCCTTTAAAATGTCCCAGTCTTTGAAAAGAGCAGGATGAAATTTTTTACCGAGAAAGAGCGGCAGCAGCGCGGTCTCGCAGCTCGTCATATCCCAGCAGAAAATGCCCATAGGGATTTTGAATACTTTTCCAGATCTGAAAGCCCTCAGCGCGCTCAGAGTGCCGCTCCCGCTTACAGCGTCAAACGATCCGTAGATGCCCAGTAAAACTATGTCCGGGTCCCACGCGAATATCTGCTCCGTATTTACCGTAGCAAAATAATTCGCTAATTTTTTCGGAAGATAAATTCCGCCAGCGATCTCCGTGTACCACTTCATTATTGTGTTTTTGCCCTGTGTCGAATGCAGGTCGGCAAGCTTCCCATAGTAAATCCCCGGCTTGTTTGCTTCCGGGATCTTTGCCGTTATCGCAGTCACTCTTGCCGTAATATCTTCCAGGTACTTGCAGTATTTCCGGGCGCGAATTTTTGCTTCAGGGCCTAGTATTTCACCGAAAAAAAGCACCTGTTTTTTAAATTCGGCCGTATACTCATTAATATTTGCGGGAATAAAGCCGTCATTAAACGGGCATATTACTTTAAAACCCGCTTTTTCAACGCCGCTTATGTTGATCTTTCCTTTCGGATAAAACACAAGATCTACCTTCAGCTTCAGCATTTTTTCCACGTCCGGCACAGTCGGCGTTGTGTTGACGGGAATCGCCTTAAGTTCAGGATAAAATCTGCGAGCCCATGGAGCGGCAGCCTGCGGAAGCATCGCTATCCTGGTTGCGCTGCTCAGCATTACTATCTTATCGTAAGCAGGATGATAGAAGCACGCTATTCTTTCAGGGTAATCCGGGATATCTATTTTTGTCCCGTCAACTCCCGTTACCGTTCTTGTATTTGCAGCTCCTGAACTGTTTATCCGAATAGCGGGAATAAACAGCATGAGAATTATTATTGAAGCTATTTTCTTTTTCATGATTATTCCGGAGGAAGATTATCGAGTATTCTTCGCGCATCACTATCAATTATTTTTTTGCCGTAAACTTCGAAATAAAATGTTTTCATCTCTTTTATCATATCCGTGTCCCTGAACAGATCCGGATGGAAAAGCTTTGCCAGGTATATCATAAGGAGAACGCTTTCCCCGCTTGCCTGCTCCCACACAAAAACGCCTTTCGGCAGCTGATAGATCCTTCCTTTTTTCACCGCTCTCAGCGCAGACCAATGCGGGTTCTTCTTTATATCGCTAAAGGAATCGCACCATCCGCTCACAAGAATAATATCCGGATCCCACGAGAATACCTGTTCCCTGTTTACCTCCACGAAGTTATTGTCTATGGCCTGCGTCAGAAAATTTCCCCCGGCAACTTCAGTATTCCAGTGCATTACGCTCGCATTACCCTGGCTCAGCAGCAGGCCGCCTTCCCTTCCGCCATAAAACACTCTGGGCCGGTTTTTCTTATCCATATTCGATGTAACGGAGAGGATCTTTTTCACCTTCAGATCGAAATATTCGCAATACTTCTCCGCTCTTGCTTTCGCGTCCGGGCCGAGAAGATCGCCGAAAAAACGGAACTGTCTTTTGAAATTCTCAATATAATCATCCATTGTCCTGGGTCTTTTCTGCGCCGAGAATCCGCAAGCGGTTTTAAGCCCCGCAGCCCGGTATTTCCCGACCTCGCCCGGGAACGGCGAATACAGCACAAGATCGGCTTTAAGATCGAGCATACGCTCCACATTGCCTGTAAACGGCGGCGATACAGTCTGGATATCTTTGATCTCGGGATAAAATCTATAAGTCCATGGAAAAAATCTCATTGCCAGTACGAGTCGGTCGCCTTTACCGAGTATGATAATTCTTTCAGCCGAAACTGTATGCATGCACGCTATTCTTTTCGGATCGGCAGGAACTTCGATCCTGTTGTCATCCATGTCCGTTATGACCTTAAAACCGGCGGCGAAACACCGGCTGACATTTGCATTAAAGTCTGAAAATATAAAAAAGGCTGCAATTAAAACAAAGAACATTTTCTTTTGCATTTTATTTCTTTTATTCCCTCCATTGCTTGTTCTGTTTCATAAGCAGATAACCCAGAAGAGGAGCGCCGAAAAATGATGTAATAATGCTGATAGGTATTTCCCCGCCCGGAAGTATCCTTACGATCGTATCGGTTAAAAGCAGGAAAGTAGCCCCGAGTATCGCGGAAAAAGGGACCAGGACATCGTGATCTGGGCCGATTATTATGCGCGATATGTGCGCCGATATAATGTCCACCCACATGATAATTCCGCATGAAGAGCTTCCGGCCGAAACGATGAGAGTGCCGAGGAGCATAAAAAGTATCCTCACTTTTTTTACGTTCACTCCCATCGAGAGCGCCTCTTCGTCGCCCAGGGCCATAAGATTGAGCTTCCATCTGAAAACATATATCACGCTTACTCCGCTTAATATTATAATCAGCCCCCTTACTACATTGTTCCATGCAACATTATTAAGCCCTCCCATCGACCAGAAAATAATAGCAGGAAGCTGCTCATAAGGGTCCGCGATGTATTTCAAAAACGACCCCGCAGCCTGAAAAAAAGTGGATACGATAACGCCTGCAATAACCAGCGTGGTTATTGTATTTATCCCGCGGTTTCCGATCACATAGACCAGGACGACTGCCGTTACTGCCCAGAAGAACGCGAGTGTCTCGATGGAGAACGCAGTTTTACTGACAAATATTATAGCAAGGGAAGCCCCGAAGATAGCTCCCTGCATAATTCCGAGGAACGAAGGAGATACAAGAGGATTCCTCATCAGTCCCTGGAATGTAACTCCGCCGACCGCGAGAGCGGCGCCCGTGAGTATAGCCATAAGAACTCTCGGCAACCTTACCGACCATAACACCATGGACGGGGTGGCGAGTTCCCCGCCGGCTTCCTGCCCTGTGAGCTTTAAAAATATTATATCCCGGAATGTCTCAAGTTTTATATGATATTGTCCTGTAGTAAGCGCAAATATAATACATAAAACCAGCAGGATGATAATAACTATAAACGCATTTCTCTTTCTCATTGCCTGTGATCCGGGAGCACGTATTCTATGCCGGTATCCGTATTTTCTATTGTCACTCTCATGTCGTACATCGACTCGAGGGATTGTGTATGGAATATTTTATCGCGCAGTCCCTGGTAGACGATGCCGCCGTTCTTAAGCATAATAAGCCTGTTGCAGTACCTGCCGGCAGTATTCGGATCATGAAGCGTTATTAGAGTTGTGAGATTCTTTTCTTTTGTTATTTTTTTTATGAGCTCCATTATTGTGTACTGGCGTTTAAAGTCGAGATGCGAAGTAGGCTCATCCAGAAGCAAAATGCCGGACTTCTGGAATAAAGCCCTTGCTATGAGCACCATCTGCTTTTCGCCGCCCGAAAGCTCGTTATACCGCCTTTCTGCGAGATGCTCAATACCGAGATCCTCCAGAACCTCGAACGCGTTCAGATAATCGTTTTTCTTCGGGATGCCGGAAAATCCGAACCTGCTGTTTCCTGCCATAAGCACGATTTGCAGCACTGTGAAGGAAAACACAACGTTCAGTTCCTGCGGCACAACAGCTATCAACCCGGCGATCTCTTCACGGGAGAGCCTGGCAATCTCCTGACCGAATATTTTTATCCTTCCCGATTTGCCGTTCAGTATCCCGTTTATGCATTTCAGGAGAGTGGTTTTGCCGGAACCGTTCGGGCCCAGAAGCCCGCAAATGTCCCCGGCTTTAACCGAAAAGTTAATGTCATTCAGGATTGTCTTTTCCCTGTAACCGAAATTCAGATCTTCCACAACAAGAATGTCGCCGTTATGCATTTATATATCCGTTACTTATGTATTAGCTTATTCAAGTAGATAATTCATGCATGATCTGACTGGATAATATCTATTTCGAAACCGCGTAAAAAACATCCTGTTTTATGCGGTTTTGGCGACATCCATGTCGCCGACTCCATAGATATTATCCAGTCAGATCATTATTTGGCATCTACTGAAAAAAGTTCTAAATAGAAAACTCATCAAGAATCCGCCACGATTTCTCTTGCCCTGTTTTCACGAGAGCCTTCCATGCTACAGTAATTTTTAAGCCTTCAATAGCTACCAGAACATATCCGTGATGATCGCTGTTTGAATACTCTCCCTTCACGCGCATATCTTCCCTGTATTTCCCCGGCCAGTCTCTCAAACTGCCTCCGCCCGTGCCTAAAATTATCTGTCGGACAGGATTGCCGGTGTCGTCCGGGATCACAGCCCTATTGTACATGTGGTCATGCCCGCAAAAATAGATCTTTGCTCCGGCTTTTCCGATGCTGTCCCAGAAAACATCGCGATCTTTATGGAAATAAGAAAGGTTATCTTTATGGATCGTTTCGAACGCAGGCTCGTGGCCGAAAATAAAGACATGCGGATTCTTATTTTCCGCAAGCTGCCGGTTAAGCCATTCCTGGTTTATTTTGTGCTGGCTGATACTATACTGGTCAAGCCCGACAATAAACGCGTTTTTATGGGAGAAACTGTATGTCAGGCATTTTTCTTCAGGCGGCCCGTTCTGCGGAATATATGATTCACAGAACGCCTCTCTGAACGCTTTCCTCAATCTTATAACAGTATCCGGCGGCGGCTCAAGATGGGACGGCAGAGGCGGCAAAGCCAATCGCTCCGGCCCGCTGTCGTGGTTCCCTCTTACGGGGTATATCCGTATCCCGGCGCGATATACGGCGCCCATAGCTTTTTTCCAGCCTGCATACTGCCCGGTGTAATCAATGCCGAAATTTCTGAACCACCCGTTCACAAGATCCCCGGCAACAAGCACAAAATCCGGATTTTCTTTTACAATATCTTCCGCAATTGCTTTTACCGCTTCATCGTTTATGCAGGATCTGCCGGATTTATTCCGGTTATCGTTCTGGGTGTCGCTTATCACCGCGAACTTCCAGTCTCCGGGTTCCCGGGTGGAAGCTCCTGCGCAAAAGAAACCAGCGGCGGAAAAAATCAGCAAAGAGAGGGAAATCGCGACAGAAAAAACATTGTATTTCGGCCTGAATACAGACAGCATTTCCTTAATATCCTCCGGATCACATCAAATCTGCCGGGACAGGCGTCTAATACCTTCCCGTTAAGCAAAAACAGACATAACGTCCGATGTTGTCAAGTAATAATTCGCTTTTTATCGGAAGAAATTTCTTATAATACCGGAAAAAACAAAGAAATTTATTGACATATATCATGCGTTATATCGATTTTAGCATATCGCAACAATATAATTTTACGGAGGAAAAAATTATGCAAAAAAAAATTTTTATTTTCTTTGTTTTTCTTGTTTTATCTGTTTTTTGTCTGGCCGCGGCAGCTATAGCGCAGGAAGCGCCCAAACAGGAAGTTCCGAAAGCGCCTGAAAAGCAGTTTGTCGACGTATCCGGGCAGGTGTTTTTCCAATGGGCAAAAGCGCTAACTGTTTCCGACACTGCGTCGAACGATCATGAGGTTTCGCAATTTTCTTTACAGAGAGCGTACCTGAATTTCAATAAAAAATTCGATGATGTCCTGAGCGCAAAAGTGACAACGGACATAGAGAATACCGGGTATGGCACCGATAGCGCGAATACAACTTATAAATTATACATTAAATACGCTTACGCGCAGGCGAAACAGGATTTCGGGCCGACTAACTTGACCCTGAGGTTCGGGATGATTGATACGCCTGTCATTTCATTTATCGAAAACATAAGCGATGCAAGCTGGATTTACTCTAATTATATCAGTAAAAGCTCGGATCTTTTTAAAGGCAGCAAGCTCAGCATAGACACCCCGGCCGATATGGGGGCTTCTTTATGCGCCGATATAATAAAGATGGTCAGAATTACCGGTCTGTATACGAACGGTAATGGGTACAAATCAACCGCAATGGAAGACAGAAGCAATACAGCCGATAATAAACAATATAAAAATTATGGCAACGCCTGGCAGGGAATGATAACCGTGACACCGATAGATGGATTATCGGCTTTCGGATTTTACAGGAACCAGGATTGGAATAAAAACACTGACGGGAACTATATAATCTATTACGGCGCAGGCGCGGCATATTCGACTAAGCTGATAAAAGCGGGCGCGACATATTCGCTGCCTGAAAAAACAACAAAAAGCACTACAGTTGATACAAAAGCCAGGTACTCTTTGCTTGATTCATGGGTTAATGTAAATCTCGATCCTGTTATTCGAATTCCAATTTTACTTTACGGACGTTATGCCGTCGGCAAAGCCGAGAATAACCAGGCAGAAAAGGACATGGGAACGAAATACGGCAAAAGCACAACCCTTTATGGCATCGGAGCCGGATATGTTGTAAGCGGAAACATGAGGTTAATGGCCTTCTACCAGAGCACTAAATATAAAGAAGCCAACAAGGCAGATACCGATCTATTTGTTAAAACAGAAATTAAATTTTAATTTTTCAAAACAAGAGATCACAGAGGATAACACAGAAAAATCATTGTAACAGATGTAATATTTTTTAAAAAAGGCATTACATTCATGGAATATCAGCTCAAACACATTTTTCATCGGATGTCCTGCCTTTTTTATATTTGCCATTTTCTGTACTTCTTTCTAAAATTGTCATTCGAATTAATTACATGTATAATTATTCAGAATACAGCAACTTTAAATTTTATATTCTTAAATTTTACGAATAAATTATGTTAAACTATATTTCAGATTCAGATATTGAAGGCTTTATAGAAGAAGACGCGCCTTACGGCGACCTGACCACGCATCTCCTGGGCATTGGAGAAAAAAAAGGCGAGATCGTGTTCTCTTCCCGCGATGAAACAACGCTTTGCTGCACGGAAGAAGCAGGCAGGCTTTTTGAAAAGCTCGGAGCGAAAGTGATTCTGTCGCTGGCCAGCGGAACAACAGTATCCCCGAACACCGAATTTTTAAAAGTACGGGGTACGGCGCAGGCCCTGCATTCCGGATGGAAAGCGGCGCTTAATCTTCTGGAATACGCTTCCGGCATATCGAGCAGGACAGCCAGGATAGTAAGATCCGCACGCAAAGTTAATCCCTCTGTTATGATAGTTTCTACGCGCAAGCTGTTCCCGGGTACAAAGAAGATTGCCGTCAAAGCCGTGGCTGCCGGGGGAGCGCTTCCGCACAGGCTCGGGCTTTCAGAGACAATACTCGTGTTCAAACAGCATACGGCTTTTCTCGGCGGGCTCGACGTATTTCTTAAAAGCATACCGGAGCTTCGGTCGAGGGCAAAGGAAACCAAAATAATAGCCGAAGCCGAAAATCCGGAAGAAGCGCTGAAGATAGCATACGCAGGAGCGGATATTGTCCAGATAGATAAAATGAAACCGGCGGAATTAAGCGAGCTGGTTAAAAAATTACGCGATTCCGCGCCTCAGGTGAAAATATCCGCAGCCGGCGGAATCAACGAATCGAATGCGGCGGAATACGCCGCGACCGGGGTAGACATACTCGTCCTTTCTTCCGTCTATTTCGGGAAACCCGCGGACATAGGCGTCCGTATATTACCGATAAAGGAGTAATTAAAATGCAAAAGATTATCTTTTTAATAATATCATTTTTATTTTTTCATCTTTCCGCCAATGCCGCGGAAATAACCTTTGCGGCAGGCGCAGGTTTGAAGGATGTTCTTAACGACATATCGAACGCATATATGCAGAAAAACCATGATGTTAAAATCACTAAAAATATAGTTGTTTCAGGCATACTTGCCATGCAAATGGACAGCGGGGCAAAGGTCGATATTGTATTTGTTGCCAATAGAGAATGGATGGATTACCTGAAGGAAAAAAAACACGTTAACAATGAGAGCATTGCGCCGTTTGCCTACAATACCCTGGTATTTGTCGGCAAAGGTAAAAATCGCGCGGTGTCGATAGAGGATATTGCCAGGCTCGATAAGATAGCAATAGGAAATCCTAAAAGCGTGCCGGCCGGTCAATACGCGATTGAAGCTATCAGGAAAGCCGGAATTGAAAATTTGCTCGAGAAAAAGCTCGTAATGTCCCGGGATGTCCGCGAGTGCCTGCTATACGCCGAGAAAGGCGAGGTGGACGGCGCCTTCGTATATAAGACCGATGCATCGCTCTCATCGAAAGTGACGGTATGGTTCACAGTGCCGCAGAAATATTACAGCAGGGTTGTCTATTTATACGCTCTCTCGGCCGACGGGGTTAAAAATAAAAGTGCCGTACAGTTTTTCAATTTCATCCGGAGCGATGAAGCTAAAAAATCTATTTTAAAATTTGGATTTGAGATCCGTTGATCCGGCGATCAGGACAAAAACAACACACTTGCAAAAGGAGAAAAATTTATATGAAAAAAAATATTATTAAACTAATGCTGGCTTTAGTTTGTGCGATAATATCTGCAGTTCCGGCTTTTGCCGGAGATGTCAATCTGTCGGTTGCCATGAGCCTTAAAGACGTAATGACGGACCTGACCCAGCAATTTTCAAAAGAGAATCCGGCCATAAAGTTTCAGACTAATCTCGGCGGATCAGGTGCAATAGCAAAGCAGCTTGAAAGCGGGGCGCCTGCTGATATGTTCTTTTCAGCCAATATTAAATGGATGAAATTCCTGGAAGAAAAAAAGCTGATTGAAAACAAATACAGTAAAATAATGGCATATAACTCCCTTGTTTTTGTAGGCAAACCGGGATTAGATGTAAAAAAAATACAGGACATTATAAAACTCGATAAAATATCGATTGGCAGTCCCAGCAGCGTACCCGCCGGCGAATATGCCATGCAGGCTCTAAAAAAAGCCGGTTTTGAAAAACAGCTTGAAAAGAAACTTGTGATGGCAAAGGATGTTCGCACATGTCTTATGTATGCGGATAAAGGTGAAGTTAACGGTTCTTTTGTCTACAAAACAGACGCCGAAGAGATGGCAAAGAACGTAAAAATTCTTTTTACTGTTCCCCAGAATCTTTACCCGCGCGTAACATATCCGATGGCCCTGACTGTTGCAGGAAGCAAAAATCCGGAAGCTGTTAAATTTTATGAATTTTTACAAACGAAAAAAGCAAAAACAATTCTTGCGCAGCACGGCTTTATAACAAAGTAAACTAACATACCACTTCTACAATAGTAGGATGTAGATGCTTCCATAAGGCAGGAGGACGAAGATTTGGATTCATAACAGCCGTCTATGACGGCGGTTATGAATCCAGAGGTCATCTTAAAATTATAAATTCATATAAGTGATTAGCGATAAATAGGGATACATTAGAAAATTTTCTGCGGAATCAGACTTTCCTGGTTAATTTTATATGTTTTTGAACGCAACTGCATCAGGTCTGAAAAGCGTCCTCAAAAATTTTCCAATGTATCCCTATTTATCAAGAAAGAAAATATAATTTTAAGATAGCTTCAATTATATTTTAAAATATAATTTACTCAAGTTGACTGACTTCTTTTATTGATATAGTGAACAATAGCGATAAAATGATAAAATTTTATTGCAGATGTTTATACTTTATTTAAAAGAAGTCAGCCAGGTTAAAAAATAAACTCAGTTTAAATTAATTATATGTTTGAATTTACACAGGCAGACTACTCAGCTATTTTACTTTCTGTTAAGGTAGCGATTACGGCAACCGTTATATCTCTTCCTTTCGGTTTTGCTGTAGCTTATGTAATGACATATAAACGCTTTCGGGGAATAGTCTTACTGGATGTAATTGTGAATCTCCCGCTTACCCTGCCGCCGGTCGTTATTGGATATATTCTGCTTTTGCTTTTAAGCCGGGACGGATTTATAAGCAGAATTCTGCTTCAGCCGCTCGGTATAAGGCTTATCTTTACCTGGAAGGCAGCTGTTATTGCGACAGCCATTGTTGGTTTCCCCCTCATGGTAAGGTCGATACGTACGGGCATGGAAACTATCGATAAACGGCTTATTCAGGCTTCCCGCACGCTCGGCGCTGGGAGTATGGACTCGATTATGACGATTATTTTCCCGCTTTCAATTCGCGGAATAATCGCGGGTTCAATTCTTATGTTTGCCCGCGCCCTGGGTGAGTTCGGGGCCACAATAATCGTCGCAGGCAATATCCCGGGCGTGACCCAGACCATCCCGCTTGCGATTTATGAATATGTAAGCTCCCCAAGAGGAGACCTCATGGCTATGGCATTATGTACAGTTTCCGTCACAATCTCGGTAATTGTCCTTGTATTTCACGAATGGCTCGGGAGAAAAATGGTAAAGGCCGTCTGATATGGAATTATCTTTCAACCTTAAAAAGAAATATCATTCATTTTCGCTGGATATCGATTATTCCGCGCATGGCGGCAGAACCGGGGTGTTCGGTCCGTCAGGAAGCGGTAAATCCACTCTCATGAGCCTGCTCGCCGGGCTTGAGCATCCGGACAGCGGATTTATCAGCCTCGACGGGGAGACGCTTTTCGACAGCGGACATCATGTCAGCATTCCGCCCGATAAAAGAAGGATAGGCATTGTTTTCCAGCAGCCGCATCTTTTCCCGCATCTTTCGGTTCGGAATAACCTGCTCTACGGATTCAAACGTTCCGCGCCGGGAGACCGCAAAATAACTCCGAACAGCATTGTAAATGTCCTCCGGATAGAAAATCTTATGCACAGAAATGTGGCCAATCTGTCCGGAGGAGAAAAACAGCGCGTCGCAATCGGCAGAGCCGTTCTCTCGAATCCCAGGCTTCTTCTAATGGACGAACCTCTGTCGGGCCTTGACGACAAGCTGAAATTCCAGATCATCCCGTTCATAAAAAAAACATGCGAGACATTCAACATACCGTATATCTTCATATCGCATTCGATACTTGAAATGAGAATAATGACGGACCGCGTTCTGCCGATCTCCGAAGGCCGCGCCGCGGGAAGCGTCACATCCGATGAACTGGCCCTGGGGCACATGAAGGATTCAGCCGGCTATATCAATCTTTTAAGGCTTCAAAATCCCAGAAGGATCGACGGCATGTACGCGTACAGATGGGGCGGACAGAACGTTTTAATTTCCGACGGCAGCGATACGGACGAAGCGCTTTTCCAGATATTATCAACGGATATAATACTTTTTAAACGCCATCCTGAAGCTACCAGCGCGAGAAACCTTCTGAAATGCAGGGTCAAGAATGTTTTTCAAACCGGACACAGGCTCGGTGTCGAGCTCGATTGCGGCGGAGAAAAGCTTATCGCTGAAATAGTAAAAGAGTCCGCCGAAGAGCTCGGAGTCCGCGAAGGAGCGGAGATATTTGCCGCGATGAAAGCGGTCGCATTCAGGCGGCTGCTGTAGTCCGAAAATAATATTTTTATTTGCTTTATTCTCTCCTGCGCATTATAATCCGAACATAATCTTTAAAAATAAACAAATTATTTACTCAAGTTGACTGACTTTTATCACACTTAATACTATCGATAGAATGATAGATTATGATCAATTTTCCGCATCAAATACCCCATCCGTGGACTCTTCGGCGGTCGGCAACATCCATGTTGCCTTAAAATTGATCATAATCTATCATTCTATCGCAAATGTTTATAAAAAAGTCAGTCAAGATGAGTTATTTAAAGGAGGCGCATATGCAATTAAGCGCAAGAAACCAGCTTAAAGGCAAAGTGCTCAGCGTCGATCTCGGGACCATTATGGCAAAAGTAAAGATCGATATCGGCGGGGGTAACAAAATAACATCACTGATATCCAAAGAAGCTGTCGAAGACCTGAAAATAAAAGCAGGTGACAGCATCACAGCTATTATTAAAGCTACCGAGGTTATGGTAGGGAAATAAATTTTTATTTATAATTAGTAATTCAACAATATTAAAGTATTCATTAATTAAGAATATTTATATAGACTTTCGGTAAAATCTTTCCACGCAGACGCAAATATATAAGATATATCGTTCTCGATAAATTTTACAATGTCGCCAAGCCTCTCTTTCGGGAAATAAGCCAGCGCGCCCGAATCGAAAGCATATCTTAAAATATTCGGATCGGTAGACTCCGTTGAAAGAACTACCGCGTTAAAATTCCTGACAATAGCGGCTTCAAGAACGTCAAAGCTGCAAACGTCCGCAATATCCACTATTACAAGGTCATAATATCCGGAATTGACTTTGTCGATCGCAACTTCGTATGAGTCCGCTTTATCAAAAAAGCAGCTCGGATATGCATATTTAATTTCCTCTTCCATCACGGATAATATATCCCGGTCATTATCAACCGCCAGTATTCTTCTTCCGTTCAATATTGAATCTTTCATATATTTTCCTCCGTAATTTTCAAAAGATCAAATTCAAAAATATTTGATAATTCAATTAAATTGCCCTGAACTCCATAACGTTATGTTAATAAAAACATAACGATTATTGATGTCAATAATAATTATATATTTTTTTAAACAATTTAGAGTACATATGGAAGCCGTCTCAAAATTATATTTTTATATTGATGCCGCTGCCCCGGGAGATATTTACAATACCATTAAGATAAACATTAAAATAATAGCACTTAGAATGAAAAACCCTCCTGATTTTTAATAATACAGGAGGGTTTCAGAAGGAGAATTTTCGAGTTACTTTTTTAAAAAAATTTTAAAATGTTAATGTTTAAAATTATAAGACATTTAAACCTGTTGCTTTGAAAAATACTTTTAATCCAGTTATACTGGAGGCAGACACTGCAGTATCCTTTCCGCATCCTTATCCGTTATTTTTTTTCCGTAAATATCGGAATAATATGCTTTCATTTCTTTTATCATGTCGATGTTTTTAAATAATCCGGGATGGAATATCTTTACCATGTATATCATAAGCAGCACGCCTTCATTGCTTGCGTGATCCCATGCGTAAACGCCCATAGGCATTCGATACACCCTTTTATTCTTAACAGCCCTGAGATTCGCGAACTCCGGGTTTTTCTTTGCAATATCCGTCGAATCAAAATATCCGCTGAGGAGAATAATATCCGGGTCCCACGAAAGCACCTGTTGCGCGGATGCCTTTGCATGATTATCATCGATCGCTTCCGGCAGAAAGTTGCCCCCGGAAACTTCAACGTTCCAGTGCATTACGCTGCCTTTTCCCTGGCTGCCCATCAGGCTGCCGTGCAGGCCGCCGTAATAAACAGAAGGCCTCTTTTTTCTATCTATCTTTGATGTTATCGCAAGGATCTGCTTTACTTTTTTATCGAAATACTTATTGTATTTATCCGCTCTTGCTTTTGCGTCCGACCCCAGAAGGTCGCCGAACATCGTCACCTGTCCCTTAAAGTTTTCGATGTAGTCATTTACATTCATTGGTCTTTTTTCGGCTGAGAAAGCGCATACTGTCTTTAAACCGACAGAGCTGTATTGTTCGCCTTTTGTCATGCCGGGCGTATAAAGCACGAAATCGATCTTCTCCTTCAGCAGATCCTCAGGTTTAATGCTTTTATTCGCACAGGCCTTTTTTATTTCCGGGAACAGCCTGTAAGCCCATGGCGATTGTTTTGCCATATGACTTATCCGGTCTCCTTTGCCCAGCGTCATTATTTTCTCCGGGGAAACACAGTGCATGCACGCGATCTTTTTCGGATCAGCCGGAATTTCGACCTTGTTTCCACACATGTCAGTTATTATTTTATTTTCTCCGGCATAAAGCGGAGAGCCAGTCCTGCTCATGCCAAAAGAAATGCCTAAAAGCATTATAATTGAATAAATAAGAATTGTTTTTTTCATTTTATAAAAGCTCCACGTATATTTTCCTGTTCATTTATAAAGATATCCGGGTGAGGAAAAATTTATAAAATCATTGTTTTATTATCCCCACCAAGGATAAATTTATATTTTTAAGTTATAACTCCGCACTTAAACCGAAGAAGAACTGCCTTCCGGGGCCCGGGTTGAACGGGTCAATATCATAATCATCTAAAATATTTCTGCAAAGCACGTAAGCCTCATATTTATCTAATACTTTTTGTGAAATTTTTACATTGAACATTATCGGATCATGCAGCTCGACTTTTTTATAATATGCCGTTGAAAAAGAATTAGACGCCGTAGGATTACTTGCCATTGCATATCTCACAGCTTTAGCCATATATTCTCCGAATATATTCAGAGAAGTTTTCGTAAAGAAATCGAATCTTAAATCCGCAACAAATTGATGCTGAGGAACGGAAGTCGTACCATTTGTGCTTGTAGGTATATCGCCTTTATTTATTGCCGAATTAGCGCTGTTTTCCAAATTCTTAAGCCTGAGGTATGTGTAAGTAAGACTGATATTAAGATCCATTACCCTGTCTATTAAGTCTTTAAGTTTTCCGTTTGCGATTAATTCAACACCCTGATGAGTTTCTCCCTTTGTATTTGTATAAAGCTTGTTCCCGGTTACATTAGGATCATATATTGTAGCCAGCTTATCCTTAAATTTTGTGTAAAAGTAATCGGTGCGTAAGCTAACTGTCCTTTGCAACAGGAAAAATTCAGGGCCTATATTTGTATTATATGATTTTTCAGGTTTTAAACCGTCGTCCGTAACTTCCGAAGCCACATTGGCATATTGCGACATGGTCGGAAGCTTGGTCTTCTGTGAGAAGGAACCGCGCAGCAATAGAAAATTCTTAAGAGGTTCATAAGTGACTCCGACTACAGGATTAAATGAATCCCTCGTCCCCCATATAGCCGAATCCTCTTTGGCGATGTACTGGTCTTCCATATTAGGATAAAAATATGTTACGCGTCCGGCTGTCCTTGTAACATTTCTTTTCTTATAATCCATGAATTTTTGGGCGTCGTAAGATATTCCGGCGCTTATGTTAACCGGCAAACTTAAAGCCGGATTGAGATTAATTTCATCCTCCAGTGCGACCGTGAGCTGTTCCATGGTCATGCGTTTTGTGTCGAAGTAGTCATAACCGGCTAATGCATATGCTGCGTCAGCGCTGCCTAATCCTGTTCCGACAAATCTTTTATCAGCCTGTTCCCTTTCAACATGTTTATCCCATCGGAAAAGAATAGAATTATTGAGTTTATTCCAGTTTGCAAGCTTATAAGAGGGAAAAATATTAAAACCGGCAGATGTATTTTTCCAATTGGAATGATCGCCTCCCCAGCTTGTTACGGGCGTGGTCTCATCGGCGTCTATATAACCATCAAGAACTTCATTATTATAAGTATAAAATACATTTCCTTTTAAAGAAAAATCTTCTTTTTCATAATTTAAATAAGGTGCCGCAGTTATTGAATATACGTCCCGCCAGTTAAATGCAGTTGCGCTCAATTTAAAGGTATTTGAAGAAGCTGAGTTCGACCATGCGCCGTTAGATGTCTCTTCAGTATTAGTCAGTGAATTGCTGTATCTCTTTGATTCACTCTGAGTATAATTTGCCGTAATACCTGTTTCAAGGCCTTTAAAAAAAGAATATCCGGTTTTTCCTGAAATATTATATTTAAACATTTCCTGATGAGGCCATTCGCCGGTATCATTTAAATATTTATCGAGCGCGTACTGGGAGGCTGCAGAAGAATCCATTGTGTATCCCAGGGATGGATATAACTTATTGAACCATTTTAAACGTTCCGATTTATCCAGCTTTTTGGAGACTTCAAAAGAAGCTTCTTTTGAGACATTGGCTGTCAGCCAATAATAGAAATCATTTAAAGCCATTCCCTGGGCTGCATTAATAGTATAATCCCCATTAATACCATACTCGATACCTCCTTTTGCGTATAAATCCGTAGGCCTCTTTGAAATTATATTTATTGATCCGACCGTCCCCAGACTTCCATATAGGGCGGAAGAGGTACCGCGATTAATAATGATTTCCGAAGCATCCATTACAGGGATTTTTGAAATATCGACATTTGCCTCATAAACATCGGCTATCGGAATACCGTCGACCAGCAGGGCGACATAAGGCATTTCAAATCCTCTCAGGTAAAAACGTTTATGACCTTTTCCATGTTGAAATGTAATAAAACCCGGAACTAATTTCAGTGAATCGCTAAGATCTCTGTCACCATGCGCTTTAATATCCTCCGCTGTCAATATTGAAGTAGTGGTCGCGTTTTCGATATTTGCGATCCTTTTCTGTTTTACCACGATCTCGCCAATGGTAAACGGCTCGGTTTTTTGTTTTTCGGCTTTCGTCGAATCTGTTTTTTTCTCTTCTGTCTGTATTTGCGCAGGCTGATCCTGTACTGCCTGTGCATCCAGATTCATTACTGAAATTGACAGAAGAAATAAAGAACTCAATAAAAATGCTGAAAATCTCTTCATAATCAACAAACCTCCCTAAATGTTAGTAATCATTCGATATGTCCAAAAAAACATAGCGTTTATATATGTCAATATATATTTTGTTATTTTTGACATTTTTAGTAATTTTGCAGATCTGAAGGCGCAAAAAAATAGCAGGGAGTGGAATTCATCTGTCCGGAAATAGTCAAAAAGGGACCTCCCAGGCCGGGGGATGTCCCTTTTAAAAAGAGATAACAAAATGAGATTCATTTATCATTATGTAAAATTTAACATATCGCGAATTCCTGTCGACAAATTTTTTAAAAAATATATTTAAAACTTATGTTCTGTACGCGATGTATTGTAAAAACGGAATTGGGCGATCAGGCTTTTCTGGTAATCGCTTTCCTCAGCATGGGCGGAAGCGTCCGGAAATAAAAGCAGCAGGCAGAATATCTGTTTCATCGGTATGTTCTCCTTTATTTCAGTCCTGCAGCGTGAACACTATAGGAAGGCGCACCACCATCTTTACGGGTTTACCGCTTTTTTTACCGGGCCGAAAGCGCATTCTCGCGAGCACTTTCATCGCGGCGTCGTCGAATCCGTATCCGGCGTTCGCGGACAGGACTTTTGACTTGTTGATCGCTCCGTTGTCGTTGACCTGGACTTCCACAATAACCGTGCTCCGCGTAATGTTCGCCGATCTGGCCGCTTTCGGGAAATATTCGTCGGGATTGAAATCAATGATAGGCACAGGCGGACGCTCCGCCAGGTCCGCGAACATGTATCCGTCCTGGTCTGTGCCTGTACCCGAAAGCTTGTTTATGTTCACATCGACATTCTCCGCGTCAGCCTTGCCTTCGCCCGTGCCCTCGACCCATTCTTCCTTCTGTACCGGCGCCGGGTTAGTGTCGCCGCCAAGGATTATCGATTCCGGAATATCGATAAAATCGACTTCTACATTTTTATTCGCGAGTTCGCTTCCGTCGAAAACCATTTCTTTATTGGACGCGAAAGCGACAATTGCAGGAAAATAATATATAATAATAATTATAACATGAAGCGCGAACGAGCCGGTAAAGCACCGTTTAAAAAGATCCATTTTTTTGAACCGCCGAATTATTTTTCCGATCTTATTATTCATAATTCAACCCCCGGAATTAACGTTTTACGGACAGGGCTATCCTCGTAACGCCCGCCTGGCGGATCAATCCCATCGCGTACGCTATTTTGCCGTATGAAAGCCTTTCGTCCGCGGAAAGCGTCACCCTCATGTTGGGCCTGTATTTCGCTTCCTGAGTAAGCTTAACAAGCATTCTGTCTTCCGTGATCTCGCTATCTTCCATCAGCAGTTTGCCGTTTACCGTCAGGGCGATCTGCACCGACTTCTGAATGTTCGGATCGGCCGCGTTGGCCTTTGGAAGATTGATGTTTACGGATTCCATTTTCAGGAAGTTGGCCGTTACCATGAATATTACGAGAAGCACGAGAAGAACATCTACCATAGGAGTAATATTGATATAACCGATCTCGTCGCTCTCGGAGTTTGAATACATTGCCATAATTTATTACCTCCTTATTAAAATAATAGCTTATCCGATATATTTTTATATAATGGATAAACATTAATGATAGAATGATCAGATTTAATTAATTTTAAGGCAACATGGATGTTGCCGACCGCCGAAGAGTCCATGGATGGGATATTTGAGGCGGAAAATTGATTAGATCTGATCATTCTATCAACAGTGTTAAAAAATTAATGTAATAAAAGTTAGTATATCAGTTTATTTTCTTCCCCTTCGCACTGAGATTGGCGCTGATCTCTTTTGAAAATATCTCAAGGTGCTGGATAATGACCTTTACTTTTTTCGAAAAATAGTTGTTTGCCATGACGACCGGTATGGCTATAAAAAGCCCGAACGCTGTCGCGTACAGCGCCTTGGAAATGCTCCGCATCACCACTTCCGCGCCCGTGCTCCCCAGAGTTCCCAGCCCGTAGAACGCCTTGATGACTCCAAGCACCGTGCCCAGAAGACCTATGAACGGGGCGTTATTCCCCAGCGTGTTCAGGATCGTCAGCCTCTTTTCCATAAATATCTTCTCTTCAATAATTTTTCCGGACATGAGCTCCGGTAGGCTGCCCTCGTCATTTTTAGCATGATCTATTGAAAATTGCGCGAACCTGGTATACGCGTTATCGCCTGCCGCTTTTATCAGATCGGCTGATGTTTTAAGATCGCGCTTTCTGAAAAGAGCTATCAATTCCTCCGCGAATGCGGTAATCTTTTTATTGGAATTCTTATTGAATACCATTGCTCTTTCAATTCCGACGGCAAGCGCAACTATGCTCGCGAGAATGAGCATTGAGAAAACAATTATTTCGCCGTAATCCACTAATATCAATTCGTACATGTCGTTCTTCCTTAAATTTGACTTATATAGTTTTATATTGCCATCTCATTAAATAATGGGGTGCTCCTGCCGCCAATCCAGAGGCAGAACTTTTATTGTATCCCCGGCTTTTACCGCGGAACCTGCCGGAATGATAGCGAGCGAGTTTGCGGCCGCCATTGAAGCTATCATGCCCAGTCTGTCGCCAAGTCCAAGTATTACCCGGTATTCGCCCTTAACTTTTTCCAGGCGTGAATACTTTACAAATGCCATGCCCATTCTTTGAGGCGTCGAATCCATGGCCGTTGCGTCCACCGCAGGATGTCCTGTTTCCGCGATACCTCTCATTTTAAGAAGAGCGGGCCTTACAAGAGTCTCGAAATTGATTATACAGCCCGCAGGCGGGCCTGCAAGGGAAAAGACCGGGATTGCTTTTTTCCCGCCATCCCGGGAAAAATTACTGATTACGCCGAACGCTACCGCCGCTCCGGGGCCCATTTTAATTTTGGAAAAAATTACTTTACCAAGTTTCCCAACTACAAGCCTTACCAGGTCGTAATCGCCCTTGGACACTCCGCCGCTTGTGATCACGACATCCGCCGTTACCCCGGTCGGGATTTTCGATAAAATAGCGTCTTCTTTATCCCGTGCGATACCCAGTATCCTTGGTATGCCTCCGTAGTGCGAGACAAGAGAAGAGATCGTAGCGGTATTGGAATTATAAGTTTTACCGCGTGACAACGGCCTGCCGGGTTTGATAAGTTCGTCCCCCGTGGCTATTATGGCAACAACCGGACGACGCACTACTTTAATCCAGGCCTTTCCGATGGACGCAAGCGCGGAGATCTGTGTCGGGCCGATAACCGTTCCTTTCTGCACAATAAGGGCGCCTTTTTTTACATTGCTTCCTGCAGGACGAATGCTGTCCCCGGGATTCGCTTTCACATAAATCTTTACGTATGAGGGCTTATTTCTGTTGGGCCCGTTTTTATTACCGGGCTCGTCGGTATCCTCAAAACGCACCACGCAATCCGCTCCTTCCGGGACTACCGAACCGGTCATGATACGAATGGCCGTCCCGGGAGTGACTTCAGTCCGGATGAGGCGCCCTGCCCGCGCCGTAGCCGCTATTCTCAATACTGCTGGATTCTGCGCGGAGGCATCTCCGATATCTTCCGACCTCACCGCATAGCCGTCCGGGCCGGAAATGGAAGCCTGGGGCAGATCGAAATTGGAATAAATATTTTCCGCGAGCACCTGGCCTGCGGATTTGACAATCGGCCTCTCCTCTTCTCCTATGACGAATGTATTCTTTAAAACAATTTCCAGCGCGTCTTCATAATTTATGGCGGTCTTTTCTTTACCCTTCCGAATTGTTTTAACGACATCCCGTGATTTTGTCATGCTGCCTCCATTATAATATATACGTTATGTCAAAAAAAACATAACCTGGATGCTTGTCAAGGTATTTTTAAATAAATTTTAGAACATTTATTGAGTGAAAGGCTTATTCTATTCCGCCCGCAAGAATAGTCTTAATATCGCTATCGGAAAGTTTATAGTCAAAAAAACGCCGGTAAAAAGACCGTACCTCATCTTCAATGCTGATATGTCTGAATCTATCCGGATAAAACATCTTTGCTGCCCATAAAACGGTTAATGCCTGTTCGACTGTTCTCTGCCCCCATGAATGAGCCCCCATCGGAATAGAATATACCTTCTTATTTATTACTGCATGCGTTCCTGAAAGCCTTTTATCTTTATATATTTTTGATATCTCCGACGGTGAAGCGACTATCATAATATCCGGATTCCAGATTAGCACTTGCTCATGTGAAAAAGACACTTTCCCTGTTCTTTTAATTCCAGCAGTCACACTTATTCCTCCCGCTTCCTTGATCCACCAGTCAGCGATGAGTAGCGGCGTTGTTAAAGTATCCGGGCTAAAATACAGCACCACGGGCATCTCATTTTTCGAAATTCCGCTTAAACGATTCCTGATATTTTTCATCGATACTTCAAAATATAATAAATACTCTTTCGTCCTTATCATACGATCCAGCAGGTTTCCCAAAATTTTCATATTCGATAAAATTTCCGAAGAGTCTCTCCATTCTATAAAAACAACCGGCATCCTGTAACGTTCCAGCATATTAACCATAAACATGTCCATGGTAATAACCACATCCGGATTCAACTTAAACAAAACTTCCATATTGAGATCGCGACTCTGCCCCTGGATCATCGGCTGTTTTGCCAGATGAGGCGCAATAGCAGTCTGCATATTGTATCTATTCGATTTTGCAAATAATGGGAGACCGTTAACAATTTTTTTTCCTTCACCGAGCGCAAATAGATAGCTATTAATTACAGGGACTGAACCTACGGTTGCGATCCGGGAGATTTTATACGGTACAATGACTTTTCGTCCCGCCATATCTATGATGGATTTACTGTGCGGGATTTCTTCCGTAATCAATTCATTTGCCGATAATCCATTGTGCCACAGGCTGCATATGCATGTAAGCGTAAACAGCAATTTTAAAAAAACAGCTTTCATGTATTTATCCCATATACTCTTTATAATGCATGGCAGAGACGGGTTTATTATGAAATAAAACCATCGCTTTTGGCTGTGGTCCACCGGTCTTTTCAACGGTGGAAATACGGGTTATGCCCGTATTCTTTTCATAACAAACGACCAAAATTGTCATCTTGAAAGAAATGTATTTTAATAATGCTTTTAATAGGGGCTGTCTT
The DNA here is from genome assembly GCA_964626055.1 of uncultured Leptospirales bacterium. GTDB lineage: Bacteria > Spirochaetota > UBA4802 > UBA4802 > JAFGDQ01 > JAFGSG01. Next base: position 23,896 of record CAZVDF010000012.1, read on the forward strand.
AAAACAAAGCCTGTTTAATATGTAATATCGAAATTCGATTATATTAGTAAAATTTTCTGCGGAACTCGGCCTTCGGGCTCAGACAGTCCTCGAAAATTTTACTAATATAATCGAATTTCTTAGAACCAAGACATTTTGGGACAACCTCTTGTTTATAATAGAACTGCGACCTCTAAAATTATTTAATTGTAAAGTCAGCTGCCGGCACAAGGCTGCGCAACATCCGAGTTGTTGCCGGCGGCTGCTTACATAGGATGAGTTATTTATACTCCTTTTAAACTTTTCCTGAAACAGTGAATATAACGGTTAATGGAGCAGCTGGAGCGTATGTGCCGCTGCCGTCGTATTGATATTCAGTCCAGTTGATAGTTCCTACATATTTTCTGTTGAAAAGATTCGTAACAGATATGCCTGCCGTAAAATCCTTGATCCCGAACAAAGAATCTTTTTTATACGCAATATTCAGATCCGCAGTAATATAGCTTGGAACCCATTGATTATTTTCCATATTGCCATATCTGAGATCAACGTATCTCGCTATCGGCGATACTGATATATCCCATATCTTGTATTCAAGCCCCGCTGTTGCTGACCATTTCGGGCAGTCCGGCACCTGGTTGCCTTTTGCGTGTACAACATTGCTGGATGATGTTTTTACGTCATCTGAAAAGGTATAGTTGTCATACGCGCCTGAAGAAAAGATTGTGAAGTTTTTAGCCGGTGATACACCTGCCGTGAGTTCTGCGCCGTAAGATCGCGCTTTTGCGGAGCTCTCAAAATAATAGACGCCGGTACCGATGGTCGGGTCATAGATTTTAACTTGTTTATGACGATACATGGCATAAAAAACGGAAGGCTCGACATACCAACTTTCTTTGTTATATCTCATGCCTAAATCGAAGTTGTCTACGATTTCAAGTCTCAGCTTTCTCCATAGATCCTGGAAAGTAATACCGGCAGCATTAAATTGGCTCTCAAATGCGTAGTATGTTGCCGGAACAGATCCCCAGTTCTGACGGCCGTATCCGCGCGCGTAATTTGCGCGTACGACTGCGTCGCTGCCGAAGGAGTAGCTGACACCCGCGTTCGGGAGCCATTCACGGAATGTCTTCCCGTCGCATATCATACCTCCTCTAATTGATGGATTCTGATCCCATACGTCGTCGCCGTTCGCATCTGCCAGATCGCGGCCATCGTAATATTTGTAAGAAGGTTCACGATAGATAAGATAACGTACTCCGCCGGTTAGCATTAAATTACCGATATTGCTTTCGAGATTCACAAAAGGGCTGTTGCTTTTATGATCTGTAAATTTAGCGAGGTTATTCCAGCCTGCGAATGTCAGTGATCCGTTGTTTTGAATTCTATAAGCTTTTTGATTGCTTGGGGGGGGCGGCGGCTGCATTGATTGATACCAGTGTCCAAGGCTGACGCTATGGCCTTTAAAAGTATGATCATAGCTCAATACTCCCCCGTATGTATCATGTTTTTGATACCAATAGGTTACTCCGGGTCGATTAAGATCTGCAGCTCTTACGTTGGATAGCTTGCTGGTCCCGGATATTGATAAACCGTCTTCCCGTATGTAATAAGGTTTCAAAAACAGTTTACCGTTATCAAAAACAGATAATACGGCTTTTCCGAAAACAGCCTGTTCCGTATATCTCTGCTTATTGTAATCTTTATAAGCCCAATCCTGTGCCGAGTAAGTCTTTTTATCATTATAGCTATATTTGTAGTTGTCGGAATCTGAAATATTTTTTGCTTGTTCATATGTTAGATTTCTGTAGTTATGCCCATTGTCCCTGCTCCATATTCCATATGCTTCGATATAGAGCCTGCTTAATATAGTCTGTGTTAAGCCTATTTCTGCGTTCTGACGCTGCTGAAAACCATCGCCGCGCCATTGATTCGCGTAAGTATAAGAACCGGAAGCGAAAATGCTGGTACCCCACGGCATTTTACCGGAATCAACCCTAGCATAAGTTTTGGTGAAATCGTAAGTGCCGACGGATTGTTTTACCTGTGTGGAGAATGTGTCGGACGGCTTCAGCATAATCATGTTTATAACTCCTCCGGCATTTGAAAATCCGAATCCTTTGTTTGCCGGCACAGCTCCGCTGTAAAGCGTAGTGCTTTCTATGTTTTCCAGATCGATAATATCGCCCTGTGCTCCGAAATAATGACCTCCCTGAATCGGTACGCTGTCAACGTTTCGGCATAGATGATAGGAATTTTTCCCTCTGATATTGACAGCCTGGCCTTTATCCAAACCATATGCATCCGGGCTTTGTATATTGACTGATGGCAGAGTTTGTAGCGGCATTAACGAATTTGTCTGACTTGCCCCGCCAAGTCGTTCGATGCCTTTTTTATTCACTGTTCTTTCCTGATATGGCTCCTTTCCTTTTCTTTCGAAAAAATTTTCGCGTTTCCCTTTTACGACGATCTCGGCTGAAAGGGGCACTTCGTTTCCGCTTTTCTCTTTTTCAACATCCGCTTCTTTTTTATCGACGTCTTTAGATGAATCCAGGGCATTGACGTCATTAAAGGCTATAAAGCAGAATAGCAACGATAAAAAAAGTATTGTTTTACTTAATGGATATTGCTTGCATTTCATTGTAAAAACCTCCTGAAAAATTAAATGATGTATTTATTTAATTATTTTTTTGTGATATCCGGACGAGTAATGGCATCCGGAATATTTTTTTGGGGGGAATTGATTAGGATGTTATCTGTTTCCCTTACTCAATACTTTATACTTATCCTTTCATTATCAATAAGCAGCCTCCTTTTTGTACATGTTATCCAAAAAATATTCGCTATGTCTAAAAAAACATAACGTATATTCGTGTCAATAATTATTTATATATTTTAACTAATTTATTATAGAGTATTATTTTGATGACCCAGGATACGGAGGTTGCATATGTATTAAAATTAATTATGAACCGGCCCTATATAGGTCAAACATCAGATATCCTCGCTCAATATCTCCAAAACTTCATTCTCGGACATTTGATAACGGAAGAAGTGTTTATAAAAATACTGCATCTCTTTGATCAGATTTAAATCTGTAAACTTATCGGGGTGAAGTATTTTTGCTGTACGAAGCACCATAAGAGGCTGCTCCGCGGTCCTGCTCGCCCATGAATGAGCCGCTGTGGAGCGGTAAATATTTAACTGTATTTTTCGCGGATTATCCTATTTCGCGTTCCTGAAAATATCCGCAAGGTTTTTCTTTAACCGGTGAATGTCGTTATTCCTTATGAAATCCCATCCGACCCATTTAAACCCGGCTCCTTCAGGCAACCTGTTGTCGACATCTATGTGCTGGCTTGGGAATCCCATTCCCGCAGCCAGTTCCCCGAAATCTTTTCCGGTTATATATAAAGCTAAAACCTCCGCCCTTTTGAGCCCGATTTTTTTAACAAGCATGTATACCGGTTCAAGTATGGCGCCGTCTTCAGGCCAGATAAGCTCCATCCCGTCATTCGTTGAGTCTTTCAATGCAAAATGATAGGGTATTGCATACACGGCCGGTTTGTCTTTTTTGCCTGCCATGTCGTTCACAATTTTCGAATACCCTTCCACTGCTATAACATTACGGGCCAGCTTTTTTATTCCGTCTTCTCCGAAATATTTGAATATTGTAAATAACACTGCGTCATTCGCGATGCCGTCTTTCCCGCTGACTGCGATCTTTTTTGTGTATTTATCATCAAGGATATCCGTCCATCCGGCAGGCGCAGGCAGCTTCCCCAATTCTCTCCTGTCCGCCAGGAATACATAAGGGAAGGAAGAAACAAGCCTGTAACACCCTATTTTATCGATATATCCGTCATTTTGAAAATTTTCATTCATCCGCTCATCGGCGAATCCCGCGAAATTCTCCGTATTTGCGAATTTTTTTATGAATTCGGATTTCATAAAATCTCCGAATCCCATTGAAATGATTACATCAGGCAGCATTTCCATGCTTTTAATGTCAGTAAAATTATCGTATTTCGCTCTGTCCTCTGAAAAAGAAGGCAAGACAACCACTAGCTCCTCTCCCGTCTTCAATTTATGCTCTTCCAGCAAAATGTTCAGTCGTGCCAGCAGCGGTCTTTCCATGGGGCACGGAGCAAATGCAATCATATTTATTTCCCTGTTATCAACGATCATGATGTTATCCTCCTAAATATCATTCTCCTTAAAATTTTTCTTATTATTTTTTCCTGAAATCCCGCATACGGACTTAGGTATGCATACCCTCAGAGAATCGTTCAACTTCAATACATTCACGCTTGCGTTATAAAGGTCGGATAGGCTCTCACTGTTAATCACGTCGTCGCTTTTGCCGTCGGCCGCTATGACGCCGTTTTTAATCATGATCGCGCGATCGGCTATCCAGAGCGCATGCTCCGGGGAATGCGTCGATTTAATGAATGTATAGCCTTCCTTCGACAGCTTGACTATTTCTTCGAGCAGCTTTAGCTGATTCCCATAATCGAGTCCGCTTGCGGGTTCGTCCATAATGACTGTTTTTGCTCCCTGTGCGAGTGCCCTTGCGATTATTGTAAGCTGTCTTTCACCGCCGCTGATTTCAGTGTATGGCCTTTCCGCAAGATGCAATATTGACAGCCTTTTCATGGCTTCATGCGCGATTCGCACATCGTCTTTAGTGTATTTATAAAAAAAATTTTTATGCGGGATCCTGCCCATAAGAACGACATCAATAACACTGTAAGGGAAAACCGTTTTATGAATCTGCGGGACATAAGCGATTTTTCGCGCAAGCTCTTTGATGCCGATGTCGCTGATATTTTTTCCGTTAACATATATGTTGCCTCTGGCCGGGTTAAGGAATCTAAGCATAATCCTGATCAGCGTTGTTTTGCCGCTGCCATTCGGGCCGAGAATAGTTACGATTTCTCCCTCAGTAACATTAAAATTAATTTGCTCGAGAATAATTCTATTTGTGTATCCGAATGAAATATCGCTTACACTGATATGCCGCTTTAGCTCCATCCCTTCCTCGCCTTTCTTAATATAAGCACAAAGAACGGTATGCCTATAATAGATGTGATTATTCCGATTGGTATCTCGACATCAAAAAGAAGCCGTGAAAAATTGTCGACTATGATAAGATAGGAAGCCCCGATAAGAGCGCTTGCGGGGATTAATACTTTGTTGTCCGGTCCTATTAACATCCTGGCGATATGCGGAATGATAAGCCCTACCCAGCCTATCATTCCAGCCATAACAACCGTCATTGCGCTTATTACTGTCGAGATCAAAATAAGCAGCATTCGAATTTTGCCGACAGGAACTCCGAGAGCCTGCGCTTCATCATCTCCAAGGCTCAATGCGTTTATGTAACCGGAAAGAAGGATGATAATGATTATCCCGGTAGTTTGAGTTACAGCAGAAAAAAAAGCCGTATGTTTGTCGCAAAATGATAGACTCCCCATGAGCCACTGGGTTATGGCCGGGAGCTGGTTATATGGATCTGCGACATATTTCATGATCGAAAGCATCGCTGTAAAAAATGCGCCGCTTATTACGCCTCCAAGTATTAAAAGAAGAACAGAATTTCCCCTGTACATCTTTGCGATCCCGACTGAGATCATGACTGCCGCGAAACCGAAACTGAATGTAAGCACCTGCACCGTAAACCAGCTTTTTGCAGTAATCATTCCCAGAGCGGCGCCAAAGGAAGCACCTGCGAGAACACCCAGAATGGACGGGGAGACAAGCGGATTAACGAATATAGCCTGGTACGTTGCCCCTGAAACAGCCAGAGAGGCTCCTATTACAAGACCCGCCACAATCCGAGGCATCCTTATTTCAATTAAAATATTATTCAGAAGCTGAAGCCTGCCGGCATCCATATCGCATACGTTAAACAGTTTGTTTAAAAAAAAACAGACTGTGTCTCTGACAGGGACCGGGTACTTTCCCATTGTAAGTGAAACAACCACTGTACAGACCAGTATTAAACCAAGCAGGATGAATAATTTTTTCTTGTGAAATATCATATGGAATTATTTATCTTTTAAATTTCTTCTTTATTATTTGCCTTAAATCCCGCCTTTCTCTGCTGAATGACAGCAAACACTACTCAAAAAAAATCAGCCCTGATAATCCGATTAATTTTTTATTTAAAAGTTAACAGAGAAAGATACTTTTTAAATATCTTCCCGCTTACTTGATCTTCCGCAATTCGGTTACAGTAACAGTTATTGAATTTACATTATTAATATATGGAACAACATATTACTTGTTACCTTGTGTTTGCATTTCGCACAATACCTGTTATAAAAGTTATAATTATTTTCTAAAACTATTATAAGTTGCTTTACCGTTTGTCCATAACAGGCAGTTTATTCCGGCTGATCACTACCCGCTCTGCCGATTTGCCGTAAAAGTGATAACCGGAACCGGCTTCCATAAGCGTGTCCAGAAGCGCGTCCGGATTTGTTACCATAATACCGCCGATTTTATTTACTCCACGCCTGAAAAAAGCTTCGGGGAGCATGCTGGCGGTAGGCCATACCAGTATAACTTCCGCTTCAGGGCGCGCAAGTTTCAGTATATCCTGCAGCGTATCGTTGATCAGCGTAGTGCCAGTAATAATGAGAAAATCCGACTTACTTATGCATTCATTCGCTTTTTCCGGAGGACAATAGTATTGGAGCTCATTGGCTTTGAGAGTACGCGTATCCTTCTCCAGGATATGAAACGGACGCCCCCGTGTTTTAAGCAGTCTGATATACGGTATAAGCGCGCCTATCACTGTAACATCCGCGTCATCCGGAATAATACTGTTTTCCACAGGGTCTGCATTGTATATAATAAAATATGCTTCGGGAGATACCTTTTTCCAGTATGTCTCTGAAAGCGCGTTTAAAACCGCGATTCCCAGCGCTGCCTGCAAAGGACTTTCCTTTCTCAGATTCTCAATATATTCGGAAACCGGACGCTCTATCAATTTTCCGCACTCCGGCATTGCCCGAAGTGAACTCGGGCAGCAGACGGCCTCAGGTATTTCCTTTACAGGCGTAAAACATATTCCGCCCTCTCCGTTGGAAAGTTTAACGCCGGAAAAAAATAATCCAATTACCGCCCTCTCAACTTTAATCGAATCCATTTCCGGCCCCAGTACAGTCCGCAGATGGTCCGCTGTCTCCATCAGGATCTCTCGCTTTAAATTTTGTTTTAACTCCAAAATAGCAACCTCCGGCTTTTTTATTAAAATGCACTGCGATATGTCAAAAAAAACATAACATAGCTGCCTGTCAAGGGTATTTTTATAGTATTAAATTTTAATTGAAAATTTATCCGGCAGGAAGAATATATGGCAAAAAAATGGGCGCACCTTGCCGGATGCACCCATAATATCAATGGTTTTGAGAATATACCTGAAATTTACGCACGGCCTTTTTTGGGGGGGGAAGGCCGGTTATAAATCCAGGCAGGATATAAAGGTAACGAATTAACTTTCTAATCTATGCGTTACAATTACGTTAAGTCTAAAAAGATTATCGGAAATATTCGTTATGTCAATTTAAACATAACGAATATTTCCTGTCAAGTATTTATAATATTTTTTTAAAAAATTTTTTAGTGTCTACAGAAACCATCTCGAAATTACAGATTTAAGTAAGTAATTAGCGATAAAGCGGGATACATTACAAAATTTTTGAGGACGCCTTTCAGACCTGATGCAACAGTCTTCGAAAGTATGAAAAGTTAACCAGAAAGTCCGACAGCCACGGATGGCTTAGTGCCGGGTGCGGGCAGGAAGCCCGTTTGTACCCGGCTGATTCCGCAGAAAATTTTGTAATGTATCCCGCTTTATCGACAAATAAAATATAATTTTGAGGTGAGTTCGAATTTAACTATCCCGCATCCCGTAAAATCCGTAATACCGGAATTTTTTTACTTTTGGATTTTTTAATTTAATAAAATTCCCCGGGGCAAGCCTCCGGTACTAACGTACCGGCCGCCACCTTCGGTGTCGGCGGGGTATTATGTTTCAAGGCGTTATCGATTTGCTCCGCAAATCGATAGGCTTACATCCTCGACGCAAGCGTCAAGGTATTACGCCTTGAAATAAAGGATTCGCTTACGGCTTTTTAATAAAGCCTTCATCAAAGGCTTTATTAACTTGACAAATTATAAAAATATCGAGATCTTAGCAATCATGATAAGGAAAAACTTCGACATCGGATATAAAATCTGGCTTGATAAAAACGGCATGGCTTTCGGATTGGGTCCGTACATGCTTTTAAAAAACATTCAGATCACATCCTCTTTAAGCCAGGCGGCTCTTGAACTGAAAATGTCGTACCGCCAGGCATGGGGGCTTATAAAAGAATGCGAAGAAAGACTGGGCTTTGACCTGATCGAGCGCCAGGCAGGCGGCGCATCCGGCGGATACTCCCTCTTGACTCCGGAAGGTGAAAGATTTATTTTCTGGTTTGAAGGCCTGCACGATGAAATTGCTAAAACAATCGATAAAATATTCAAAAAGAGGCTGGAAAAACTCAGTTAAGGTTCATTATTTCCCCCCTATAATATTTTTATTCCGCAGTATACGTAACCCTTTATTAGTTCATGGTGAATAATTCAGTTTAATAATTCAAAAGTTTAGCCTCCCCCATGTCCGTCGAAAATTTATGTCACATAAAAAAATGTATTATGCTTTTTGAAATTATACCGATCAATATAACAGGTGTACTTCTATGGATATTATAGAAGAAAATTAGCAAAAGAAGGGAAAATATGTTCGAATCAAGCAGTTCGTGGCGCATTAACAATCTTCTGGAGAAAGCGCTGGATGTTGAATCGCTGAGAAGAAAAGTGATCGCGAACAATGTCGCGAATGTCGATGTGCCTCACTTCAAAAGAAGCGAAGTCAACTTTGAGAGCGAATTAACAAGAGTGCTGATGGAGCAAAGCAATCCGGATAATAAACTGCCGGCAAGGCTGACCGACCCAAGGCATATACCTTTCTATATCCCGCGGGAAATTGAAAGCGTGCAGCCGAGAATAAATCTCGATTATAACACAACAGCAAGAAATGACGGCAATAACGTCGATATTGAAAAAGAAATAGTCGATTCGGCAAAAAACCAGTTAAGATACAATGCATATATTACAATGCTGAATACCAATTACAGAAATCTTAAGAACGCGATGAGGCCTGTGCCGTAAACGATATTAAGGAGATAATTTATGGGAATGTTCACTGAATTAAATATAGCCGCAACAGGACTGACAGCACAGAGACTCCGCATGGATCTCATAAGCAGCAACCTGACAAACGCAGGAACTACCCGCACGCCCGAGGGCGGGCCGTACAGAAGAAAACGGGCAGTATTTGCTCCCGTTAATGTTCGCCCTTTCTACAAATCCCCATTAGTGCCCGGCAGGGTCGACCATGGACCGGGGCAGGGAGTGAGAGTAGTTAAGATAGAAGACGACCGGAAGCCATTCCGGCTTGTATACGACCCCACACATCCGGACGCCATAAAGATCGGCGAAAAAAAAGGCTATGTTGAAATGCCGAACATCGATGTCGTGACAGAAATGGTGGATCTGATTTCGGCATCCAGATCCTATGAAGCAAATGTTATGATGATCAACAACACCAAGGCGATGTTCGGGAAAGCGCTGGAAATCGGCAGAGCGTAATACCATTTATCCCAACCCCCCCCTTAAGGGGGGTTTGGGGGGCCAGTTAATAAAAGGAGAAAAAATATGAATAAAGAAAAAATAGGAGAAAAGGAAATAAATCTTTCGCATGATATTTCCGGAAGAAAAAACGTAAGAAAGGAAAGACTCGAGCCGCGTGAAGGGCATTATCAGAAAACTTCAGTCTGGCAGAATTTAAAATCGGCATAGGGATCATCACAGGCCAATAATAATATTAGAAAAATCGAGGTATTTAAATGAATACGATCGCAAATAAGGCAATGGGCAGTATAGTAACTATGAAGACGACCCACCCGCTTCATTACACAGGCATAAATGAAGAACAAAAAACCGAAAGACAGGCGGATGATGTAACGGGTACTTTCGCGGATGCCCTCATGAAAGCCGTCGGGAACGTTAACAATCTATTGTCCGAGTCCGACGAACTGAGCCAGAAGATGATACACGACCCGGCATCGGTCGATATACATACTGTAATGATCGCAGCCCAGAAAGCCGAGATAGCTCTCAACTTTACAAAAGCAGTCAGAGATGAGGCGATAAGATCATACAGGGATTTAATGAACTTAAGGTAACATAGTCATGATGTATACCGAACATCCGAAATTTCCGGCGAAATTTACGAAACTGTATTTTTTTTATATAACTAAAATTTTACTTTACAAATTTTTTTATTTGTGTGAAAAATGTATTATGTCGCATATCATGAATTTGGAGGGATAATTCATGGGTGAATTCCTAAAAAAGATATATACTCAGCTGAAAGACGTTTTTTCCAAGCTCGATAAAACAAAAAAAATAATAACCTTCGCGGTTCTCGGAGTAGTCCTTATTTCATTTATAGTGCTTTTCTCCGTTTCAGGCAGCAAGGGAAACGTGCTTCTCTTCAGCGAACTTACATCGGAAGATTTCGGCCAGGTGACCAAAAAGCTGGAAGAAATGGGCTATTATTACACTACCTCCGGGACAACGAACATCTTTGTCCGTCCCGAACAAAGGGAACTCTTAATGACGCGACTTGCCCAGGAAAACATGATCCCTAAAGGCATACCCGGATGGAAACTCTTTGACCTTTCGAACTGGACGGAAACCAACAGGGAACTGGACGTCAAATACATGAGGGCCCTCCGCGATGAGATCAAAAAGCATATCGAGTCCTTAAAAAATATCGATAAAGCCGATGTCGACATCGCTATAACACAGGACGAGCTTTTCAAAGACAAAGACAATCCCTACACCGCCGCCGTTACCGTTCATCTCGCGCCCGGTTATGACAAGCTGAGCAAAAAAGAAATAAAAGGCATAATGTACCTGGTTTCAAGAGCCGTAGGCGGAAAACTGAAACCGGAAAATGTGACAGTTACGGACGATCACGGAAATATCATTTCAGAATTCGACGATGATATGGATAAGGCAAAAGCCGAATATTCGCTTGTGGAAAGCCGCAGGAAGATAGAAGAAAAAGCCAGGGTGCAGCTCTTAAAAGACATCAGGGACGGCCTTGAAAGGATATATTCGCCCGACAGAATTCAGGTTGTAAGACTCAACATGGGATTCAACTGGGATGTCGTCGCGGAGGATAAGGAAGAGTACACTCCAATTGAAATGGAACCGGACAATCCGACAACCCCGTATTCCGAACGAAAAGTAAAAGACTCTTTCGTGGTTTCCGAGAAATCCACAGCGGAAGATTTCCAGGGGCACGGCTGGAATCCTCAAGGGCCGGCAGGGACTGAAAGCAACACTCCCCCGGGATACAAGGCGAGCGATGACCAGTTCTCAAAATACAATAAACAGGAGAATGTCAGAAATTACGTTGTAAACAAGTCGTTAAAAAAGATACAGCGCGAGCCATATAATATCACGAGCCTGTCGGTGGCAATAGCCATTGACGGCAACCAGAGCCTGCCTAAAACGCTGGATGGCGACGTAGATACCGATCCGTCAAAACCTCCTGTTCAGGTTGCTCTTACAAAAGAAGAGCTCAAGCAGGCGGAGAACATTGTAAAAAAATCCATAAACTTCAAAGAAGCCCGCGGAGATCAGGTTGCTGTGGAAAATATAATGTTCGACAGGACAAAACAGTGGCAGGACATGCGCGAAGAGTTCCTTAAGAAAGAAAGGCTAAGAAAAACGCTTCTCGCAGCTTTGATCGGAGTTTTTGCCCTTGTTCTGGGTATAATATTATTCAGGTTCATATCCAGAGAGCTTACAAGAAGAAGAAGATTAAGAGAAGAGCAGCTGGCTCTGGAACAGCAAAAAATGCGCGAAGCTGCTCTCAGGGCTGCAGAGGAGGAAGGAGTCGATGTCGAGCTCTCGCTTGAAGAAAAAGCAAGGCTCGAGCTGCAGAAGAACGCGGTTAATCTTGCAAAAGAAAGGCCGGAGGAAGTCGCTCAGCTGTTAAAGACATGGCTGGCTGAAGAATAACATTTTGAAATTGTCAAATACTGGATAATAATAATATCCAATTGATTATATAAACGAAGATTGTATTTTAAAAAACTAAGTTGACTGCTGAATCATCCGATATATATTATTATAAAGGAATATTTTAAAATAATATTTGTTTTTTTATTTAAAAGCAATTATAATTATAAATGCCGGATTGAAAAAATGAGGTAGAAGGATGCTTCAATCCAAAAAATCACAGCTGACCGGAAGGCAAAAAGCCGCGGTATTCCTTGTCTCTCTGGGCTCCGAAGTATCATCCGAAATCTTTAAACACATGCGCGAAGATGAGATCGAGCAGCTCACTTTCGAGATCGCGAGGCTGGACAAAGTTGAGTCGGACGATAAAGATAAGGTCCTGATGGAATTCCAGGAAATGATGATGGCGCAGGGCTTTATATCCTCGGGGGGGATCGATTACGCGCGCGAAGTGCTCGAAAGAGCCCTGGGGACACAGAAAGCCATTGACATTGTAAACAGGCTCACATCGTCGCTTCAGGTAAGGCCGTTCGATTTTATCAGAAGAACGGATCCGAGCCACCTGCTGAACTTCATCCAGGGAGAGCATCCCCAGACGATCGCCCTCATATTATCGTACCTGGAGCCCAACAAGGCGGCGCTCATACTCGGAGGGCTGAGCCATCAGATACAGGCGGACGTAGCCAGAAGAATAGCGACAATGGACAGAACTTCGCCCGACGTTCTCCGTGAAGTTGAAAGAGTACTTGAAAGAAAACTATCGACACTCGCAAGCGAAGATTACACTTCGGCAGGCGGTATCGACGCAATAGTTGAAGTTCTTAACCAGGTTGACCGCGGTACCGAGAAAATAATCATCGAAGCTCTTGAAGAGGAAGATCCGGAACTGGCGGAAGAGATCAAAAAGAGAATGTTCATATTCGAAGATATCGTGCTTCTCGACGACAGGTCTATCCAGAAGGTTCTACGCGAAGTCGACAACCAGGATCTCGGCAAGGCGCTCAAGGGGGTCGATGCCGAAGTCCAGGAAAAAATCTACAGGAATATGTCCAAAAGAGCCGCATCCCTGCTCCGTGAGGATATGGATTTTATGGGTCCCATCAGGCTGCGTGACGTTGAAGAAGCACAGCAGAAGATCGTCAATATCATAAGAAAGCTTGAAGAGGCCGGAGACATTATAGTGGCGAGAGCCGGCGAGGAGGAATTGATTGTCTAAGTTAGTTTTTAAACCGAAAGAAATCAAATATGTCCAGAGTTTTAAACAGATTGAACTTCCGGAAAAATATCAGAAAAACGTCATTTCAGATGAAGAATATAAAGAGTTCGAAGTAGACGAGCAGGGCAATCCAATCGACGTTTATCAGGGCCCCTCAATCGAGGAAATGGAAGCCGAACTCGAGCGTTACAGAAGAGAAACCGAAGAAGAAGTCCGCAAACTGCTGGCAGAAGCGAAGGAAAAAGAAAAAGCCATTATTGAGAACGGCAAAGCATCCGCGTTCAAAGAATTGCAGGAAGCCAAAGAACAGATAAAGGCGGAAAGAGAAAAATTCAAGATAGAAACCGACCAGGAAATCGAGCGTGGAAAATACGAAGCCGAAAAAATGATAAAGGAAGCCGAGCTCAAGGTCTCGGAGATAGAACACCAGGCGTATAAAAAAGGATACGAAGCGGGCCGCGAAGAAGGTTACAAGGAAGGCCAGGCGGAGGTCATGAGACTTATCGACAGGCTCGGTACCATAGTTTCAACGGCGGTCGACATAAGGGACGACATTATAAGATCATCCGAAAAACTCATGACGGACATGATACTGATGATATCGAGGAAAGTAATTAAAGACGAAATAGTTGAAAGACGGGAAGTCGTCATTAATAACATCAAGGAAGCCATTCAGAGAGTCAAGGACAGAGACAGGATAGATATACGGGTTAATTTCGCCGACCTCGACATGACCACAGCCCATAAAGACGAGCTGATTAAAATGATGGATTCACTGAAGAAAGTAAATATATACGAAGACAACAGGGTAGACAGAGGCGGCTGCATAATCGAAACGGACGTAGGCGCCATTGACGCGAGAATTTCGACTCAACTCGATGCCGTTGAAGAGTCGATCAGGAGCGCAATAACTCTTTAAAAGATAATTCCCGCGGCCGGCCGCGGGGTTTCTTTTAATGCATAATGAGACATAACGCCCTCACCCCCCCCCCTAACCCCCGGAGGGGGCATGCGGTCTCTGAAATTTTGATTGCGAATTATAAAATTTATAACAAGACGGTGCCCCCTCAGGGGGATAGGGGGTCGAAAAGACATCCGCGATAAAATGTAAGTATTGCCGCTGGATGAGAATATAAGTAGCTGACCCAAAGTTGCAATTAGCAAAATTGTGCCAGTTAAGTTAATAGGGACTAAATAATGATACAAATTCTTCCACATGAAAAAATCGACATACTCTCAAAGTATAAAGACCTGATAAACCAGACGGAGGTCATTAAATTCACAGGGAGGGTCGAAAGGATTGTGGGGCTCACCATCGAATCCAGGGGCCCGGTTGTCAAACATGGAGAGCTGTGCAGAATAGAGATCGAAAACGGCGAACCTTTATATGCCGAGGTAGTCGGCTTTAACAAGGACAGAATTGTACTGATGCCGATAGGCGAAATGAAAGGGGTCATTGCGGGGGCCGAAGTTATTGCCGCAGGATCATCTCTCTCCGTGCCTGTAGGCAATGAACTCCTCGGCAGAGTTATAAACGGGCTGGGCAAGCCTCTTGACGGTAAAGGAGAGATATTCACTAAGGAAAGGTATCCGGTTATCGGTAAAACACTGAACCCCCTTGTCAGGAGCATTATTGATAAACCGCTTTCTGTCGGCATAAGAGCAATAGACGGTCTTATCACCGTAGGCAAGGGCCAGAGAATAGGTATTTTTTCCGGCTCAGGCGTCGGTAAATCCATTCTGCTGGGAATGATAGCCCGTTATACCTCAGCCGATATAAACGTGATCGTTCTGATAGGAGAACGAGGCCGAGAGGTAAGAAATTTCGTTGAAAGAGAGCTGGGCGAAGAAGGGCTGAAACGCTCCGTAGTAGTCGTGGCGACATCCGACCAGCCTCCCATGCTGAGGATAAGGGGCGCTTTTCTCGGACATGCGCTTGCAGAATACTTCAGGGACAAGGGCAGAGACGTCAACCTTATGATGGACTCTGTGACAAGGTTCGCGCTTGCTCAAAGGGAAGTCGGCCTTGCCGCAGGCGAACCTTCGGCAACCAGGGGCTTTCCTCCGTCTGTATTCTCCCTGCTGCCCAGGCTGCTCGAACGTTCCGGCACCAGGGAAGGGCACGGAAGCATAACAGGTTTCTACACAATACTCGTCGAGGCCGACGATATGAACGAGCCCATCGCAGACGCGGTGAGAGGAATTCTGGACGGGCACATAGTGCTCGACCGCAACCTGGCCAACAGGGGTCATTACCCTGCTATAGATGTTCTGGGCTCGGTATCGAGATGCATGCGCGACGTAATCGACAAAGAACACCAGAAATCGGCAAGCCAGTTCCGGGAGCTTATGGCCGCCTATAAAGATGCGGAAGACCTCATAACGCTCGGCGCGTACGCGAAAGGATCGAATGCATTGATAGACAGGGCGATAGAAATGATCGGGAACATAAACGCGTTTTTAAAGCAGGATATGTATGAGAGAGATACGTTCAATGAAATTATAAAAAAATTAAAAGGATTATTTGTTCAGGAAGCTCCGCGGCCAAGGTCAGATCTGGCAAATCAGAGGCGGCCGTTTGCCCCTGCGAAAAGATAGATAGCTATTTTAACTCATCCGCCTAATCCCGTGCGGAGCCTCCCCTTGGGACAAAGGAGACAGCAGTTATGAAGATTAAATGATGAACTTTTTCCAAGATGGTGCCCCCTCCGGGGGATAGGGGGTCAAAAGTCAATGATTAAAAAAGAAGAATATATTTTAATAATATAAAAGGTCAACCAGATCTTTATGAAAAAATTCCAGTTTAAACTGTACAGGCTTCTGGATATACGCGCGGCAAAGGAAAAACAAATAAAGAACGAACTCGCGGAGCTTGTGAATATTCAGAATAAAGAAAGGACAAAACAGCTGGAATTGCGTCAAAAAATGGCACAAAGAAAAAAAGCCTTAAAAGAGACCATGGAAAAGAAAATTTTTTCCTATAATGAAGTAATAATTTACGAAAAATTTACCGACAACGCGAACAAAGCTATAAATATTGCGGAAACAAAAATACAGCAGATGGAGCCTGCGATTCAAAAGGTAAGGGAAAGACTTATTGAAGCTTCTAAAGAGAAAAAGGTAGTCGAGAAACTCAAGGAAAGAAAATACAGGGAATATTTATATAAGCTGAACAGGGAAATAGCAAAAGAAAACGACGATATGAACCAAAAAATCTACCATAAAAAAATGGCAGACGATTTATATCAGTGAAATGATAATTTAGTTCGGAAGAACTTAAAACTGATGAAAAATATTTTTAAATCCTAATTCCATTTTATTTAAGAGAGGAGGGACATTTAATGCTTCAGGACCTTAATAAAGTATTGGACAGGATCAATGAGATCCAGAGACGCTTTAATCATAAAAGGAATTACTCTTTTAATATTGAAAATCATGCTGCAAATAAAAATTTCTCCGAGACATTAAACGATCAGATATCGAACAACAATAATAAAGAGATGCCTGCTTCTATGATAAAGGATATAGCAAAAGGTTATGCGGTAAAAAACGGCCTGCCGCCGGCCCTGGTTGACGCTGTAATAAAGGTGGAATCGGGATACGATCCCAAAGCGGTTTCGAAAAAGGGAGCTGCCGGTCTTATGCAGATTATGCCGGAAGCCTTAAAGGACATGCGGATATCCAATCCTTTCAATGTTGAAGACAATATTCAGGCAGGGGTTAATATTTTAAAAAAACTGATGAATAAATACGATTGGGATCTCAAAAAGGCTCTTGCTGCTTACAATGCGGGCGAAAAAGCCGTGGATAAAAACGGAGATATTCCTCCGATAAAAGAAACAAAGGAGTATGTACAGAAGGTTTTAGACGCATATATACAAAATATAAAGTAGAATGGAAGTGAGTTATGAAAATCACAACTGAAAAAGCAAAAATCATTTATCTAATTATTCTGATAATATTTATCATGGTAGTCGGCGTATTCTGGCTCGATTATATAGGCATGATCAACATGAATAAAGTCATAAGATCATATACCGATCGCGACGCCGCTTCGGTAGTGAACGCATCTGATGACGAGCCGTCGCTGATAGAGCGCGAAGAATTCGAAAAACAGAAAGAAAAAATGAATGAAAGGATTGAAGAGCTGGATAAACGGGAAGCGAAAATCGAACAGACGGAAAAAGAGCTTGATAAAGAAAAGGAGAAACTCCAGGAAATAAGAAAAGGGCTGAACTTAGAAAAAGAGAAGATAGAAAAAGAAAAGAAAATGTATTCGGGCTACAGGAAAAATGTGGTAGACCTGGCACAGAAGATCTACAGCATGAGGCCCGACGAAGCGATACAGATAATCCTTAACTGGGAAGATCCTCTGATTATTGATGTCCTGAGGCAGATAGACGCGGACGCGGCGGACGCCGGCAAAATGAGTATTTCATCTTACCTTATTTCACTGATGCCCAGGGACAGGGCCAGCAGGGTAATGTATTTGATGACACAGCTGTAATTCCGGAATGCGACCTAATTCATTTATTTTTATCTCGTTAATTATTGTCAATATACTTTATACTGCCTCATCTGCGGCGGATACCGACCTTGCGCTTTTCAAAGAAATAATCGATGCAAACACAGGCATAAGATCGATAGATGCGGAAATAATCCAGTATATAAATACGCCGGAACATTCAAGGGAAGTTTATAAAGGAAGATACATCGCAGATGACAAAGGACGTTTCAGGATCGATTATAATATCCCCTCCCGTCAGGTTGTTTTGAATACCGGGAAATCAGTTTACTGGTTTTTCCCCGGGGATAATATTCTCTATATAATAGGGAACGAGAAAGCAGCCCCGAAAGAACCAAAAGTCAATCCGCTTCAGGAATTTAAAAACAGGGAGTTCGAAAATCAGTTTAAAGTAAATTACCGCGGCAAGCGTTTTTACGGATTTTTCAATACCGCGTATGAATTCAGGATTGAAGACATTAAAAACGAACTGAATTTTGAGATACGCGTCGACCCGAAAAATAAAGTGCTGCTTTCCAAGATCGTCACGAACAGATCCGGCCAGGAAATAATCAGGGAATTATACGAAAACTATAAAAATATAAAGGATACGTTTTTTCCTGCGAGGGTAGATGTTTTCGCAAGAACCGGTGAAGGCATTACCAGAAACACTACCGAATATTCAAATATACGCTTGAATTATTCAGTACCTGAAAATATATTTCATATAAAATTCCCCGAAAATGTAAAGAAAAAATATCTACAGCAATGAGAATATCAAAAATCCTTCCCGGTTATTTTCGCAGAATATCAATTTTAATATTTTTAATGAGCTTTAATCTTATATTCAGCGCCGCCATCTCCGCCATTGAAATTAAGCAAATGGAAATTATTGGAAGCACGATTGACCTTGATATAAAAAAATATGTAAAAACCATTAAAGGGGATCTATCGGAGAAAGATATTGAATCGATCGGAATAAGAGTTACCAACGAATATCATAACAGGGGCTATACGACCAGTTATGTTGAAAAGCTTGAGGTCAGCCGGAACGGAATCCTCGAAATATATGTTAAGGAATCAAAAATTGCCGACATCAGCATAACCGGCGTCGGAGGCAGGGAAAAAAGCGAGATCGAATTTTTACTGAATTCGTTAAATGGTTCTATTTACAATCGCAATGAACTTCAAAAAAAAGCGGAAACATTAAAACGGCTTTACAATCTCGGATCAGTTCAGATTTATCCCGTAAATTACAAAGACAGCAGTGATGTCTTTCTGTCGGTAAAAATAAATAAAAAAAGCTCAGGCGATTTCTACGGCGGCATCGGATTTGAACCGATCTACGGTTTATCTCCGTACCTCGGTTATTATCATCCTTTTTCGGATACCGCGATTGACCTTTTCGCGAAAGCCGGTTACAGGGAAGGCAAATTCAGAAGAGCGGAAGGTGATGTAAAATTTTTTCTGTTCACGGACAATGAACCCAGAGGATTTTACATGGGCTCAAATGCTGCAATGTTCCTGGAGCATTGGGAATCATACGGAAGGGATTACAGAAGAATATCATTAACTCCTGCTCTCGGATACAGGGCGATATACCGGTATCTGATCATGGATATATACGCGAATGAAATTATTTCAGAAATTTCCGATTATAAAACCGAAGGAGAAAATTTCCGCGATTACGACACACGCATTACACTTGAAATCGAGATAACAAACAAAATAAATCTACTTTCTAAAAAGGATGCTACCGGCCTTAAGCTCGCTGCTTCTTCCGGCAAAAGCGATCTAAGCAAAAAAGTATATGTTATCTCGTCCTGTGAGTTGAAAAGCCCTTTCTTGCCATTCAGCCGGCTCAGAATCACCCCCGGACTTTACTCATACTATACGACAATGAAAGAACGTTACTTCTGGCAGTACGTATACGATAAAAGACTGCTGGGATTTTACGGCGATTTCACCGCGTCGAAATGGAAAAATACCGCGGGGCTCGATTTTGAATTCGAATTTATACCGCAGTTTCTTTACGCAGGTCCGTTTGTAAATACGGGATATTTCCAGGATGAAGAGCTTAAATGGAAAAGCAGGACAGGCGGCGGTATGATGGGCACACTGGAATTTAAAAATTCTTATATCGGAATTTATTTTGCATGGGATCTCTCAAAAGGCCCGTCCAATGGCGGAGTCTCGGTAATTGCCGGCGGAAGCTTTTAAGACAAATTTTATATTATTATACAAATTGGACTCCTCCAGAAATATTGGAGAAAATAAATTATATTGAAATAATGCATGTTGCTACTCCCCCCCTATCCCCCGGAGGGGGCACAGATATGAAACAACTAGTAATAATATAAAACAATGCTCACGATTTATGTCATTGAACTATATGTGGCAAAATATAACAGAAGCAGTAGAGAGATAATGGCGGACAATAAACACAAAACAAATGAATAGTCTGATATTCTGTTGTCGGCATCCGGTCAGTCGAAAACTACTGGATCTTTACTTTTATGAAAAATAACTTGTAATTTAAGTCAATGGGAAAGTGTAAAAAAATTACGAATAGAATGGATGCTGTTTTTTTTAAAATATAATATGAATTTCAATGAAGGTGCCCCCTCCGGGGGATAGGGAGTGGAGGCATTTCCAGACATACCGGAAAGAGCAAAAATAATATATTACTTTAGCTCCGCAGTGTATCTTCCGCCTTTTTTATATGTTTTAACGTTCATAGAATAAAGCTGCGACATATTGGAATCCGTCAATATTCTATCGCATTTGCCGTCCAGGAACACTTTCCCATTATTAAGCACGACTACTCTTTTAACAGCAGGGATAATATCTTCAAAATTATGAGTAACAACAATTATGCCTGTTCCGTGTTCAGCCAGCCTGTTTAAATTTTTCCTGAAAAGATGCGAAGCTTTTATATCCAGCCCGCTTGTGGGTTCGTCAAGCACAAGCGCATTCGGTTTATGGATAAGAGCCCTTGCGATCAAAGCAAGCCTGGCTTCCCCGGTTGACACTTCAGTCATAAGATGCTCTGAAAGCCCGGCAATCCCGAAAAACTCCAGAGATTCCCGTGCTTTCTTAATCATAGCAGGAGTAATATCATCTTTATTCATTATGCCGATGCTGGAAAAAAATCCTGAAAGTACGGTGTCCATAACTGTTGTTTCAATGCCGGTCTTCTGCTGGAAACCGGGGGTTACTATCCCAAGGTGCGATCTCAATTCAAAGACATCCCACCTTTCTTTGCCGTAAATTCTGCATATGGTATTTTCCTCCGGTTCCGGGTAGAGCTCTTTTGCTATAAGATTTATCAGTGTCGACTTGCCCGAACCATTCGGACCGATTATCGCGACATTCTCGCAATGTTCTATCACAAGCTCCTTGATATCCAGAGCTTTAATGTTTGCAGCAAAATCATAAATAACGCTTACGTTTTTAAATTCGATAGCCGGTTTCATACTGTAAGTTTTTTAAATCATCTTAAAAAATAACCACTGTTATTTTACTATAATTTGCTTCAATACTTTCCTGATCCCATCCTCAAGGTCTTCCCTTGAATGAGTATACCCGAGCTCGCGCGCCGCCTTACCGGAATCAATGTAATGGAAGGCGCCCCCGAGAAGCACCTGCTGCCAATTGAGAATTCCGATTAATCCGATAGCCTTTGCAACAGCATCCGGCAGCACAATAAGCGGGATTAGCGGTTTACTTTTTAAGCCGAACTCTTTTTTTGCTATCGCCTTCACCAGCTGTGCGAATTTCTTCATCGACATGTTCTCGCCCCCCAGAAGATAACTCTCCCCTGCCCTGCCTCTTTCAAGTGCTAGCACTATTCCCTCTGAAACTCTGGACGCGGACGTATAGCTTGCGCCTCCGCCGAGCACAGGACTTCCGTGCATGATCTTGCGGATAAGGCCGACGTTCGTGGTTGTCATACCGTCTATTTCTTCGCCCATAAGAGAGCCGGGCTCTGCAATTACTGCCGGAATTCCCGATCGCTTAACGGACTCCCTGATAATATCTTCCATCTCATGTTTTACATCGCAGTAAACCGAAACGCCTTTTGCGTAATGATCCGATAATTCGTCTATAAGTTTCGGAGCGCCGGAGCCGGGAGAAATAAATCCGCGCGAAGCGACGCTGCCTAAAAATACAAGCTTTTTAAGCTTTAACTTTGAGTGCATCCTTTCAGCTATTTCCAGGAAATTTTCTACTATATCGACATTATAACGTTTCGATGTCGCATAATCCATGTGGTAATTGACAGCGCCAGCCGAGAAGATAATGCGATCAATTGAATTTTTCAAGAGATGGTTATAGATTTTAGTGCAGTCTTTCCGGTTCAAAAGATCGCCTTTCAGAAAATACTTAACCTGTTTTTTTATTAGAGGATCGGGCGCGCCGGCTTTCACATATGCATGGGCATGCACTTCGTATCCCCTGCGGATAAGTTCGTTGCAGACCCTTATGCCTATAAAACCGGAAGCCCCGGCTACAAAGACAGACTTTGCCATTTATTTTCCATCCTGTAATTATGATAATTAGAAACCATCTCAAAATTATAAATTCATATATGTGACTAATGATAAATTGGAATACATTACAAAATTTTCTGCGGAATCAGACCTTCCTGGTCAGTTTTTCATGTTTTCGAACGCATTCACATCAGGTCTGAAAGGCGTCCTCAAAAATTTTGTAATGTATTCCAATTTATCATAAAATAAAATTTAATTTTGAGATGTCTTCTAATGACTAAATTTTAGAACTGCTTTCATTATCCTAATAAAATAAGATATGCTCTTAATAATTTTATAAAATTAATTAAGCTGACAACTCTTTTTTACCGGTAAAACAGCTCATTTTCTAATGTGACATAAAATAATAATTGACAATTTCGCATAAGTATTTAATTTCTATTAGTTAAATATAATTTTTTATATATATTTCGAAAATAACGGAAAATCTATAATCGGCATACCAGTAATGCACCGCTTACCGGAGGTATGAAGTGATATTAAACATAATTACCCTCTTTTCATGCTTTTTGATGATAATCTTTTTCAGAAGGCTTGACCGTTCCAACCTTAAAATGACAAAGCTGAAACGCTATTCCATGAAAATATTCAGCGATTTTAAAAAGCTCACTGAAAACGAATTCAGGAAATATAACGACGCAACCATAGAAATGGATATCCTGGTAAAAAAATCCAATACGAATGCTCAGCAGTTAAAAGACACCATCTCTATAATCGAAAACAAACTTCAGACGCTCGATAATGAAAAAGAAATCCTTGTGAAAGCGGAGAACGGCCTTAAAATAATTTCGGATTCGGCCAAAGACGTCAATAAGCAGATCGAGTTCATCGCCGGCGCGAAGGCTTCCTTTGACGATATGAGCATCCGGATAAAATCCCTGAACGAGGATATATCACGGGTGGAAAGGGAAATATCCTCGGTGCTGCAGGCTTTTAACGAAAAAATACGCGAAAAATCGCGCAATCTTTCGGAAGAAATCGCACATAACCTGAACGAAATGAAGGAATCGATCAGGGAAAAAGAAAATTCCATGCTGGAATCATCCAGAGAGAAGATCGAGATACTGAGCAATCAATACTTAAATACGATATCCGAAATGGAAGAAAAAATAACCAAATCCGGCGGTGCCATAATCGAAGATATGAACTTAAAACTCGAGGAAACCGCCCGGACGATAAATTCGTTTGAAAAGAAAATAGAGCTTGCCGAAAAACGCGTTACTTCGGAATTCAGCTTAAAGATAAATAAATTCGAAAAAACCCTCAATAATATTGAACATATCGACGACAATATCGAGCACCTTAATAACAAACTCAGAAGCGTCGAAGATGACGTGAACGAATCGACCTCAAGGCTGATTTCCACCTTCGACGAAGAGGTCAAGAAAGCCAGACAGGAGCTTAACAATCTCGACATACATACGATCGCCAAAAAAGACGAGATCGTTAAATCGGTGCGTAAAGAAGCCGAAGAGATGAGAAACAAAATAGATAACTTTGATGATAAATATGCGGAGATAGAAAATAAAATCATTGATACCATCGATAAGGAAACGGACAGGATTAAACTGATGATCGACAGGATCGATGAAAAATACGCAGAAACTGTCGATAAGCTGAATGAATCCGCGGAAGAAAAACTGGAAGATATACACTCCGAATATCAGACGATGGAGATCAACTTTAACGAATTATCAAATAAAATTTCCTCGTTCGAAGACGGTTTAAAGGACTACATAGCCGAACAGACCGAAAAAACCAGGAAAGACTTTATCTTTATGGAAGAAAAGCTCACAAATATGAAGACCGAAATACTTCAATATGAAGAAAAACAGAACATATTCTCCAGAAGCGATTTGATGATCACGAAGGTGGATGATGCGGTAAACGAGTTCAACAGAATACTGAAGGAATCGAAAGAAGAAGCGAAAAAACTGGAGCAGTTCATGGAAGACGCCGATAAATTCAAGGTAATAAGCAGGGTAATCGACAAAGAGATAAAAAAATACGAGGCAAAGCAGAGCAAACTCGCGGGCTACGAGAGCGAGATCAAGGCTCTTATGGAGCTTAACGATATTGCGGTAGCAAAAGCCGAGTCCATGGAAGACAGCATCTCGAACATAGATAAAGTGAGCACAAAAATAGACGCCCTGATGGGAACATACTCCAGCCTCGAATCAAGGATAAACGAACTTCATGAATATGAAGATTCTATTTCAAAAAATCTCGAATCTATTCAAAAGACCGATGTTGTAATAAAATCCATTGAGAGCAGAATACAGGCATTCAAGAACAATACCGAGAGATCCGAAAAGCGCGTTCAGAAGCTAATTGAATACCTCCAATCCATAGAAGAGAATACTCTGATATTAAAATCCAGGGAGCAGGAGATAAGGGACGTAAAGGACAAATTCAATGAACTTGACGGCCTTACTCGTCATATAGAGAAACGCATTGATCAGATACACGCGATGTTCCAGAAGACGGAAGCGATGAGAGATGAGATCGACGAAACAGACGACAGGTTGAAGAAAATGTTCGACGAAACGGATAAAAAGATAAAACAATTCGCGGATATTCTTTCATCCGTTGAAGGGAACAATTTGATCGCCAGGCAGATTAAAAGCGACTACAAATTGGGAAAGAACATAAATGACAGTATGGTTAAAACGGTAAGAGAACTTTCGAATAAAGGCTGGACTTCAAACGAGATATCGCAGAAGCTTTTAATAGACGAGAATTCCGTGAGATTTATTATAAACACTTCATCATTGTAAATATTCCTGCAGTTTCGCGGCTGCCGCGCCGTTACTTAAGTCCCAGTATTTCCAGGGCGGCAGCCGGATCGATCCGGAACCTGTTCCCTGCGCCCTGAAAAAATTTATGTTCTTTGATGAGATGTATCGCCAGCCTTGTAATGATGATCTCTTTCCCCCTGATTTTATCTGTCAGAACGACTTCGCCTTTCGCGAACGCGCTGTGCCCCCTGAACGGGCATGGGATGCTCCCCCTCGATTCGTAATAGGTCGCGAATATGCCATCCCCGACTTCCGTGATGTTTCCGGGCGCATTTACAGTCCTGTCGAATATCCCTGACAGAGCATCGGCCATGATTTCCGATGTAACGCCGGCGCTGTGCAAAAAATGTTCATCTGCGGATATAATTTCTTCAATTGTCCTGGTATCTGACCCCATAAATCCGCTGCCGGAAAATTTTGATGGCTTAAAATTGTTAAAAAGACTGCTGTCCTGGGGTGATTTTTTCATATTGATGACCTGCTTAAAATTTATCGTAAAATATCTTTTCTTCTTTAATGCCTCCGGAAGTCAGTACTTTTATGCACGCGTTAATCATTCCCGGAGAGCCGCAGAGATAGCCTTCAAAGCCCGTCATATCCGGCAGAATTTTTTTTACTGTCTCGGTTATGAGTCCGCGCTCGCCGTTCCAGCCTGTGCCTTCGGGTTCGTTTGAGAGCGCGGGAATAAACTTAAAATCGGGCAGACTACTTTCCATCTTTTTAAGATATTCATAATAAAAAAGATCTTTCTGAGTGGCGGCACCGAAAAAATAATATGCTTTCCTTGTGCTTCCTTTTTCCTTCATGTCCGTCAGCATGCTCAGGATCGGGGCCATCCCGCTACCTCCGGCGATAAAAACAGCCGGCGCAGTATCGCCTGTTAAAATAAATTTCCCGTACGGGCCGGAGAAGCGGACTTCATTTCCTTCTTTCAGGTAATCAAACACCCATGTCGTGCAGATACCGTCCGGGACCTTCCGAATTACAAGGTTGATCGAATTTATGTTTGAAGGAGAGGAAGAGACCGAATACGCCCGGATCACGCTTTCTCTTCCTTTATATTCCTCTGATTCAAGCTGAACATACTGGCCGGCCGTAAAGTCGATCTCCGCGGGTTCCTTAAGCTCAATTGTCAGTTCCAGTATATCGTGGGTAAGCGGTTTTTTTGACTTGAGGACGCCTTTAAAACGTTTTACCGAAAAGAGCTCATCCGGTATTACGATATTTATGTTTTCCCGGACTTTAACCTGGCAGGAAAGACGTATATTTTTTTTTACTTCTTCATCTGACAACGACGGCGCTTCAACCGGTCCGATCATTCCGGCGCCCGAAACAACCTGCACCTTGCAGAAAGCGCATGTACCCCTGCCTCCGCACGCGGACGGGATGAATATATTATTTTCGGCCAGAGTGGATAAAAGCGAATCCCCACCCCTGACATTAAGCTTTTTTTTGCTGTTGTTTATATCTATTGAGCATTCGCCGTAATTCAGTATCTTCTTTTCAGCCAGCAGAAGCAGCACTGAAAGAATAATGCCCATAAAGCAGATAAATCCCGCCGATATGATTATTTGTGTCCATGCGATAGTCATATTATTTACTATTTAAAATCATATCTTTATCATTCCGGAAAACGCGACAAACGCAAGCGCCATGATGCCTATTGTTATCAGGGTAATTCCTGGCCCTGCGAGCCCGGGCGGCAGTTTGCTTTCATCGATCTTTTCGCGGATGCCCCCGATAAGCACGATAGCCAGGAACCAGCCGAATCCTCCCCCGAAACCGAACACCAGCGCCTGTATAAAAGTGTACGGCTTGCTGAGCATGAATAGCGAAATGCCCAGAATAGCGCAGTTAACAGTTATCAGAGGAAGGAAAATCCCGAGCGCGTTATAAAGCTTTTCGGAGAAGCGTTCAATTACCATTTCCAGCAGCTGGACAATGCAGGCTATCATTACAATGAACGTTATAAGGCGGAGATACTCAATGTTTAACGGCACCAGTATATATTTATAAGCCAGAAAATTAAACGCGCTCGTTAACGCGGTAACAAAGGTTACTGCAGCGCCGAGGCCGATGCTCGTATCGATTTTATTCGATACGCCTATAACCGAACACATGCCCAGGAACCTTGCGAGAAGCACGTTATTGGTCAGCGCTGAAGATATAAAAATCAGAAGGATTGAAACAAAGGAATTCATCCCGGAAATTTCCATTTTTTATCCCTCCTTTTTCATCTGGCGGCTGCGCGCGAACCACGTAATGACGCCCAGCATAAAAAAAGCGCCCGGCGCCATGACCATAATCGTCCACTGATGCCACCATGCGTCCCTCGCAGGAAGAGGAATCCCCAGAATAGTGCCGAAGCCGAGCGGCTCCCTTACCAGAGCTATAATTATCAGTATCATCGAGTATCCGAGCCCTGAAGCTATTCCGTCTATTAAAGATATCAGCGGTTTCTGCCTGCTCGCGAATCCCTCGGCGCGTCCCATTATTATGCAATTGGTTATGATCAGCCCCACATACGGGCCGATGAACCTGTGTATATCAGGGCTTACCGCTTTAATGAAGATATCGACCATCATTACATAGCAGGCAATTATCAGCACCTGAACTATCATACGGATGCGTTTCGGTATATAATTTCTCATCGCGGAAATAGTAAGGCTGGAAAGCGCCGTGGTGAATGTGACTCCCAGGCACATGAACAGCGTATTTGCCAGCAGGTTTGTGACTGCGAGCGAAGAACAGATGCCGAGCACCTGCATGAACACGGGGTTTTCACTGATAATATCCCTGATCATTACTTTTCCGGGGGTATTTTCCATGTCTTATCTATCCTTCCTGTTCTCGTAGGATTTTTTAAACATTTCAAGTTCAGAATTGATCGCGTCCATCAGGGCAAGTGACGTCTGAGTGGCTCCCGTAATTGCATCGACCCTGTTCTTCGCGTTTACGTCCGGAGACTGGCCTATTATTATCCGTTTTTCTGCCGGTATTGCCCAGTTAAGGTTAAGAGATCTGAACTGATCTGTGAACCATTTCTCTTCTATCCTGGATCCGAGGCCGGGAGTTTCATGCTGTTCGAGGAATACAATATTTCGTATCTGGCCCAGATCGGAAGACATGACAAGTATACCTGTTATTCTGTCCCACAGTCCGAATCCGCTGAACACAAAACCGATATCTCCGTTTCCCCGGTTCAAGTACGTCTCAATTCTTCTTCCTTTGTACTCCAGCTCACGCGGTTTCAGCGCATACGCAACTGTCTTTTCATATTCTTCCGCGGTTGCCTCGCTGCCGATCTTAAGCAGAAAAGCCTCGGACAGAACTTTATTTTTGTGAAGAGCCTCGTTTTTCATTAAAAGCGGAAGCGTGGCATAATTGACCAAGGAAATCCCAAAGCCGAACACCATGCACAGGGAGAGTATAAATATCAGCGTATATGCCGGGGACTGCTTATTCATTGATTTTCCGCCATTTTCCGTGTTTTATATCTTCTTATCCAGAGATCGAGAGACGGCGAGAATATATTGCCGAACAGTATTGCGAACCCGACCGCTCCTGCGAATACTGATTTATATCTGAAAAAAACAATTAATGCGCCTATTAAAGAACCGTATACCCATTGCGATAATTTTTCTTTCGGCGCGCTCACCGGATCCGTTGCCATGAATACCGCTGCGTACAATAATGCGCCCGAGAAAAGCGTAAACGGAAGGGGAGGCACCTGCGATATGCCTGCGATATTGCGCAGGATCAGATTCAGGACAACTGCTCCTGCAATTGTTGACAGCATAAGCCGCCACTGGGCCGTCTTTGTAACCAGAAGGAAGACGCCCGCAAGTATTATGATAAAAGCGCTGACTTCGCCGATAGAACCCGCGGTAAGTATCTTCGCATATCCCTGGAATGAGAACTGACCGCCGATATTTCCAAAGAAAAGACTGCTTATATCGGCTTCAAATCCGAAGTCCCTTCTGGAAAAGATAGGAGTAGCGGCCGATATGGCGTCCGCAACCTTTACCGACGACGCAGCGGCAAGGTCTGCAGCCTGCCCGGATGAAGAGTAAGCCCACTCGGCGAGTCCTCCGGGAAATCCGCTGAATGCGGGTACAAAACTGGAAGTCATTTCAACCGGAAAAGCCACATATATAAAAGTCCTTCCTACGATAGCCGGATTAAAAACATTTCTCCCGAATCCGCCGAACACTTCCTTCCCGAATAGTATTGCCGTAACCGCGCCTGTAAACACTATCCAGAGCGGGATAGTCGGGGGCAGCGAAAGTGCAAAAATCACTGCAGTAACAAAACACGCATAGCTGATCTTCGATTTTCTTGCAGCAGTCATTATCCATTCGGTGATAAATGCAGCCAGGATGGAGACAGCAAGGATCGCGGACACCCTCCAGCCGAAAAAATAAACCCCGGCAACCGCAACCGGCGCGAGCGCGAATATAACGCGCAGCATTATTTTTTGTTTGAGAAATTCCGGTCTTTTCATATTTGTTTTTTTTGCGATATGTTTACAAAGAGTGCGCCCCAAAAACTATATTAATCAAAAGGCAATCAAAGGCAATATCAATTCATGATAGGTAATCGGACGCACTCTCAGTCGCTCCTGCTTTTTTTTTCCTCTTCTTTTTTTACTTTTTCCATGACTTCTTTCATAATATCTTCATCGGACTGCATTTTCCTGAGAATAACCCTGTATTTTATATCGAAGCTGGCGGGTTCATTAATATTCTCCGCAAATTTGAAATTCCATCTTTTCAGATCATCGACAATCAAGCTGTTGACTTCAGAAATAGGCGCGAGGATCTTCGGCCTGATTTTCATGATCCTGCCGGTGTTATAAAGCGATACTGTTAAAACTCCGTCGCAGGTTTCGTTTATTTTGTCATACTCTTTGAGTTTTTCCAGGACAGTTTTATCGCCTTCTTTATCCTCAATTTTTGAAAGCTTTTCCTGAAATTTCATTTGAGAACTCTCGTACCGGTCCGACAGGATCAGTACCCTGAAGACTTCGGACGAGTCGGGATCAGGCTTAAAAAAATTCTCATACTTGCCTGCCGCACGGTCTTTAAACGACGTACTGCAGGACGGCAGAAAAGACATTGATAATACCGAATTTATTATAAGAAATACTTTAAAAAAGCTTGTATTAATTACATGGTTCATGATCTTGTCATCCCTGAAGCAGCGTAATTTTATTCCTGTGAAAAGGCCCAATTATTTTTAGAATGATATAATTATTAAATATAATTTCAACAATTTTTTATTTTAATCCGATAAGGAAGATCCCGGATGGAAAATTTTTTAAACGACTTAATTAATTTTTTACTGCCGCTAAACAACGCTTTTCTGTATATTTTTTTATTTTTAAGCTCGGTGATAGAAAATCTTTTTCCGCCCATCCCGGGAGACACGATCACCGTTTTCGGAGCTTTTCTCGTAGGGATAGGGAGGCTGAACTTTTTCGGAGTTTACATATCAACAACGATCGGAAGCGTCGCAGGATTCATGATCTTATTCCTCTTCGGAAAATATCTCGGCAAAAAATTCTTCCATGAAAAAAACTATAAACATTTCTCGATTGAAAAATTAGAGAAAACCGAAAGATGGTTTCAAAAATACGGAAGCTGGGTTATAATCGCCAACAGATTTTTACCTACCGTCAGATCAGTCATTTCACTTGCAGCCGGTATTTCGGAGCTCAATACTACGAAAGTATTGAGCTACTCCCTCATCAGCGCTTCGGCATGGAACCTGATATGGCTTTATACCGGATACCTTCTCGGCCACAGATGGCAGACAGTGAAAGATAAATTTTCGGATATCATTATGAAATACGATATTGTCGCCGGCATAATTATTCTTTTAGCGATAATAATTATTCTGATATATAAAAAATTTATAAAGAAAAAGATTGACTGAACTCATTATTTATTGTAATATAATAATATAACGATATATATTTCATGGAGAGAGATTTCCCTTTTGAACAGGTCATTAAATTTTAAACACGACAGCGAAGTACTGAAAGCTCTCGGCCACCCGGTGAGGCTGAAAATGGTCTGCGGACTGATCGACAGCTATGAATGTAATGTGAATAAAATGGTTGAAGAACTAAAACTTCCTCAATCGACCGTTTCACAGCATCTCGCTATTTTAAAGAATAAAGGCATAATTGCTTTCCGCAAGGAAGGCGTTAAAGCGTGTTACAAGGTCGTGGATAAAAAAGTTCTGGAGATAATCGAGCTTTTAAAGAAATAATTTTTTTTGCGTTAATATATCGTATTATTATGATAATATAATATAAAACAACCGATGTACTGAATGCCTTTCCACCGATGCGGCATTCAGCGTGGAATAGACATTCGATAAAAAAAGGAGGCAGATATGCAGATCAGCATTACAGATGAAGCGAAGAACCAGATTAAAGGAATACTGGAGAATTCGAATTTTAAAGAGCCGGCACTGAGGGTAACGATCGCGGGAATGGGCTGAGGAGGCCCCAGGCTGGGGCTGGCTCTGGATGAGTCAAAAGACACAAAAGACAATTTAATCGATGTCGACAGAATTAAAATACTTATTGGAGAAAACGTAATATCCCTAATGGGAGAAAGCACTCCTTTAAGCATAGAATATCACGATAATTCCTACGGGAAGGGTTTTATCGTCAACACCGGATTCGGATGTTAATATAAAGAGGTAAAATAATGCGTTCATGGATTCTATTTATAGTTATCATTATCGGATGGATCATATTGAATAAATGGATTTTACCTAAACTCGGAATTTCCACCTGAATGAGCCAGAGCTGCTCTCTGGATGAGAGGGAAAATAAAATCAAAAAAGATATAAAAAACGATGCTTTGTAAAAAGCATCCTTTTTATTTATCTTATATTCTATTCTAGCAGATATTCATCGATGATCTGAGCGATTACCGCATAATTTTTCTGTCGACCCCGACAGTCTCCCTGCCGTGTCCTTCTATCATTGCGTCTACTTTCAGGTCTTTTCCGAACCTGAGCACGTTCAGCATGAATATTTCGAGTTTGTTTACAACACCCGGAGGGAAAAGGTTGCCGTCTATCTCGATTGACATTACCGGGTAATTGCGCTCCCTTGCCCACGGCGTGTACAGGCCTTCTATGACCCTGCCTATCAGGCAGGCGAACGGAGATATATTGACAATACCCGAGTAACTGTCTTCCATGGCAGTAGCGGCTACTCCGCTTGAAATATTGATCTCCGAATAGAGCTCGTGGCTCGCAAAATGTTTCTCGCTGTTATCCATTATATGATGCATGTGATGCGGCGATTCAGGTATCATTTTCGAAGCGCTCAATGCTTTCTTTACTTTTTTCTCAACGCTGTGTTTGTACATCTGCTCGATATTCCAGTAAATCAGATCCTTGAATTCCTTCGAGAAAAGTTTTTTATACCACGGTATCAGCTTCAGTCTCTTTTTAAGATCGTACTCGCGAACGAAATCGCAGTAGTAAAACCATTCCGTGACGCCGGATACCTTGCCTATAATGCCGCGCCTGCTGAAGTGCTGAATGAGTTCGTCAACCGCGAAATCATCCCTGCGGACATATATTTCGCCCACTATCAGAACCTTCGGTGATTCCGCAAGGGTCTTCTTCAGAGGGATCTTGGCAATTTCTGATGCAATTTCCCTGAGAGTGGGCAGCATCTTTGTGACATCCTTCTCTGCTACCGCGAGCATCCTGTGCCAGAGCGCATCGTACCTGTCCATAGCGGATACAGGATCGGCGGCGCATGTGCGAAGCGATGTCTCTATATCCTTCATAAAGTCCGCAATAATTGCTCCCCACCACAGACACTTTGTGAAAGTCGGACCGAGTTCCGTATACGAGTTGTCGGAATCCATTGTGAAAACAACGACATTATCCAGGCGAAGATCTTTAAACAGGTTCTCATAGAACACAAAATACTGACCGGTTCTGCACGGCCCGGTTGTTGTGGGCACGAACAGAAGATATATCTCATCTTTCCTGTATTTCGGCGAAGAGAAATACTTAAGAGCCTCGCCGAGAACGAGATGCGAAGGAAGGCACTCTTTGCCTGATGCATGATTGCGCGCAAGCTGAAGCGTATGCACATCCGGGACGGGCATTGCCTCCGCGTTCACGTTAATAGAGTTGAGCGCGGCAGCTACTAGCTCTACCGACAGCCTTCCCATGTTCGCGAGCAGTAATTTAACCTGGGGATTATTGAATATCTCTATCCTCTCGTTGGTAATGACATTTTTTATATGAATTTTCTCTTTGCCGTTATTGATAAATCTGAGACCGTTATCGTATCTCTCGGCACTCTTCTCAAGAAACTTGCTCCTGTAGCCTTCAATAATGTCAAGGAAAGCCTCAACGCGCGTATCTATGCCTGCGTCGGCTGAATGAGAGTCGAGTTCCAGGATAAGGAAAGGTTTTGTTCCCATTATCCATTTAAGGTAATGCAGCATGAATGAGTCCGGCGCGCATGAGAAATTGCTTATGTAGGTTACGTACACATTATCCTCATTCTTGAGCAGCATGGAGGATTTCATATCCATCTGTCCGTAATACCAGTACATGTTCGGATAGATATCCATACCGGCAAAAGGCAGAATGTCGAACGGAATTACAGAATATCCTCTGGTTGTGAACTTCCTCGGGATGCTCATGTTTGCGTCCGACGTAAAAGCATTGTACGGCCTGCCGAGAACCGCTATCACGGGTCTTTTCGCTTCACGGGCTTCCGCGAGCGCTTTTTCTCCAAGCTCCGCCGCTTTTTTGAAATATTCATTCTGCTTTTCAAGCGCTACCTCGAAGGCCAGTCTTGCTTCCCTGGCGGAAAATCCGAGCTGTTCCCCGAGTTCAATAAAAGATTCCAGGGCTTTTTCGTTTCCGTATTTAAAGGTTACAACCGGTCTGAGGATTTTTTCATCCGGAATTTCAGGAAATGCTTTCTGAATATAATACGGAAGGCTCTGGGTTATGGGGCAGAAGCAGGCATGCGTATCTTCTTCAAAGCTTTCCATATCCCTGTAATGCGGGAGGAAGATATAATCCACGCCGTGATCGAAAATATCCTGCACCGCTCCGTGGGCTATTTCCGCAGGGAAACAGTACGCGCTCTCCACCCGGGCGGTGCCTTCATGTGAAATATTTTTCGACAGGATAGTCTCAATGCCGAGCGAATGGAAAAACCATGAATAGAACGGCCACATGGTATAGACGGAAAAGCAGTTCGGGATGCCTACGACAAAATCTTTCTTTCTGTTAAGCATGGCCGGATCCGGCGTAAAATCTTTGAACATAAGTTCATTTCTTTTTTCAACATAATCGAAGATCTCGGCTTCGTTAAAGACTTTCTTCTTTCTTATATTCGCATATTTATTGCATCTGCCGCCGAACATGTATTTGTTATCGTTAACTTTTAATATGCGTATCGGGCAGAAATTCTCGCAAGCTTTACAGTTGAATTCGCTTTCATAAACAACATTGGTGTTTATAATTTTATCAATATCGTATTCCGATTTCGCTATTATACCGTCCGCAAATTTCTGCCTTACCAGCAATCCGACTCCGAAGCATCCCATAAGCTCCGGGTCCGGCGGTACAAGTATATTCTTGTTAAGAAGCATTGCAAAAGCAAGCGGCACCGCTTTGTTCTTCGCAACCCCGCCCTGGAGTACAATATGATTGCCTATAGTTCTGTTGCCGACTACCCTGTTCAGATAGTTCGAAACGATCGATGTTACAATACCCGCGGTGATGTCCTCGCGCGATGCGCCCTGGTGAATAGCGTTCCGGATGTCGGAATTAATGAAGGCCGAACAGTGCTCGCCGAATTTGAGCGGGTCTTTGGCCTGTATGGCTATATCGCCTATCTCGTGAGCGTGCATAATGTTAAGGTCGCCCTGCGCGGACTCTTCGAGGAATGAACCCGTGCCTGCGGAGCATGCCTGGTTCATCGCGTAATCGATAGGCACGATGTTCTGGAGATATATGTACTTGGCATCCTGCCCACCTATCTCGAATATTGTATCGATATCCTTTTTGTAATATGTGGTGCCAACTGCATGGGCAATGATCTCGTTATACACGGCCGGGGTTTCCAGAAAAACACCGAGAATTTCCCGCGATGAACCCGTTGTAGAACACAGTGTGATCTTTATCTTTTGATCGCCTATGTCGGCCTTTATCTGTTTTTTCATTTCAACAAGGCAGTTCTTCAAGGCAAGTACCGGATCTCCGTGCGTGCGTCCGTAAAAGGACGCAGCTACTTCGTTGGTCTCTATGTCGATAAGGCACGCTTTTGTGGTTGTCGAGCCGCCGTCTACGCCGAGGATATATTCTTTTCCGGCTTTAACCTTCGCCTTCTTGGAATCTATATATGTAACCTTTCCCTCTGCCGTCTTAAGGCTGTTAAATCTCTTAAAGTGTATCTCGGCAGGCTTGAAAAGGTTTTTGAGCGGCGGCAGAACGGTTCCCATATTCTTTGCCAGCAGCGCTGCCCCGAAAGCCTCAAAATAAGCGGCCTGTTCCGGGACAATAAAATTTATTTCCGGCAGCCTTTCGCGGATAAAAGGAACAATATATTTATTCAGCGTCACTCCGCCTGTAAGAAGAACGCTTCCTTTTGTTATTTTCGCTCTTTTCAGGAAATCGATTACCTTGGTTGCCATTACGTCGCTAAGCGAAAGAACGATGTCGCCCTTTGTCGCTTCGCCCTTGTTAAGCCTGTGCGTGCAGTCGCTTTTCATAAAGACCGAGCATCTCGATGAAAGCCTCAGCACCTTGCAGCCTTCGGGTATATGATCGATGTCATCCAGCTTCATGTCCATGCGTGCAAGCTGCTGTTTAAAAAACTCGCCCGTGCCGGACGCGCATTTGTTGCCCGAAAAATTCGTTACTATCTTTTTGTTCTCATCGATGGTGTAAACCACAAGGTCTTCGCCTCCGAGAGAAACTACCGCGTCGACATCGTACCTTATGTGCTTAAGCGCTTCCTCGATGCAGAGCGGCTCAATTACGCTGTTTACGTTCAGGAGATGTCTTCCTTCCGTGCCGGTAGCCAGCGTTTTCAGATCGGCCGGGACTTCCTTTTTTGAAAGGATGCCGTTAAGCGTATGTATAAAATTTCCGTCGTGGGTAACGACCTCGCTCCAGAGTATTGACGTACCCTCGAGCATCGTTACCTTAACATTGGATGATCCTATATTAATACCAAGACTGTGCATAAATTAGACTCCGGATTAAATTCTTAGATGCAGGATAAGTAGTATCCGTATGCCTATTTTGTCTATAATTTTTTCGTGAATTTTAAAAAGCAGTTTAGCGGCTGAAAATGCCGATATAAACAAAAAAAATTTATGTAAATCTGCTCTTTAAATAAAATGAAATTATAACAAGATACAAAAATACAAGCAGTACGGCTTTATGTTCATAAACCGGCTTTTCTTTTTCTATATGTTCCGATACGCGAACCGGACCTGCCATGCTGATGCCTTCAAGCGCAGCGGCGAATGTGTTTTTATCCGCTTCTACAAATTTGCCGCTTCCTCTCTCCGCAAAATTCCGCAGGTACTCCTTTCCGGCCGGAAGATATAAATGTTCATGCCATTTTTTCTCGTGATAATTTAAAAGCTGATATTTATCTATAATCCGGCCGTTCTGCTCGATCGAAATATTTACAAGCCTGCCGTCGCTTTCCGTGAACGGATAAGGATTTGACGGTTTCAGGACAATATCCTTCAAAATCCTGCCGTCATAATCCGTCAACTGTATCTTCGCGTAAATATCGTTTTCGGAATTGATATAATTATTCTCAAAGGCAACGCTGCCGTTGCTGACAGCTACGGGCATAGAAGAGATCCCCAGAACATAGCGTACCAGCGACTTCAGGGCGGTTTCATTCGGTATTCGCGCATTATACGAAAATTTCCAGAAAGAATCCGTCAGTACGGCGAGCACTCTTGCCTTTTCCCTGATGCCGCCGGTAATAACCGGAAGACCGTTCCCCGTGCTGTAAAAAACATTTGCCCAGCTTTTCAGCTTAACCCTGTTAAGACCTTTGATTTTTATTCCGTGAATGGCATTCAGACCTGCGAGAGGCGTGTAACCGGACTGTACGTTCCGTATTACGTCGAATTCCCTGTTATCGTAATTCTCTCCTGCCGGGGGCACAAACGGCAGCACGGATTCGAATTTATTTGAAAGATAATCTTCGCGCTTGAACGATTCCGGGCCGCCTAAAAGCAGAAGTCCTCCGCCCGATTCAACGAATTTCACGATATTATTTATATAATATACATTTAAGAACCGGGTTAATTGAAAATCGTTTATAATGATCAGATCGAAATTATCAAGCTCGTCCCTGAAAAGCTGATCAGTCGGGAATGGGATCAGGCTGAGCTCGCTATCCTTTGTCTTGAAAACCTGAACATTTGTCCGAAGGATATAGAAGGATATCATGTCAACGCCGGGTATGTTCTGAAGACCTCTCCTGATGAACGCAGTGTCCGGCGAAGGATGACCGCTTATATGAAGCACCCTGAATCCCCTGTATATCCCTTCGATCACGGCGAAGTCTTTATTGTTGGCCGTTACAATTTCACGCGAATCGACCGCGACCGAAGCTTCAAGCAAATTCACTCCTGTATTTTTGATTACAAGCTCAATGCCGCCCTGGCCGTAACCGTCTTTAAGATGCACAAGCGCCGCGCCCGTATTCTTGCCGTTAAGCTTAATATCCACGGGGACGGTTTCAAGTCCGGTGCCGGGCGCGCTCACTGAAAAATATATTTTCTCTTTTGAATATTTCGGAATAAACCTCGGCGCCTTTACGATAGAAACCGATTTATCGAACCTGACCGCGCTATTGCCGGTATTTAAATAGACGACATTATAAGGATATTCCCCCGGCAGACTCATATTATTTTTAAGTTCATCAATATTCTCAGTCTCGTTGCCGTCCGTTATCAGCACAAATCCGGAAATGTTTTCCCCGCTATAGTTGCCGGATATATACGCGAGGACGTTTTTTAGAGATTTGATAATGGCTGAAGACTCCGCACCCTCAGCACCGCCGGCCCGATCAGAGAAGGGAATAATGTCCAAATTATAATCTTTCCAGATTCTATCTGCGATATCCCTGAAATCGTGCATTTTCAATCCGGCGCCGGCCACGCTGGCGGAAACGTCAAAGGCGGCAACGACAGTCCTTCTTACGGCTGCCTGTTGCTTTATGCTGATCCTGTATTGAAGCCCGAATAAAATCAGTAAGACAATAATAATAAGCGTATCTGCCGCGAAAGCAATTCTGGCCCAGGACTTATCCCAGGGAAGCCTTAACACATAAACCGAAAGTACGAGCGCAATTGCGGCTGTTATGAAGAATATCATTTGAACAGCTCCCGTTTTTTGAGCCTGTTCAGTATCTGGCGGGTATGTATCTGGTCGCTCTTGTAGTTCCCGCTGAGCATATAAAGAACGATATTAACACCGGCTTTCAATGCATCTCCGCTGCCGTTCAATATCTTCCGATTTAAATTATTGTCTGACATAATAACAGCCGTGCGCCTTGTCGTAACGGATACATCGGCGCCGCTGAAATTCTGCTGATTCATAAGAAAAAAGGATTTATATACTGGATGGTCGGCAGGCAGACGTGAAAGACCCGGGCTGCCCGCGATCTTTAACGACAGCCCGTCGAAGAAGCGGCGGCAGGGGCTGCCCGCGCCCGCAGCATCGACGAATATTATGCCGCCTCTCTCTATGAAATCCGACAATGCAGCCGAGAGCTTTTCCGGCGATCCGCCTGTATCGGCGCAGCCGATTATCCAGAGATAAGGCTGATCGGGAAGCCTTCCCCGGATGAGCGAATGGGCTGAATGCGCCGCATAATAGTCCCGGGCTATCCTGACCGATGTCTTTTCTTCGAGCTCCCTCTTAATTATCCGGAACATCGCCGCATTGTCTGTCTTATCGCTAAAAGTCAGCTCGATGAACTTAAAGTCTTCCGCGTAAAGATTCCCGCCGATCATCAGAATAAATATTAAAGACAATATTTTTTTAAAGCGTATTTTTCTATACAGGAAAAGAATCAGTTCAAAAATAAAAATAAAGCATGCGATCCCCAGCATCATATTAAGGGAAAGAAGGCTTTTCACTTCGCCGATACCCGGCACATTATCCTTCCCGGCATTCTTTGAAATTTTTTTCCCGGATTTTTCCGCAGCAGGAATATTATTAATAAAGCCGTCAATTATTTCGGTAAAATACCCGGATACGCCCAGATCGCCCCAGAAGCCGGATACGCCCGCACCGAACAGAAGAATTCTGGCGTTATTATGCGTAAACGATACCGCTATCGCAGTGCCGTCCCACAGCTCGGCTCGTTTATGCACCTTATCGCTCGCGATAATTATCGGATAGTACGACTTTAAAGTAATGTCCGTATCCTTAATCTTTTCTTCCTTAACGCGGATCGGGGAAAAATCGAACAGCTCAATCCATTTAAGAAACGCATTGCCTGCCTGTTTTCTGTGAGGAAAAATTATCACATCACCGCGCAGTGAATTGATCGTCTTTTCGGATGGATTGTAGACAATGCTCACGCCTGCAGATCCTGTTTTGTAATTTTTTACAAAGGCTTCAAGAAAAAACCTGTCTTCATCGAATCTGTCAGTCGCCTGAGCCTGCGCGATCAGCTTCAGTCTATATTCTGCTCCAGCCGTATTTGCTTTATCGGCAGGCTCATGAAAGAACGTATTTCTCCCGGGCATGCCTACTTCCGAAGGATCGAATATAATCAGGATAATAATTATTGCGAATACAAGCCTTGCCGACAGCAGAGGAACATCTTTAAAGCTTCTCACTTTCAGGAAATCCGATTTGAGTTTCCTGATAACAAAGAACGAACCCAGTCTCTGTTCTGTGCCGCTGGAAATTCTCAGGTACATGGTTAAAAATACGAAGGGCACGGCAGCAAGCGCAAGTATATAATAAAATATATTCATGCGACAGCCCTTATAAATGCATTGAACGGGTCCTCGTTCGTGTATACTTTTGCGACCCTTGCGCCGAAGGATTTTCCTGTTCTGGTTACCGAATGAATATGCTCGTGGAATAAACGATGATATCTGTCGCTTATATCGACGGTTTCCGCAAGCAGCGAAGCGCCGGATTCCGGATCGAGGAATTTAAAGCGTCCGCTGAAATTGAACTTTTCTTCATACGGATCGTTTATACTTATCATGAAAATATTTTTTGTTTTATGCGAGAGCGTTTTCAAATAATTTGCGAGGATATCGGTTTCAATGAAAAAATCGCTAAGCATAAAGACATTGGCGGATGAGTCCATCGCGGAATCGATAAAAGCTTCCTCTGCGCCGCGCGTTTCAATATCCGTAAGCAGATCGATTAACGAGTGCTCGGTTTCGGCGCGCAGCCTTTCGCCCGCGTACGAGACATATACCCTGTCCCTGCTTTTCAGGGCGGATCGTCCAGCAATATACGCGAGAGTAAGCGCGGTCGTGAATTTCGACACGCTGTCATTATACGACGCCCTCATGGACGCGGAGCCGTCCGGTATTATTACAAAATCGGTCTGCCTGTAGCCCTCGCGTATCTTAACGTAAAGCCTCTCCGTCCTGGCGGAGAGCTTCCAGTCAATGTCTTTTACGGCGTCGCCTTTACGGTAATACCTGTAATCCATTATTACCGGGCTGTATCCGGGTTTTGAGGAAATTCTTTCCCCCATTCGCATGCCTGTGCCTTTTACGGAGACAAGGCTTTTGCCGATTCTCGAATTAAGCCCGTAGCGGGCTATATTATTCAGAAACTGTGATTTTTGCGATAAGCTCATCTATATCCTTGCCTGTTCTCGTGAAGATCGCCGACGGGATTATCCTGTGCCGCATTACGCTCCCGAACACGGCTTTTACATCGCGTTCGGTCACTACGCCCTCGCCGAAAAGGAGAGCGTGCGCCCTGGATGCGTGGATGAGATGGTAAGCGGCGCGCGGACCCGCCCCCCATTCGAGCATCTCGCGGACTTCGGATGAGGACGAGGGATCGTCAGGCCTTGTTTTCCTGACAAGCGACACAGCTCCGGACATCACGCTTTCCGGCACAGGCACATCGTCGACAATACTTTGGTATTTCAAAAGATCTTCTTTCGCGATCACGGGGCTTATTCTTTCGAGGGCTTTCGAATGATCCTTTGACGCGATGATTACTTCGTCGTTAAAACCCGGATAGTCCACCAGTATCTCCATGATAAATCTGTCGAGCTGGGCTTCCGGGAGGGGATAAACCCCTTCATAATCTATCGGGTTCCTTGTCGCAAATACAATGAAAGGCTCGTCAAGCTTATAAAGCTCGCCTCCAAGCGTCACGCTCTTCTCCTGCATGGCCTCGAGCAGAGCGCTCTGGGTTCTCGGAGTGGCCCTGTTGATCTCATCCGCAAGAAGGATGTTTGTGAATACCGGGCCTTTGATATACCTGAAGCTCTTCTTCCCGGATTCATCCATATCGAGGATCTCGACTCCCACAATGTCCCCCGGCAGCAGGTCCGGCGTGAATTGAATTCTTGAATTCTCGATCCCGAGCGCCATTGCCGCAGCTTTTACCGCAAGCGTCTTTGCCAGGCCGGGGGCGCCTGTTATGAGAGTATGCCCGCACGCCAGCAGAGCCGTGCTGATCTGCCTGATTATCCCGCTCTGCCCCACAATTACCTTGCCGATCTCCTGCGCAGCTTTTTCGAAGTCGTCTTTCAGCTTATTTATTAATTCCTGCATTATTCCTCCGATCAGAACTCGCTCCGGTTTTCAATTATTGTTTTCAGGACGTTATACAGCTCTTATATCCCGAATCTATCGGCCTAGTTGCAAAAATTTTTTCTGTCAATTAAAAATAACGATATTGTTATTTCTGTCCTGACTTATGAAGATGTTTAAAGTGCGAGAAAATCACTCAACATTAAAGAAAACCGATTTCTTACGACATTTTTATCAGATTTTGCATGCTAAACACAAGCATCCGTGCGGACTGGGTCATATACCGGTTAGCCAGAAGCAGCCGTGTAACTTCATTTTCTAGAATTCTTCCTTCAGACACAGCTCTTGCGCATGCATGTATGAATTCCTTATCCACGTCTTCAATTGATTTAAAATATGATGATAGATATTCCGTAATAGCAGAATCATTCAGTGCCCCGCAGACTTTTACGGCCGTTCCGCAGAGCTTTTCCAGACGTTTCAGGAAACCGGAATGAGCTTCGATCATAAAAGGCTGATCATCCTGCCCAATTTCTTCTATCTCCTCAAAAAGCTCATAGAGATTCCTTACGGCATTCATAATGCTGCGGCTGGATCTTACCAGCAATTCCAGCTGCACAGCTTCCCGGCTGCTGATTTCAAAGGCCTGTGCTTTTGCATAGAAAGAGAATATTTCAGCATGCAGGCCGTCAATATCCCTGTAACCGATATCTTCCTCCTGCAATCCCAGTAAGCTGCCGGATACAATATCGGGGGGATTCAGCCTGTACTTTCTTCCGATATACAATGAAGATAAATACAGCTGATTTATGATCTCATTTTTAATAGCGGTAATTGCAGCTTCCGGTACCTGTGCATTTGTATTCTGGATAAAACGAGTAAGCGCCGCTTGTTTCTCAGAGAATAAACGTTCAAGCTTACTGGAAAGAACGGGTAGTATCGGGAAAAAAATAACTGCGCCAGCTATATTAAAAAGCGTATGGAAAGCGGCTATACCAAGAACAGGATTGCCGGACAAACCGAAAATATCGTCTAATAATTGCGTTATAAAAGGTATAAGCGGATAAATTACAATTGAAGTTCCCAGCGTAAATGCAAGTGAGCTTACCGCGGTTCTTTTCTTCGCTGGTATTCCCCCGATAGAGCCGATAAAAATAGTTACCGTAGTTCCGATATTCGCGCCGACAACCATTGCCGCGCCCTGCCCGAAGTTTATTATCCCGGAAAATATCGCGGTGAGGACCACCGCTATGGTTGCGGAACTCGACTGCATGAGAGCTGTCAGGAGTATACCGGCAATAGCGTATATCCATAAGCCGAAATGCCGGATGGACGACGGATCAAACAATACCGTAAATTTTTCCACGCTTGTTTTCATAAAATCAAGCCCCAGGAAAAGAAAACCGAATGCCGCTATCAGCTTGCTGATATTGGCATAACGCGCGGAATTGGAAAGAAAAATAAGTCCCAGGCCGCCTATTCCGATCATCGGGAAGGCAAATGCATCAATTTTAAATTTGAATCCGAACAAGGCTACGATCCATGCAGTTAGCGTAGTCCCGATCTTGGCCCCGATTATCACTGCGATGGCATTTGAGAGAGTCATAAGACCCGCCCCTATAAAAGCCAGAATCATAAGAGATACCGCCGAACTGCTCTGTAATATGGCCGTACTGATAAAACCGGTTATAATACCGTTAACGCGCGTTCCGGTATACCGGCGTATCAATACCTTGAAAGTGCGTCCGGCCAGTTGCTTTACGGACTCTTCCATCATGTATATACCGAGCAAAAAAATCCCGAGCCCGGCTAAAAATTTCCATTCATCGAATAATTCCAGCATTTAAAAAATCCTTTCGATTAGGCTCTACGATAATCATAACAAACCAAATATCCCTCCCGGCCTGTGGCCGGCTTTCCACCTTAACGGGGGGAACTAACTATGCAGTACCGGTTGCTCCCCCTGTTAAGGGGAGTGGCTGCGTTTCGCGGCCGAAGGGGTTTCCCTGCAAGACCGTGGGATAAGTTATCAAATAATGCATCCCACATTAAATCCATCCATTATTGCCTCGTCGATGCGGCCCGGTTCTTTGCATGAACCCACAAGATAATATTCCACTCCTTTTATTGCGATGCTGTTCGCAAGATCGCGGACGCTTTCCATTCCAGTTGCGAGCACCACGGATTCGGCCGGGATTTCCTGCTCAGCATTATTTTTATCAAGCACA
The DNA here is from genome assembly GCA_964626055.1 of uncultured Leptospirales bacterium. Lineage (GTDB taxonomy): Bacteria > Spirochaetota > UBA4802 > UBA4802 > JAFGDQ01 > JAFGSG01. The sequence continues at coordinate 68,126 of CAZVDF010000012.1, forward strand.
AGCACGCTGTTCCCGCGTATCAGGAGAACCCGGGCGGATGAAAGGATTTTCATCTTCCGCCTGATCCTTGAAACGAACTCCCAGCGCGTTGTCTGTCCGATATCCGACGCGATCCTGTCTATTTCAATTACAGTGATATTTTTGCCTTTATCGGAAAGATATTCGGCAGTTTCCAGGCCGACCATCCCTCCTCCTATCACCGCAATATTCTTCCCGACAGGATCCGTGCCCTTTAAAATTTCGAGCGCTGTAAATAGGTTATTGCCCGAAGTGCTAAAATTCGAACTGACTATTTTTGCCCCGGTCGCCAGCACAACAACGTCGGGCCTGGCCTTGACCATTTCATCGATATCGAATTCGGAGGAAAGCTTTATATCAATATTATTAATTTTCAATTGATGGGAATAATAATCGGCAATATTTTTTAGTTCATACTTATGAGGAGGCACCAGAGAAAGGTTTACCATCCCTCCGATCCTTGAATCTTTTTCGTACATTGTTACTTTGTGGCCGCGTATGGAGGCTACGCGCGCAGTTTCAAGTCCGGCCGGACCTGCCCCTATCACTGCGACATGTTTCGGCCGGTCCGTTTTCTTTATAAGATTTTCCCCTTCTCTCCCGACCTCGGGATTTATTGCGCAATAAAAATTCGTTTGGCCGCCTGTTTTCATTCCGGCGAGTATGCAGTCAAAACAATGACAGCAGGCCGTACATCGCCTGATCTCATTCGTCCTGCCTTCGCGAGTTTTGTTTACAAAGTCCGCATCGGCAATAAGCCCCCTGGCAAGCCCTACCAGATCGGCTTTGCCCTTCGCAATGATCTCCGCGGCTATCTCCGGATAATTGATCCTCCCGACCGTCGAGACAGGCACAGAAACGACTTTTTTGATTTCCTCGGCGAGATATACAAACGCTCCGTGCGGCACGGTCATCGGCAGCATGGGCCTCGGCGATTCGTGCCAGCCCGCCCATATGTGAAGCCTGTCGGCCCCTGCCCGAACAAGAACAGGCGCAAACTGTTTCGATTCATTGAGAGTGACACCGCCCTTCATTCCGTCGTCCGCGTCGAATTTTACACACAGGTTAAAATTCTGACCGACAAGATTCCGCGTTTCTCTTAAAATGGAAACGAGAAAAGCAGCCCGGCCCACGGCATCGCCGCCGTATTTGTCAGTGCGCCTGTTCGTAAGCGGCGAAAGGAACTCTGCAATCAGATATCCCGAGCTTCCCATGAATTCCACGCCGTCAAACCCGGCTTCGCGTCCCCGCCAGGCGGCTTTCGCGAAAGCAATGACCAGGTCGTCCGCTTCTGCTGTCGAGAGCTCGCGGGGCATCTCGCCGGTAAAACCCGACATTATCGCAGACGGAGCAACCGACTGCCCTCCCACTCTGCTCCCGAAAGAATATCGTCCGCAATGATTGAGCTGCAGCACAATTCTCGCGCCATCCTTTTTTACAGCGTCTGCGAGCCTCGCAAGCTGACCTATATCGTTATCGCTTTCCATCAAAGTTTCATTTTTCATCCCGCCTCTTCCTCCCGGATGAACGCTGGTCTCGCCGGTCGTAATCATGGCAGCGCCGCCTCTTGCCCGCGCGGAGAGAAAAGGTATAAGCTCTTCAATCGGAAAGCCCGTACCTATTGGCGCCATAAAAAAACGGTTCTTTAATTTTAAGTTGGGCATGTACAAAGGTTCGAAAAGGCAGTCGAAAACTGTGGCGCTCATATAAAACTCTCCGGTTGCTTTTAGTATTGATATATCAATTAATCAATATCGCCGAATTTCAACAACTAAATATTAAGAATCCATCTCAAAATTATAGAATCATATTGGTGAAT
>CAZVDF010000013.1:0-3447 GCA_964626055.1 uncultured Leptospirales bacterium
TTCTAATATATTCCAATTTATCAACAAATAAAATATAATTTTGAGATGGCTTCTAACTCAAGTTGACTGACTTTTATTACACTATTTCTTAATACTAGCGATAGAATGATCAGATTATTCTATCGCAGATGTTTATAAAAAAGTCAGTCAAGATACGTTATTAAGATCATTCCTAATAATATTTATTATCGATAAACAGAAATCGGGAGGAAATAAGTATGGATTGCATCGGTATCAAAAAAATAATTATTCCATGTGTTATTTTAATTTTTTTATGTTCATGCGCGTCCGGGACTGTTGAAAAATTCAACAGCCTTAAAGACAAAACTTTTTATTTCCAAAAACTCAGATATTTTAAAAAGGGACTGGATAAAAAGAAGGCCTTTAAAATAATGAAAGACTTCCCGGCTTCCAAAATTCTAAAGCTGATCGCGAATAAATACGGCATAACTGCCGACGCTGCCGATTTCGAAGATTTCATTTTATCGGAAAATCTTTCTGCTTTTAACTCAGATGGTCTGCTTTTTGACGTGGATTTCATCTGGGAAAATAAAAATAAGCATTCAAATATAATTTCTATTGAATATAAACAAGTAATGAATTCCCTGAGTATGTTTGAAGAAGAGTACAAGATCATTATAACTTCAGACGGTAATAATCTGGAAACTCTTTATTGGGTACCGAATGAAAAAAAATCAGAATTGGAAAACCTCGCAAAATGCCTCGGCTATTCAAGACTGAAAGATAACAGCGATGATTATTATATAAACGATGATAATAAATCTATAGTAAGTTTAATACCCACCAAAGAGGCAGAGGAAAAGAAAACAAAAACTGCAAAAAATAAAATAACCAGAGAAAAAATTAGACAACAAATAAAAGAATATGTAAATACAATGCCTTCGGAAGAAAAGAAAAAATTCAGGGATGACCTGATAAAATTTTTATACAGTGTTATAGAATAAAATTCTCCGTGGCAAGTCTCCGGTACCGGCTTCCGCCTTCGGCATCAGCCGTACACAAACAAGCCTCCTGCCTGTGTACGGCACAAAGACATCCATGACTGTAGACGGGGTATTATGTTTCAAGGTGTTATCGATCTGCTCCACAAATCTATAAACTTACATCCTCGGAGCAAGCACCGGGGTATTATGCCTTGAAATAAATTTCTTTATTGACGTTTTAACGTTATGATGCTATATTAGTAGCGATTATATTTAGTGTACGTTTCAAAATCTTTGTTCTTTCTTTAAATGTAATTTCGTTTTATATTACCCGTGTGGACATATTATAAATATCTCTAATTTCCTGCGGAACTCGGCCTGCGGCCTCAGACAGTCCTCGGAAATTAGAGATATTTATAATATGTCCAAAGATTGCTAATTGCTTTTTAGAAATTCCGGGCGCACACTTACTAAAGGAAAATATTATGTCACAATTAAACAAACGCGCAACAGTGTATTTTGATCCGGATATACATAAAGTTTTAAAAATTAAAGCCGCAGAGACATCCAAATCGATATCTGAAATAGTCGACGACGCCATCAGGCAGGAGCTGGCAGAAGATGAAGAAGACCTTAGAATTTTCAGATCAAGAGCGCACGAGGCATCGGTTCCATTTGAAAAGGTACTGGCCGATCTGAAAAAAAATGGCAAAATATAAGATTGGAATCAAAAGATCCGCAGTAAAAGAATTAAACGATTTACCACAAAATGATATAAAGAAAATAATCCGGAAAATTCAAAATCTGGCAGATGATCCCAGACCTCCCGGCTGCAAAAAACTCACCGGAGATGAAAAATACCGGATCCGGAGCGGGAATTATAGAATATTATATGTTATTGAAGATGACATCCTGATTATCTATATTATAAAGATTGGTCACAGACGGGACGTTTATCGCTAAAGATTATTCCCCTCCTCTCCCGTGGATGTGCACAAAACAAAAAAGGCGCGGAAGCCCGCGCCTTTTTGTTTTTAAAAATAATCTGCTAAAAAATTAGAGAGCAGCTTTTACTGCAAAACCGATATTAGTTAATTTGCCTTCTTTATTGCCAGCCAGATTCTTTCTGAAATCATATTGTTTAACTTCAGGTACGATCCAGAAATTCTGCTCAACTGCGAATGCGCAAGCAACAAAATATGTCAAAGAATCATCTTTTTTGCTTTTTGCAGTTGTATACATATCGTTTTTATCCGATTCATAACCTACACCAACGTCAATTTTCGCTATGCCGACTTTAAATCCTGCGCCAACGTTTCCGCCCATTGATTTGGTATTTTCATAACCATCGGTAGTTGCATTAGCTCTAGCAAAGTTGCTGTAGTTCGGAGCTCCGCTGGTTCCGCCGTTGCATGAGAAGAATCCCATATTTCCAATATTCTGCCCGTAGAATCCGGAAACATTAACAGATGCAGGGCCGAAGTTCCCTTTGAAAATAAAGTTTACTAAATAAGAAGTGAGTTTAGCTCCATCCATTGTGGATGCGCCACCTGTTGCTTTATCATCGTATTTAAGCTGCTGGAATACACCGTTTGCCGCGATGCTGAACATATCTGTTTTAAATGTATAACCGGCTGCTAATTTTGGATATACATAATCCAAGTTATTATTGCTTGCAGGATATCCATAAGTAGCTGCAGCTGGAGCCGGGCCTGGATAGTTAGATCCAACAATAAGGTATGTGACCGGTCTCATAATATTGATATATGCGCCGAAAGCAGTAAATCTGAGCTGTTGTGTCCAATAGTCAAATGAAGTACCGCTTGTAACCATGATATCGCCGTTCGCAACATCATTCGGGTTCGGGTTTGCATACGGTGAGCCTGTCTGTCCGCAAAGCATTTCAACTTCACCTATCTTGTAAGTAATATAGAAATGCCTGATTCTTATGTTGTTTGCTCCGTCCCACTGAGTTCCTCTTGGGCCAAGCTCGGCTTTCATCTTTACATTATTCTTCTCAGCATTTAAACCCATATTGGTTGCGCCGGTGCCGACTAGGTTATGTGTAAAGTCATAATCTGCTTTACCATTAGCACCCATAATTTCTTTGCTTCTGTGATCCCAACCTGTCCATGATTGGTAATTCACATACGGGGTAATTCCGTCTGCCGCATTTGCCTGTGGTACATAAGCACCAAATATAGCGAGAGCAGCTACTAATAAAATTACTAAATATTTCCGCATAACTCTTTCTCCTAAATTAAATAGTTTTTAAATGGTAAATCTTTGAAAATTTAACACTACATCGATAACAACTTAAAAAACATTTAATTAAAAAATTTTGTGTTTCACCTCCTTAATTATTTTGAAAATTTTTTTATATTTACGGGCTTATAAGCATATATATCTATAGAAACAGAAAGCCCCTGCTAATTTTAGGCTAATTTAGTTGGACGCATAACATATTTCAAGCAAATTTTTTTAATTAATTCAACTTTTTTAA
>CAZVDF010000013.1:3547-6642 GCA_964626055.1 uncultured Leptospirales bacterium
GTCCCAAGGGGAGGCTCCGCACGGGGTTAGGGGGCTGAAAACTTATGTTATAAATAAAATCCCGGGATTAAAAACGCAGATAAAAAATATAATAATAGATGATAAGGAGAAGTCATCTCAAAATTATATAATCTTTGTTGATAAATTAGGATACATTAGAAAATTTTCTGCGGAATCAAACCTTCCTGGTAAGTTTTTCGTGCTTTTGAACGCTTTCGCATCAGGTCTGAAAGGCGTCCTCAAAAATTTTCTAATGTATCCTAATTTATCTCTAATCATTTATATAAATCTGTAATTTCGGGATGACTTCTACATATAATAATCCGTACACACCAAAATCCCAAAAATATAAAACTTGCAAAAAAAATCGTTCCTGTTACTTTTGACTTCAACCGCACCAATTCTTTAAAGGTACCTGCAAAAACTGCGATAAAACATCAAAAGGTACCGCCAGGCACAGATTTTTGACGTGCCGCTATCTTAGTAATTTTTTAAAAATTTATATCAGGAGGTTTTCAAGTCACAATGAAAATGTTAAAAAGAACTTCATTGTTGGTTGGATTTTTTCTGCTCAACGCTGTGAGCGTATTTGCCAGCGAAGCAGACCTGGCCATACCGGATCTCCATCACGGGGCTCCCTATACAAAGCTGGGTGGAATATCGCCGTTCGATCTGCTTTTTTACGGCGCGCTTGTGATCTGCGGAACGCTGGGCATAAGCCTTTTCCTGCGCTACCAGGTTAAAAAGCAGAAAGCGCATGAATCAATGCTCAAAGTGGCGGAAATAATTTTCACTACATGCCGCACTTATCTGGTCCAGCAGGGCAAATTTCTCGTTATGCTATTCATCTTTATCGCCCTCTGCATGGGATTTTATTTTCTCGTTCTTCAGGGCAAGGGCTTCGGCGTGCTTCTGCAGGTGCTCTGCTTCTCTGTCATCGGGATGGGCGGGTCATACGCGGTCGCATGGTACGGCATACGCATAAACACATACGCGAACGCGCGCACCGCTTTCGCTTCCCTCGCGGGCAAGCCGTGGGATGTCGTCAACATCCCGCTCCGTTCCGGAATGAGCGTGGGACTTTTCCTCATTTCGCTTGAGCTTGTAATGATGGTTATCATCCTGCTTGCCGTTCCGCGCGACATAGTCGGCTACTGCTTCCTAGGCTTCGCCATAGGCGAATCCCTCGGCGCATCCGCGCTCAGGATCGCCGGCGGTATCTTCACAAAAATCGCGGACATAGGCTCCGACTTAATGAAGATAGTATTCAAAGTAAAAGAAGACGATCCGCGCAACCCGGGAGTTATAGCGGACTGCACGGGAGACAACGCGGGCGACAGCGTGGGCCCGACGGCTGACGGTTTCGAGACATACGGAGTAACCGGCGTCGCTCTTATATCATTCATCACTCTTGCGGTTACAAGCCCGGACAGCGCAGTAAAAGAAGGCATACAGGGGAAACTCATTGTATGGATATTCGCGATGAGGTTCCTCATGGACTTCTGCTCCGGGTTATCGTACTTCGTAAATCAGGGAATTTCCGCGATTAAATATAAAAATAAAAAAGAAATGGATTTTGAAGAGCCGCTAATGAGACTTATATGGATAGCTGCTGTTCTCTGTATTTCCACATCGTTCTTTATGAGCTACATGCTGATAAGCGACTTACAGGTAATTAAGGACGGCGCAATGACCGCGATGCCCGATGTATGGTGGCAGCTCGCGCTTATCATAAGCTGCGGTACTCTGGCCGCTGTGCTTATCCCGGAATTCACAAAGATATTCACAAGCGCGAAATCAAAGCATGTAAAAGAGATAGTTACGGCTTCCAGGGAAGGCGGAGCTTCTCTTACGGTTCTTTCCGGTATTGTGGCGGGCAATTTCAGCGCGTTCTGGATGGGCATGCTTATAGTAGGCCTCATGTCAATAGCTTACTATACAAGCACATTCATCCCCGTTGAAGTTATCAATTACCCGTCGATCTTCGCGTTCGGCCTTGTAGCGTTCGGATTCCTGTGCATGGGCCCGGTAAACATCGCTGTAGACAGCTACGGCCCCGTTACGGACAACGCGCAGTCGATATTTGAACTTTCACAAATCGAAGCTATCCCGGGGATCAAGGAAAATATAAAGAAAGATTTCGGATTTACTCCGGACTTCGAGCAGGGAAAAGAATATCTGGAAACGAACGACGGCGCGGGGAACACCTTCAAAGCAACGGCAAAGCCCGTACTCATCGGAACTGCCGTAGTTGGTTCGACTACAATGATCTTCGCGATCATCCTGCTGCTGCAGAGCAAGCACATGCTTCAGGTCAATCTGACCGACGCGCCTATCCTTCTGGGTTTTATCTGCGGTGGTGCTGTTATTTTCTGGTTCGCGGGCGCTTCAATGCAGGCGGTTACCACAGGCGCATACAGAGCGGTTGAGTTCATAAAAAAGAACATGAAGCTTGATAAAGCTGAAGCCGATCTTGAGGACTCGAAGACGGTCGTAAAAATATGCACCCAGTACGCTCAGAAAGGTATGTGGAATATCTTTATCGCTATAATGGCGATCACGCTTGCGTTCTCGTTCCTTAACCCGAACTTCTTTGTGGCATACCTGATCTCCATTGCGTGCTTCGGCCTCTTCCAGGCTATTTACATGGCCAACGCGGGCGGTGCATGGGACAATGCGAAAAAAGTAGTCGAAGTGGACCTCAAGGAAAAAGGGACTGATCTGCATGCTGCTACGGTTATCGGCGACACAGTCGGCGATCCTTTCAAGGACACATCGTCCGTTTCAATGAACCCGATAATCAAATTCTCAACTCTGTTCGGGCTTCTCGCGACCGAGATAGCGATTGAGATGAGCCCCGTTTCCAGGGCTGTTACGGATCTGCTGACAAAGAACCCGAAAGCCACGGCAGCCGATATAACAGCGGCAATCACGGCAGGGCAGAGCGTAACCAACTACGCGCCCTTCATTTCCATACCGCTTCTGATCATCGGCCTCATTTTCGTATGGCGGTCGTTCTTTAACATGAGAATACCGGAGAAAGACTAATAAAAACATTTATAGATAATCTTTATTGCTTTAAAGGCGCCTTTCAC
>CAZVDF010000013.1:6742-63433 GCA_964626055.1 uncultured Leptospirales bacterium
GGGCTTTATGCCGATTAATAATAGGAATTTCCATATGCAAGGAGGGATTTATTTTGAAAAACAATTCAATATCCGAAATATTAAAAAAAATATTTATCCCGCTTCTTTCCGCAGTTTTCCTCCTTTTAAACACCCACATTTTAAATGCAAGCGAAGCAAAAGACCTGATTCTGGTTGTGGATACGTCATTAAGCATGGGCGGCAACTGCAAAGGCTGCAGCAATATAATGCCTCAGGTGAAACAAAGCCTTCCGCAATTCATAGACCGGCTTGAAGACGAGGACAGCCTTACGCTCATCACGTTCGACACGACCGTTAAGGTTTATCCGACGGTATATATAGAAGATAAAAAAAATAAGGAAAGCTTAATAGAATACATTAAAAACATCAAAGTAGCAGGCGCATGGACATACACAAGCCAGATGATGAGGGTCGCGTTCCGGAAAGCGGCCGAGCTGGAAGCAAGGAATAAAGACAGGGAAAGAGTGATCATAGTTCTGACGGACACGCTGGACGACCCGCCTCCGGGCAAGCTGAATGACGGTCTGAACATCAAACAGATAGCGAAAAATTATAAGGATAAAGAATGGTTTGTTTTCTTCTACACTTTCGGCGAAGTTATTAAAAACAATCCCAAGCTTGCCAGATTACAGGATGATTTAAGAACGAACGTATCGAAGTATTCAAACGTAGTTGAGGTAAAAACAGTTCCCGCGGCTACCGGCGCGGCAGATAAAAAAACCGGCAAAGCCGCAAAAGGAGCGGTAAAAACGGACGAAAAAACCATTAAAACTGCCATAGAGAAAGATCTCTCCGAAAATATAAAAAAAATGGAGGACAAAAAATTAAAAGCGGAAAACGGATCCTTCCCTTTTAAATCTTTAATTATAGCTCTGATCGTCATAGCCGCGCTGCTGGCAGCCCTTTATTATTTTAAAACACATTCGGGATTAAAAGTGACAGGCAGCCTGGAATACTGGGATCACACGATGATCAGCCCGTATTTCGAAAACTATAGTTTGACCAAACAAAACTCAAAGGAAATCCTTGTCGGCCCGAAAAGTTCCAACAATCTCACTATCCGCGATATCGAAATAACGGATGCTTTCAAAATTTTCGCAATAAGAGTGAACGGCGAAGTAAAAAGTACTTTACAGGCAGGGAAAGGCCACATAATTGAATACGTGAACAGGGAGCCGGACGGTTATTTAAAGAACGGGGACATGTTCAAAGTCGCGAATTATTCTTTTAAATATAAATCGGCCTAAAATTCATATCTGCATTTTTTTTAATTAATTTTAAATAGAAACTTGACATTTAAATCAAGTTTAAATAGATTTATACGATTATGTTGTCAGGCTTTTAATAAATAAAACTGGCAAACTGCTTAATTCACTTAACTTTACACTGACGGCACAAGCTCTATTCTATAAATAAGCTTTTGACGGTTATATATATATCTTCAAAATAATAAAAATAATTGTTCAAGAAAGATAAGGAGGTTTACATATGTCCGTTTTTCAATTCCCAAAAAGTCCAAATAAAGTTCATCCTGAACTGGCAAGCGCCGTAGGTTCCAGGAACTCAATTGTCCAGGAAGGGCGAGATAAAGTTGCAGAATCAAAATTGATCCTCGATGAGACAACCGACAAAATATTGAACCAGATTCAGCAAAAACTACCCGTCGAAGTTCTGGAAAAGATCGATATAATGGGCAGTTTAAAAGAAAAACTTTACGGTTATATCAATCAGACTTATGTCAATATGTTCAACAGATATAACGTGACGATGGAAGACGAGATCATTAAAAAAGTACGCGATTTCGTCGACAAAGAAGAGTCCAAATGCCTCGCGAGATATACTCCCAGAGAGATCACGGAAATGCTGGACAAGATTGGCGGCGCGGAAAAATTCAATACCGGTGAAATTGAAAAATCGATCGTAAATATGTACGGCCATCTTCAGGGGCATATCCAGAGAGGACTGAATGACCTCGAAAACGAGACCAACTCCATACTGAGACAGAAAACGGATGTCGGCGCGTTCGTAAGAGGCCAGAACGCTTATGCGATCTTAAAATGCATCTTTAAAGACAATCACTTAAAGCCAAAGTATGTTTACGACGTAAAATTATCAATAAATGTACTCGATTCCGAACTGGTCAGTCCGATCAAACATTATCAGGTAACTCTCGAATCCCTGCTTAAAAGATCGATTCAGTCCCATATACACAACCTGATCGAAAGACAGATTGAAGAACTCAAGGAAGAGCTGGTAGACCAGGGGAAACAGGAGCTCGAAGCTTCGGAAATAATGTTCGAAAAAATAAAGAGGGTCGAGAATTTCACGGACGACAATAAAGAAGACGAAAAATCAAAAAGATACACGATACTCGGCAAAAAATTTCTCGATAAGATCGAAGGGCTCAGGGCCGAGATCGATGAAGCCGAATACGATCCGCTGAATATAAGAGAAAATATTAAATACGTCATTGACGAAGAAAACATAAGAGGCAGGGGCTATAACTCATGCGTCAACTCCCTCACTTCAATTCTGGATACCAGCAAGATGGGATACCAGGTATGCGATAACCTTAAAAACGCCAGAGTATGCCATATAAGAGAATACGAAGAAATGGATCCCGTAGTGCTCCCGGATGAAAGATACGCGATAAGAATGGCTTATTACGATCAGGATCAGCTGAGAGAAGAAAAGAAAGAATACGACAAGCAGATGGAATCTTTCAGCAGGGAAATAACCGTATTATGGGATGTAGTTCACGCTCATTATGAATCGAAAAAGAGATTCAGATCGCTCAAAGACTTTGATGATCTTACAAAGAGACTGATGAAAAAAGAATGGAGAGTCAACACTAAGGAAGAAGTCGATGCGAGCGGCGTTCTCTGGAACGAACTCGGCGAAATGTACCCTGAAAACACCTTTGTCGAGAAAAACAACAGAACGTATGAATACAGGAATCTCCACCTGATAAGAAAGATGAGATACCTGCGCGAGATGGTTGCCAAGATGCACGGATATCAAAACCCGATAGAGCGCGTCATCATCGACGAGAGAATAGATTTTGTTGAAAAGAGATTCCATGAATTCACTTACAAAGTCAACCCGCATCACATTCAGCCGGGGCTTATTCTGGATATCGATGTCACAACGACAAAGAGGAAACAGTATATACTTAAAGGAATGGCCGGCGTATTGAATGAATTCCTGTTCGATATTTCGAAGGGATTCGCAGATGCGGCTTTCGCTTCATATTCAAGAAGAAGATCAACCGTAAGAGACGATATCGATCAGTCATTCTCGGAAGAAGAAACGCAGGAACATATTTTCGAATCCGCTTATAAAGCTTCAACCGAATCATCAGGAGTTAAAGGTACGGTAGACCTGACGCCTTCATCAAAGAAAAAAGCGACATCCAAAGGAAGAACATCGGGACTGAAAGAACTCTAAAAAGGAGTCTTGATAAAATTGATTAACTGGTAAGTAAAAAAAAGGATGCTATGAAAATAGCATCCTTTTTACTTTAAAGTATTTCTTCACAATATTATTTTCTCAGGAGAGTTTAACTCATGGAAACAACCTTTTATTCGCTTGCAACAAAAAACAAATTCAATAAAGGGCTCAATCATTTTTTTGCCGTAAACGAAGTAGTGGACGAGATCGGCACAGGTTCGAATATTGCCGACATTATCGTTAAAAAACTGGACGAGGACGAGCTAATGCGCGACCAGATCCTCCCTATCGTAGGCTCGGTAATAAAAGACAAATTCAATTACTCGTTTGACTCGTTTAATATACCCGCGACAATTACCGATTTTACTAAAATCGTCGACGAAACCTCAAAATGGACCGGGGTGGATATATTACTGGTTTATTATAATCCTAAAGGAGAGATTTTTCTGATCAATCCTAAAAATCCTTCACACTGGGAAAAAGCCGGCGATCTGGCTCTTGACCAGCTCGTAGTAATTTATGCGAAATATCTTAAATCCGAGAATAAAGCCATATCCGATGAAGCCATCAAGGCAGTCGAAGAAATGATAGCAGGAAAGGATGTTTTTATAAATCAGGAATTCATTGACCATACCGTAAGCCAGAAAAGGCCGCCGAAAAGAGAAGCGGCGCCGGCGGCTGCCGCAAAGGAGGCTGCGGGCAAAAAAACTCTGACCCCGAAATACGGAGTGCTTGTGACGAACGAGCTCTTCCATAACGGCAATGTAGAAGCATGGAAAAAAATACTCGAAAGCTATAAGGCTACCCATCCTGACCTTGATGTAGCAATTTTTTATGACAATGAACTAATAAACGATATCAACTCCCTCTTTAAATGGGGAAAAGTTAAAAGCAAATCCTTCATTTATTTCCAGGTAAGCGGAGAAAAGATCAGGGATGTCTCGAAATTGCAGAAATACTTGTATGAAGGCGCGAGCGTCCGGTTTGAACAATTCCTCAAACTGGGGGTAGGGAAAGTACTTAAATTATTTTAAATAGTAAAGCAAATAAGGTCGTTTCTATAAAAATATATACAACAGTTACATCCGGAGGAATAAATCAATATGGACAACATATTAAATTTCAACAAAGAGCTAAAAAATTACGACGATAAATTCTTTAAAAAAGCGGGTATAAGAGGCAGAAGGGCGCTTGAACTGGCCAAAATGGGCCTGCCGATCGCGCCCGGATTCATTATCGACTCCGATCTTACGAAAAAGCTTCCCAAGCTTAACATCAAGCAATTGATCAAAACCGCGATAACACAGCTTGAAAAGGATATCGACAAAGGCTTCGGCAATGCGAAAAAACCGCTTCTCTTAAAGGTAGTCCTGAGCTCGGATTTGAATGTTCCGTTCTTCCCTTCAATACATCATGTCGGATTAAACGAAAAAACCGTTGAAGGGTTCGCTGCCTTCACAGGCGCTGAATTCGCATACAGCGAACAGATTTTTCTTCTCCATAATATCGCTTCAAAAATACATAAACTTGAAGAATCGGATCTTAAAAAACTGGAAGCCGGGACATCCAAACAGAATAATCTTGAACAGACCAGGAAAACAATCGAGAATTACAAAAAATATCTGGGAGACAGGTACAGCGAAGAGGTTTACGACCAGTTGGGGCTGGTGCTTAAAGGAGCATCGGATACCTATTGCGATTCGGATATCGACGTCGATAACTCGTTATCCATAATGGTGCAGGCAATGGTCTACGGCAATTTCGGAAAGAATTCATATTCAGGCAATTATTATACAAGGGATATCGTCACAGGCGAACCGAAAATCAAAGGCCAGTACCTGCAGAACGCCTTTGATATCGATAAAACCAAGCCGAAAGACATTTCTTCGATAGATAAAAAACATTTTACGCAGTTCGCCGATATCGCAAAAAAAATAGAAGAAAACTTCAAGGAAATCCGCGAAATTAAATTTACGATCGAAGAAGGCAAATTCTGGATCGTTGAACAATTTGAAGTCGATGAGAAATCCACGCAGTCGCACATCAAAACCCTGCTCGAACTTTCGAAGAGAAAAAAGATCACGGAAGAATATCTGGTCGATCATATCCAGCCGAATCAGCTTAATGAACTCCTGCATCCCGTAATTGATCCGAGAACAACCAAGGGAGTAAAGACAATACAGGGCGGCATTTCCGGATCTACCGGAGCCGCGATCGGACGCGTTTTCTTTTCCACGCAGAAACTTCTGGAAGCTCATAAAAAAGCGATCATGAGGGGCGACGATACGAACCTGATCCTTGTTATGCCTGCGACATACGCCGAGGATGTAAAAGCGATCGAAGTCTCTAAAGGAGTAATATCCACGGAAGGCGGGTTCTCTTCCCATGCGCCTGTCGTGGCGCGCAGCCTCGGCAAGGTTGCCATGGTTCAGCCGGAAATGAAAATAAAGGGAGACAGCTTTACATTAGGCGGAAAAACGGTAAGCGAGGGGGACTACATCTCGATCAACGTTCCGTATTACGAAGCGCCCACGATATACCTGGATAAAGTCGGGCTTATTGAACCGAATTTTAAGGAAAACGGGCTGCACGATTTTCTTAAAATTGTAAATAAATTCATAAAAGAATTCGACGTCAGGGCAAACGCCGACCAGCCCAAGGACGCGGTAATAGCAAAGGAATTCCAGGCGAAAGGAATAGGTCTTTGCAGAACGGAACACATGTTCTTCAACGAAAAGAGAATTATGACTTTCAGACAGATGATCCTTGCGGAAGACGAAGCTGAAAGAAAAAAAGCATTGAACGCGCTTAAACCAATGCAAAGATCCGACTTTTACGAATTGTTCAAGATTATGCAGGGTCTGCCCGTGACCATAAGACTGCTCGATGCTCCCCTGCACGAATTTTTGCCCAGGACCCCGGTCAGCATGGACGAGCTTGTGACGTTTTTAAAATCCAAAAAAGACCGCGTTAGCGCTGCGGGCGTTAAAGACAGATGCGACGAACTCGCGGAAATGAATCCCATGCTCGGGCACAGGGGATGCAGGGTGGCTGTTACTAATCCGGAAATTTACGAAATGCAGTGCAGGGCGATTTTCGAAGCGGCTTGCATGCTTAAGAAGGAAGGCATCAACGTTAAACCCGAAATAATGATCCCGATCGTAATGAGCGAACAGGAACTGAAGTTCATTAAGACCGGCAAAAAGATAGAAGGTAAAACAGTAAAAGGCATAAGGGATATTAAAGACGAAGTCATTAAAGAATACGGCATCGACCATCTCGACTACAGCATTGGCACAATGATTGAGCTCCCGGCCGCGGCGCTGAGGGCGGGCTCGATCGCGCAACATGCCGAATTCTTCAGCTTCGGGACGAACGACCTTACCCAGACGTCATACGGGCTGTCGAGGGACGACAGCAATTCATTCTTCCCGAGCTATTCTCTCTATGACCTTATGAAAGACAATCCGTTCAAAGTGCTCGGCGACGAGGTAAAGGAATTGATCGAAATCGCCCAGCTCAGGGGAAAACTGACAAGGCCGAATATAAAGATGGGCCTGTGCGGCGAACATGGAGCAGATCCGGAAAATATCGCTTTCTGCATAAATGTGGGGCTTAATTACGTCTCATGTTCTCCTTATTCAATACCTCTCGCCAAACTGGCGATCGCTAAATATAACCTGGCAAAAGAGGAAGAATAGCGTCAAATATGAATGCCGCGGAATCGAATATCAAAACCGATGATATTGAGAAACAGCTCGGCAGTATAAACAAGCTGCTTGAGATCAACAGCATTATTAATTCAACGCTCGATATTGGAAAGCTGCTGAATATAATAATGGAGATAATCAAGGATATTATGAACGCCGAAGCGAGTACTCTCTTCTTATATGAAGAGAGTACGAGCGAACTCGTGTTCAAGGTGGCGCTGGGCGAAGCCGGAAAAGAGCTCACCGAGAAGCACCGGGTGAAAATCGGGCAGGGGGTAGCGGGCTGGGTCGCGGAAAAAAGAAAGCCGATTTACATCAACAATGTTTACGAAGATAAAAGATTCGATCCCAATTACGACAGGCTGACAGGATTTAACTCCAGGGCTATCCTGTGCGTTCCTCTTCTGTTCAAGGGAAAGCTCATCGGGGTCATACAGGCAATAAATCCTATCGGCAGGGAAGGATTTGACGACAATGACATGATCCTTTTCTCCGCTTTCGCGGAGCAGGCTGTCCTTGCCGTTCAAAACGCCATATTTTTCAAGGAGGCGATGGAAGAACAGAGATTAAAAAGCGAAATCAGCGCCGCGCAGTCGTTTCATAATTCCCTGCTCCCCGCTGTAGAAAAAAAATACAAGAATATTCAGATCGCCGCCAAATCGATTCCCGCAAGAGAGCTGGGAGGAGAATTCTATAACATATCGTTCCTGGATAATTCCATAGGAATTACTCTCGGCGACAGCAATAAAAAAGGCATAGCTGGCGCTCTTAACGCCGCAACCCTGCTCGGATCCATAAAAGGAATAACGACTTTAGTGCAGGGTAGCCCCGCCATGCTTCTCAAAAAAATGAATACGGCTTTCAGCGGCAGCCTTGATTTCATTTCCATTTTCTATGGATTAATTTCCTGCGATAAAAATACGATCCAGTTCATAAATATAGGCTTTGCATATCCGATCATAATCCGGAAAAAAATCGCGAGGTATTTAAAGTTCACTTCTTCAATTGATAAAGCGAATCTCTCCCGGCGCACAATAAAAGTATTGCTTGAACCGAACGATTTTTTTGTTATTATAACCGACGGTATTGTAAATCTTAAGAACAGGGGCGCTCAAAACCTCGGGTTAAAGCGTATAATGGATCACCTGAGCCGGGATTTCAATTCTCCGGCGGAAATTGCGGATTCATTGAACAGCATGGCAAATAATTTTTTGGACGGGCTTGAGAAGATGGAAGATCTGTCGATCATTGTTTTTAAACTGGAAGGATAAGGAATAAAAGGAAAAATATGAGCAATTATGTCTCTGTAATTTTTTGCAGAAACTGCAGTTCGAGATATGTCGAAATCGAGGAATGGAATACCGGTGAAAGAAAAGTCATCGTGCGCTGCAGGACATGCGGAGTAAGCGAAACGCTCTCGAACTTCACCCTGGGAAGAACGAAAATTTCAGACAGGGAACTCCAGGAAGCTAGGGACACAAGGGCAATCCCATTCAAGCCGGAGAGATGATTAGCTTTGGCCCCCTAAATCCCCCTGAAGGGGGACTTTTAAAGATATTCTTAATGATATTTAAATTGATATTTCCGATAAACAGGTATCTTCTCTAAAAATTAGTCCAATTCGTCCCAAACAAGACTATATAAAGAGGGGGAATCATAATGCTTTTCTTCTCCCCTTCTCTTATTAAGAGAAGCGACAGACAGGAGGCCTTAGTGTCGGGTATGGGCAGGAGGCCCATTTATACCCGACCGGCTGGGGGATGAGTTCAGGTTATTTCTTTCTGACCAATCTCTTCCAGATAACAGTTACAAAAAATATGGCAACCATAATAAGCCTGCCGATCCTCCATGGTCTTGTGATTATTCTATATAGCCAGTCAAGGCCTCTTGTCATAAAAAACGGAGGCGCTTTTCTAATTACGCCCGAAATTATGTCAAAGCTCCCGCCCACGCTTATAATTACGCCGTGCTTCAGCTCGCTCTTCAGCATATATATCCACTCGTCTTCTTTCGGAAATCCGAGTCCGATGAAGATAATATCGGGCTCGCTTTTCTGTATCGCTTCAATAATGGATTTTTCCCTCTCTTTGCTGAAATATCCTCCGTGTCTGCCCACAATCCTGATTTTCGGGAACGATTTGCGTATATTCGAAAATGCCCTTTCGACGATCTCCGGTTTTCCGCCGACGAGAAAAATGGTGTGCTCTTTTATTTCCGCTATTCTTATCAGATCCATCATGAATGAGAGCACCGGTATCCTTTCCTTTATGGAAGAACCCTGCATTTCCGCGGCCCACTGAATGCCGGCGCCTGTGGTTAAATACATATTGGCTTTGCTGTAGATAAGCCTTATATCCGAGTTGAACTTGATTTTCTGTATTTTATAGGGATTTAGAAACAATATATGATATAATCCGCGGCTGTCTATCATATTCATGACTTTTACGATAGACTGGTTCCGTGTAACGTTATCGATTGCAAGGCCCAGTATATTGACTATGTTTACGTCATCCAGCTTGACCTGATTATACTCCAGTATGATATCCCTGTTCTCTTTCCAGGAATCATAATATATCTCATCGCCCACGGCAACTCCTCCAAGTTTATTTATCCTTCATGGCGCAGAACTCGCCGCACATTGAGCACTGATCATCCTTCCCCGACGGGATCTCGCTTCTGTATTTTTCAGCCTTCTTCCGGTCAACAGACAGCCTGAACATCTCCTGCCAGTCCCTCTTCTTCCTGGCTATTGACATGCTGTTGTCCCAGGATATTGCCCTGGCTCTAAGCTTTACCAGGTCTGCCGCGTGCGCGGCGATCTTTGAAGCTATTACGCCTTCCTTCACGTCCTCGACAGTCGGCAGCCTCAGATGTTCGGCAGGCGTGACATAGCAGAGGAAATCCGCGCCGTTCGCCGCCGCAACGGCTCCGCCTATCGCGGACGTAATATGATCGTATCCGGGGGCTATATCGGTAACGAGCGGCCCCAGCACATAATAAGGAGCATTGTCGCAGATCGACTTTTCCAGCTTCATGTTCTCGACGATCATGTCGAGCGGAACATGACCCGGGCCTTCGATGATCGCCTGTACTCCCTTCTTCCTTGCCCTTCGCGCGAGTTCTCCGAGAATTATCATTTCATGAATCTGCCCCCTGTCCCCGGCGTCGCTTATGCACCCGGGACGGAGACCGTCGCCGAGGCTGATCACAATATTATAATCGGCCAGAATGTCGAGTATATCGTCAAAATATTCATAAAGCGGATTTTCCTTTTTATTAACGGATACCCAGTGCGAGAGCATTGATCCTCCCCTGCTGGTTACGCCGATTATGCGCTCCTGCGAACGCAGGGATTCAAGAGACTGCATGGTAACTCCGGAATGTATTGTCATGTAATCAACGCCGTCCTCGGCCTGCTTCTCAATAACTTCAAGGTAATCATCGATCTTCATGTCAATTATAGATTTTTTTTTGCTTACCATGCTGACTGCGACCTCATATATCGGCACAGTGCCCAGCGGCACGGATGACTCTTCGATGATCCTCTTCCTGAATTCCCTTATGTTTCCGCCCGTGCTGAGATCCATGACGGTATCCGCGCCGTACTCTATCGCCGTCTTCAGCTTTTCGAGCTCTATATCGATGTTGAACATATCCGGCGAAGAGCCGATGTTCGCGTTTATCTTTGTTCTGAGTCCCCTGCCTATTGCAACAGGCTTAATATTTCTCAGACGGTTTTTGAATATGGCTATCTCGCCCCTGGAAAACGATTCCATCACCGAGGAAACCGGTATGCACTCATTGCGCGATACGGCCTCCACCTCGGGTGAGATAATGCCGTCTTTTGATTTCTGGAAAATATTCATGCGCGTTTCTATTCGATTTTCTAATTTTGCAGAAGCAGGAAATTAAAAATAAAATTTAACAAAATTTACCATCAAAATCTGAAATGCTATAAATAATTATTTTCACCTGGCCCTTTCCATGATCAATATGATGGAATCAGAAAGGATTGCGGTGAACTTGCGAAAAAGAATATATCAGATATATTCTTTAACTATATAAGACAAATTAAATTTATCCTCTCTCTCGCTTCAGCCCCCTAACCCCCAAAGGGGGCATTGAAAAATTCAGATCCAATTAGTTGTGTAATTAAGATAAAAAAATATAAATTAACAGTTTAAACTACAAGGATCTTCCAATATGGTGCCCCCTCCGGGGGATAGGGGGGACATTGATAAATTATATTTTATTTTGCCGTTTTTAAAACAGCGTATTCATATCCGTCGATCAGGACATGAAAAGAAGCGGCATTGATATTTTCCGAAAGATAATAAACACGCCATACGTCCTTGCCGTCAGAAAAAATTATGGTAACCTCTACTTCCGCTCCTGTTCCGCTCTTGGCATTCAGAACATATGCTCTGTAATCAATCAGCTCGACTTTCTCTATCTGGGGGAAAAGCGGCGTAAGAGCTTTTTTCAGAACCTTCGCAAGCGCGTCGACGGGACCGTTGCCTGTAGACGCCTCGTGAATATTGCGCCCGTTCGCCTCTATCTGCACAGTGGCTTCGGGTTCGAATCCATCGTCTATAAGTCTGTATCCGCCGATAATCTTAAACGGCGGATTATATTTCTTTAATGAGCGGGCTATCGTTAGCTCTTTTGTCGCGTCTTTGATCTCGAAATTCAGCATTGTTAATTTTTTGATATATTTTTAAATCTTGGGAAAATTATGAAGTTATTTTTTCCATGCCCTCACCCCTACCCCCTCTCCCGGCAGAACGTCATGCAAGTGATGATTACTTCGCAGGCCTGGAGAGGGGAACCTTAAAAAATCGCTAACCCTGTGAAATAGGATATTGATATCTTTATAACTTCTTCATCTGTTATTCTTATAAATTTAATTCCTTTCTCTTCAATCAATTGCTGTCTTAACTGGTAGTAGTCTTTCTGTCTTTTATGTATTTTACCGTCTATCTCACTTGCATGGTTCAACTTTTGACAATAAAAATCTAATACAAATCCTACAAATCTATCAATTATATGCTGCCTTTTAAATTTAAAGTTATTATATTTTCTATTCCTTAATGCATTCCAGACTTTTTTCTTCCGGAGTTTATTCTTGTCTTAGTTTATATGCAAATTCTTTTTTAATATATTGCATATTATCTGTTTTTCAGTTTCCCCTCTACCGGGCTACCGACTAACAAAAGCTTGCAACGTTTTGTTCCGGGAGAGGGGATAGGGGTGAGGGCATAAGCATTACCAATATTTTTATACTTTTATTTACTTTTCCCCAACATTCCGGAATTAGCCATATTCATTTTTTATGATGATGGTGTTTCATCATAGGTATATGTAAAACCACTTATTGTATCATTTGTAGTACTTGCCGATGTAATAGTCTCTTCTTTTACTTTGGAATCATCTTTGAATATTCTTATGGTTAAACTATATGAATTTGTATCCCCACCAGTTCTATTGATCGATGCGTCAACAATAATATTATCAAGATCATTGAATACTATTGAACAATAATAAGTACTGCCGGATTTACTATAAGGAGGAGTCCCGGTAGTTCCTCCAAAACCAACAGGATCAGCCGAATTGAAGATATAACTCCCGTCAAATTCAGTATTACAAGTAACTAATAATTTAATTGGATCTTTTTCATCATCATCGCATTTAAAGTCAAAACCGAAGAGAAATGAAATGAGAAAAATAATACATATATATAAAATCCGATTTCTCATTTTATTGCCCTCCTTAGCTGAAATATAACATTATATTTCAGGGTTTGCCAATTTAAACAGCAAATTTTCATAAAGATTACTTGCCGCACCCGGCTTTTTTATTCATGTAATCCGCAAAAGAAATCTGCTGTTTGTAGCAGCCTTCGCTTATATATCTTAGAATACTAACAAATATATCCGGCTTAACGAAACCCGGCAGCTGATCTATCAGATTTCCTTTACCGTCCATAAAGACCACAGTCGGCAGACCCCGGACGCCGAGCATGGACGCGAACCTGCCCGATGTGGTCTTCACTCCTTTGTAGTTTATCGATTCATCTTTTTCCGTATAAACTCTTACCGCTATGAAATCCCTGTTTATAACTTTCACAACCTCGGGGTTCGTGAAGGTTTCCCTTTCCATGATCTTGCACCAGTAACACCAATCAGCGTAAAAATCAACAATAACATGCTTCTTCTGTTTCAGCGCTTTCGACAGCCCTGAATTAAAGGATTCCCATCTGACCGTTGATTTCGGACCCGGCGTTTCCGAACAGGCGGGATGTGCCGGGATTGTTAAAAGAATAAACAGAAAAAGTATATAAAGACTAAACCGGTTTGGATGCAAGCTTTTCTCTCCTAAAAAATAACGGTTTGATCCGGCTCAACTAAAAATTCCGCCTTGCAGTCCGGGCAGATATAGTTCCCGCTTTTCTTGACTCTTATCATGCTTTTGCATTCGGCGCATTCCAGAATTATCGGATGTTCAAACTCGTTAACGACAGGCGTTACATTCACGCTTTCCACGGTCGCAGGCTTTCCAATTTTATTATCCGCCGAATCCGGCCGAGAAGCGGCATTTCCTTTCGGTTTATCAGCGACATCACTCCCGATAAGACTGATCTGTTTTTTTATTATACTTAAGGCTTCATCCTTATCGGCAGCGATCTTTAATATCCTGTCGAATCCGAGAAGTTTGTAGAGGGCGAATATCTCTTCGGAAATACTGCATATAATAAAAAAACCATTCGCGACCGTCAGCTTTTTTTGAATATATAAAAATACTCCGAACCCGGCCGAGCTTATGTATTTTAATCCCAGGGCGTTTATGATTAAAAATAATTTCTTTTTAAGCATCAGCTGATTTATATATTCTTCGAAATCGGCGCTGGTCTCGGAATTCAACTCGCCTTTTATGTCGATGACAATTACTTTACCGCCAAGGTCTTCCGTATGATTTATAAAAATCATTGAATATTCCCCTGTTTTTCTTTAAACAATATCGCATCTTTTATTTTATCGTCCCCGGACAGCGCAAGCTCCTGCTGTTTTGCCGTATCATTTTTTATTTTTATCGCTTCTTTTATTTTTATTTCGTTCTTTAATCCGCTGTTATCTCCGATATCTATGATACTGTATTTGCCCGGCTCCTGTTCTTCGGCATTATTTTCTTTTATAATTTTTTCCATGTCAATATTATCTTCAGTCGCTTCCGAATTTTTTATTTTTTTAATGTTCCGGTAACGTATGAAAATTATTATCGACACCGTAAAGGATATTAAAAAAGACAGTATCGCAAGAATGATGGATAATTTTACGCTTATATTAAAATGTTCAAGTAAAAATTTATAAATCCTTTCTTTGCTGATTATGAAACTAATACATCCGATACTTTTTTTATTTACATTGACCGCCCTTGTGACCAGCCATCCTGAGACATCCGCTTTTGAATAAATATATTTCTTAAGTAATTTAAGCAAATCCTTCTTGAAAGGAATTTTTTTATTTTCATTGTAAATATGGTAATCCATGAACTGCGCATGATCGACCTTTGTCCATATAGGGAGCATTATCATATCCAGATTATATGCGAATTCGTCAGTAGCTATGTTCCCTTTGAGCTCCTTCTCCACTCCCTGGTCGGAATGCACCACGATCCTGCCGTCGGAAAGCACAAAAAACGCTTCGTCGATAATGCTGGCATTTATCTTTTCCCTGAACAAATTTTTTAATTTATCGAAATTTCCGGTTTTATAGCTTAATTCCGCCACATTTGCAAATGCTTCCGCAAGAGGGATCGAGTAGCTCCGTGTGTATTTTTCAATTTCTTCAATTCTGTTTATCGATTCGGAATAAAAATATGCGCCCGAAATTGCGGCCGAAAGCAGAATTAAAATAAGGAAAATGATTGAAAAAATCCCGACAGGAATTACGTTTTTTATTTTATTTTCCGGCATTTTCTATTTTTGTAAAAAAATATAACATTACTCATTTTGACTGACTCTTTTTATTAAAATCTGGTCATTCTATCGATAGTGTTTAAAATTAACGCAATAAACGTCGATCAAACAGGGTAATATAAAACAGTATCAGATCATATTTATCAAAAATCAATTAAAAAATAAACGATTAATTTATTTCTTAATATAATCTCTAATTCTGTTCACGATGTTCTTCACGGTAAAACCGTACTTTTCAGCAAGCACGTTATGCGGAGCCGATGCCCCGAATGTCTCTATCGTAAAATAGATAGCGTCTGGTCCCGCGTATTTTTCCCAGCCCATGCCGATCCCGAGCTCAACAACAGCCCTCTTCTTTACTGATTTCGGCAAAACAGAATTCCTGTAAACTTCAGGCTGCCTGTCAAAAAGCTCCCACGACGGAAAAGATACTACTCCTGCTTTAATTCCTTCCTCTTTAAGCGCCCTGGCCGCTTCAATAGAGAGACTCACTTCGGAACCGCTTGCGAGAATGATTATATCCGGCCTTTTACCGGCATTATATACGACATATGCGCCCCGGGAAAGGTTCTCCGCGCCTCCCCCGGCATCTTTGGCAACGACCGGGACATCCTGGCGGGTTAAAATTAGAGCCGTTGGGCCAGTCCTGTTCTCGATCGCATACAGCCATGCTTCCGCTGTCTCTTCGGCATCCGCCGGCCTTATTACCGTAAGATTGGGGATGGCCCTCGCCGCCGCAAGATGCTCCACAGGCTGATGGGTAGGCCCGTCCTCTCCAACGAAGATTGAATCGTGCGTAAAGAGATATACGCAGTGCAGCTTGCTAAGCGCGGCGATCCGCACGGGCGGACGCATGTAGTCGAAGAAGGAGAAAAATGTGGCGGAATACGGGAGAAATCCGCCGTAATACGCGATCCCGTTCTGTATGGCTCCCATGGCATGCTCGCGAATTCCGAAATGAAGATTACGGCCGACTTTGCCTTTGCCCGATTCGCTGAATCCTTTGGCGAAAGATTTATTGCTGGGTCCCAGGTCCGCGGAGCCGCCGATAATGTTCGGCAGCTCGGCAAAGAGGGATTCGATTATCTTACCGTTCGCGCTCCTTGTGGCAATTTGTTTCGCAGGATCAAAACGCGGCATTTTTTTTCTCAGGTAATTAATATCCGGGGCTGAAAAAAAACGGTCCCACTTGTTTTTCAAATCGCCTTTCATGACATTATTGAATTTTTCCGTCCATTCATCATATATTTTCTGAAGATCCGCCCTTCTCGCCCTGAAAAGATCATAGACGCCCTGCTGTAAGCCGAAGGGTATCTCGTATACGCATCGCAGGTACTTCTTGCTCTCGGCTACGGCATCGCTTCCCAGAGGCGAGCCGTGAGAGGATTCGCTCCCCTCTTTTGAGGGGCATCCTTTTGCAATTACGGTCCTTGCTATAATGAGAGATGGCTTTGAGGTCTCCCCCTGCGCATTTGCTATTGCCATTTCGATCGCTTCATGATCATACCCGTCTATATCCTGGACATGCCAGCCGTAAGCTGTAAATCTTTCCCGGACATTCTCCGAAAACGCAAGATCGGTGCTGCCTTCTATCGTGATCTTATTATCATCATAAATAAAAATGATATTTCCGAGTCCCATGTGGCCCGCAAGGGACGCAGCCTCCGACGAAACACCTTCCATAAGATCGCCGTCGCTCACTATCGCGTAAATAAAATGATCTATTATTTTTTCTCCGCCCGCGTTGAGCTCATCCGCCATCAGCTTTGATGCGACCGACATCCCAACGGCATTGGCAAATCCCTGGCCGAGCGGGCCCGTCGTAGTCTCAACACCCGGCGTGCAGCCGAACTCCGGGTGGCCCGGCGTATTTGATCCGAGCTGCCGGAAATTTTTAATATCATCCAGCGTTATATTATAGCCCGAAAGATGCAAAGCGGAATAAAGAAGCATGGAACCGTGCCCGGCGGAAAGAACAAACCTGTCCCGGTTGACCCAGCACGGATCCGCCGGATTATATTTCATTATTCGGTACCAGAGCACAGCCGCGATATCCGCGCAGCCCATCGGCATGCCGGGATGCCCGGAATTCGCCTTCTGTACCGCATCCATTGAAAGCACTCTTATTGAATTCGCGATTAACTGCAAATCTTTGTTTTTCATATTTAGTCTTCTTATTTTATTTTTTTTATTTTCCGGTTATAATTTTAATTAACCCCTTACGTCACAGCCGTATGCCAACGGACATTCTGCCTGTACCCGATATCAAGGCATCCATGCATATCACGCCCCGGCAGACCTTAAAAGAGTTAAACCCCCCTTAAGGGGGGTTCGGGGAGCATGAAGCGATTAACTTTTTCCTTAAATTACTTTTTCGACAGTCCCATCGGATGAAACGTCATCTCAGCACCACAAGCGCGTCCGCCGCAACCGGCTTACCGTTTGAAATAATCAGCGGATTAATATCTATCTCCGAAATTTCATCGTGTTCCAGGGCGAGATTCCCTATCCCGACAAGCGCTTTTACCAGCTGTTGTTTATTCACTTCCGGGCCGCCCCTGAATTTACCCAGAAGCCGGGCTGTTTTTATTTCGCCTATCATTTCCATGGCGTCGTCCTCGCTGAACGGCGCAACCCTGAAGCTGACGTCTTTTAATGCTTCGGTGAAAATACCGCCGAGACCGAACATAACGCACGGGCCGAACTGCGGGTCGCGCGAAAGCCCTATGATGAACTCCCTGTCTCCTTTTATCATTTCCTGTACAAGAACGCCGTCAAGTTCGACCCCCCTGCCAATAATTTCATTGTAGGCCATAGCAAGCTCTTTTGGATTGCGGATGTTCAGCTTTACGAGGCCCATTTCGGTTTTATGCGCGGCTTTCTGGCCTGAGCCTTTTAACGCAACAGGGTATCCGATCTTTTTTGCAAGCTTCACGGCTTCGGTTTTTGAAGAAGCTAAATATTCTCTCGTTATTCGAACGCCTGCGGATTTCAGTATTTTCTTTGAGTCAAACTCGGACAATACTTTTTGTCTGTTTTTCAACGCTTTGGCTATAATTTTATTCATAAATTATTATTTACAATTTATTCAACAGATAATATTTTGTAATTACTTGCGTTTCTTCATCTTCAGTCAAGTAATTTATATAAAAAGCTGATAAGCCTATTTTTTCAAATTAATTTTACACAAAAATATGTTGCTAAAATGTTCTGTTTTAGATTTCCCATTTGGAACACATAAGCAGCATCGCCTTCTCCCGGCCGGACTACGGGATAGGGCGGCCGGCGTTTTTCTGCCGGCCGGGCAAGGGTATAAATGAAAAGAATTATTCTGACATTATTCTTTCTTCAAATCAGCGTAAAACTTTTCTCGGCATTGTTATTTGACCCGCAGCTTGAATGGAAATCCATAAAAACGGAACATTTCTGGATACATTACCATCAGGGAATAGAAGAGCAGGCCTTAAAATTATCCCGGATCGCGGAAAAAATACACCGGCGGCTGTCCCCTCTCATAAAATGGCAGCCTTCCCTCAGAACCGATGTTATTCTTGTAGACAACCTGTACGCTGCAAACGGATTCGCAATGTCGGTACCGTATAACCGGGTACAGATATATTTAACAAGACCTGAGCTTGACGGAGTTCTAAGCAATTTCGACAGCTGGCTTGAAATGGTCTTCACGCATGAATATACGCATGTGCTCAACATGGATTCCATTTACGGTATCCCGACCTTTACCAGATACGCTTTCGGAAGATGCTGTTTCCCGAACGCTTATCTCCCGATATGGATGACGGAAGGCATCGCTGTTTATCATGAGTCCGATTATTCCAGATTCGGACGCAACAACAGCACTTACACGGATATGGTCATGAGAACCGAGATACTGAACAACAGCTTTAAGCCTATAAGCAAAGCCTCGCATTTCCCGAGGGAATGGCCGACAGGCAATGTGCCGTATCTTTACGGCGGGCTGTTTATTGAATATCTTGAAAAAAAATACGGCATCGGGAGATTCGACAATGTAATGTCGAATAATGCCTATAATTTTTTACCGTACCGTGATAACGTGCCTTATTACGCTCTTCTTGTTTTCCCAATTATTACACACTCGCCTTGGTTCTGGTACAGTGCGAGTGAATGGGAATATGGAGAAGGAAATACTTCCGGTATTCTGTGGGACGAATGGGAAAAGTACATAAAAATAAAATACTCAAGGCAGATTGAGAATATAAAGAAAGAGCAGATAACGGAATATAAATTAATCACCAGCAGCGGATATAACACATTACTACCAAGATTCGGGAAAAGCACTAAAAATATATATTACATAAGAAATACGAATTATGACAAAACAGCTTTGATGAGTTACTCTCAAATAACAGGTAAAAATGAAATACTCTGCAGGGTCAACGATCCGAACAGCATGAGCGTGGCAGACGACGAAAAGATCTACTTATCGGACGCGGAATTTTACAGATCATATTCCATATACAATGAAGCGTTCGTTTATGCTGACGGTTATGAAAAACTCACAAGGAAGCTTAAGGGCAGCTACATAGACGCAAGCCACGACAGGGAAAATATTTGTTATATAAAACAGGATAAAGGTAAATTTTCACTGATGCTTTCCGACCCGCTATTCAGGAAAACGGAAAGCTTGATAAGCGGTACCGATATTCAGATAGCATTTTCAAAATTCTCGCCCGACGGAAAAAAGATCGCTTTCACATTGAAAGAAAAGAACGGCAACGCGGATATAGCTGTTTTGAATATCGCTGATAAAAGCATGATCAGATTGACTGATGATGAATACAACGATGTTAATCCGGCATGGCATCCCGACGGCAGCAGGATAGTATTTTCTTCAGACAGGGATGGAACGTATAATTTATACGAATGCAATCTCAAAAATATGCAGATTTCCAGACTTACCAATCTTCTCGGCGGAGCTTTCTCGCCCGACGTTTCTCCCGACGGCAGCCAGATTGTCTTTGCATCCTACGGAAAGAACGGATTCGATATAGCACTTATGAGATATCCCGGGAAAGGCGATAAAACCCGGAACACCGATTTCAGAAATCTGCCCGTTCAATTCTTCACCGTTCCGGATGAACCCGAATATCAAAAAACAAAAATACAATCGGAATACTTTACTTCGTTAAACACTCTTTATCCTTTTATGTGGTTCGCCAATATCTACAGCTCGGAAGTATACAAAAACAAGTATCAATACGTACCGGGTATTTTCACTGTCGGCATGGACACATTATTCAGGAATATGTATTATATCGACGCATATGCATTTACTTTTGAAAAGAGAGCGCAACTTGACCTGTATTATTATTTCGGTTATCTTTATCCGGATATCATAGCGGAATATCATGATGAAACGCTTTTTTACGGAAATGACGGATTCCCCTGGGAAAACGACAACAAGGATAAACTGAAAAGGGAACTGGAAAGAAAAGGCGTATTCGGCATCGCTTTCCCTTTCTACTATTATCTCAGCGCCCACGTTGCCTCTCTTTCTTATCATTACTCAAAGACATCTACTGACATATATTATCCCGGGACGGGAACGGAAAAATTCAGGGATATTGAAGCGAAAGCGCGCGTGAAATACATGTACAGCAACGCGCTTCAATATTCCTATTCAATAAGCAAAGAGGACGGCAGGGATTTTTTCGTGCTGTATGATTCATACAGGGAAGAGCTGGGATCCGATCTTACATATCATAAAGTGATGGGCGAATATGCCGAATACCTGCCCGGTCTATTCAGAAATAACGTAATAATGGCGCGTCTAAGGGGAGGCGCTTCGTTCGACAATCCTGATTACAAGGCGCCGTTCCCGCTCGGCAGGTTCCAGAGAGGAGACCGCGACGCGCCTGCAACAGACGAAGACGAGTTCGGATTAAGAGGATATCCTTACGGAAGTATTTTCGGCAGCAGGATCGCTGTCGGAGCGATCGAATACAGGCTGCCTTTAATACAAAAAGATTTCGCCTTCGGGACTTTCCCATTGATGTTCAGGGATATCTGGCTTATTCCTTTTGCGGAATACGGCAATGTCTGGGATAATAAAACCGATTCCGGCGATTTTAAAAAAAGCGCCGGAATCGAGCTCAACCTTAGAATAACGGTGGGCTATTACATTGATCTGCAGGGATACTTCGGCTACGCAAGGGGATTCGACAAATACGGCGAAGATCAGTTTTATTTCGCGGTCAGCACTCTTTTCGAAGGAGCTTTAAAAAATAAATATAAATGGCTTGATTATTTATAAATGGGGATATATATATCCATATCCATTAATTATATAATATTTTATCTATAATATCAGGAGTCCACCTTGTCAGAAGAGATCGATCAACCGTACGTCATAAAACCGGCTGATTATAAAAAATCCATTAACAATGATCAGCGATTCTATCTGCAATTCAATTTCTTCGGCCCGGAAGTCGAAGCTGCATTCATGAAAATTTTTCACAGATTTCTGGGAAAACACGACGTCCTGTACTTAAAAGAAATGCTTGTTACCGTAATCAGGGAACTGATCACGAATGCAGCAAAGGCTAATATAAAAAGGTTATATTTCAAGCTGAGCGAGCTTGATATCAATAAAAAAGATGATTACAGAATGGGGATGGAAACATTCAAGAAGGATGTTTTTACAGGCGATAGCGAAATTTTCAGCAAATTAAGCGAAGTCAATCTTCTAGTAAGGGTCATTTTTGAAAGCACTCCGGATAAATTAATTATCCGTATTGTCAATAACACGCCCATACTTGAGGAAGAACTAAAAAAAATCGAATCACGTATTAAAAAGGCTTTTTCATATACGGACATATCGGAGGCATTTGAGGATGTGATGGATGATTCCGAAGGAGTCGGGCTGGGTCTGATTATGGCTTTAATGCTATTTAAGAACGCCGGATTCCCGCCGGAAACATACAGAATAAAATGCGAGAATAATCTGACGACGGCATCGGTTAATATTCCGTTAAAAACAAACCGGGAAAGTCATAATTTAAAAATCGCCGACGAACTTATAAAAGAGCTGGAAAAAATACCTTCTTTCCCCGAGAATATACTGGAGATACAAAGGCTCTGCGCCGATCCGGACTCCAGCTTAAAACAGATTTCCGCAAGCATAACGAAAGATCCAGGGTTGACCACTTCGCTTCTTAAACTCGCAAATTCAGCCGGTTACATTACGATGCAGACGACAAAAACGATCGAGGATGCCGTAAAACTAATAGGCATAAAGACAATTAACGCGCTGCTTGTCGCGAGCGGGGTGCAGAAAATACTGAACTCCAGATATAAAAAATTCGAAAGCCTGTGGCAGGAATCCTACAGGGCGGCATTCTATGCCCAGAAAATGACGATACAGACCAAACAGTCTAAATCGAGCGAATTTATATATCTTGCGACTCTTCTCGCGGATATAGGCCAGATAGTCCTTTTATCGATTAAGCCAGAACTCACAAAAAAAATCCACGATATCGCCGGCACAAAAATTATCGAGAACGCGAGCCTTCTTGAAGAAATGAGCCTCGGTGTAAGCCATACCACGCTTGGAAGCCTGATATGCGAGAAATGGAAGTTCAACGAAGAGCTTGTTACCATAATAAAATATCACCACAGGCCTCATTTAGCGCCCTCGAATTACAAAGCATTAATATATTTGGCATACTTGTCCTATTCAATGGTAGACATTGAAAACAGAAGAACGCGGTTTGAAATACTTGACGAAGACGTGCTGGATTACTATAATCTGACCAATAAACAAAAATTCGAGACTCTTCACAGGACTTTAAAAGCTACTTACGAAACTCAATATAAATAAACTATAAAAGAAGACCGGAATATGTACTTACAGGAAATCATTGCAAAACTGAACGAATACTGGGCATCCAGGGACTGCATCATTACGCAGGGATACGATCTTGAAGTCGGCGCGGGGACATTCAATCCCGCCACTTTTTTGCGCGTACTGGGGCCCGAGCCGTGGAAAGCGGCCTATGTTGAGCCCTCAAGACGCCCTACCGACGGACGATACGGAGACAACCCGAACAGGTTGCAGCATTATTTTCAATACCAGGTAATAATGAAGCCTTCCCCGCTGGACGTCCAAGATCAGTATCTGGATTCGCTGCGTTTCCTGGGCATTAAGCTGGAAGAACACGATGTTCGCTTCGTCGAAGACGACTGGGAATCGCCGACCCTCGGCGCATCCGGTCTCGGCTGGGAAGTTTGGCTGGACGGGATGGAAATCACCCAGTTCACCTATTTCCAGCAATGCGGCGGCATCGAGCTTAACCCGGTATCGGTCGAGCTGACATACGGCCTTGAGAGAATATGCATGTATATACAGGAGAAAGCAAACATATTCGACATCAACTGGAATAAAGATATTCTGTACCGCGATGTTTACCACAGGAATGAATTTGAATTCTCGCATTATAACTTCAGCATCGCAAATACGGATTTATACTTTAATCTTTTTAATCTTTACGAGGAAGAATGCAACGCTGTATTAAATAATCCGGATCCGAAACTTGTTCTCCCGGCATATGATTTTGTTCTGAAATGCTCCCATGCGTTCAACATGCTGGACGCGCGCGGCGCCATATCCGTTACCGAGCGCGTCGGCTATATAACAAGAGTAAGGAACCTTGCGAAAAAATGCGCCGAAAGATACGTTGAAATAAGAAAAGAGCTTGGATTCCCTCTGTTAAAAACAACAGTTGGCAGGTCTGTGTAAAATTATGTTTCAGGGCTTTAAAAAACTGGACGGCTTTCTGGCGAAAAACGATAAATTCATTATCTCCACCCATGAAAGTCCTGACGGAGACGGGCTGGGCTCGGAAATAGCTTTTAAAGAACTTTTAACAAGCCTTAATAAAACGGCTTATATTCTGAACTCGGATCCGATCCCGGATAAATTTCTGTTTATAGATCCCGAGAATGAGATCAACATATTTAACAATAACTCAAATCTGCCTTTCCTGAACGAACTGAACGAATATGCCGTATTTGTGCTGGATACAAATGATTTCGATAATATCGGCGCGACATATAATTATATAAAAGACAAAGTAAAAGATGTTTTCATTATTGATCATCACGAAGGCGGTAATGACAAATTTGAAGATAATTTCATTAAAGCCGAAGCTTCCTCGGCAAGTGAAATAATTTACGATATCATCAAATATTACGACAAAAAGCCCAGCTTTAAAGCCGCCCAGGCGCTCTATGCTGGCATTCTGTTCGATACCGGCTCTTTCAGATATCCGAAGACCACTCCCGAAACATTCAGAATAATTGCCAATCTAGTGGAGCTCGGGGCGAATCCCTTTAATATTTATGAGAAAATTTACGAAAGCAATTCATTGGACAGCTTCGAGCTGAGGGCGAAAATGCTGGCTTCAATGGAGATCCATTTCAACAAAAAATTGATCCTGATGAAGCTGACAAAGGAAATGCTGGAAGAAACCGGCGCTCCGTTTACTGAAGGCGAGTTGAACATCAATCTGCCGCTCACTGTAGACGGAGTGATTGCAAGCGTCCTGGTAAAGCAAAATCTGGACGGCCAGGTAAAGGTCAGCATGAGAACTAAAGGCGACTATGATGTTGCCGGGATAGCGATGGCCAGGGGAGGCGGCGGTCATAAAAACGCCGCGGGATACAAATCCAGGATATCATTTGAAGATACATGCAGGGAAGTTATAAAAGAAATGTCGAAGTTTTTTCAGCAGAACTGAAAACCATCCCAAAATTATAATTTTTTATTATAAATTAACCATAAATATGAAACACATTACAAAATTTATGGGAACGCCTTTCAGGCCTGATGCGATAACCTTCAAAAAGATGAAAAGCTGACCAGGAAAGCCTGATTCCTGAGTAAATTTTGTAATGTGTTTCATATTTATTTAAAAAAACTGAATTTTAATAACTTGAAGAAATTTTTATAATAAATCCAGAAGTCTTTTTAACGCATCCCTGTTTATCCCGCTTACGATCCTATTAAATCCCCCGATATTGCTTCTCTTGTTGATTTTAATCCCAATCCCGAACTCATCTTTTTCGAAATATTCAGGAAAATCGATTTCAAGACCGTCTTTTGAAAGATCGCTGATTATCTTCTTCGCTTCAGACCTTATAGCGGTATATTCAGGATACCGCACTTTGAAAATTTCGCGGAAGAGCATTTCGTCTTTTCTTGCGGGACCTTTATCGTAATCATCAGTACCGGCCGCCGCCTGATCAATACCTGATACTTTAACAGGTATATTATTCGACTTATTCATTCTATCGATATCCGACATGAGATCGACAATGCCCTTGAAGATATTAACGCGGATATCGGCATGCTTTGACCAGTCAGAGAGGAGCCGGCAGGAATCGCCCGACAGACTTAAAATTTTTTTAATAATTTTAAAGCCGATATTCTTCAAATCAAAGTAATTCTTAAGCTGTTCCGGCAGTGATAAAACTTTTTCCGTATTACCGCTGTAAAGAAAGTCATCGGGGATCTGCACCCTTTTTGCGGCCGCAGCGATGCCGTCCCTATTTAAAGTGAATGTATCATTCAATACCCGGATGAACCTGCATTTCCCGACAGGGCCTATCTCTCCCCTGAAATTTTTTAAAACAGCGTTATTGATATACAGATCAGGATCCGGAACTTCCGCGACATAACATAATACGTATAAACCGGGTTCCGGATATTTCAGTTCTCTAAAAATAGCCAGCCTGTTATGACCGAAAATAATTTTATATTCGCCGTTATTTTTAAAAAGAACTGGCATTTCCAGGATTCCGGATGCGCCTATTGACTCCTTAAGTCTGCCGTCTCCCTGCGGTCTGCTTATTTTAAAGTCAGTGTTGTTGAGATCGATAGAATCTATATTGACATTCTCGATTTTGCATCCGGGAAAAAATGCCATCTTTAGACCAATCCCTTTAATAAGTCATTCAATTCCGCGGGATAGACTACGCTTATTTTGCTGAGTTTGGCAAGGCTGTGTTCGGCGGCATTCGTAAGTTCCGCTGTAGTGATGAAAATCCCCCTTTGCGCTCTTATATCGTTCACGGCCTGGGCAAAATTTCTGAGCGTTATCTCGCCGACCTTGCTGTCCTTCCAGCGTCTTATCCAGACGAGCTCTTTGTTATTGTTATCCGCAGACTGCGAAAGGATATCGACCCCGTCAGCATCTCTGTATGTATGAAGGATCTCGGTCACTTTATTACCTAGTTTTACGATCAACCTGGTCGAAGCCATTCTGAACGCTTCATTATCCAGTGCGCAGAAAGCGGTTATTCTGTCGGCCGTCTCTTCCTGACCTCCCGCAGATGCCTGCCTGCCGGCTTTGCTTTTATAAATCTTCGCGGGCACGACAATGTTTTTAATGTCGATTATGCGATCGCTTTTAAGCCCGCAGATATTCCAAAGAAAATTTTGATTGAACGCGCTTCTTTCCCAGTCGTCTACGTAATCATATATCGTATTTTCAAATCCGTCGCTGCCGGCACCGCTGTTTATATCTTTCTTTATAAGATTAAGCAATTCCCTTATATCCTCATAGCTGCTGTCCATGCGATACAGCTCTTCCCAGTAATTAAATGCCTGATTCAACTGATTGTTTTTTATGCATGCAAATCCAATATCATATAATGAAAGTTTAATCTCATCCTGCATGTTCTTTTCTCTTGAAAAATTCAGCAATTCTCCGAACAACTGCAATCCTTCCTTGTTTTTCCCTTCTGCCAGATTCAAAAATGACAGCAGCCTTTTTGCGATATACCTGACTTCATCCTCGACTATACGGCCTGCCAGCTTTGATGCATATAATGAAGCTTCGCCGTATTTTTCGGATCTTTGCAAAGCGAATGAAATTGCGAGCACAGCAATGTCCGAATTCGGCTTTAATGTTAAAGCTTCCTTAAAGTATTTTACCGCGTCGGTATTCTTATTATTCTGGTAACTGCAGATACCGGCTCCGAAAAAGGACTCGAAATCGTCCTGCAGTTTGACAAGTTTTTCGAAATATTTCTGGGCGATGTCGAATTCACCCTGCCCCAGGGATATAAAGGCTATGTGGTAATGCGCCTCGGCATCTTCAGGATTAATTTTCAATATCTCAAAATATGTCCGGAATGCCTGCTCAATATCATCGATTAAATAATATGCCTGGGCGAGCATTCTAAGCACGGGAAGTTTCTGGACTTCATTGTCGTATTTATCAATGCGCAAGATTTCATTTAAATGATAAACAACCTGATCGTAATTTTTCAATTTTTCGTATAACGACGCTATTCTATAATGGATATCGAACGGATCAGCTTTTGAATAGAGCGTCTTTTTATATTCATCGATTGCTTCCTCAAATTTATTCTGCCTGATCAGTTCGATTGCCCTGTTTAAGGGATTACTTCTGGATTTAAAATACGACAAATAGACGGCCAGGCCCGATAAAATTGCAATTATTACGATCAAGGAAAAAGTAAGCATTTTGCTCCGTCTGCCGAAATAGGTTTTTGTCCAACGATACTATATAAATCGACAGATTGGATGAATTAATTCATTTCTTAAAAAAACGTATTATTGAAGGCCATCCGTGGATCACATAGGAATTTCCTATTTCTTTTTTTAAGATAAAGTCGTCTTCCTGTTTGATTTTTGTCTCAAAAGGCAAATTGATTACTATATTCGGAGGGAGATATTTCGGCAGACCGGAAAAATAAATCTGAACTTCGTTCTTTATGGAGATTACCTTGAAACTTATAATGCCAAAAATAGAAGGCGCATCCTCAATCCTTATCTCAGAGCCTTCCGCGAACCATTCCGCTTTCGGCGCCGGAAAAATTTCCAGTTTTTCCTGAGAGTCCATAAATAATACCGAACGCAGCAGTATAATAAAGGAAGAAATACATTTAATTGAATCCCCTTTCCCTTTTATTCCGCAACCGGTTTTCGGATTAATGAAATCTGGTAAAGCATATTTTTCTTTCCCGAATTCAAATATCCTGGCGATGATCGAATGCACTCTTGTATCTTTAACAAGCAATAAATTAATGGCATAGATGATCGAAAAAAACATATCGCATGCGCCGAGCGATCTGAAATACATCGGGTTTTCCTGGAAAAGATCCGATATTTCATCGATGAGTGCCTTCAGCTTCTTGTCGGAGAACGAATTTACATTAAATGGAAAGCCTGCGAAAACATTATAAGCATAAAATTCGTTTTTATTCCGGATCGGTTCTTCAACTTCAGGATTTTTCGCATCCCCGGTATTCTCTTCATCCTTATCCCCATTATCGGAGTCTGTATCGTTTGCATCTTCAGCCGATTTGCTGATATTCTTAATAATAAGCTCTCCCAGCCTCAGGATCTCCTTATTGAATTTTTTTTCATCATTGAAAATCCCCAGGCATCTTGCAAGGTAAGAAAATTCTGCAAGGGTATACGAAATAAGAAAAACGTCATATACGTGAAATTCCCTGATAAAATAATTCTCAATTGAATTGTAATCGTATTTCCGTTTGTTTTGTTTAAAAGTCTGCGAATACTGCAGCACGGGGTAAATTAATTCACGAAGATAATTATATTTGGCCCTCAGATAATCGATATTTCTTGAAAGTTTAAAATAATCCGAAACAGCCGCGAGAAAATAACATCTGTCCAGGATGTTCCGGAAGGTTAACTTATCCTTTTTGCTGATTTTACCGGCTACGGATTCCAATATTTCAAGGGATTCCGCCAGAAAGCCGATCCTGTTGTAACCGGATAATATGTAAAACAAAGATTCGAAATCGGCATTAACGGAATTATCTTTTTGAAGGTCGCTAAAAAAATTCAACGCCGATATCTTCGATCCGTTTATCCAGTTTTGAAAAATCTTATCCGGGAAAATCGTCTTTAATCCGTTCTTGGATCTTAAATGCGTGTCTTCAATATATTTATTTTTTAATTTTGAGTAATCAAGTTTTACCGTGCCTGGTTTTTTATCCGGAAGACTTAACCTGATCTTATGTTCGTTGTCGCCCCTGCTCAAGTTATAACCGAATCCCATTGTAGCCATTCCTGAACCGCATTTTACTTCCATGGCTTTAACATCCATGCGGTTAAAATCGATATCCCCTGCGGAGGAATTCCCGGCCAGCGTATAATCCGGCCTGTTCTCCAGATAAATCGTTTCTTTTCCGTTTATCTGAATTACTTTTGTTTTATTATTATATTCGATCGAATTAATACCGCCCAGAGATGATATATTATAAGGGCGGAGGACGATAAAAAAGCAAGTGTGCGGAATACTCTTATGTAAAACAGTCCTTAATTCGACAGCGAGCTCTTCAAAATCATTACCGATATTATAAATGCTCTCAATCAATTCAAAGTCTGTTTCTTCCCATCTTGTATTGACTATATATGTATCGACATCTCTTTTCTGATTGATCGAAGATGTCCTTTCCTGCGGTCTGTACAGTATCCCTTTCGCTAAAATCCAGAACTCGATTGACCAGCATTCACCGGCCGGCGAGATCATCCCGGCAGGATCAATGAAAAATTTGCCCGGGATATGCTGATTTGCAAAAGAAATCCAGTCCCTGTTATTGTTATTTATCAGCAGGAACGGAGTGATCGGATTAAATGTCCTGGATTTCGCGGAATAGGAATGATAAAGCCAATATGGCCATCTAAAATAAAAAAATTTCTGGAATAAAAAGTAATTTTTTACTCCAAGCTGGAAATCCTTTTCAATTGAGGAAAATTTTCTATTGTCGATATATTCATTTTGTATCTTTTCCAGGCCGGATAAAGAATCATTATCAGTCCCATTTTTATTTTGTTCTTTCAACTTCGACCTATCCGATGGACGACATATAATTAAAAACTTCTTATTGCTTCTTCCTCATTCCTATAAACGTCAAACATATCCAATAACTCAACAACCTCAAATATTTTTTTTACCGGTTCGCTCAAATCGCACAATTTCAACTTTTTATTTTTCTCTTTGAGGATCCTCGCTGTGGATACAAAAATTCTTATGCCGGAACTGCTCATGTAATTAACATCTTCAAGATTAAAAAGCAGGTGGCAACCCGGTTCAGACTGTATTAATTGGTTAATTTCTTTTTCAATATTTAGCGAGAACTGGACATCCAGCCTGCCGGATAAATATATGACTATTATATTATCGATTTTTTTTAATTTCATTTTAATTTATTTCCCTGACGCCGAATAAAAATTCGTCAATCCTAAAACAAATACGATCCTTAATCAAGGAAAAAATAAATTAATTGCTATTTGAATATTTATTCATGAAGAAAAGATAAAAAAAGCGATCTGCTTCAGCTTTAAGCCATATGCGGATCGCTGTTATCAAGACGTTGCATCCTTGTTGAAAATGCTATTCGATTCCTGCTTTTGCTTCTTTAAATGTAATTGCCAATCCGCAGGCCGTTGCAAGCAGAACAACTAAGAAAACAACTCCAAAAACAACCAATATCCAGTGATCGAACTCAATTCCGCTGTATAAAAGCAAAACAGAGGAAATCAACGGGAATATGATCCCGGTATAATAAATCAGTCCCCTGTATTTTAACGGATCATACAGAGGCAATATCATTGCCAGACCGGCTGTTAAAATCATTGCGGAGAAACTTCTTAATATAAAATACAAAGGAGCGACAAAGGTATCATATTCAATTGATTTAAACCAGTCATCAGGAACCTCAATAGAAAAAATCTCAAAAGACCTGATCGGTGAATAAAAGAACATCACCCCTGTCAACAGATATACTACTCCGGTTATTAAAACAATAACCTGTAATATATTGGTCAGCTTACTTCTCATTTGACGGTTTTACCGTATCAGCCTGCGCCGGGGATGAATCTTTCCCTTCTGCGGCCGGGGCAGGCGTCTCTTTTACTTTTTCGGGAGCCGTAACAGTCCCGGCGGGTTTGGCCGCAGGCTCCTCTTTCTCTTCTTCACTGCCAGCTTTTTTCATTTTAGGAACTTTCAGCAGCATGTCTGGCCAGATAAGATTCGGATTATATATTTTATCACTATTTGATTTATATATATGGGGCCAGTAATAAGGATTGCTGTAATATTTCTCCGCAATCCTCCACAGGCAATCCCTTCTCTCGGGGATATATCTTACTTTATAAATGAAGTATTCTTCAGAAAAGATCGGACCCGTTCCTTTGCCTTTGACGACTGCGGCCACTTTCTCGGTTTTCGCTTTGGTATCGATAACAATTTTCGATAGTCTTTCGCTTTCAGCCGCGGCTGCAACCGATTCTTTGTATTTGCCTTCTTTAAAAAGCGTTTTGGAGAGGTCGAGGGCATTGCCTGCCCCGTTTAACTGATCAACCGCTATCCCGGCGCCCTCTGAGCTTTTTGCCTGATTGTACATCCCTTCGGCACTCGCTATTTTTTCCTTTGCGGACTGATTAAGCGATCCCAGAACCTTGTTGGATAATCCAGCCGACTCATCAGCCGAAAGAATAGCCTCTTTATATTTCGAGTCCTGGAACAATGTCTTCGACTGGTCAAGAGCCTCTTTCGCTCCGTTCAACTCATCTTTCGCTACGGCAGCGCCCTCGGATCTCTCCGCTTCCGCGAATAATTTTTCGGCATCGTCTATTTTACTTTTTGCAGCTTCCTTTATTGCCGTCAAATACGCTTCATCCGCGTTTGTTCCGGCAACCTCGACAGCTTTAAATCCCTTTTTTAGCTCCATGTTTTTGTAAGATTCTTCCGCTACTGCAAGATTTTCCCCGGCGATCTGAACTTTATCTTTCGCGACGACGGACGCGTTATATTTCTCTCCATCCGCCAGAACGAGTTTTACTTCCGCGATCGACTTGTTTAATATTTCCTTTTTGCCTATCGCGACATTTCTTGCTTCCTTCGCAAATTTATCGGCCTCTACCGCTTTTTCGTAGCAGGGATAGTAGTTTTTCTGCTCATATAACCTGGTTGCATCATCAAGAGCCGCTTTTGCCTGTTTGTAGTCGTTCTCTGCCAGGACTTCCGCATACAGCACTTCAGCCTGCTCAAGGCTTTGTTTCGCAATATCGAGCGTATCCTTTGCCAGGAGAGGTATCGATTTATCATATGCTTCTTTTGCCTTCTGAAGAGCTGCTATTGCCGAAGCCTTGCTCTTGTCAAGGGCGTCCTGTTTTACAAATTCGTGGCTTTCTATCAGCTTCTTCTCGGCTTCATTGATTTCCTGCGGCGCATACTTCTTTGCCATCACGGATACTGCCCTGGAAATTTCCATTTTTGCCAGAGACATTTCCTTCACAGGGACTTTATCCCCGCAGCTCATGAAAAATATAAAACCTATTAACGATATGAATATTTTTTGCTTATAGTTTGTCATGTTGTTCTCCTGTCTTACTGTAATTTAAAGAGAGTCAGCGAATTATTGTGAGTACAATTATTTATTAAAAGACGAAATTGCCGCTTCTTCAGTATCGTATATTTCAAAAAATGACGTTAATTTCGTGAGCTCAAATACTTTTTTCACCGAAGCGTAGACGTTAATTATTTTAAGACCGCCCTGGTATTTTTTTAAGTTCGACAGGCTGGAGATGAGAGCTCCGATACCGGACGAATCGATATATGAAACTTTTTCGAGATCGATTATAACATTATAATTTCGTTCTTCAATCAATTTGTGGATTATATCTTTAATCTCAGGCGCGTTATACAGGTCAATTTCACCGACTATAACCAGTATAACTATATCTCCCTTCTTCTTCTGGGTAATATCCATTTATTAAAACTCCTGACGCTCCAATTAAATCAGCGTGCTTTAATGCAAACGATTACCTTCTCTCTTAATATTTATTATTAATTATTGTTAAAATACACATAAAAAATAATAATATGCGCTTTATATGATATCAGGTATTTTTAAAAGGATATAAAGCAGGCTGAATATTACAGTCTATGAAACAATAATTTAAGTGTCAAGTTAAATTATACAATGTTTCCCATTTTTTATAAACCCGCATAAAAGTACCGGACTCGATGCTTTCCCGTATCTCATTTAAGAATGATTTCATGAAAAACAAATTATGATAGGAATTATATATAAGAGAAGAAATTTCCCCCATCCGGAAAATATGACGGAGATATGCCCTGGAAAAAGTATTACAGACGTAGCAGCCGCAGTTCGGATCCAGCGGACCGGAATCATCGGCATTGGCAGAGGCTTTTATATTTACTCTCCCGAGCGATGTATAGAGAGTGCCGTTCCGCGCTATTCTTGTCGGCATAACGCAATCGAACATGTCAACTCCGTTCATGACCGCGAACAATATCTCAACCGGGCTGCCTACTCCCATCATGTATCTAGGTTTGTCTTCCGGAAGCTTTCTCAACGTAAGCTCTGTCATCTCATTATAAAGGTTCTTCGGCTCTCCGACAGAAAGCCCGCCGATGGCGTAGCCGGAAAAATCACTCTCTAAAAGCCTGGCCGCGCACTCCTCTCTCAAATCCCCGTAAACGCTTCCCTGAACGATCGCGAACAATGCCTGTTTATCCGTATTGAATCTCTCCTTCCAGTACTCGAACGACACGTCCGCCCAGTTGACCGTGCGCTCAACGGCGTCCTTTGCCTCTTTTTTTTCAACGGGATAATGCGTGCACTGATCCAGCACCATCATAATATCGGAACCTATTACTTTTTGTATATCCAGGACTTTCTGCGGCGTGAACAAGTGACCCGAGCCGTCCAGATGAGATTTGAACTCAACCCCGTCTTCGCGTATTTTGCAGAGATCCGATAGCGAAAAAACCTGGAATCCGCCGGAATCGGTCAGGATGGGCCTGTAATAATTCATGAATTTGTGGAGGCCGCCGGCATTTTCAAGGATTTCCAGGCCGGGTCTTATATACAGATGGTAAGTATTCGAAAGGATGATCTCAAAGCCGATCTCTTCAATGTCCCGGAAAGTCAGGGCCCTGATAGCTCCCCTTGTGGCTACAGGCATGAACACGGGCGTTTTAATCGTTCCGCGCTCCGTTCTCAGCAGACCGGACCTCGCACCGCAGGATTTATCTTTCGCAATAACCTTGAATTCCATTCTGACAAGTTAGAACCTGGGGATTTTTTTAGCAAGAAGCATTTACTTAAAACTGAAGTCTTGTGCCGAACTGCACATTCACATCGCTCCGGTTAAGCAGATTAACCATTGTTTCGGCATTGAGCTTAAGAACAAGGATATTTATTTCAAGACCGAGTATGTAAAGCGGTATTACGGGATCCGGCCTGTAATTGTTTTTTGACATAAAACCGATACTACCTACCTGGTTAGTACCGTAATTTGTCTCAAACGGTCCGCCTGAAGTAGTTGTCGCGTCGCCGCCGCCATCGAATTTAACCTTAAATGAACCGATGTTCCCGGCAACTCCAAATCCCGTATAAAGACTGAATAAATAAAATATATCAAAATAAGCTATTGCCTGGGCATCTATAGTAAATATTGCCCAATGTATATTTGATTCAAAAATACCATTAAAATTTATTGGGACTCCGGCTGCCAGCCCACCTATATTCACGTTATCAAAATCATATTCATAATCGCCAAAGAAGCTGATATCACCGTACATAAAATTTCCGCCAAGGCTGAATGTTATTCCTCCGAATGACAGATAGAACGGCAGAAATTTTTTTTCTTTAATATAATTATATCTAATTTTTGCTCCTACCGAATAAATTTTAAAATCCTTTAAAGTCGTGCCGCGTGTTTCATAATCAATATCGGATTTATATTTATTGATAACGGATTTGCTTATGTAAAACATCTTCCCAAGAACATCGATCCCGCCTCCTATGCCGACTCCGAAGTGAATGACCGGATTAGGCGCGAACACAGGAAGGGTGCCGTTGTCGTGAGCCGGATCGTCGTCGTCGAAATACTTCATGTTTGCGCAT
This sequence comes from uncultured Leptospirales bacterium, assembly GCA_964626055.1. Classification (GTDB taxonomy): domain Bacteria; phylum Spirochaetota; class UBA4802; order UBA4802; family JAFGDQ01; genus JAFGSG01. The sequence continues at coordinate 41,876 of CAZVDF010000013.1, forward strand.
CCGGCTCCGCCTGCAAGGCCGACCTCGAAACTCGGAAAACTGCCTAAATAAGATTTGCCAATGGGATATCCAAGTACATTCGCGAGCGCAAAAGCGTTTGCCACAAAGGGGCCGTTTAAATCAATTGTGTCCTGAAGCTGATTCTCCATTTCTGAAACATCAAAATCGGATTCATTTAATCCGGTAACCGGATTAGGAGATACGGTTATTGTTGTACTTGAATGTAAATCGCCATATAGTAAAAAAATCATTACAATGAATAAAGAAAAAAATAATAATAAGTTCGTTGGCCTGATCATTGGTTTTTATAAAATATATTTTAAGTAATTAAAGCATTATTATATCCGATTCATAATGATGGCTGGCTTTTATTTCAAAATTTTAAATTGTTAAATTATCGATAAAATGATCAAATTGTTTTATTTAAATTGCAAAAGCCAGTCAATTGAGTATCTTATTACTAATTTTTCTATAAGTCAATGTAAATCCTGCGCACCTGAAACTTTTCACTTCGTCAGAATAACCGGCCCGTCCTTTGTAACCGCGACAGTATCCTCGAACTGAGCGGAGAGCTTGCCGTCTTCGGTTACGGCCGTCCACCCGTCGTCCAGTATCATAATATCCGCGCTGCCTTCGTTCACGATGGGCTCAATCGCAAGCACCATGCCTTCCTGTAAAAGACGGCCCCTGCCTTTTTCCCCGTAATGCAGCACGCTCGGCAGTTCATGAACTGCGAAGCCCACGCCGTGACCCGTGTAATCGCGCACAATGCTGAAACCGCAGGCTTTTACATAGCGCTCTATCACAGAACCCATATCCCCCAGGCGCTTCCCGGGGTACAAATTCTCTATACCCATTTTTAGAGACCCGGCGGTTACGGATATTAATTTATCGGCAATTTTAGGCACGGGTTTTACGGCAAACGTACGGCAGGCGTCCGCAAAATAACCGTTTTTTACGACGCCTATATCAATCTTGACTATATCGTTTTTTTTAACGATTTTTTTTTTGGAGGGAATGCCGTGCACTACTTCGTTGTTCAGCGAGATACATGTGGCACAACTGTAATTTTTTACAGTCTTAAAAGAAGGCATAGCTTTGGATTTATGGATAATATCCTCAATGAATCCGTCGATCTCAAATGTCGTTAGCCCGCTTAAAGACTTGCCGGAGAGTATTCTAAAAATCTCGGCTATTATTCTGCCAGCTTCTCCGATCCTTTTTATGTCATCCGGCGTCTTTAAAGTAATTTTTTTTTTCATTATTTAGCGGAAGAAGCGGCTTCTTCGACCTTTACGCCGCCTTTATTTTTGCTTTTTACATTATCCCCGCTCTTGCCGTTTTTATCTTCACCTGCTTCAGTGAGGCCGGCTTTAATTTTTATTCTGGTTTCAATTTCAGAAGCTATATTCGGATTATTCTCAAGGAAAGTCTTTGCGTTTTCGCGTCCCTGGCCTATCCTTTCTTCTCCATAAGAGAACCATGTACCCGATTTCTTTATGATTTCATATTTCACGGCCAGATCAAGGATCCCGCCGGCAACGGATATGCCGGAATCGAACATAATATCGAACTCCGCCTGTCTGAACGGCGGAGCTACTTTATTTTTGACTACCTTTACTCTTACGCGGTTGCCGATCGCATCATCCCCGGATTTAAGGACTTCCACTTTTCTGATGTCAAGGCGTACGGACGCGTAAAACTTCAGCGCATTGCCTCCTGTGGTTGTCTCCGGCGAACCGAACATGACTCCTATTTTATGTCTTATCTGATTAATGAATATGACGCATGTCTTTGATTTTGAAATAACTCCGGTAAGCTTTCTTAAAGCCTGGCTCATAAGCCTTGCCTGAAGCCCCATATGCGAATCGCCCATATCCCCTTCGATCTCGGCTTTAGGCACGAGAGCCGCGACGGAATCGATCACGACTATATCCACAGCGCCCGAACGCACAAGAGCCTCCGTTATCTCGAGAGCTTCTTCTCCTGTATCCGGCTGCGACACAAGAAGCTGGTCCGTGTTGACGCCGAGCTTCGAAGCGTATGACGGATCGAGCGCATGCTCGGCGTCGACAAATGCCGCAATGCCTCCCATCTTCTGAGCCTGGGAAACAACGTGAAGCATTAATGTCGTTTTCCCGGAAGACTCCGGGCCGAATATTTCGGTAACCCTTCCTCTCGGAATACCTCCTATGCCCAGCGCGATATCAAGCTCGATCGATCCTGTCGGGATCGCTGCAATTTTAACCTTTGCCGAATCGTCGCCAAGCCTCATTATGGATCCCTTGCCGAACTGCTTCTCGATCTGGCTTATTGCCTGGTCCAGCGCCAGTATCTTCTGATCGAATTCCTTCTGCTCTGCCATATTATGTCACCTCAAAATTAGTATTAATCCGTATTATTATCTTTATTATGATTTTTTATCAACTCTTTTATTTCAAGGCGTAATACCCCGCCGACACCGAAGGTGGCCCCCGGTACGTCAGTACCGGGGGCTTGCCCCGGGGAATTTTATTGAACAGATATATACGCTATTTATCTTTTAAAAACTTTATACGCCATACTGATGTTTCAGGGACTTTTGAAGCCACTCCTCCATCAGTCTCTATATTCCAGTAGGTTTTCCATCTGTTAAAACCGATTTCCCTTTCTTCCACAATCTTTCTGAATTTCGCTATTGTCATACTACCGTCAATAAACTCGATCTGTACGGTTTTATCCTTGATCAATTTCTCAAGCCCGCCTTCGACCAGATGCCAGTTCTTCCAGTCCTTCTGTATATAAATATATTCAGTATATAAAGATTCAGGTATTACAGCTTTTTTATTTATCTCATTCCCGTCTGTATTTTTTATCTGATTATCCGGCTCCGGCATACCTTTCTTGGTTTTATCCGCGTCGATATTTTGATCCCTCTCGCTTGCCTGGCCGGAAGTTGCTTTTATCCGGCCATACCATTTCCCGTCTTTCCACTGCCCGGATAACTTTTTACCGCCCGGATACGTGTACGTGCCTGCCCCGTCCATATTATCATTCTTCCATTCGCCTTCGTATCTCTCGCCTTTTTTTGGCCCCTTTGTCCATTTCATTACTCCATGGCCCTGTTTTTTCCCCAGCTCGAATTTTCCTTCATATATCCTCCCGTCGGCAAATGTATAAATACCCATGCCATCCATCTTATTGTTTTTCCATTCTCCTGTATATTTGTCTCCCTTACGCGGCCCGGCTGCCCATGTCATTGTGCCTTTGCCTTCCATCTTCCCGGCTTTGAAATCGCCTTCGTATCTGCTCCCATCGGCAAACGTATAAATGCCTTTTCCGTCCATCCTGTCGTCTTTCCATTCCCCTTCGTATCTGCTCCCGTCGGCAAAAGTATAGACACCCTTGCCGTCCATCTTACCGTCTTTCCACTCGCCTTCGTACTTTTCTCCCTTACGAGTCCCGGATGCCCACATCATTGTGCCTTTGCCGTGCCGTTTATCATCTTTAAACGTACCGGTGTACTTGCTTCCATCTGCATAAGTGTACGTCCCCTGCCCGTCCATCTTATCATTGAACCACTCGCCTTCGTACTTTTCTCCCTTACGAGTCCCGGATGCCCACATCATTGTGCCTTTGCCGTGCCGTTTATCATCTTTAAACGTACCGGCGTACTTGCTTCCATCTGCATATGTGTACGTCCCCTGCCCGTCCATCTTATCGTTAAACCATTCTCCATCATATTTCTCGCCCTTGCGCAGCCCGGACGCCCATGTCATTGTTCCTTTTCCGTGTTTTTTGCCGTCTTTAAAATTCCCAGTATAAACGCTCCCGTCGTCATGCACATATGTGCCGTAACCGTCGGTGCAATTGCCTTCTATGCATCCCGTTTTCTTCTTTTCTTTATCTGCGCTCAGCGTGCTTTCAGCAGATTTTTTTTCTTCTTCTTTTTCGCATGAAAGTTTAGGAAGAAATATTACAACAGATAAAATCAATATAAGATATGAAATCCTTTTTAGCATGTTATTCCCTGTTGATGATATACAAAATGACAATTTATTTTATCAGGCAAAGGCAAGAGCAAAAAACAATAATGATAGTCGATATTAGATAGTCAAAGTTATTGTGTCAATTTGATTTTTCTAAATAAAATTCCCCGGGGCAAGCCCCCGGTACTGACGTACCGGCCGCCACCTTCGGTGTCGGCGGGGTATTATGTTTCAAGGCGTTATCGATTTGCTCCGCAAATCGATAGGCTTACATCCTCGACGCAAGCGTCAAGGTATTACGCCTTGAAATGAGACAGCGTGTATTAACGAGAGGAGCCATTTCCCAATCGTGATATAATCCATCAATTTCAGGACCGTTGATGGCCGGGAATTGCCTTCTGCCTTGAAATTGATGGATATCATATCCCTAAAAGAACGATTTTTACCTCTCGGACAGTAACAGGCACGCGATTTAATACGTGTATACGAATGCCGTTAAAATATATTCTGTCGGATAGTATACTCCTGCCCGGAATATCAGCTGACTTTCTTGAACGCGCCTGCCGGGAAGAAGCAATACGGGCACTCTTCCGGAGCTTCATCGCCGTAATGGATGTATCCGCACATCGAGCATCTCCATGCTGTTTTGTTGCCTTTCCCGAATCCTTCAGAGAGCGGGTCCATGTTCCTGTGCACGGGCATATTATCGAGCGATGGCATTACCGGCTTGTAAAGCGACAACAGATACTCCGCTACTATGGAGCGCTGTACTTCGCTCGTGCCCTCGTAGATCCTCAGAAGCCGCACATCGCGCAGGATTTTTTCAACCGGATACATCTTTGTGTAGCCGTATCCGCCGAAAATCTGCAGGGCTTCGTTCACAACTTCAAGCGCGGCTTCCGTAGCATAGAACTTGGCAATGGAAGCGTTGATGGTGGAATCGATATTATTGTCCGCCTCCCACGCGGACTTCCACGACAGAAGACGCGCGGTCTCGATCTTCTGGTACATCTCGGCAAGCTTGAATTGTATCGCCTGGTAATTCATGATCGGCATGCCGAATGCTTTTCTCTTCTTTGTGTAATCCAGAGCGAATTCCATTGCAGATCTGGCCGCGCCTATCGCGAAGGAGCCTATGATGGGCCTTGTTCTGGAAAAAGTCTTCATGGCAAGAATAAAGCCCTTGCCTGGAGGGGCCAGTACATTTTCTTTCGGCACTCTGACGTTCCTGAAGTGCAGGCCGACGGTATTGGAGCATCTCTGTCCCATTTTAGGAATGGGCTTGCCTATGGAGACGCCGTCCCATTCCTTCTCGATCAGGAAAGCGCATATCCCTTCATGCCTGGATTTCGGGTCAATCGTCGCGAATACGGTCATGTAATCCGATATGCCTCCGTTCGTGATCCAGTACTTCGTTCCGTTTATGATAAAATCATCACCATCCTGTTTTGCGTTGCATCTGATACCTGCCACATCGGATCCCATCACAGGCTCGGATGTCGCAAAGCATATCATCTTTCCTTCTTTCGCGATTTCAGGCAGGTATTTTTTCTTTGCCCCGTCATTCCTGCTTAGAAGTACAGGCTCCATGCCGAGAGAATTATCGAAGATAGACGTTGCGAGTCCCGGGCAGGCGGCAGCTATTTCCTCGGTCAGAATAGCAGCTTCTATAAGCCCGTAGCCTTTGCCCCCGTATTCTTTTGGTATATCGGTATTCATTATTCCGGCCTCATATGCCTTTTTAATAACAGGCATGGGCGTTTCATCCTTTTCATCATAATAAGAAGCTACGGGAAGTATTTCCCTGAGCGCAAACTCGCGCGCTTCCTTTCTTAACTTTTCCTGTTCCGGCGTAAGTGAAAAATTCAACATAAATTTTACCTCCATATAGTGTCATTTCCAGTACATTATTATTGAAAAATCTTTCTTTGAGTTCTGCATTGAATTATTATAAGCAAAAAATATTTTCAATTGCAACCTAAAATTCAGATGATTTTATTAATAAAATTTTGTTGAAATTGTATTCTATAATCCGATAAATCATTACTCTGAAGCTATCTGAAAGTTTTATGATAACTTCCTGTTACCCGATATAATTTTATAAAGGAAAAAATAATGCAAACAGGAAAATTAACTGCTATTGCCGCCGTTATTATTATGCTTTCTTGCGGAACTTTCAACGGATCGAGGGATGACCTTAAAGAGCGGCTGAGAGCCGAAAATAGCCTTATGAAAAGCAGGCTTGCGCTGCTTCAAAGAGAAAACTCCGTGCTTAAAGACGAGAACATACAGGCAAAAAAAGAGATACAACAGCTCAACGCAAAAATTGAAAAATTAAACTCCGATATGCTTTCATCCAGGGAAAGATACGAGAAGGACGCAGCTCTCCGTGAAAATCAGTATAATAGTCTTGAAACAAGATATTATATGATGGAAAAAGAAACCAGTGCGAAAATCCAGGAACTTACAGTATCGAATAAAAACATGGAGACGAAATTTACGCTTGAGATAAAACAGCTATATAACAATATAAAAAACCAGCAGGACGCTTTCAGCAAAGAACGTGAAATTATCCGCAATGACAGGATACAAAAGGAAACTGCCATGATGAAACAGATTGAAGAGCTGAAAAATTTGCTGACAGACAAGGAAAACATAATCGAATCGCAAAAAACCTCTTTGGGCGAATTGTCAATCAAGCTGAAGGAATCTGAAAAAATTAACAGTAAAACAGAAAAAACCTTATCAAATCTGGAAAAAGAAAATGCAAGCCTTAAAGAAAAACTCCAGATATCGGCTACTGCTTCTCCGGCTTCGGGGAACATGCCTAAGAAATAAAAATATAAAAAATGATCAGATAATCCTCCGGATGCAGCAAACAAAAAAAATAATTATTAAATTTATTTTTATTCTTATTATATTTGCTGCAACAAACAGCTTTTTTATTAATTCAATTTCAGCGAAAGAAGAATTCGGCTTAATTGTAACTTCCAACCTGGGCGGACGTTTCTCAATTAACGAGACCGATGAAAAAAAGGATTTCATGCTGACTCTGGCACAAAGCATGCTGACCGAAAGCAAAGCCAGAAATACAGATCTGTATATCGATCTGGGAAATGCATTCTATCCAGGCCTGCTTACCAAGTACAGCTATGGCTCGGTGATGATGGATTTTTTTAATTTCTTCGCATGCAATGCAGTGTTAATCTCCTCCAAAGACCTGCGTATAGGCATCGATAATCTTAAGTTTTTAAGTTCCGGGAAAAGCACCAGGCTGTTGTCAGCCAATATCATCAAAGATAAAAAAATTTTATTCGATCCATATTTAATTCATACCAAAAAGAATACTTCTGTTGCATTTGCGGCTGTTTCATCAAAAAAAATAAATTTTTATATTGCCGAAAAAAACCTCTACGAAATCAGGCTGGAAGATGAAAAAAATCCCCTGGCCGAAACCATCAGAAATCTTAAGAACAGAGGCATCAATCACATAGTTCTTCTTTCAGGGCTGAGCATAAAAGATACCGTCTCTCTCCTTCTGCAGAACAGGCAGATACAGCTAGCCTTATGCGGAGGAGACAATAATGCCGAACTCTTCACGGGCAAAGCGTCGCGCATAGATCTCTCAGACGGCAGATCGGTGCTGCTTTTGCCGGGAGGAGACGTGTTCTACTCACTGCGTTTTCAGGTGGATACGGGAAGTATATCCATGTTAAATGTCAAACGAATAACGCCTGCGCCTGTCCCGGTCGATTCGCAGAACTATTCGGAGTTCGCAAACCGGCTGGCGCTCTGGAAGAAAAAATTTACTGCAGAAAATGAGCAGATCATTACACGTACGGGAGCAAAAAAAGTAATTGTCAACGATGCTAAACTTTTATCGCTGCTTCGGGACAAATTCAACGCCGAAATTGCAATTTCCGAGTACAATACGATTCAGGATTCAGAATTCAGCGGCGACATTAAACGTTCGGATCTCCTTTATGCAATAAATTCGGATTACAATATTTTCCTCTTCTCTCTGAAAGGAGACGACCTGAAGAACATAAACGACACTGATGGTTCTCTTTTAATAGACGGGATTAAAGACGGACGGATACAGGAATATCCAATTGATGAAAAACGCATGTACCGTATTGTGGCCACCCAGCCAGCGTTTGAAAAAATTGAGCATCTTCTGCGAAAGCGCGTCTCTTACCATAATACATGGGAAAACATTACTGATATCATCAGTTCCGACATAAAAGATAAACAGGTGATTTTGAGAACTAATTACAATTATCTAGAGCAAAGCTTCCGCACAACAGTAGATATCTATCTTTCCAATTTTTTTGAAAACAACAGCGTACGTAAACGCGACGGCATCGACGCTCCGGTCGGGCAGGCTGAATACAGCAATAAAAGGTGGGGGATGGAGAATAGGATAGATTTAACTGTTTATAACAGTTATCATCAATTTATCCTTACTCCCTACATATTTTACGAACGCCAGGATGAACAGAACTTGAATAATCTTCTTCGCGGGACCTTCACATACAGACTAAATCTGTATGAAATTATTAAACCGTATCAGAAATCGCAGGCAGATACCGTCATTAAAGAAGTAAACGGCCTTCGACCTGTTTATATCCGTGAAACAGCAGGTATCAATGCCGTAACAGAAACGCTTCAAGTAAAATCCGGTATTGGTTTTGAGAAGTATATACACGATCAGGCAGCAAAGCCTGTTTACGGATTCGAATTTATCTTCAGCTATAAACTTCCCTTTTTTAATAATTTTACATATGGATTTAATGCGGACACATTTATATCTGCGCAGTCCCTTAAAAAAACAAAGCGGTATATCCGAAGCGATATAACCAATACTCTCTCGGTATCAATGAATCAATTTCTGAGTATTTCACTTAAATACCGGTGGTTTTATTATTATTCGGGAGAATTTAAAGATAGATATGAAAATTATCAGACTATTATTTCCGCCGACCTGACGACTGATTTTAAAATCTGGTAAAATGCCATGAAAGCATAAATACTTGACATTGCATCTTTTTTAAAATAATAATCTGTTAATAGTTAAATACATTTCAAACAATATGGCTTATTCCAGAAAATTGATGAAAAGAATAAAATAGAAAAATGTATGCTTTTACCTTCCCCCTATCCCCCGGAGGGGGCAAAAAGAAAACAAAAAGACAATGACAGAGATAAATTTTTAAAAGATATAGGGATACAGTCAATAAGACTACGCAATGAAGAAATAATAAATTAACCCGGTTGCTGTTTTTAAAAGAATAAAAGATGATTTATATGAAGGTGCCCCCCACTGGGGGATAGGGGGAAGGCGAAGGCATTTCTCAGTATTTCCGGAAGAGTTAGAAATACTATTTGAAGAATTATCACTTTTTTCAGGATTATTCTCGATCAACAGGATTAACTATATGGAAGCAAATTTCAAAAAAGCGGCAGACTTAATTAAAAATTCCAAAAACCTTATCGCGCTTACCGGCGCGGGGCATTCAGTCGAAAGCGGGATACCGGATTTCAGAGGGAAAGACGGGCTCTGGTCGAGATACGATCCCATGGTTTATGCTCACATAGAAATGTTCAGAAGGCATCCGGAAAAATCGTGGGAAATGCTCGCCGAGATGCAGGAACTTACCGGAAATGCAAAGCCGAATGCCGCGCATTATGCGCTCGCGAAGCTTGAGGAGCTCGGTTACCTGAAAGCTATCATAACACAGAATGTGGACAATCTGCATCAGGAAGCCGGGAATAAAAAAGTCATCGAGTTCCACGGCAACGACAAGCATCTCGAATGCCTGGACTGCGGCCGCATTTACGATGCGGGCGAATTCCGGATCTCCAAAAAAGCCATGCCTGTCTGCAAAGATTGCCAGAGCATATTAAAGCCTACCGTCGTCTTTTTCGGCGAAGCAATTCCGCACGCGGCTCTCATGGAATCGATGATGCTCGCGCAAAAAGCCGATGTCGTAATGGTAGTGGGCACATCCGCACAGGTTTATCCGGCGGCGTCGATACCTTACAACGCCAAAGAACACGGAGCTTCTGTAATAGAAATGAATCTCGAGGAGACAACCCTGAGCCGCTCCATCACGGATATTTTCATTCAGGGACTGCTCGGCACAACACTGCCCGAGCTTTTAAGGCATGTGGAAAGCTGAAAGCTTTCTTGACGTTTATTGAGCAAACCAGACATCTATAAATCAATATACTGAATATTATAAATGCTGTTCCGGGGATATAAACTACAGCACTTTGCCGGCAGGGTTTTAATTTGTTGACATTAATTTATTTTCATCAGAAATTCCGAATATGTCCCGTATCCAAATACTCCACGAATCCGTTAAAAACAAGATCGCAGCCGGTGAAGTGATCGAAGGCCCGTTTTCCGTGGTTAAGGAGCTTCTGGAAAACTCTATCGATGCGGAAGCTTCGGAAATAGACGTTGAAATCTCCGACAGCGGATTAAAAAAGATAACGGTCAGGGACAACGGAACAGGCATATACAGGGAAGACCTTCCGCTTGCGGTGCGGAACCACGCAACAAGCAAGATAAAAGATATTTCGGATATAGAAAGGATCTCTTCTTTCGGATTCAGGGGCGAAGCGCTGGCAAGCATATCGTCAATATCGAAGTTAACAATAATAAGCCGTTCCCCCGATGAAGATACAGGGGCGAAGCTCGTATGCTTTAACGAAATAACCGAAATGTCCGATTACGCAGGAGCGGCAGGCACAACCGTTATAATCGAAAATCTTTTTTACAATATACCTGCAAGAAAAAAATTCTTAAAATCCAGGGCAGCGGAACTAAGAAAAATCCGTGAAGCAATTCTTAAGACAGCTCTTGCAAAACCCGGTATCAGCTTTTCATTCTCAGCGGATGATAAGCGTATTATAACGCTTAAAAGCGTCAGCACAATAGATGGAAGAATCGAACAGATTTACGGGAAGCAGGCAGTCGAACATTTAAATTTCGAAAGACTTGATGACAAAGCCGGGATTTCCGGATTTTTTTCAAAACCCGATTTTTTAAAATCATCCCGTTCAATGCAGCTCCTGTACGTAAACGGAAGGTCTGTCGAGCATAAATATCTGGGATTTCTTTTATCAAAAATATATGAGGCCATTGCCCCGAGAGGAAGCCATCCGGCGGCTATAATTTTTATAAATATAGATCCGGAACTCATAGATGTTAACATTCACCCCGCTAAAAAAGAAATAAAATTTTTTGACCAGAACTATATAAACAGCATCATAATGCGTCTCGGAGAAAAAAGTTTAGGAAGAATACACAGTCTGAATATTGACAGGCTGGATGCAACCGGGCCTTTTTACGCTACAGATCGAAGAACAGGAATAAGCGAGCCGGCACAGGTCACTTTTAATTTTGAACGCGGCGCTGGAATAAATACCGGTAAAAATGCTGCAGCATACGATAAACCGGATATATTAACATCCCGGATATTCATTAAAGAAGCGGAAAAACTTTATTCTGCCGAGAAATCCGCATTCGATTTTAAATACCTGGGAATTATCTTCAATACATATATCGTTATTGAACAAAATGATGGCCTGAGCTTTATAGACTTTCACGCTGCACACGAACGTTATTTATACGATAAAATTCTTAAAGCAGGCCAGGAAGCCGAAACACAGAATCTTATATTCCCCGTTATAATAGAACTCTCAATTGAAGATTACCAAATATTTCTTGAAAAAAAAGAATATTTTACAAATGCTGCTTTTGATGTCGATATCTTTTCCGAAAATTCAGTTGTAGTGAGAAGCGTCCCGGTAATCGTAAAAAACCTTGACATCGAAGGTTTTTTCGAGGATATTATGGAAGCCTTAAGAAACGATGCGGATCATATGCTTGATGTAAAGAAAGCTATTGCTGAAAAAGCTGCCTGCCGTACAGCAAAACGGTCAGGCGACACTCTCTCCGTAGAAGACGCGGAACTCATTGCGGACAGGGCGTTAAGCGGAGATTACGCGAAAAGATGCCCGCACGGCAGGCCATATGTTTTCAGGCTTGAGAAAAACGATCTTGAAAAGGTGTTTAAACGTATATGAAAAAAATAATTCTGGGAGTAACGGCTTCGATATCTGCATACAAAGCCTGCGACCTGACAAGGCTTTTTGTAAAAGCGGGTTATTCGGTTTATGTTGTAATGACTGAAAACTCCAAGGAGCTTGTAACCCCGCTTACTTTCGAAACACTTTCGGGTAAACCTGTGTATTCCGATAACTTTGTAAAGAACATGAAAGAGATGGGGCATATTGAGCTAAAGAAAGATGCCGCGCTACTGCTGGTAGCGCCCGCGACAGCGAACATAATCGGCAAATTCGCGAACGGCATTGCCGACGATCTTTTAAGCACAACATTTCTCTCTGTGAGATGCCCGGTGCTGATTGCTCCGGCCATGAACCCGAATATGTGGGCGCACTCCGCTCTGCAGGAAAACATTAAGCGTTTAAAATCATGGGGAGTAAAATTCATAAGCCCGGAAAAAGGCAAAGTGGCATGCGGCGATGAAGGCGAAGGCAGGCTTGCGGATGTTGAGAATATTTTCAAGGCAGCCGAAAATGCCCTTAAAGGATAGGAAGATAATCGTAACGGGAGGCCCTACCCGCGAATGGATCGATCCTGTGCGCTATATATCGAACGCTTCTTCAGGGAAAATGGGCATAGCCCTCGCGGACGCAGCCTCCGGGAGATCAAAGCAAACAATTTTCATTCACGGACCGATCGACAACAACCTTCTGACAAACAAAAAATTCAAACCACATCAGGTGGAAACGACAGCATCTCTGCTGGATGCCGTTCTGAACGAGCTTACGCAGGACTGCATACTGATAATGGCGGCGGCACCCGCGGATTTTCAGCCTGCGGAAAAGTCGCATACAAAAATCAAGAAAGAGGACGGAAAAGATGAGCTGATCCTCAGGCTTAAAAAGAATCCCGACATATTAAAAACTGTCGCAGAGAAAAGATCTGCAGATGCTTCATTGAAAAATATCTTTGTCGCCGGCTTTGCCGCTGAAACAGACAACACGGAAAGCAACGCGCTGAAAAAGCTATCTTCAAAAAATCTGGATATGATATGTCTTAATGATGTTACGCAAAAAGACGCCGGATTCGGCACTGACACTAACCGGATAATTATTTTCACCAGAGAAAAAAACGGAGTAAAAAAATCGGAACTTCCTCTGCTTACCAAAGCGGAAGCTGCGGAAAGAATTCTTGATCTGATTGAAACGGAAATAGGAAAGTAACTGGTTCAGGAAAGTTGCTAAATAAATATACCATTACGACAGGCCCCCTATCCCCGTGCGACGCCTCCCCTTGGGACAGGGGGGGCATAAAAAAATTTTTCTATATATTTCATTTCTGCATCTGATTAACGAATAATCCAAATATAACACTAATATTTTCAGTAAAACCCATCCGAGCAGGTGCCCCCTTATGGGGGATAGGGGGCAATGCAAAATAAATCATCAAGTTAATCAATAATCACTTAAAACACAGACTATCCTGCCTGTTTCTCCTAGCTTATAAAAAGCATTTCCCAGAATTTCGGGAGAGACCAAATCTCATCGTCGACTAAAGCCTCAAGCTTATCAACGTTCTCCCTGATAGAATCCATTTTTGTTTTCACTTCCTGACAGTAATAGTCCGCTTTTTTCTGCTCGTCTTTTACCGAGCTGCCGTTTTCATAACTCTCTTTCAGCTTATTCAAACCGGATTTTATAGAGCTTACAAGATTCGTCACACTTGCAAGGAGATCCTTCTGTGCGGACAGATTGGCGTTGCTGCCTGCTATCCTGGATACGGCATCAATCGATTCGGCAAGGTCTTTCTGATATTTAATGCCGGCCGGGATAACCTGGGTAGCGGCAATATCATATAAAGCCTTGGCTTCTATCTCGATATCCTTAATGTATTTCTCAAGCCAAATATGATATCTGGATTTAAGTTCAACTTCGGATAACACTCCGTATTTACTGAACAGCGTTCTTGCTTTTTCAGTATTCAGCGACCTGAGCGCTTCTGGTGTTGTTTTTAAATTCGGCAGGCCTCTTTTAGCGGCTTCCTTATGCCATTCCTCGGAATAGTTATCCCCCATAAAAAGGACGGGTTTAATATTCTTGAGTTCTTCTCTCACAATGTCGAAGACAGCCTGCTTAATATCCGCATTGCCCTTCGATTCAAGTTTATCTGCGAGATTATCAAGAGCGGCCGCAACTATAGTATTTAAAGCAGTAGCCGGGAAAGAAATCGACTGGGACGAGCCGACAGCTCTGAACTCAAACTTGTTGCCCGTAAAAGCGAAGGGCGAAGTTCTGTTTCTGTCTGTCGTATCCTTGCTTACCAATGGAAGCGACGATAGTCCAAGGTCTATTATAGAAGCGTCGCATACGTCGCTGACGCATCCTTTATCGATATCATCCAGAATTTTTGTAAGCTGATCACCGAGGAATATGGAAATGATCGCGGGCGGCGCTTCATTGGCTCCGAGCCTGTGATCGTTCGCAGCATAAGCGACAGACGATCTTAGAATATCCGAATATTCATATACTGCTTTTATCGCAGCAATCATAAATACGAGGAATTGAAGGTTATCCTGCGGAGTCTTCCCGGGTTCGAACATGTTATTGCCGTCCGTATCGGACAAAGACCAGTTTAAATGCTTGCCGGACCCGTTGATTCTGGCGAACGGCTTCTCATGCAGCAGACATGCAAGATTATGCTGCTTGGCCACTCTGACCATAGTATCCATTACAAGCTGATTGTGGTCAACTGCGATATTCGCTTCTTCATAAATAGGAGCGATCTCGAACTGGCTGGGAGCAACCTCGTTATGGCGCGTTTTTGCAGGAATGCCAAGCTTGTAGAGTTCACGCTCAATATCGTGCATATAAATTTGAATCCTCTCCTTTATGCTTCCGAAATACTGGTCTTCGAGCTCCTGCCCTTTGGCCGGCGGCGCGCCTATCAGTGTTCTGCCGGTGAGCACAAGATCCTGCCTTTTATAGAAATAATCCTTATCTATTAAAAAATATTCCTGTTCCGGCCCAAGATTCGATACGATCCTCTTTGACTTTCTGTTTCCAAGAAGCTTTAGTATCCTGAGTGCGCTTTTATTAACAGCGTTTATGGAGCGCAGCAGCGGCGTCTTTTTATCGAGAGCTTCACCCGTATAGGAAATAAAAGCAGTCGGGATACAGAGCGTGGCTCCGGATCCGTTCTTGCGCAGGAATGCCGGGCTCGACATGTCCCATGCCGTATAGCCTCTTGCTTCGAATGTGGCCCGGATGCCTCCGCTCGGGAAGCTCGAAGCGTCCGGTTCGCCCTGTACCAGCTGCTTGCCGGAGAATCTTTCTATAACTTCGCCCTCGCCTGTCGGCTCTATAAAAGCATCGTGCTTTTCGGCTGTTATGCCGGTCATCGGCTGGAACCAGTGCGCAAAATGCGTGGCTCCGTTCTCCATTGCCCATTCCTTCATGGCATGGGCAATCGTATTGGCTGTATCGATATCCAGCTTTTTATTTTTATCAATAATATCCAGTAATTTTTTATATACATCCTTTGGCAGCTTCGCTTTCATCACCCTGGCATTGAACGTATTCTCGCCAAAAAAAGACGATATCGGTTTTTCTATTTCTTTATACGGCATATAATTCCTCTCTGCGGCTATTATAGGTTTTAGTTTGTTCATAAAATCCTCCATAACTAATAATCATAAAATACAAAATATGCATAAAATCTGTCAATATTTACTTAAAGAAACAGCTCAATATCCAATTAATTTAACAATTCAGTAACATAAACTCAGCTATTGAGCAATATAAATATTATTTTATTTTTATATTTTTTTTGATTTTTTATTTACAATTACGCCATATTTCACTGCTATATAAAATATAGCATTAATATTTTTTATCCGGTTTTTAAGTTCGTCCCGAAAAAATTTTACCTTAGATGCGATGGACCGACCGGTTAGGAAAAATAAATGGGAAAGATAATTTTTATAATTTTATTTTTATCCTGTATAATAAATTTTAATATAAGAGCTTCAGAAAAAATATCGATCCAAAAGTTTTTCGATAGCGCCGAAAAAGAGACAGTGCTCAATGGCGGCATTATTACAAAAAGTTTTCTAAAAAATGCCGGGGACGCGTATGCCGCAGACACAAAACCGGATATAAATATTCCGCCGACAAGGTATACGGGCGCAGATCTCAAAAACTATGAAATGTTATGCATCGAAAAAGCATTCTTCCCGCTAGTTCTTTCCGCCGTGTCAAAATTATCCGTTTTCAACATTCTCGCTTCCGCATCGAATTTAAAAGGGATGCGGTATTTTTCCAGGACAGACTCTAGAATAAAAACGCTTATACTAAATTCAGCCCGCATTGAATCACCCGAGAAAAAAACACCGATTAAAGAAGCTGTCCATAATACAATTCCCCCGGCAATAATAAACTACTTCACTGCATCAGATAACAGGTTCGGTGAGCTGACATTCAGGAGCGAGCTCTATAATGAAGGAGACAACTTTATAGTTAAAAATGTGTGCATTGAACCGATGGAAAAATATTTTATTTCCATAAATAACAAGGAAGAATATCAAGTAATTTCTTTTTATATTTATGACAACGCCGCGGGAGGATATTTTTATTATTCCGTCAATGCTATGAGAATACGCAGCAGCTACTTCCTTAAGCTCGGAATGCTTTCTGCGGAAAATTTCGCCAACCGTATACGCGGCAGCACCGTTCATATGGCGAAGCTTCTTGGGCTTGACTGGAGCGATAAGTTCAGGGTGTTTGAATAAATTTCCTTCCCATTTTCTTCTATTGCTTCCGGATTCCGCTCTGCGAAAGCAGCTCAAAATGGGGCGTTTTTTTACAGCTTCCTTCAAGCACCCTTTCGTCCTTACCGGCATAGGTTGCTCCCCGTGCGAAGCCTCCCCTTGGGACTTGCCAAGAGGGAGTAGCCGCATTCCGCAGCCGAGGGAGTCGCCAATCCTGCCCATCCTTCCAATCATTTAAACGGGCACGGAGGCCCTAGTGTCGGGCGCGGTGACGAATAGGACGTTTTAATGTCGGCTAAGAGACAGGAGGTCTCGTTTTAGCCGGCACATGGATATCCGTTTGCGCCCGACTGGCCGGGGGATGAGGTGAATACCATCGCTGTGCAATGAATCAGTATTTTAAACTTGACTTATAAATAAATATTATTTATCTTATTTTCCAATTAACTTGAGTAATAGGATGTAAATAAATATGCAAACCGTCAAACAAGAAGCAATGAACGCTATAAATTCTCTGCCGGATTCAGCATCCATAGATGATATCATGTACAGGCTTTACGTTATCGATAAGATAAAAAAAGGTCTTGATGCAATTGATAGAGGTGAGACTATTACCATCGATGAGCTTCAAAAAGAAGCGGATTCATGGTAAAAATTTCCAAACCGGCCAGAGAAGATTTACGGCAAATCTATGACTATATTGCCAAGGATTCCAGCCACTACGCCCACGAGGTCATAAATACAATCATTGAGACCATTAAATTAATTGAGCCTTTCCCCCATAAAGGCAGGATTGTCCCGGAAATCGAAGACGAAAATATTCGCGAAACTTTTATTTATTCTTACCGTATTGTTTATCGAATACGCAACTCAATAGAGGTTGCAGCTGTTATTCATGCTAAAAGAAATTTTTCAAACGCAATTAAAGACCGGCTTTCCTGAATTACAATACGCTTTGGGGAAATATTTACATAAGAACGAGGAACAACAATACTATAGTATTTTAAACTTGACTTATAAATAAAAATTATTTATATTTTTGAACACATTTAGACAATAGGATTTTAAACAAATATGCAAAACGTTAAACAAGAAGCAATAAGCGCAATAAATTCCCTCCCGGATTCGGCTACTTTAGAAGATATTATGTATAGGCTTTATGTTATTGATAAAATACGTACAAGCCAGGAAGCTGTCCTTAACGGAAAAATTATCACTGTGGAAGAACTAAAACGGGAAGCTCAGTCATGGTAATATGGTCTGAGCCTGCTAAAAATGACTTAAGACAAATCCAACTTTACATTGCCCAGGATTCCGTTTTTTAGGCCCAGAAAGTGGTTTCAATTATAATCGAAAAGTCAGAGACTCTCCATAAATTTCCAAAAATAGGCAGAACAGTTCCAGAGTTAGAGGACGAGTCCATTCGTGAGTTGATTATTTATTCTTACCGAATGATTTATGAAATTGTAAAAGATGAAAATATTATCCATGCTGTTATCCACGGTAAAAGAAATCTTGAGTCTGCTTTTAAACCAAGCTCTGGGGTTGATGAAGAGTAATGCTCTATTTCGCAGCCGCCAATCCTGTCCATTCTTCCAATCCTTTTAATCCGTGGTTCAGGCAACGGAGGATGAGGTGAATACCATCACAGTGCTTCTCCCCCCAAACCCCCCTTAGGGGGGCTTTTAGCTCGTGCTATTTAGCTTATTAATACATTTTTTATTTGTTCTATTACTGTGTCTATGTTCCTGATCACTTCATCATCTTTAATTCGTAATGTCTTTATTCCCAAGCTCTCTAGTAATTGATCCCTGTATTTATCATACTCTTTGCTATCATCATGCACTCCGCCATCTATCTCTATCGCAAAATTTTTTTCGGCACAATAAAAATCCAGTATGTATCTGTATACCGGATGTTGCCTCCGAAATTTATATCCTTCAATCTGTTTCTCTTTTATTCTATCCCATAAAAGCTTTTCTGTAGGTGTCATGTTTACGCGAAGTTCTTGTGCTCGCTTAACTACATACTTGGGTGTCCTAACTATCGGGTTCATATTGTCACTTGCCCCCCAGACCCCCCTCAGGGGGGCTTTCATACAGTAATGTTAAAATTGATAATCTTACTTTGTCAGGTTATAATAATAGAAAAAATTCTTAGAAATGATTGAGTTTACATTTAAAACTTATGGCTACTTTTATTTTAATGCAGAATTTTTTTCAAGTACTATGCACATCTTTTAAGCCCCCCTCCGGGGGGTTTGGGGGGCTACTCCTCAATCAGACGGCCGATTGGATCGATTAAATTTTTTTCCCTTTACTTCTGTTGCTCCCGAACTTTGCTCTGCAAAAGCAGCCCAAGATGGGGCGTTGTTTGCTAACAACTTCTTTCTAGCACTCCTCGCCCTTACCAGCAATGGTTGTTCCCCCTGCGAAGAGGGAAAGCCGGCGAAGGCGGAAGGGGGTCGCTACTCCCCCTCTCCCGTGGGAGAGGTGGAAAGGGAGTGAGGTGAATACCATCACAGTACAAATTAATTTTTTTATTTCTACTTTTATCATCATTCAATATATTCCGCTATCTTCATATCTATTTTAATCAAGTCATTACGTGCAATTTTAATAAAAACAATTATCTTGAGTAATTAATTCAGAAAAGTGTTTGCTGTTGGTTCATTCGACGGCTCATACATGCAGGACACATACAATTGGAATCAAATCTTTGTTTATGGCATAAACCATGTATAATCCCATCTACAGAATGAAATTTTTTTGCTATTAAATCAAAATATTGTGTATCTGAAGCATTGTATCTTCTGAATACTGCGTATGCAATGTGATCTGCCAACTGAATAATCCTTGATGCTTTTGAACTGACAAAGAACGGTATGTCAGCTAAATTTCGTATTTTTTGCCATTTTGTTCCGGTTTTTCGAAATTCGATAGCAAGCTTTTGTAAAGTTGTCTCATAAGCTGTGTCATCAAGTATAATAAGACCTCGCTGTCTATCACCTCCGATTTGTAATTGATATAAATAATTATCAAATCTGCTGATTAAATCTTCAAATGCCATTTCAACAGGGTCGTTATGCGGAAATGATTGTTTATGAATTGCGCATGCAAAAGCTTTAGCTGATTCGTATGCCTGATTTAATATTTGAAGGACTGCTTTGATTATCCCCTGAGCTTCATTTTTGCTCATTTTATTCCATGGAAATTTACGTCGGGAAAATATTTCAGATGCATGAAATTCCACATTATCAGGATTCTGCGGGTCGATTGTTAAGGCGAGCTTATCCAGTTCCTGAACAATATGATGAGCCTGAGCTTCAAAAACAGAAATACCGCCTAAAACGAAATATTCTTCATTGGAATTTTTTGCTGATCCAGAATCGTCTAGATATAAGAGGTGCATGTTTATTGAGGGTGTGATATTATGCAGCCAGGTGAGGGATTGCTCCCTCAATGAACCGCCAAGGCAGCTCTCCCAACCGCAATACAAATATGTTATATATATCGAATTTTAGCAACAAAAAAATAATAAAATATAAAAATTTTATTATTTGCTGTCCCAAACTCCTCTCTAATTGAAACTTTCTTTTATATCTAAAAGAAAGTTTCACAAAGAAAAGATTTACTCAATCGCCGTGAGTAGAGTGCAAACGGACATCCATGTCCGTACCCGACACTAAGACATCCATGGTCGGCTAAGACGCGACCTCCTGTCGCTTAGCCGACATTAGTACATCCTGTATGTCATCTGTCGAGGCTTTCGGCCGTAACTCGCCAGAATCTGCTCCATAGATTTCCGGCTCAAACAGACGGCCGATTGGATCGATTAAATTTCTTTCCCATTTACCTCTTTTGCTCCCGAATTTCGCTCTGCTAAAGCAGCCCAAGATGGGGCGTTGTTTGCTAACAGCTCTTATTTAAAACCACACGCGCCACAAGCACTCCTCATCCTTACCTGCAATGGTTGTTCCCCGTGCGAAGCCTCCCCTTGGGACTCGCTAAGGGGGAAAGCCGCCGAAGGCGGAAGGGGGTTGCTACTCCCCTTCTCCTGTGGGAGAAGGGGCCGGGGGATGAGGTGAATACCATCACTGTACAACCAGTGCTTCTTCGCCCCCCACCCCCCCGGTGGGGGGCTTTACTGTACTGATCTACTCTGCGTCTTGCATTCCCGTTCACTTAAGCCGTCTGTGTTTTGCGCTACATTCACGATTCAATAACAGATGCTGCGACTATCTTTTTTAAAACAAAATTCCTTTTGCAAATAACGCACATCTTTTAAGCCCCCCTCCGGGGGGTTTGGGGGGCTACTCCTCAGACAGACGGCCGATTGGATCGATTAAATTTCATTTCCGTTTGCTTCTTTTGCTCCCTAACTTCTTTGCGCAAATGCAGCCCGAGATGGGGCGTTGTTTGCTAATAGCTCTTTCATGACATTGCTTCGATGGCCGGCGCGGAACAACAACATCGTTGTTTATTTGCCCCCCAAACCCCCCGGAGGGGGGCTTCCCTGTGCTGATCTACCCTGCGTCTTGCATTCCCGTTCACTTAAGCCGTCTGTGTTTTGCGCTACGTTCGCGATTCAATAACAGATGCTGCGACTATCTTTTCTCAAACAAAATTCCTTTTACAAATAACGCCCATCTTTTAAGTCCCCCTTTGGGGGATTTTGGGGGTTGGGGATGAGGTGAATACCATCACTGTACATGAATACCATCACTGTACAAATTTAATCTGTCTCAA
>CAZVDF010000013.1:63533-66845 GCA_964626055.1 uncultured Leptospirales bacterium
TGAATACCATCACTGTACATGAATACCATCACTGTACAAATTTAATCTGTCTCAAAAAATATTTTCCCAATGCACGTATCGTTATATTTTTTACCTTTATATATTTCCTTGATTGTCATTTTCAACCATCTTGCTTTTATGTTAATTGTGAATCTTTGTAATTCAGTATCTCCGTCATGAAGATTAAGAAATACCTTCTCTCCTTCGCTAAATTCAACTTCGATTCTTTTTACTCTATTGTTTGCAAAATATAACTCTTTACTTTTTCCAATCCCATTTACAACTTTAATTCGATAAATATTCGTAATACCTTTTTGCCCCCACTGATTCATTGGAATTTCAACTTTAATCCATTCTCCGACTCCGTTACCATTTACACACCATACTTTATCTCGCGTTCCTCCCAATATATTTTTTACGCTGTAATCAATTCCACTGTTATCTTTAATATAATTAGAAGAGTTAATATCTTCTACTAAAATAGGCGTACCTCCCTCCAGATCTTCAAGTGCATCGTGTCCTTGTATAAACTTAACCTTACTAGGATACAATTCGATGACTTTATTGTTCCCGTTTATTTCACCAAAATTAAACATAAATATCGCACAACAAAACATAATAATATTTATTATTAATTTAATTCGTTTACTCATTTCATTCTTCCTTTCTTATGGCTTTCATATCCACTAAATGATAATCACCAGTAATATTAGATTCATTATTTTTACTATAGCCTTGAGCCCAACTTTTAAATGTTGTAAGCACCTGACAACCAATACCTCCAGACCAATTTCCACTGCCAGATGCATCGTGAATTAATAAATTTCTTTGCTTATCTTTTCCAAATACAGAAGGCATTTTCCTGTCCTTAGCTTTCATCTTTTCTTCATTCTCGTATAATTCTAACTGACCTTTTTTCAAATCTCCTTTTAGTTTATAATTTCCAGGCACTAAATCTTTTCCTTTGTTAACAGCAGTGTCATAATCTTCTCCACTATCACTTTTAGGTGTTATAGAAGCTTTTGACGTTCCCAAACCTTTTTTTAATATATCACCATCTTTAATTATAAAGTATTCTCCTTTAAATTCGTCTTTTCCTGGAGTATATTGTGATTTATTAAAATTATTCTCTAACATAACAATATGCCAACCTTTATTTAGATTAATTCTGTCAGTATCAGCTTTTCCTTTATTTAGTATATTATCAAGTTTTTTAATTGTAGCATCATTTTCTTCTTTAGTTATAGTCGGCTTTGTTGACTCTTTTGCTCCAGCAGAAACCTTATCATCCTTCTTAGATATCCCATCATCTTCAGGATCGACTACTGCACTTTGTTGATTGTGTCCTGTTGGGTCTTTATATCTAATCGGATTATTCTTGCAATACGCGTACCTGTTCCACCCCTGCGTATCGAACTCGCCGTCGATGACTGTATCAGCTGTCACAAATCTCGCTACTTCCTGCGAGTAATGTCTTGCGTTATAGTAATAGAAGTTCGATTCGCGGTCGAGTTCCTGTGAGTTGTACTTTGGCGCGTTGTTGGTGTCCCCCTCCTCGAACCATGTTTCGCCGTATGGCATGTACTCCATGCGGGAAACCGCAAGCCCGTTGTCGTCTGCAACTACCTTAACAGAGTCAACCTGGTCTGTCAAATAATATCTCGCGTCTCCGCTTGGGATAACTGCTGCAATGCGGACGCCGTCAAGATAAATGTTGTTGACTGAATAAACCGAGTTAGGCACTTCAGCGCCTGCGGAGTCTCTCTGCTTTTCAAGGCCGAAATACATGGACGGGTACAGCACCTCAACTTGTCTTGTTTCGCTGCCGACTACGCGCTTTGCGAGCTTGCGCACGCGGAAGCCCTGGTCGTCGTACCAGTACTGCCCCACTACCTCGCTCGTATTCGTATTCGTTACGCTCTTAATCCTATTGTACGAGTCGTACTGCATACTCTTGGCTCTTAAGTCCCCCCCCGGGGGATTTAGGGGGGAGCCCCCCTCCGGGGGGTTTGGGGGGATTTGTGATATCATATTCCCGCAGGCATCATACTGCATTGCGTACTTTTCTTCTGCTGTTATCTGAGACGTAATGCTTGTAACTGCGTGGTTGTTCGCTCCGTATGTATAGACAAGCGAGTCCTGCAGGCCGTGGCTTTCGGGATCGAATATGTTTTTGCCTGTCATGTTGCCGTTCGGGCTATAGCTGAATCCCGTCTCAAATCTCTTTAGCGTTTCCTGCGTTGTAGAGTTCGGCAATGCGGCTTTTGTGTATAGTCCTGCTGCTTTTACAAGGCGGTTAAGACCGTCATACTTGTAATCGTATTTTATTGTGGAAAGATATCCGCCTGCCGTGTCTATGTCCGGCGTGTTCAGAACTCCCGCAATGCTGTTGTCTATTTTAAATGTATAGCTTACGTCCTGCAGTTTTCTCATCTGCTCGTTCGACTGCGCGTATGTGACAAGTCTCAGGAACCGAACCATAGCATGTGACGAATATCGGAAATAATACGGAGGTTAAATTCCCGGCCCTGTTATATCGCAGGTATAGCTGTATTTAGCAAATAATTTCGGCAGACAATTCGTTTTAAAACGATATTAGAGCGATTAAAGCGCTTTATTCAACAAAAACTACGCTACTCTTCCCTATCCTGCTTTAATCTGTTCATAAACTGGCGGATAAAATTTATCATTGTCGAAAGGACAAGGGCGCTTATGACCGTATCGAGAATAAAGGGTATATTGATGCCTGTTCCCTTGAAAATCCTGAGGATATCCACTTTATAACAGACAAACAGGGACAGAAGGATAACTATAAGATCCCTGGTGGCTTCAACCGACCGTGATGCGGACAATTTCTTAAGAGTGGAGATTGAAAAAATTGCCATAACGGCCGCGTTCAACACTATTGAGATTATAAAAAGATTCACGATGTTCTGAAGTAATATCTCGCCTTTCATTTAACGGTCTCCTGTATTTATATGAAGTCGAAAACACTCAAGCAAAAATCGTCAATGCTATTTAATTGATGATATTTTAATAGGGATAATTATATATGGCAACGCCGCTAATTTCAAGCATTTTTAATTCACCCGGTTATTAAATTAAATTTATTGACTTGCCGCGAATGCCGCTTTTAATCATAAAAAGAACAAATATTCAGAAGCTTTATAAAAATTATAATAATCTATAAATCGGGATACATTACAAAATTTTTGAGGACGCTTTTCAGGCCTGATGCAACAGCTTTTAAAAGCATCATAAGCTGACCAGGAAGGACTGATTCCGCAGAAAATTTTGTAATGTATCCCGATT
>CAZVDF010000014.1:0-64044 GCA_964626055.1 uncultured Leptospirales bacterium
TAGATATCGTTAAACAAATGGCGGTCTTCGGAAGAATTGAAATCTACATCCTGTTGTATAGTATTGATAACCTGTCTCAGAAGTGTGCCGGATTTCATGTAGTTGTATGCGTCTTCGAAAATGCTTCCAACCAGTTTGCCCTGTGCGGTAACTCCGGCTCTTGTACTCAGTCCTTTCAATTCATCGAACAGCTCGTTGTTGACAAACCTGATAAGTTCTTCGCCGGTCATCCCCTCGCTGTCAGCAGCCCAGCTTGACCATCTGAAACGGGTCTGTAATGGCGACTTGTATTTAGGATTTAGGGTTTTCCATTCCTGCTCTTTGTCGTCGAAAATCTTTAAGAATAAAAGCCATACCATCTGGCTTATTCTCTGGGCATCGCCGTCAACGCCCACGTCTTTTCGCATTATGTCCTGGATAGTCTTGATAAGTGTTACAATTGACATGAATTTTCCTTTTCGATCCTCCCCCCAAACCCCCCTTAGGGGGGCTTAAAAACAAAAATAAAATTACCCATTCTCCCTCTTATTAAAGTCCCCCTCTGGGGGATTTAGGGGGCTTACTTCCCCTCCGGGGGGTTTGGGGGGAAGCGAGAGCGCTTCTCTCATTTAATTTTTCAATTATTTTCATCAGTACGTCATTTATATCATTCTTTATTTCTGTATCCTTAACTCTTAATGTCTCAATGTCAAGGGACTTCATAAGTTCATCCCTGTATTCATCGTATTCTTTTCTTTCCTTGTGAACTGCCCCGTCAATTTCAATAGCAAGCCTTGCTTTTGGGCAATAAAAATCAAAAATGTACCTGTAAACAGGATGCTGTTTTCTAAATCTGTGTCCGTTGAGCTTTTTATTTTTTAATTTATCCCAGAGCAAAGACTCCGTATATGTCATTGCGACCCTGAGCTTCCTTGCTGTCTCAATCACATGTAATGGTGTTTTTACTTCCGGATTCATAAATTAATTTTCTTTCTTTATCCCCCCAAACCCCCCCGAGGGGGGCTTAAAAACAAAAATAAAGTCACCCTTTCTCCCTCTTATTAAAGTCCCCCTCCGGGGGATTTAGGGGGAGGATTCCCTCAGGGGGATTTAGGGGGCTTTTTGGGGATAGGGGTCTAAATCTTTACGCACTATACAGCACCCGCTCCAACTCCTGTAAAGCCTGCCGATATTTTTCAACACCGCCGAACGATTTTATAATTTCCACAGGTGTTCCGTATTCAGGAAACGGATTAATATTCAGTATCTGTGTTTCTTCAATCGGGCCGATCCCGACATCGGCATATTTGTTCAGAAGTTCGTTTAGAACCTGTTGGGCCTTTTCGCCGAATTTTGCAAAATAATTTCTTTTTTTAACATTCTCTGCTCTTTCCCTGCGCGTTAACGGAGGTTGTCCCCACGCGACATGGCAAAGGATGTCAAAAGGATCGAGGTCTTTACCGACTTCTTCTTCCAGGGCTTCAAAAAAAACCCCGACACCGGCCAGTTCTTCAATAATAGTCTGTTTTTTATCTGCTTTTGTCCATTTGTTTAAAAAGTCGTTTAATGATTCAAACTCTTTATTTATTGCTTTTCTGGTGTAGTCTTTAAGCGATTCGGTAATTAATTTACCGTTCGCGTCGAAGTACTGTACCCTTTCAGAGGCAACTTTAACCTCGACATTTGAAACTACATATCTTCTTATGCCGGAGCCGCCTTTTGTCCCTTCGTAACCGGTATCATCAAACCCGTTTTCTCCGATACCTGCACTTGTTCCATTCTCTTCTGGAAAAGGATAAACGGTTGTATCGGTTATATCGCTTTCATCCGGAGGCACAGGCGATTCGTCATTTTTCGGTTTGTAAATCATTACAGGATCGCCGTCGAAATCCGGGTCTGCGAATAATTCAGTGGCTTTTTTAAAATCCATTATTGTAAAATAATATTTGCCGTAATCTTCGTTAATCCTTGTGCCGCGCCCGATTATCTGCTTAAAAGACGTCATTGATTCAATGTGCTGGTCGAGAACAATGAGTTTGCATGTCTGGGCATCTACACCGGTTGACATCAGTTTGGATGTTGTAGCTATTACCGGATATTTTGATTCCGGGAAAATAAAATTATCGAGTTCCATTTTCCCTTCGTCGTTATCTCCGGTAATCCGCATTATGTATTTTGAATTCTGTCCTACAAGATCCGCATTTTCGTTAACCAGCGCCTGTCTCATTCTTTCAGCGTGGTCAATATTGTCGCAGAATACAATTGTTTTGTCGAAACGGTTAGTCTGCTTTAAAAAATCGCTTATTTTTTTTGCGACTAACTCTGTCCTTTTTTCAAGAACAAGAGACCTGTCAAAATCTTTCTGGTTATATATTCTGTCTTCTATTTCATTGCCGAATTTATCAACCATTCCCCTGTCCGGCCTCCAGCCTGTCAGGTCTTTATCAATATCTATTCGTACGACTTTATAAGGCGCTAAAAAACCGTCTTCTATTCCCTGCCTGAGTGAATAAGTATAAATCGGTTCACCGAAATAATCTATGTTGGAAACATCTTTTGTCTCTTTGGGGGTGGCTGTCATGCCGATTTGTGTTGCCGAAGAAAAATATTCCAGAATTCTTCTCCAGTTCGAATCCTCGGCTGCGCTTCCGCGGTGGCATTCGTCAACTATAACAAGGTCGAAGAATCCCGGGCTGAATTGCTTGTAAATATTCTGTTCTTCCTCTGTTCCGCTGACAGCCTGGTACAATGACAAATAAATTTCGTATGACTTATTAGCCTGCCTTTTCTGAATTTTTGTCATTGCCGAACCGAACGGCTTAAAGTCATTTGTTATAGTCTGGTCAACGAGGATATTTCTGTCTGCGAGATAAAGGATGCGTTTCTTAGTTTTAGATTTCCATAAACGCCAGATTATTTGAAAAGCCGTGTATGTTTTGCCTGTTCCGGTTGCCATAACAAGCAAAATACGGTTTTCCCCGCGGGCAATTGCCTCTATCGTTTTGTTTATCGCCAGCAGTTGGTAATATCTTGGTGTTTTGTTCCCGCCATCGCTATGGTAATCCTGTGTAATTATTTTTTCCTGTTCCTGTGTAATTTCTTTATGTCCGATATGCATTTGCCATAAAACATCAGGTGAGGGGAATTCATTAAGAGCAATTTCTTTCTCAATTTTACTGTTATTAATTGTTTTGTTATGAAAAAGAAAGCCGTCGCCATTTGAACTGAAAACAAAAGGAACTTCCAGCATTTCGGCATAGCTTAGAGCCTGCTGCATGCCGTCCCCGATAGAATGGTTATTGTCTTTTGCTTCTATAACGGCTATCGGGATGTTGGGCTTATAAAATAAAACATAGTCTGCACGTTTGTTTTTGGCGCGGGAGTGAAGTTTTCCCCGTACAATTACACGACCATCAGTTAAAGGAAATTCTTCGCGAATCTGTGTAACCAGATCCCAGCCGGCCTTTTCTATTGCCGGAGTAATGTATTTGGTGCAAATATCGCGTTCGGAGAGGTCTTTTTTGGAGGACATTTAATGATTCCTTGTCATATGAACAGAGAAAATCAATTACCTGCTTATATACAAATCCATATATTAAATATCAAGGAATTTTTATAGTAGTATAATCCTGTTTTAAATTCTTCCAATCATTTCAATCTGCGTAATCTGCGGTTCAGATATTTTATTTGCATTAATTCCTCCCATAGCTTATATTATGCGGATGATTTTTTTTCCATTGGAAATAATCTTTTAAGTCCCCCTTTAGGGGGATTTAGGGGGCCGATTGCATAGATGCCCGTTTTCACCCGATTTGATTTCGGGAACCGTTTTATATGACATA
Organism: uncultured Leptospirales bacterium; assembly: GCA_964626055.1. Lineage (GTDB taxonomy): Bacteria > Spirochaetota > UBA4802 > UBA4802 > JAFGDQ01 > JAFGSG01. The sequence goes on from CAZVDF010000014.1 coordinate 3,822, forward strand.
CATAATCGGTGTTGACCATCTTATACAGTACGATAACGGAATTGTGCCGGAAGAGATCTTTCACGAATTTGCGGAATACCTTAAAGTAAAATCCCGGATGCTCAATATTAATCTGATAGCCGAAGAATTCAGCGAGGAAGCTCTCTACAATGTATATTGTGCGACAACAGCCACAGTAAAGAAAGCCGCAGAAGAGATGGGCATAGAGCACAGATTTTGCGATACAGAAGAGCCAGACAGAATTAAACTCGGCATCCCTTATTACGCGGATATAAGAAACAGCATAAAGAAAAAATATAATATCACGGATAAGATAATTCCGGATCACGCCCTTGGAAAAAAAATAGAAAAGGAAACCTCAGACATTTCAAAAACATTCTGGGGATTGCGTGAAGAATTCTGGTTTAATAAAATCTCTGATAGTCTTGATAAAAATATTCTCTTCATATGCGGCCACGAACACGCAGACCGTTTCGCAGCTCTCATGGCGCAAAAAGGTGCCCCATGCTCTGTCCTGGACATATTCTGGAAAAAACACATTTTCAGTGATTATAATAAATTGCTACATAGTTAAATTTGCCGGAGTAGCATTGTATTCCCCTACTTTTTGCAGCAGAGAGGGGGTTAGTGGGATGAGGTGGGTTGAGGGCCGTGCTCCTTCACGTGCGACTTGTAATCAAAATATGTTTTAGATATTATAAGCAGAACGGCGGGCACCTTGCGCAGCAAAGACATCGTATCAGCGGCAAGCATGTTCTCCAGGCTTACAATAACGGCAAATAAAAATATACACGGCACCACGGGCAGAAGAATTGCGCCGACCCGTCTGGATAAAATCTCCATCTGCCTTTCCATCCGGTTTGTCCTGTATTCTTTTTTAATTAAAGAATTAACAACAAACGATACCGCGTGGCTTATGCAGATAATAATTAAAGCAGTCCATATGTTCTGCGCGGCGATCTTGCTGTACATATATTCCGGCGGGGTGATCCATTCCGGCAGTTCATGTATCCCGTAGTCTGCTATTAATGTCATAAAACCCGCAATAATGCCTGTAAGGAGCGCGTATGCTCCTGCGACAACGGAAACAAGAACCGTAATAACAACTCTGTATGCGAACAGAACAGGTTTGCCGTACTTTGAAAGCCATTCAATAATATCGTCAGGGGATTTTGAAATAAATGCTTTTAGTATTGAGAAAAGGCCTATTACAATTGTCTCAAGCCAGAACAGAAGAATCCCCTGTTTCATATCCCAGCCCTGGAATGCAACTCCGGCAAGCGCCGGGATATTCGCGAGTAAAAGCAGTTTGCCGGTCGGGTTTTTCATTTAAAGAGTTCAGTATGCCGTATTGAATTTTTATATGATGTCAGGATATTGATTCCCTCCTCTCCCACGCTTTCAATGGGAGAGGGGTAGCGCCTTCTAAAGCAAGGTGCGGGGTGAGGGCGCCTGGCAGCTTTCCGCTCGCCTCGGCTCCGCCCGTGGGGCAACCAGCATCCGTCCGGTCATCTGGTAGCGTTCAAAGGCGGCGTATCGGGACAACCGGCAGTCTTTACTTTTTCAGCTTTTCTGCCAGAAATTCCGCATAATTGTAAACTATTGCATCCAGGCGGGCCTCAACCGTTGTCCATTGCGCGCCTGCCCTTGTAGCGTTAACAGTGGAATTATAAAGCTCCTGTTTTGTCTGTACATCAAAGAACTGTACTTTTACGGTTATTGTGAAGGGTATAAGGTTAATGCCGAAATGTCTTTGCTCGTCTATTTTAATAAGTGTGCTTTTAATATACAGATCGCCGCCTGCAGGGAAATTGCCGGTATTTTCCGCATCGCCTGTTATTGTTCTGCCTGGCAGAAGGTCCTTTAAAAATTTCTGAAGACCCAGGACATTCATTTCGCGGATAGTGACTTTCCATTTGTCTGCTGATTCATAGCGGTAATCCTTCCATTTGGATTCGTTCAGATCTAGCCAGCCCACATGTATGTTCCTGTATTTGGCTGCAGAAAAAGCGGGAGGAGCTTCGTTCATAACCGTGTATCTTGACATACAGCCTGCCAGTAAAATTATCATCAATGCCGGTAGGTGGACAAAAAATAGTTTTTTCATCTGTCTATCCTCTTTACTTTATAGAAGCCGTCTCAACTTTAACTATAATCGCATACATGCGCCTGTAATTTTTAGAGGGCTTCGAGCAAGATTGATTAAATTCTGAATACTTGTGAAGATAATATTGCGGCTATAGAGGAAGTCAATAAAATTCTTCCGGTTGTCCGTATTTCCATTGAAGCCTTAAATATCCTGAACATTCGCAGGTAATCAATAATTGTTATATGCATATCATTAAAGAATATTCCGGCAATTTGTCTTTCCGTGAAAGGAAGCACGGATGAAAAGTGCATAATCAAATATCGAGGAATTTTCTCATGCTGAAACGTGTAAAGTAAAGGGGGGAATGAGGAAGACGAAGGCGTAATCGCTTCTAAGAGTTGACAATTCTGCCTTATCCTTAATATGCTGTCGGCATGAAAACAAATGCAGTACGGATGCTCGAAGCGGAAAAGATAGCGCATAAAACGGCAGAGTACGAATACGACGAAGAAGATTTGAACGCTGTCAGCGTGGCAAACGCTATAGGCGCAGAGCCCGAAACGGTATTCAAAACTCTTGTAGCGCGGACTGATAAAAACGCGGTAATAGTTTTTGTAATACCCGGTAACTTTGAGCTTAACCTGAAAAAAGCGGCTGCAGCTTCCGGTTCCAAAAGCGTGGAAATGCTCAAAGTTAAAGAGCTGTTCCCGATCACCGGATACATCCGCGGCGGATGCTCGCCGATAGGAATGAAAAAACTTTTTCCCACATACATAGACGAAACAGCCCAGTTGTACGATAAAATCTACATAAGCGCGGGGATACGCGGGACGCAGATATCTCTTCCCCCGTACGATCTCGCAAAAGCGGTAAAAGCTGTTTTTGCGGATCTTGTGTAAAACTATATTAAAAATATAATTTAAAATTTTCCCTCTCCTTTTGTCTATTCATAATGGGAGAGGCAACGGACAGGATGTCCTAGTGTCGACTGCGGTCACGGATGACCGTTTGCAGTCGACTGGTTAGGAGTGAGGGCATAACTAGAAATTCAATCATGCCACGTTTCCAGGGCCTTCGTGAAAGACTCCGGTACAGGCGCGATCTTTCTCGAGGCATAATCGAGTGTTATTACCCCCGACTCGGCCAGGGCGATCAAAACTTCTCCCCGCACTATTCGCTGGAATATCCTGAAGCCGTTTTTGCCGAATTCGCCGACACAGGTGTCTATCTTTAATTCTTCGAACATGAAGGCTTCTTTTTTGTAATTTATTACCATGTCCGCCATGATGACGCTGGTCCGGCCGTCGCCGAGATTAAGTTCGCTGATCCCCATCGACCGAAGCATCGCGGCACGCGCTGTGTTGAGCAGTGTGATAAGCGAGTCATTGCCCAGATGACCGCCGTAATTGATATCCCGCGGCTGTAAAACAACCGAATAATGAAACGGATAATCTTTCTGTTCTGTAAGTCGTATACGCGGCATTTTTTCTCCTTTTAACCTTTATTCTGCCCGACATACTGCTTCAATCGCAGCTTAAGAGCGTGGATCTGGTCAAGCAGGTGAAGTATTATGGGCACGGATTCGTCATTCACGCCGAAGTCGCGTTTGAGTTCCTGTATCAGCTTAAGGCGCGCTATATCCTCTTCGTCGAAAAGGTTCTTTTCGCAGTCGCACGGCTGTATCCATTCATACTTTACGCATTCGACTATAAAGGATTCGCTCAGCTCATAATTTCGGATTATTTCATTTATTTCAAACAGCGGTTTATTTTTCATTATCATGCTCCTGTTTTTAATTCGGTCTCGGATTATACGGATGGTCTTTGCTCCATGCTTTTATAAAATCTTTAAGTCTGTCATCCATGCTGTCGGGAAGCATAACTTTTAAGCTGACTAACTGGTCGCCTCTGTCTTTTCCGCCGCGGCCCGGCATTCCTTTGCCTTTAATTCTGAGCTTTGTCCCGGTGTTAACGCCGGCGGGAATCGTAAGCAGCACGTTACCGTCAATTGTGGGCACATTTATTTTTGAGCCGTTGATCGCTTCGTCAAGGGTGACCGGGACTTCTGTTTCAATGTTCCTGCCTTCTATTTTGAAAATGCCGGAAGACTTTATTGATATTTCGACATACGCGTCGCCTGGTTTTCCCTTCCCGTAGCCGGCGCCGCCGAGCTCTTTAAAGCGGAGCTTCGCGCCTTCTTCTATTCCGGGAGGAATTTTTACTTTTATGCGCCTTCCGTCCGGCATGGTTATTTCCCGTTCGGCTCCGTGTACCGCGTCTTGAATATCGACTTCCATTTTATAAACATGATCCTGCCCGGGCATGCTGAATTCGCCGCGCCCTGCGCCGAACTGTTCGAAAATTGAGCCGAATAAATCTTCCCCGTCTCCCTGGTAAACCCTCGTATACCGGCCCTGGCCGTCCTGGAAGTCGCGGTAATAAGACCTGCCGGGACCTCCCGCCTGGTTGTAAAAGTTTTCGTCGGCTTCGCCCCTGTCGTATTTTTCGCGGGCTTCTTTTGTTCCTATCATGCTGTACGCGTCGTTGATCTCCTTAAATTTCTGCTCGGATGCCTTATTGCCAGGATTCAGATCAGGATGATATTTTTTTGCGAGCCTGCGGAAGGCTTTTTTTATTTCATCTTCAGTGGCTGTACTTGAAACCCCGAGGGTTTTATATGGATCTGTCATGCAGTTTCTCCAAAAGATAAATTTATGAAATAGAATTCATCTCAAAATCCGGTTTTTAATTTCGATAAATCGTAATGTATTCCGATTTGTTGCCTTTTGGTTTATATAGGTTCCGGGACTCACTCTTAAATGAATATTTCAGGAATGACTTCTAAATATTTTATATCTGTATGCAAAGTTTGTAAAAATTACAATACATTTTTATACTGCCGGAAGAATGAACGGCAAACCCGTTAATTTCTTGCATTTCAATCCGGTTTAATGTTATATATTAAGCGGATCAGTTCTGATAGTATTTATCTGCCGGTCAATTGCACGCTTTAATTTCCGAAATTCAATTTAAAACGGAGAACCATATGAAAACGAGAAAAGTAAAGAAAATATTCACAGAAAGGCCAACAGTTGAAGGAGCAGGCGTTAATCTCAAAAGAGTATTCGCGACTGCGGAAATACCGCACTTCGATCCGTTCCTCATGCTCGATCATTTCGGATCATCAGACCCGGATGATTATATCGCCGGGTTTCCGTGGCACCCTCACAGGGGAATTGAGACTGTCACGTATATGATAGCAGGCGAGGTCGAACACGGCGACAGCCTCGGCAATTCGGGTGTTATAAGGTCCGGCGATATTCAGTGGATGACTGCCGGCAGCGGAATAATTCACCAGGAAATGCCTAAGGCGTTTGCCGGAACAATGAAAGGATTTCAGCTGTGGGTCAACCTGCCGAAATCGGAAAAGATGACGGAACCGCGATACCGCGATCTGACCGCGAACAGGCTGCCGGAGGTAAAACCGGCAGATGGTTTAACCGTTAAAATAATATCGGGCGAATTTAACGGCGCATCCGGAGCGGCGCAGGATATTACGGGCAATCCGGATTATTTCGATATTACACTGGAGGCCGGAGCATCGTTTGAGTATGGTATCGAACCGGGACACAACGCATTTGCTTTTGTTTTTGAAGGGAAAGGCGTGTTTGATGAGGAAGGAACCGAGTGCGGAGAAGGGCAGTGCGCGCTTTTTGACGGAGGAGACAAAATATCCGTAGCCGCGAACGATTCTAAAAAGCTAAGATTCATTCTTGCGTCCGGAAAACCCCTGAAGGAACCGATAGCATGGGGCGGGCCGATAGTAATGAACACGAAGGCCGAGCTGGCAGAGGCTTTCAGAGAGCTTGATAACGGGACATTTATAAAAGAAGGCGCAGCTGTTAAGAAAAAAATACACGCTATTAAGGATTTCTATAAAGGTTAATTATTAAAATACTACAGTTCGGTTTGCGTATTTCATTTTCGTGATTTTACATAGAAATTGCACTGCGGAAAGCTAAATTGATCTCTGTTTAGCAGAGCTTTTTTTAACTGATCGTCCCCTGAACTCATCCATCGATGAGCTTACGCCGAGCAGGTCGGCTGCGAAATCCAGAAAAGAAGCCGGGAAAATCCGAAGCAAAGGAATTGTGTTTACGATCCACGGCATTCTCAGCACAGGGCGTTCTTTTTTTATAGCCGTGAATATTTTAAACGCGGCTTTTTTTTCTTCATAGATCGGCAGAATAAAACTAAATCTGCTTTTTACCCCGTCGAACATTCCGGTGTTGATATAGAATGGGCATACGCAGGTTGTTTTTACGCCTTTGATCTTCTGCTTCCGAAGCTCCATTCTGATCGACTCGTCGAATCCGAAAGCCGCGAATTTGCTCGCGCAGTAATCGGCAAGGGAGGATACTCCTATCAGCCCGGCGGCGGAGGAAATGGTTACTATATGCCCGCTGCCGGCTTTTATCATGTCCGGAAGGAACGAACGGACGGTCCAGAAATGCGAAATTATATTCACGTTCATGGTCCTGATGATCTCTTCGTCGGTGCATTCCAAAAATGGCTTCCCGGAAACAACGCCCGCGTTGTTTATAAGGATATCGATTTTTCCAATATCTTTTTTGACTTTTGCGGCTGTCTTATATACCGCGTTTTTGTCCGAGACATCGCAAACGTACGCAAGGGCTTTTCCCCCGGTATTTTTTATCTCTCCGGATACCTTATCGAGATTGTTTTTATTGATATCCCAGAGCGCGAGCTCAGCTCCTTCATCGGCGAAATGCATCGAAAGCAGTCTTCCTATGCCGCTGCCCGCGCCTGTGATCAGGACTTTTTTATTTTTCAGGTTCTGCATAATAGTCTCCGCTTTTTACTATTAATGGAGCCATTCCTGTTTTTTAACAAGATTATAGATCCTGTTTATAAAATTTCCGTACGGAGGGGAAATAGGCACGGCAAATCTTGCTTGAATGAAAACCGGCCGCATCTTGGACATTTCCATGAATCCTTCATATCCGTGGTACTGGCCGATGCCGCTGTTCCCGATACCTCCGAAAGGCATCCCATGCTGGGCAACATGCATAGTGCAGTCGTTTATCGTTACCCCACCGGACATTGTGTTTGAAAGAACTTTTTCCCGCAGCTTTTTATCGTTTGAATAAAGATATAAAGCGAGCGGACGTTCGTGCCTGTTGATATAAGCAAGAACCTCTTCTATTTTTCTATATGTAATAACAGGCAGGTACGGGCCGAATATCTCCTCCCGCATGATCCTCATGTTATCCGTAACATTCTTAACGATCACAGGCGCAATTTTTCTGATTTTTTTTAAGCCGGAACCGCTTCCGGGCATCAGCTCGACTATTTCCGCGCCTTTCTTACGGGCATCCTCCAGCGTATCCGTCAGGCGCGCGTATGCCTTTTCGTGGATGATGCTTGTATAGTCTTTAGATTTTAGATCGGGATAAAATTTCCGGGCAGTATCGGAGGCCGCCTTGATGAATTCATCCAGCCTGTTTTCCGGGACGAACAAATAGTCCGGAGCCACGCACATCTGGCCGGAATTTATAAGCTTTGAATATAAGATGCGGCTTGCGGCCGTCCTGATGTCGAAATCCTCCGCCAGTATTGTAGGCGATTTTCCGCCGAGTTCAAGCGTAACAGAAGTTAAATTTCGGGCCGCAGTGCTCATTATTGTCCTTCCGGAAGCGGGCGATCCGGTAAAAACCAGATGATCGAACGGCAAAGATGAAAAATCTTCCGCTTTGACCCCGGGCACGATAGATATGTATTCTTCGGAAATTTTTTCACCGAACAGCCTGGAGAGAAGTTTCGCGAGATTCTGTGAGTTCGATGCGAGCTTTACCATAACCCTGTTGCCTGCAGCGACTGCGTCTGTCATGGGGCTGAGCGCCAGCAGAAGAGGATAGTTCCATGGCGCGATGACTCCGACTATTCCTTTTGCCTGCGGTATCACCACGTTTTTAGCCCCGAAAAACATAATGGAAACACGGCGTTTCTGCGGCTTCATCCAGTGCTTAAGATGCTTTAATACGGAGCGAATGCCCATTACGGCAACAGCGATTTCCAGCATTTTCGTTTCGTAGAATGAACGGCCGTTAAAATCTTTATCGATTGCTTCACAGATAGCTTCGTCATTTTCAATAAGGATATTTTCCACCGACTGCAGAATCTCTTGCCGCTGCATCAGCGTAATTAACGGCTCTTTTGCGTACGCTTTTTTAAGCCTGTCGAAGGTTTTAGCCGCGGCTCCGCTCCCGCGCGACTTTTCCGTTCCCCATGGTCTGTTCATGATAAGCTCCTGTTAACTGTTTTTTAGAATTCTATTAGACTGACTTTTTTATAAACCTCTGCGATAGAATGATCATAATTTGATCATTCTATCGATAGTATTAAGAAATAATATTATAAAAGTCAGTCAACTTGAGTAAATTATTTAACTCTTGACCATACCTGGGTCCTGAAAAGGAACCCGATGTATCCGCGCAGGGTGAGTACGTCGCCTTTGATCCAGAATTTGCATTTATAGGTCTTGCCGTTGCCCGGATCCATAACCGTTCCCCCTGCGTATTCATCTCCCATTTCGTCATCCTTATCGCCTGTTTTTTTCATGTTCTGGATATTGACAATGCCGACCAGCGGCTTGTTCTTTAAATCGCCTTCGCATTTGTCGCAAACAGAATCCGGCGCTTTTAATAAAAGTTTAACGATCCTGCCGAAGTAAATCCCGTCCTTTTCGTATATTTCAACATGAGATTTGGCCTTGCCCTTGTCCGGACCTTCATTTTCAACAGTCTTCCAGATGCCTACCGCGCTGTTTTCCGCGCTTACATCTGAACTGAATAAAACAAACGTAAAAAAAACTACTGTTGCTAAAACTTTTTTCATAATGCTGCTCCATGTCTGTAATTACAATCTGTTTTAAAATACTTCATATTTCCCGGAAGCCGGAATATTATTTGTCAGGAGTTTTGCAGGCGATCTTCCTGTCGTTTACTTCCCGGTTGATTAATTTTTGGACTTCGGGATCATAGTCAGCAATTCTATTTACTTCCCTGAATAATTTTTCATCCGACCATTTTTTTATTTCGTTATGAATTGTTTTTAAATCCGGCGCCGCCATAACTATTCTCCTTTTAGTAAAAGAAAATTATAATGTATCCCGGTTTATCATTATTCACTTATACTAATCTATAATTTTGAGATGACTTCCAGAAAAGCAATTGCAACTTTGCTTTAAAAAGGAAGCTTGTTTTATAGAATATATTTATTATCCGACAAAAGTCCATTATTTTTTTAACGATAATTGTCGGCAGCTGCTGCTCTTATGAAATTGTATTTCAGGGAATATTCAGTTTCAAAAATCCCATACCGGCAAGAAAGGCAATTCCAAAGCTTAATAAAGTCCCGATCAATACGTATTCGGTCAGTTTCCGATCCTTCGAGTCCTTAAGATCCCCGAAACGGAAAATTGATTTCGCTGCTATTAAAAAACCTATAGGCTCCCAGTTACCGGTTATTACGAATGTAAATACAAACAGCCGTTCAAGTATACCGATATATTTTCCTGCATCGATAAGCGATTCATATTTTTTTTTATTTGTTTCCGGCTCCCACTTGGAAATAATCGAATGGATCAGGGCGGAAGCGGGCTGCGTAAGCGCATAAACAAAAGTAACAAGCAGCAAATAGTATGTGTCGGTCAGAAAGGCAAACGATATCCGTTCTTCCTGGCTCAATATCCATACAAGGTATATAAGCAAAAGATGCATAAGCTGGTCGGATATAAACCAGATTTGTTTTGTTTTTTCATTTTGCGCATACAGTCTGAAGGTATTGGCGGCTAAATGGAGTCCTGCTAGTAATAATGCCCATTTCCAGAAAGTTATATCACATACAATTAAAAGCGTGAAAACGAAATATATGAACGCATGCAGATATAGCTGATACGCTTTGTATTTTTTTATTTCTTTGGCTTTTATCCACGAATGGGGCTGAAATAAAAAATCGACGGCAAGATGGGCCAGGATCAGCTTAATCAGTAGTGTCATAATAATTGTTTTAGTTTCAATTTATATATTTCAATTACAGCAATTATTTCCTCAAAGCGGGCTCTCCTCAGCCGGCTGCTTACTGCATTCTGCCTGATGCCGAACATTTCTCCCAGTTCCTCCTGTGATTTTTCCGGATGCTCAAAGCATGTATTCACGATCTCGGCCGAATTGACTTTCCATTTGTCCATTATTATCGAAGCAAGGCGGATAATAAGATTAATATCTCTATCGAAGTCCTCCCATCCGGAAGCAACCGCAAGAGTCCGTTTTTCTTTTTGAAGCTGTTCGAACTTTCTGCCGGAAAACACAAAGGCGGTTCCGTTAGATTCTGTAATATTTGCGGAATCGTACGTTTTATCGCCAATGCCGATTGCAATGCGCACATCAATCCCTTTGCTGGATTTTATAGATGATTTAATTTTAATTGCTTTTGCAAGCGCATCCAGCGGGTCTTTAATTTCCGCCTGAAAGCTGTCGCCGCGGTATATTTGCCATGTCCGGGGGCTCGAACCAATGAGATTGAGTTCCTTTTTAAGGTCGCCCAGCCATTTTTCTGCGGCAACTTTCTTGGATTGTATAATATCGCCCGTAATAATGCTTGTCATATGTTTAAATAGCGACCTCTATAAAAGTATCACTAATTTTAATGATATTTAAATATACTACTTAATTAAATAATATATTTAAATATCACATAATAAAGTGATATTGTCAAGGTTTAAAAGGAATTTAACATAAAAAAATTATGTTTTTCTATCAAACATTATTCTATGCAACCCTGATTTAAGCGAGTTCTTTGAATAAATCAATTATAAAAATATGTATTTCCAACAAAATTCCCCGGGCAAGTCCCCGGCCGAAGGTGACGTACTGTTCACCAACTTCGGTGCCGGCGGGGTATTATGTTTCAAGGCGTTGCCGATTTAAACCGCAAATCGACAAGCTTACATGAGGCTGTCTCAAAACAAAGCCTGATTAATATGTAATATCGAAATTAGATTAAATTAGTAAAATTTCCTTTACGACAGAAAGTTGATCATGATTTTAGCGCATGCTATTGCGTCGGAAAGCGCGTTATGATGTTCGAGCTCGATTCCGAACCATGCGCTGACTTTGTCAAGCGCGTTGCTTTTAAGATTAAGGTTCTTTCTTGAAAGCTGCCATGAGCATTTATAATTAAGCTTCGGCAAATTTATATTATAATGAGCACAGCATCCTTTAAGAATAGTTCTGTCGAATCCTATATTATGGCCTGCAACAAAATCGATATTTTCAAAATATTGCCGAATAACGGGCCATAGTTCGTTAAACGTCATCTGATCTTTTACATGATCCCATGTAATTCCGTGAATATCCGTAAATTTAAAATAATCCATCGGTGGTTTGATGAGCGAGTAGTATTCTTTTGCAATTGAAAGATTTTCCACGACTGCAATTCCGAGCGCGCAGGCGCTGGCCGGTACTGTATTTGCCGTTTCAAAGTCGATTGCGATGAACCGGTTATGCGACTTTTTTAATGACATCAATTCCTATCAGTGATCGTTTAATGGTTTAGGGTAGCTATTCCGGGTACCATCATGCACAGTCTCCGAATCAAAATGCTGTTTTCCAGTAAAGACCTGCAATGATTTTAATTTCAATCAATTATTAACAAATTTGACATAAATATTGGGGTTATTCAGTGGATAACATTAAAGCAAGGATTTTTATATAATATTTTTTAATGAATAATTTTTATAAATTATTCATTTCGTAAATCATTGAAATAATTTTAAATTATTCTTGATTTTATTATGTAACATTTTACTTTTGTTTTAATGATACGGGCAGCATTTATAATATCTCCTTTAAAAACTACCTGCCTTTAATTTGTGCGCTTGAATTACTCTTTCAAGTCATGATGATACTGCAATAAAATATAAAGCAACATTTATCGTTTTTTATGCTTTGATAAAAGGGAGGGCATAAAATGGTAAAAAAGCATAATAAAAATAATCGAAAATCATCCGTTCCATTAAAGGAATCCGGACTGGTCTCGAAAAAGACCCCGCGTAATCAGGAATCGCTTAAAGTTGCGGCAAACAGTTATAAACGTCTGTTTGAGACGTCGCGGGACGGATTATTGATACTCGATGCCGATACCGGAAGGGTAACAAATGCCAATTCATTTTTTTTCCAACTGACCGGTCATACGGAAAAAGAAATAATCGGTAAGAAATTCTGGAATATACGCGCCTTAAAAGGAGATAAAAGATTCAGGGAAGCTCTTTCCGAATTAAAAACCAGCGAGTATGTGCGCTTCGATAACCTTTCGCTCAGCAGCAAAAGCGGGGAAAATTTCAGCATTGAATTAAAAAGCAATGTCTACTCGGCCGGCGGCAAAAGAGCCGTTCAATGCAATATCCGCGACATCACGGAACGCAAAAGATCCGAAGAAAATATAAAGATGCAGGCGTTTCACGACCCGCTTACAAACCTGCCGAACAGGCTGTTATTTAACGAGCGTTTTAAGTTCAAAATGATGCAGGCAAAACGCAGCCGTAAAAAAGTTGCGATTCTTTTTCTTGATCTCGATCATTTCAAGAGCATCAATGATACCCTGGGTCATGCCGTCGGCGATAAACTGCTTAAAGAAACCTCCGTACGCTTGCTATCATGCATCCGGGAATCCGACACTGTTTCGCGCATAGGCGGTGATGAGTTCAATATATTATTATACGATATCGCTTTATCGGAAGAGACCGCTATCATAGCCCATAACATTCTGTCTTCCATCGATAAGCCGTTCATCGTTGAAGGGCATATATTGCATGTCACTACAAGCATCGGAATAAGCATTTATCCAGATGACAGCACGCATATAGATGAGCTGATGAAAAATGCAGACATGGCCATGTACGATGCGAAGGAGAACGGAAGGAACACCTACCGTTTTTTCAATTCCGAAATGAACGTCAAAGCGCACAAGCGAATGGAGTTGGAGCACAGCCTGCGCAACTCGATAGAACGGGGGGAACTGTCGGCTTATTATCAGCCGTATGTGAACATGAAAACGCGTAAGATCGATTCCGTGGAAGCCCTTGTCCGCTGGCAGCACCCGGAGATCGGCATGTTCTATCCAATCCAGTTTCTACCCCTGGCCGACGAAAGAAATATTATACAGTCAATCGATCTCTGGATGCTGCACACAGCCTGTGCTCAAAATAAGGCATGGCAGGTTGCCGGGTTCCCTCCGCTTTGCGTCTCAATTAATATCTCTTCCAGGCTTTTCCAGCAGCCGAATTTTATAGACATCATTCTGGATGTATTGAGAGAGACGGATCTTAATCCGCGATACCTGAACATTGAGATCACGGAAAATACCGCCATTTACGATATCGATTCAACAGTCCGAAAAATAGCCAATCTAACCAAGCTCGGCGTCGGGTGTTCTATTGACGATTTCGGGACAGGTTACGTATCTCTAAGCCGGCTTAAAAACCTGCCGATCCAGAAGATCAAGATCGATCAGTCGTTCATCAGGGATATAGAAGCCGAATCCGGGGATAGGGATGTGATCAGCGCTATAATTTCGCTCGCGCACAACCTGAAGCTCAAAGTGGTCGCGGAAGGCGTTGAGAGCGATGCCCAGCTCGATTTTCTGCGCTCGTGCAAATGCGATGAAATTCAGGGACATATTTTCAGCCAGGCGCTGCCCGCGGAAGAATGCAGAATGATGATCACCTCGAACGGCTGAAAAAAGTCCGCGCAATCTATTTATGCCGGTTCCCATAGTACTACCTGATTCCTTCCGTTTGCTTTCGCCCTGTAAAGCGCATCATCCGCGCACTTAACTCCATGAAGGGTGTTTTTCACGGATTCTTCATATTGTGTGGAAAATACAAAGTTTAGAGGATCTTCGGTTACTCCTGTTCCGGTATAGTATATTTTAGGGATATTCGCAGCAAGAAGCCTCCTGTATTTATACAGAAAAACGCAGGCATGTGTCGATTCGGCTATGGCAACGTCAAAAGCAATAAATTTATATTTCTTTAATAGATAGTCTATCCATTCAGTATCGCTGAGAAAAGTTTTAAATGTATGTGTTTCCATTGTTTCAATGTAAAAATTAATTCTTTTTGCATATTGCAGACGGCTGTTATTCAAACCGGCAAGAAAAGATGCAGCCCATGGAAAAGATTGATGGTATGTCATGAGAACCAGTATATTTACTTCTTTACCGTGGGTATATGAATGCGTATATGAAATGCATATAAAAAAGGAAAGCAGGATAACAATTTTTAATTTTTGCATGTATAAATTTTATAATAACGTATGGTAAATTGCAAATTATTTCGTTAAATAGTGAAAAGAATTTTATTCTTTACTTTATTTCGCATTTTTTGCATAATTTCAGTATCCTTTAGTACTCCTTGCTTTCAATTATGATCCAGGAAATCAGACCGTAATTATGAGACAAAAACAGGATCCTTCCGTATCGAAAGAAGCATTCGACTATATTTTGGAAAATATCCCGGACGGTACACTTCTTATCAATGCCGAATCGAAGAAAATAGCGGCAAGCAATCCGTTTATTCGCAGCCTGCTCGGCTATTCTAAAAAAGATTTATTTAATAAAAACTTATACGTTATTCATTCGGATAAAGATCATCCGCGTATCCGGGAATTTTACGATCACCTATCGGAAAAGAATTCCCGGCAGGCAAAAAATGTATACGCAAAAAGAAAAGACGGAAGCGTTTTTTTTGCCGATGTTTCCGCATCGATCGTACAATATAATGACAGACCTCATATTCTCGCGATATTCAGGGATGTAACCGAACGGGAAAATGAATTGGATGAGATCAGGAAGAGCAAAGACAGGTTCGGGACATTATTCATGTCCCTTGATGAGGGGTTCTATCTTTCCGAAGTCATTTGTGACGAAAGCGGAAAACCGTTCGATTACAGGTATCTTGAGGCCAATCCGAAATTCGGGCAATTAATCGGGTTTCCCTGCGATAAGATCATCGGAAAAAGATACAGGGAATTTGTGCCTAATGATTCGTCCGGTTGGCTTAATGTATATTTTAAAGTAGCACTTACCGGAGAATCCCGGAGCTATGAATTTTATTCAAATGAATACAATATGTATTTCAGGACTTATTTATACCGGATCACAAAAGATCAGGTAGCTGTATTTGTTCTTGATATTACCGAACATAAACAGGCTGAAGAACTTATAAAATACAACGAAGGAATGCTGAATAGTATTCTGGAAGCGACCCCGGTCGGAATAGGAATTTTAAAAAATAGAATATTGATTAAAGTTAATCCCGCTTTTTGCAGGATAACCGGTTATACGGAGGAGGAAATAATCGGAGAAAGCTCGCGTATATTTTACCCCGACGATACAGAGTTCAATCGCGTCGGTATGGAATTATACGGTAAAATGCGGGAAAGCGGAGTAGGCGTTTCCGAGGTCAGGCTTAAAAGAAAAGACGGAGCGGTTATTTATACAATAAGCTGCTTAAGCGCGATCGATCCAAAAGATATATCGGTCGGAGTAACAGTGGCAATTCTGGATATAACGAAACGCAAAGAAACCGAGGAAACACTGAGCCTCATGTTTAAAAACATGTTCAACGCTTTCATTATGTGGGAATCCGTATTCGACGAAAAAGGAAAATACGTCAGCTTTAAATTCGGTTTCTTTAACGATGCCTTTTCCCGAATATCCGGGCTGAAAAAGGAAGATGTACTTGGAAAAGACGTATTCGTTGTATGGCCAGAAACGGAAAAGAGCTGGGTTGATGTCTATGGCAGCGTTGCAACGGCTGGGATTCCCATGACATTCGATATGTATCATAAACCCACCAAAGGCTGGTATCATGTTAATGCGTATCGTCCGACGGATTCGCCTGACCGGGTTTGCGCAATATTTGAAGAAATTACCGAACGCAGGCAGGCGGAAGAAGCTCTCAGGAAAAACGAAGTCGTATTAAAAAATCTGTTTAATGCAATACCGGTGGGCATCAGTCTTCTCAGCAACCGTATTGCCGTTAAAGTCAACGATACAATGTGCAAAATGCTGGGATATACCCAGGAAGAACTGGTGGGTAAAGATGCGCGCGAGATTTATGTCAACGAAGAAGAATACAACAGGATCGGCAGGGAATTATACGGGCAGATGGAAAGAGAAAAATTGGGCCAACTGGAGTCGCGTTTCAGACGCAGGGACAACAGGATTATAGATGTGTATTTATTCCTGAGGAAGTTCGATTCCGGTGATATATCATCCGTAGTAATGCTTGCGGCTATGGATATTACCGAAGCAAAAAAAATTGAATCCGAAAAATTACGTCTGGAGGAACAGCTTCTTCATGTCCAGAAAATGGAAGCGATCGGCACCATGGCCGGAGGGATCGCGCATGATTTCAATAACATACTCGGAGGGATTTTCGGTTATTCCGAGCTGTGCCTGTCCGTGAATGGGAACCCCGCTCAGACAGATAAATACATACGAGAAGTCATAAAAGCCGCGGAGAGGGCCAAGGATCTTATAAACCGCATACTTACGTTCAGCAGAAGGACACAGCATGAACTGAAACCCGTAATTCCTAAATATATTATAAAAGAAGTATTCGAGCTTCTGCGCGCATCGACCCCTGCGGAGATCGAGCTTAAAATTAAGGTAGAGAGCGATTCGGCAGTTATGGCCGAACCCACTCTTATCCACCAGGTGCTTTTGAACCTGTGCAGCAATTCAATATACGCGATGCATTCCAAACCCGGTGTAATAGAAATTTCACTTGAGGATATTCTTGCGGATGAGGCATTCGCAAGAATGCATCCGGGGCTTAAACCTGGTAATCATATCATTATTCGGATTTCCGATACGGGAAGCGGCATAGCGCCGGAACATATCGATCATATTTTCGATCCTTTTTTCACCACAAAACCCAAAGGAGAAGGAACAGGTCTCGGACTCTCGGTCGTTCACGGTATAATACAAAAATTGAACGGCGCCGTAAGTGTCTACAGCAAACCCGGCGCGGGAACCAGATTCAATATCATTTTACCTGCAATCGGAAGCCAGACCGCGGAGATAGACCGTTCGATTTCCCAGATCAAAGGGGGGGCCGAGAGAATATTGCTTGTGGATGATGAAGAATTTATTGCAGAATCTCTCGGAAGTATTCTTTCCAACCACGGTTATAAAGTCAAGGCATTCACCAGTTCAAAAGATGCCGCCCGGGAATTCGAGGCCAATCCGGGAGCATATGATATTATAATAACCGATTATTCGATGCCGCATATGACAGGCATTGAGTTGGTGAAAAAAATAAAAGGAATAAGAAACGATATTCCGATTATACTTAATTCAGGCTATATCAATAAATCGCTGGAAGAGAACGCGTCTCAGGCCGGGATCAATATTCTGCTGACCAAGCCGGTAAGCACATACCAGATCACCGATGCTATCCGCACGGCGTTCTCTATCGGAAAACCCGATAGCCGAAAAACATAAAGAACGGTTATTGAATTCTGAATAATCTAATTTTAAGATGACTATCTGTAGTTTATTCCATAATATCCGCTTCGTTATCGTAACCCAGCTTTTCCCAGTAACCGGAATACGGTTTATCCGAAAGTTCTATGCGCGTCACCCATTTGACCCATTTATAACCGTATTTCGATTCGGCTACCACCTGCAATGGAAAACCCCGTTTCGAATCAAGCATTTTTCCGTTTATCCGGTACGCAAGTATAATATCTTTTTTAACGACATATTTATATGATAAAGAGGATGAGTAACCGTCCGCGGCGTAAAATATTATTGTCTGTACGTTATCTTTCGGTCCTGCTGTTTTTAAGATTTGAACAAGTCGTACGCCTTTAAAGAGCAGGTGTTCAGCCCAGCCTTCAATACAGTGCAGTGTTATGGCGCGTTTTACGGAAGGCATCGCAAGAATTTCTTTATAACCTAGCGAAACAGAGTGCTTAACAAGTCCTGTAAGTTCCAGCCTGTATTTATCCGGGTCGACTTTTTGAGGCCCTTTAATGGAATTGTCGTATTGCCTGTTGAAGGGAGAGAGCCGTTTTCCTTCATATTCGCGTACTTCATTATCCGGCAATAATTGCGAACCGAATAATAAAGAGAGAATAAATAATATAATTGATATTTTGAAGTATTTTATCATAATGAAAATTTAATATTATATTATTTGATAATTCTGTTATAAATGTTATATCCCTATTTTTCAAGAAATAAAATTTAATTTTGAGATGACTTCTAAATATCCGGCTGAAGAAATCACGGGGGCGATTTGAATATATGAAACGGATAATTGTCGCCATAACTGGCGTCAGCGGCGCGGTTTACGGCATACGGCTTCTCGAAATATTAAAAGAGTTAAACATCGAATCGCATTTAATTTTATCGGATGAAGCAAAAAAAATAATTGAGCCGGAGACTTTCCGTACGCCCGAAGAAGTGGGAAAGTTAGCCTCCGAAATTTACGAAAATAAAAATCTGGCTGCGAAAGTTTCGAGCGGTTCTTTTAAAACGGACGGTATGGTCATAGATCCCTGTTCGATAAAAACTCTTTCGGGAGTCGCGAATTCCTACGACGAAAATCTTATTATCCGCGCTGCCGATGTTGTTCTTAAAGAGAAGCGCAGGCTTATTCTTGTCGTAAGGGAAACGCCTTTTCATAAAGGCCACCTTGAATTAATGACGAAAGTTACAGAAGCAGGAGGAATTATTTTACCTCCAGTGCCTGCATTTTATTTTAATCCGAAAACGATTGACGACCTCATCGATCATACTACAGGCAAAATACTGGATCTTCTCGGCATAGACCATTCTCTTTTCAGAAGATGGGAAGGCTGGATTTCCTGAGGCGCAATTAATCGATAACAGGAACTTCCAGAGGCGGCTTAATAATTGCGGATTTCTTCCATCTCCCGGAGAAATAATATATCAGACTGACAGTAGTTGTCGTTAAATTGCTAAGGGCGATAGCGATCCATATTCCGGTCAATCCAAGGCTGGTTTTTGAGAGAAACCATGAAACCGGCACTCTTATGATCCATAGAGACAACAGGGTAAACAGCATTGTAATAAGAGTATGTCCTGAACCGTTTATAATGCCGTTGGAAATAAACAGTATCGCAAAGAATATGTAGCATGAAGCAACGATATGCAGGTACTGAATTCCTATCTCAAGTACTTTTGCGTCGTCTGCGATCCCGAACACAATGAATATTTGTTTGGGGAAAATTACTGCGAAGAGAGATATTATTATTGTTATTGTGGAAGACATTATGATTCCCCATTTGAATACTTCCTTCACTCTATCCGGTTTGCCTGCCCCGAGGTTTTGTCCTGTAAGAGTAGAAACGGCCATGCTCATAGACATTGCGGGGAAAAAGGCTATCATATCCACTCTTACGGAAGCTCCGAATGCATTCGTTGCCGAGCTGCCGAAGGCATTGACGAATGTCATAATAAAAATTGCACCTATGGATATAAGGGACTGCTGTATCATGATAGGGAAGCCTGTTTTAAAGATCATTTTTGTCATATATTTATCAATTATCAGTTTTTTATAATTGAAAGCCAAAAAATGATCTTTCCTGTTCAGATAAATAATACTTATTGCCATTGCTATTATCTGGGAGATAAGCGTCGCGTACGCTACACCGTTAAGTCCGTTGAACGGGAACGGGCCGAAACCGCCTATAAGAAAGGGATCGAGAATCGTATTGATACCGAAGGCGATAGACATGAATAAAAGGGGGGTAACAGTATCTCCAATTCCTCTCAGAATAGAGCTTATCAGCATAACAATAAAAATCGGTATAAAGCTGACCATGCTTATTTTTAAGTAATTCGAAGCTATTGAAAAGATTTGCGGAGGCGTATCCATCATCTTTAATACCGAATCGCTGGCAAGAACCCCCAGTACGGCTAAAGAGATACCGATTATAAGCGACAGCGAAAATGAATTATTTACCGATTTCTGAACCAGTGCCCTGTTTTTTGCGCCGTAATAATGGGCGACAAGTATGGTCGTTCCCATCGTTATTCCGGATGAAATGCCAATGAGTATAATTATGATCGGGAACGAAACGCCGATAGCACCTACGGCATTCTCCCCGATAAGATGTCCGACCCATATGGTATTTATTATGCTGTGGCCTACCTGGAAGAGATTGCCGATCAGCATGGGTATCGAGAAAGACAGAAGATGTCCGGGGATGCTGCCCACGGTTAAATCCCTGCCGAATTTTCTATCCATTAATAACTCCTTGAATTATGGGCAGGTTTAATTTGAAGCCTTAATTCTTTCAAGATATTATTTGTTATTTTTCTTGACAATATTACTCCACAATCAATTATTATTCTTTCCACAAAGCTGTTTTCATTTACTACTTTATTTAACACTTCTGTCTTTACTCCATTATATTAAATAAAGGCCTGTAAAAAAAAGTAATTATTATTAAGGGAGAACTGTATGCAAAAACAACCACTAACAAAACATAAAGGTGTGCTGGCATGGGTTGATGAATGCGCTAAAATGACGAAACCCGATTCAATAATGTGGATAGACGGTTCGGAAGAAGAAAAGAAGATTCTCGAGAGCGAGGCTTTCCGGACAGGCGAGCTAATTCAGCTTGACAAGGAAAAACTCCCCGGATGCGTTTATCACCGCACAGCACAGAACGATGTCGCCAGAACAGAAAATTTAACATTCATTTGTACGTCAAAGAAAGAGGACGCAGGCCCGACGAATAACTGGATGTCTCCTGCCGATGCTTACAAGAAGCTCGGTTCAATATTCGAAGGTTCCATGAAAGGGCGCACCATGTACGTTCTCCCATTTATAATGGGGATGCCCGGTTCTCCTTTTAATAAGATTGGAGTTGAGATAACCGACAGCATTTATGTTGTGCTTAATATGCGTATAATGACGCGTATGGGCGATGTTGCATGGAAGGAACTCGATAATAACGGAGAATTCACAAAAGGGCTTCACGGCAAGGCGGATCTGAATCTTGACCGCAGGTTTATCTGCCATTTTCCCGAGGATAATACGATATGGAGTGTAGGTTCCGGATACGGCGGTAATGTCCTGCTCGGGAAAAAATGTCTTGCTCTTAGAATAGCGAGCTACCTGGCGAAAAACGAAGGCTGGTTCGCCGAGCATATGTTTATTATGGGAGTCGAGAATCCTAAAGGAGAGATCGCATATATAGGCGGCGCATTCCCCAGCGCATGCGGTAAAACCAATCTTGCAATGCTGGTGCCGCCGCAGTCGCTGCCCGGGTATAAAATTTGGACGGTAGGCGACGACATTGCCTGGATGAGACTTGGCGAAGACGGAAGGCTCTGGGCGATAAACCCGGAATATGGATTTTTCGGCGTGGCTCCGGGTACGAATTATAAAACCAATCCCAACGCAATGGACACGGTCAAGAAAAACAGCATATATACAAACGTTCTTTTAAAACCGGATAAAACGGTATGGTGGGAAGGCATGGACGGTCCCGTCCCGGAGGAAGGACTTGACTGGAAGGGGAATCCGTGGACCGGGGATTCAAAGGAGGCAGGAGCCAATCCGAACAGCAGGTTTACTGCACCTGCCGGCCAGTGCCCGTGCATATCGCCTCACTGGCAGGATCCGAAAGGAGTTCCGATCACCGCTTTTCTGTTCGGAGGGCGAAGAGCGCGTACGGTGCCCCTGGTTTACCAGGCTTTCAACTGGCAGCATGGAGTGTATATGGGAGCTACAATGGCCTCAGAGCGTACTGCGGCACAGTACGGCAAGCAGGGTGAAGTAAGACGCGATCCCATGGCAATGATACCCTTTTGCGGATACAATATGGGCGATTATTTCGGCCACTGGCTGTCGATGGGGAAGAAAATCCCGAATCCTCCGAAAATTTTTAACGTAAACTGGTTCAGGCTTAATGACAATGGAAAATTTTTATGGCCCGGATACGGCGAAAATCTGCGTGTAATTAAATGGATAATTGACCGTTGCTTTGACAAAGTTGGGGCAAAAGAAACCCCGATAGGCTATGTGCCGGATTCGGAGGATATAAATATAGATAACATCGACATCGATAAAAAAATTTTGGCCGAAATTTTAACCGTCGATAAAAGCGAATGGCGGGAAGAGCTGAAAGGTCATAAAGAATTCTTTGATCAGTTCGGCGACAGGCTTCCAAAAGCGATTCGGGATGAGTATAAAGCGCTGGAAAAAAGATTAAATAGTTAATTGTTTAAAGAAGTAACGGATAATCTGAATGCTGTTATAGAAAAATAAAATTCCCCGGGGCAAGCCCCCGGTACTGACGTACCGGCCGCCACCTTCGGTGTCGGCGGGGTATTATGTTTCAAGGCGTTATCGATTTGCTCCGCAAATCGATAGGCTTACATCCCCGACGCTAGCGTCGGGGTATTACGCCTTGAAATAAAACGTTAGTATAATTGGTAGCGACTCCTAAATTGGATAGGTGAGTGATCAGTTTATCTTCTTCCCGGACGGCGGTTCAAAACTTCGGTTTTTTTTGCCATTATAATATCGTAGCGTTTCGGAAAAGAATCTTTCATTATCTCAAGATTTTTCGTTAAAACTTCTATCTTCTTAACTCTTTCCGGATTTTCTCGTTCCAGTTTTTCCTTTCTTTTCCTGAGGGCGTTCGCGAGTTTCGGCTTATTTTTTTCCAGTTCTTCAATCTCCGATTTTTTAAGCACGGTAAGAAGAAATATAAGTGGAGCGTTATTGCTCATCTTCTGCAGGTTGAAAAATGCCCTGTTCATTCTGTCGAGCATATCCGGCGATTTTTTAAATAACGCTATCGCTTCGGAGCTCTCAGTCTGGTTCCCGGATTTAATTGAATTGTAGCGGCACGTCTTTACCATGGAAAGTTCGCCTGTTTTCGCGTTGACGACGCGGGCGGATATGGTGACATCAGTGTTTATTTTCGAGAGTGTGCCGGTAATCATTAAATCGATCGGGAGTATTTTTCCGCTTTCATTTATTAAACTGCTGTCTACCAAACCGGTTTGTTCAAGCTCGTTTTCGGCAATTATTTTACGCATTTCAGTGCGATCTATAAATTTAAGCGTACTTTTTCCCAGCAGTCTTTCGAGAAGCGTATCGGATATTCTTGCTCCTTCCGGAGTTTCATTGCCTTCGATCGAAGTGAATTTGAAGAGGCCTATGCGCTTACCTTTAAGTTTATCCGCATCTGCCAGCATTTTTTGAGCGAGTTCATCTATTGCTTTATCTTCATTGGTATCCGCAAACAGGAATGAAGTTAAAAGCGGTATTTCTTCGAAAAATAATAATGAAATAAACAATAAATAGATTATTCTTTTCACAATTTTAAAGCCCTCCTGGATTTAGAATGCGCTCAAAAAATATTCAGTTATATTATAGTAAGATATTGATATAATTTCAAGATTATTTATTCGAAAAAATTTGACTTTTTGAAATAAATTAAATAATTTAAAAAGATATTGACAGGTATTTGACTATTAAGTAGGCTGAGCGATTTTTTTAAAAAACCAAAACCAGACGGAGGTAGACAATGGGCGAATATTTTGATAAACTGCCTGCTGCTATTCAGGAGCATATACGGGAAATAACAAAAACATCCGGTCTTGAATATAATGACGATTCCTTTGAAAGGATGGCGCAGGGATGGACAGAGAAAAAAAACGCTTTTGAAGATAACATCTCATCCTTATTTATGGAGGAATTAAATAATTTCGGGAAGGATGATGAACGGGGTGCGCTGATCATGACATACTCCGGCTCTCTTCTGACTGCGGGACCCGTTGAAAGCGATTCAAGAACCATAGAATATATTAGTATCGGCTTGCGTTCGGATGTGCCAAAAAGCGTTTCTGGGAAAGGAAATTTTTCGGAAGATGTTGAAGTGGATAAGGAAGCATTGTTTAAATCCGGTCCGATAAAAAGCACTTCAGCTGTTTATAAAATAGCTGTTTGCAAGAAAAATGTCAGCGCAGAGGAACAGCTCGAAACGCTGAATAACGCAACTGTTGCCCTGGAAGAAGAGTTTACGAATATTAATAAAACAGTGATCCTGGAATAGATACCTGATTAACGATAAGCATTGAATTTTTATTGTTGAGATGATTCATCCGGCAACAAATATACACTTTTATTAATCGATAAATAATGATTTAATATACTCGGATTTGTATTAAGTATTCAAAAATCCGTGTATATTATATCATATCTTCTCAATTTTTCTTGACCTCTTTAGATTTAATAGTAAAATTAAGTTATTATATTCATTAGGAATAAATAATTGTATAATGTGCATTTTATTGTATAATGAATATTCAGAACAGGAAAATCATGTACTCCCAGGAACAGTATAATACTCTCAGAAGCAGGCTTTTAGAAATTTATTTAAGAAAACAGCCTCCCGGACCGGAAGATTATTTAAAGATTCTCAATAACATTAATTCGGTATTATTGAATGAGGACGAACAGATCCGGCCACATGATTCTTCCGGACTTCCCGGCGGAATAGTATATTTAAAAAAATCTATTCCCACAATAATCGTACCGGATATTCATGCGAGAATGGATTTCTTTTTAAATATTATTTTCTGGAAGGACAGGGATGATGAAACCAATCTGCAAAAAGTGGCTTCGGACAAGTTGCAGATAATCTGCGTCGGAGACGGTGTTCATGCCGAAAAACGGGCGGCAAAAAGATGGGCAAAGGCCTATAAGGAATTCATAGACGACTATGCCGACCATGAGAGTATGGATGAAGAGATCAGAGAGAGTCTCGGTTTAATGGAAATGGTAATGGAGGTAAAATCAAATTATCCTTCCAATTTTCATTTTTTTAAAGGCAATCACGAAAATATAAAAAATGAAGAGGGAGGAGGTAATTTTCCGTTCGTAAAATTTTCCTATGAAGGCCCGATGATGGTTCATTATATACGTAAATTTTACGGTGAGGAATTTCTGGAGCAGTATTACAAATTCGAAAAAAACCTCCCTCTCTTCGCAGTCGGGAAGAACTTTCTTGTCTCGCACGCGGAACCCATATCGTTTTTCAGCAGTGAACAAATAATTGAATACAGACGGAATCCGGATGTGGTAGAAGGTCTGACATGGACTGCGGACGGTTCAGCCAGTGACGGAAGCGTGCAGCAAATGCTTGATTATTATATCGGAAGCGAAGAGGAAAGAAAAAGCAGCTATTATTTCGGAGGACACAGGCCGGTTAAGGATCTTTTTAATCCGAGAGCGGAAGGGAGATACATACAGTTACATAATCCTGATAAGTTTATAATTGCGAAGATCGGTGAAGAGCCTATAGATCTTAAAAGAGATATCGTCGAACTTGAAAATAATATAGATCAAATAGTGGATGAATAACGTTAAAGTGAAACCAAACAATGGAGGAGCATATGAGTGCGGAGACTAACATGGTAGGGAAGTATTTAATTACCGCCAAAGTAGCGGAAGGGGGAATGGGCGCAATATATAAAGCCAAACACCCTACGCTGGAAAGAACCGTAATTTTAAAACGCCTTACTTTAAAAAAGAATGTAGCGATCACCGAGCGTTTTAAAAGAGAAGCCCAGCTGATGATCGATTTCCGCAACGACAATATAGTTCAGGTATATGATCACTTTAAAGAAGGCAATTCTTATTACATCGCGATGGAATATGTCGACGGGGTAAGCCTTGGCGATCTGATTGAAAAAAGAAGATATATCCCCAATGAAATCGCAATGCTTATATTCCGGGAGATCTGCAAAGCCCTGAAATATGCGCATGATAAAACCGTAATACACAGAGATATTAAACCGGAGAATGTCCTCATCTCGAAAGACGGAGAGGTTAAACTAACGGATTTCGGGATCGCGACATCAAAGGATACCGAAGACGACGGTCTGACTTCCGCGGGCATGACCCTTGGAACGCCGGCTTATATGTCTCCTGAACAGATAATGGATACCAAGTCCGTGGATAAAAGGGCGGATATCTATTCCATGGGAGTCGTATTATATAAAATGGTTACAGGCAAGACGCCGTTCCCTAGTAATTTCACTCCGGATGCGATCGCCCAGATAAATAAAGGCGAGTATGTTTACCCGCGGAAGATAAATCCCAGAATAAGCCCGGTAATCCAGAAAGTCATTAAAAAAGCAATGCATCACAAGTCAAAAAAGCGCTATAAGGACCTTCAGAACATAATAGATATTTTTTCAAAAATTCTGAGAAAAAAATATAAAGATCAGGAAGCTATAACAAATACAATTAAAGCGTACATGGCCGGCAAGGACGTCGAGGAAGCCGTTAAAACGTCGGGGACATCTAAAAAGACAATTAAAGAAACCGCATCTGTCATATCATCCGGCTTATTTAAGATTGCCGCGGTAATATTAATTTTAGCGGCAATTGTTGCCGGATTCGGATTATATGCATATTATAAAGGATTGCATTTTGAATATCTGAAGGCGAACGAATACGGAGCTCTTACCATCTCGATCAAGGTGAGGGATAAGGAAAAAAGCCCTGAAGACAGCTATATAAATGCGTTTCTTTATGAGTCAGGCAGTCATGGTTTAAAAACCGTTGAAAATATCGCGTTCGATTTTCAGATTGAGAACGATAAAAATATCAAAGCGGGGCCGAACAATAAATATTTTATCATTAAATCGAGAAAATTATATTTAAAAACATCGAATTATCTTCTCCACGTTAATTACGGTAACGAGAATTTTCAGAAGGAGTTTTATCTTAGTCCGAGGGAATTGCAAAAAGTAAATAAAGATACCGTTGATTTCGAAAAGATCGAATTCATTTACAGAACGGTTCCCCATCTTCCTCTTACCTTTTATTACAAAGTTGCGGATAGTTCAAACAGGAATGATATTACAAACGATATTGAGTTTTCGATATATATGTTCAACAGGTGGATGAAATGGAAGGATTTTGCAAAGCTGAAAAGATATCAGGAATATCTTATAACGGGCACCACACACAGATTTCAGTTTACTAAGAAAGGATACTATCCGGCGTTTCGCAAGGTATATGTCGAACCGAACCAGACAGTACTTACCATGGAAGTCGACCTGACTCCATTGCCCGGGGAACTGGTTTTACGTTCGAATTACACCAGTCTTGAGATTCTGATAAATAATTCACATTACTATCTGTCGGGCGATAACTTTCGCAAATACAATAAAATCGACACCGGCAGGAACGAGCAGAGAATGCTTCTGTCTCCCGGAGATTATTTTATAACCGTTAAGAAATCCGGTCTGACGAAAACAATCAAAACATTGATTGAAACGAATAAATCAATGCAGGTGTCGATAGATTATAATAAAGACAATAACTCTTTGGAACTTGAATTAAAATAAAGATAAGCAGGAGTACCATATGTCAACTTTAATGAGAAGAATATTTCTATGCGCTGTCGGAATAATCGCCGGCCTGGCGGCCTGGCCGTTTGCTGAGACTACTTTGCTTTTCCAGGCTGAATTTCCGAGTTACCTGATATTCAGCATTTTCCTCGGAATGATATTCGGTCTGGTAATGGGCGGATTTTTCGGCACAAGCGACGGTATAATAACTTCAGGCAAATCAAAGATACTAAGCGGAGCATTTTTCGGCGTCCTTATAGGCATGGCGGGAGGCATTATCGGGTTCATAATCGGCCAGGCCGCGTTGTTCATAATGGGGGATATGCTTATTCATTCCGCTAAAAGCTTTAACACCATAGGATTCCCGATTTCGAGAGCCATAGGATGGGCGTTCCTGGGAGTATTTATCGGTATGGTTGACGGCGTCCGCTCCGGGTCGATGGACAAGATCAAGGTAGGCATATTGGGCGGTATTGTCGGCGGATTTTTAGGAGGCCTGGCGCTTGAATATTCGAGGCTCTTGATTCCCGGGACAATATATGCCCGTTTAATAGGATTAATTGTTTTCGGACTTTTTATAGGATTCTCTTACGGATTCGTAGAGAACCGATTGTCATTCGGCGTACTCAGACTGCTTAACGGAAAATATAAAGGCACAGAATTTCTGATAAATCAGAAAAGAATGAAGATCGGGTCATCGGAAAAAAATTCGATCATCCTGCTGGGCTATGATAAAATAGACGACACTCATGCCGAACTTACGGTAAAGGGCGATAATGTCGTTATTAAAAAAGCAAGTCCAAAGACGGTTATTTCGGTGAATGACGACAAGGTCGACGAGCACGCGCTTATTATGGACGATGTAGTCGAGATTGGGAATGCTAAGTTTCTGTATAAATACAAGTAGGAGATATTGTATGCTAAAATATACGATCAGGATTTTCATTATTGCCGTGATAATAGGTTTTAATTCAGCTAATCTGTCTGCAGATTATGTGCGCATATCACAGATCGATTCGTCAATGCTGCTTTTAAACCAGGAAGTAAAAGTATTCGTAAGCATTACCGATGAGACAGGCGAACCTGCCTCAAAATTGACCCAGGACGCATTTACGCTTTACGAATCCCCGGATGCGAAACAATTCGTAAAGATACAGAAGATCAACAGTTTCCAGAGCATGGCAAATTACGAGTCAGGGATCAATTTCTTGCTTCTTGTGGATAATTCAGGGAGTATGTATACGAATATCAAAGGCAGACGGACAAGAGTGGAAAGGGATAAGCGGATATCATACGCCAAGAATGCGATAATTACATTTCTAAAAAGCATCAGCAATCCTAAAGACAAGGTAGGACTGGCGGTATATAACACGAATTATACGCTATGTTCAGAGCTTACCGGCGATAAAGCCAGGATAGAACAGTATCTCGACAGGATAGTACAGCCAAAACCGGAAGAGGCATTTACAGAAATATATGCCAGCGTTAATACCGCAGTTGATGAATTCAGTTCGGTCAAAGGAAGAAAAGCCGTCATCGTTTTATCTGACGGCCAGAACATGCCATATTTTCACTACACGCGTAAACCGCATAAGTTATACGGCACAAAGATCTATCAGTGGGAAGAACCGACAAAATATTGTCAGGAAGAGGGTATTTCCGTATATGCGGTCAATTTCGGGCCTAAAAATGAGAGGAAAGACCAGGGTTTGAGCAAAATTGCGTACCAGACCGGCGGCACAGTTTTTGATGCATATGATCCGGGACAGCTGAGCGAAGTATATAACAGGATAGTAAACCAGATATTAAGCGAATATCTTATTGCTTACAACGCTACAATGCAGCCTGCGGACAGGAAATTTATAAAAGTCGAATGCAATACTGTCACAGGCAGTGCCTCTGCATTGAGGTTTTATTTTTCCAGCACGGTATTCGGTCTTCCGCTTGCAGGATTCAATTTTCTTTTGATTATCCCATTCCTGCTGGCAGTCGTATTGTTATGGTTGCTGTCAAAAATTAATTTTCAAAAAAAGAAATCCGATCCGAGCATTGAGATACTTAATCCCGGATCTGCCAGGGTATCCACGAATTTCTTTACGCTGGATAAGAGCAAAAAGACAGTAATCGGAGGCGATCCTTCGGCCGATATGACGCTTTCCGGCGGATCCGCAAAGATAAAAGAGAAACACGCAACGGTATTGTTTGACAGAACAAAGCAAAAGTACACGATCATTGCGGACGGTAATCTGACGGTGAACAACAAACCCGTAAAGACAAAGCTGCTAGAACCCGGGGACGTTATAAATGTCGGAGGAACAACTATTGTGTTTGATGACGGAGAGGTAGATAAATAGTCGGGAACCATATATGGACTTCCTGTATGACTATCGATTATCGGAACCTTGAAAAATTGAATTACATTAATTTTTCTATCGCGTCTTTAATCCTGTTAACGCCGTTCCTGATATTTTCATCGGATGTCGCGAATGAAAGTCTTATGTTATTGTCGGCTCCGAATTCTATACCGGGCACTACTGCGACCTTTGCTTCTTCAAGCAGATATGATGTAAGCAGCGAGGAATTGTTTTTGCTGTTATATTTTTTTACAACCGACGGCCATCCTTTGAACTGAAAGACTTTTGAAATATTTGGAAAGGCATAGAAAGCGCCGCCTGGTATCGTGCAGTTTATGCCTTGAATGGAATTAAGGAGTTCGACGATCAGATTCCTTCGCTTTTCAAATACAGCTGCCATTTCCCTTACAACCGACTGATCACCGGTCAGAGCTTCAAGCGCAGCCCACTGAGATATTGAAGTAGGATTTGAAGTCGACTGGCTTTGAAGAATATCGATTTTTTTTATTATGGCTTCATCGCCGGCCATGTAACCTATTCTCCATCCCGTCATCGCATATGGTTTGGATACTCCGTTTAAGACCACAGTTTTCTTTTTTATTTCTTCGCTGATGTTGGCTATATTGAAGAATTTGTTTTTATCATATAGAAGGGCTTCATATATGTCATCGGAAACGACCAGAATGTCATGTGTTACAAGCAGATCAGCCAGTTCTTTCAATTCGTTTCTTGTGTATGTCGCACCTGTGGGATTCGACGGCGAATTAATGATTATAGCGCGGGTTTTAGCGGTAATGGCGTTTTTAATATCAGAGGGAGTCACTTTGAATCCATTCTCTTCTTTTGCTTCGATAATGACCGGTTTACCGCCCGCAAGCATCACCATAGGCGGGTAAGATACCCAGTAAGGAGCGGGAATAATTACTTCGTCATTATCGTTCAGCAATACCTGCATCAGGTTGTAAAACGAATGTTTGCCGCCGCAATTTACAATTACATTTGCCCTGCCGTATTCAAGGTTGTTGTCGTTTTTTAATTTTTTTACAATGGCATCTTTGAGCTCATCAATGCCGCCGGCGGGCGTATATTTGGTTTTACCGGCCTCAATGGCTTTTATCCCGGCTTTTTTTATAAAATCGGGCGTGTCGAAATCCGGTTCTCCTACGCTGAAGCCTATTATGTTGAAACCCTTCGCTTTTAATGAATTTGCGAGAGCGTTTATTTCGAGCGTGGCCGAAGGCTTGATTTGCAATATGCGGTCTGAGAATATCATAGAAGTCTTCCGTTTTATAAGAATATCATTTAAAAAGCATCTCTAAATTAAATTATATATCCCAATTTATCGCTAATCACTTATATTAATCTATCATTTTGAGATGACTTCTAATTAAAAGTTATGAAATGTTATATTTCAACTTTTATGTGTCAACTTTAATTTATGAATTTTGAATTAATGCCTGGCATGGCAGGTTGAGATCTAATTGGACGCATCCTTTAAAATTAAATAAAGATCGTCTCTTTTCATTTTAGCTTTAATAATCCCGGATTTATTAAGCCTTGCGAGGTAGCCCAGAGCGGAACCGCAATGGATCAGGCTGTTGCTTTTGCTTCCGTAAACTTTTGCAGTCAGCTCTTTCAGGGAAATTTGCGGTTTTTTTTCAAGAACTTTTAAGAACATATGCGATCTTCTGTCTTTCTTCTTTATTTCCTGGTCCAGCTTTTTTTGTGGGTCGGTTATCGGATCACCGTGCGCGGGCAGGATCATGTTTAAATCAAGCTTTTGCAGTTTTTTTATGGATTCCATGTATAAAGACAAGTTGTCGGGCTCTTTAAATTTAACATTAAATACATCCACAATTCTCTGGCTGACTATTTCTCTGTAATCATATCCGACGAAGGTTGAGCGTCTTGTAATTATGTGATCGCCCGAAAACAATAATTTCCTCGATTTATCGTAAAGACAGATATGGCCGAGAGTGTGTCCCGGAGTCGAGATAACATGAAGTTTTATACTGCCGGTATCGATTACATCGCCGTCTCTAACGAGAGAATCAACCTTTGATTCATTTATTTTTAAATCATCGTCCAGCGATTCGTTAAGCTCGTTTGCAAGATCGGGTTCAAAGTGCTTCAGGTAATTTTTGAGATGACGGTTGATTTTCTGGGAATTTTCTATTATAGGGGCCGCGATTGATGACGAAATTACTTTTGCTCCGGAAATTTCCCTTAATTTTTTATCCCCGCCGAAATGCTCAATATGCTCGTGGGTATTAATGATTATTGAAATATCTTTTATGCTTTTGTTTATTTCCTTCAATTTTTGAGAAATTGTTTCTATGGACTTGAAGTCACCCAGGCCCGTGTCTATAAGAACAGGCATTTTACCGTCGATATAATACAGGTTTATCTTTGGAGTGGCAGCGAAAGGAAGCGGAAGAATAAATGAATAGATATGATCGCAGATTTTTTTCAAATATTTCTCCTGATTTCCGGAGCTTTGAGTTATGCATGCCTTTCTGCCGCATGGATCAGAATGCAGAAAGGCATGTATGGATTGCTACATTTTTACTTTTGCGCCGAGGGAAGCCGCTTTAAAAGCTTTGTTGAAAACAAATTTGGGTACTTTAGTGGCTTTTTTAGGAGGAATCTGAATTTCCTCGCCGGTTATAGGATTTCTGCCGGTTCTCGCTTTTGTGGCAGGTTTAACCCTTATGTATAATTTGCCGAAAGTGCCGACAGGGACTCTGGCTCCGTTCAGCGCGCCTGCCTGAATTACGTTAAATAGATCTTCGAGTATTTCTTTTGCCTGTTTTTTAGAGATATTATTGCTCTCCGATACGAATTGAACTATTGTTGAAGCTGAATATTTTTGCGGGTAATTAACCTTTTTTTTTGCAGTATTTTTTGCTGCATTTTTTGATAATGACTTTGCCATTGTATCTCCTTACTTGATT
Source organism: uncultured Leptospirales bacterium (assembly GCA_964626055.1). GTDB lineage: Bacteria > Spirochaetota > UBA4802 > UBA4802 > JAFGDQ01 > JAFGSG01. The sequence continues at coordinate 36,727 of CAZVDF010000014.1, forward strand.
GTTGCAATTTATCCAAAATACGGATCGTCCTCTTATAATTTATAGCCTGTATTTGTCAAGTTCCTTATGAGTATTATGTCGCGTAAATATATATAAATATCGCGTATTTTGCGGGTTTTTCAGGCAATATTTAATGTGATCAAAAAATTTCTTGACTTTCAGTAAACTTTCAGTATAATGGTATTATAAGCATTCTATATTAGAATTCGTCCAAAAACCAGGTTGTAGCAATAGGCCGTGATAATATTTATCAATTTTCAGGCGGCACGGATGCCGCCGAACGCCGTTTCTGCAGGATGTTGCATTAACGGCGAGAAAATTGATAAATATTATCACGGACGGAATATAGTACAGAAAAAAAATGTTTTGGGATGAATTCTGAATAACAGGATATGTAGTTATGCATCTGACTGAAAAACAAAAGCGCGTTTATATGTTCATCAAAGAATACATTAAAAACAATGATATGGCTCCGAGCTATCTGGAAATAATGGAACATTTCGGCTTCAGCTCGCTCAATTCGGTTTATGAGCACCTGGATAACCTGATTAAGAAGGGATTTATAAAGAAAGGGCTTTCCAATCACAAGAGAAGCATTACGCTTACGGGCCGGAAAAAGACGGCTGTTTCAATTCCGCTTCTTGGGCTGGTGCGCGCGGGGGATCCTATCGAGGTATGCGAGACCGTTGACTACGTGGATGTGCCTGAAGAGATGCTGGCCAGGGGCGAGAATGTGGCGCTGCGCGTCACGGGCAATTCAATGATAGACGGAAACATTTGCGACGGGGACGTAATAATAGTTAAAAGGCAGAACACGGCGGAGAACGGGCAGGTAGTGGTCGCGCTTATAAACAATCAGGCTACCGTTAAAGAAATACACTTCCACAAAGGAAAAATCGAGTTAAGGCCGCGCAACCCTGAAATGGAATCCATATTCGTGACGGGTAGCGAGGACTTTCAGATATACGGAATACTGGTTGGAATGTACAGGAAATACAAATGAGACCTTATCTCGCCCCCTATCCCCCGAAGGGGGCACCGGCTTGGAATTGCAATTTGAGCTTAAAATTGGATTTGAAGAGTTGACTCTTAAAAGTACACTTTTGACTCTGCTGCCCTCTAATTCAATCGGGTGCAAGCGGGCTTTCTGCCTACGCCCTATACTAAGGCATCCTGCATGTCGCCAGAAGGGGCATAAGTTTAGAAAGTTTGTGGGCTAATATTGAGGTTTATTATAAATAGGTGCCCCCTTCATCCCAAGGGGAGGCTTCGCACGGGGATAGGGGGGCGAAACACAGGTTAGAAATATGAGGTCATTTCTATTATCATGAACAATCATACTAAAAAAATCGTCTTCATCCATATCCCTCATATCTTTATTGAGGCAGAGAAGCTGCGCAGGCAATGGGATGATAATTCTTTGTGCGTGGTCGCCAGCGGGGACGCGCCCGGAAGCGTCATAATAGACATCACTGAGAATTTATCGGTTCTTAAAGTGAGAAAGGGAATGTTCCTGAAAGATCTGCGGCATCTCAAAAACGATATAAACGTAATAGCGGCGGATTACGATTACATAAAAAAGATAAACGATATGATCGCCGTGTATCTTAAGGGATATTCCATAATAGTCGAGAGCATGGCTTTCGGGGAATTCTACATAGATCTTACAGGCACCGAAAGGCTATTCGGACGCGCTATAGATACATGCTTAAAGATAATTTCGCATATGAACGAGACATACGGATTTAACGCTGCAGCCGGCATCGGGAGCAACAAGCTTATCGCGCATCTGGCGGCGAAAGCAGTCTTCGGCGCCTCTGCTGTCTACGAAATATGCGCTACCGCAGAGGCCGCGTTTCTCGGTCCGGCAAAGATAACGCATATGCCGGATATCCGGCCGGAGGCAAAGGCTGAGCTTTCTTCCGGATACAATATGCGTACCGTAAACGACCTGCTGGCATTCTCGGAGCAGGACCTGTGCGCTATGTTTAAGTCCGACGGCAGACTCCTGTATTCGTACTCGAGAAACATAGCGCCCGCATTTTTATCGCCCAATGAGGGGGGCAGGGTGCTTACCAGGACTTTGATGCTGAGCGACGCTGCTAATGACGACGCTCTCATACGCAGAAGGTTTTTTAATATTGTGCTCGAACTGTGCTCCGACATGCGCAGGGAGAACATCTTCCCGGTTTATTTCGATCTTAAGATAATATATAAGGATAATTACAAATATGCCAAAAGCAGAAAAATAGCCGTGCTTACGTTTGTTGATAAAAGGCTTTATGCCTCCCTTCTGCCTTATCTTGACGATGCGCTTACCAGGAGGACCTGCGTTAAAAAAATAGTTCTGACTTTTTCGGGCTTTGTTCCGGCCGCAGTACAGGAAACTCTGTTCGGCAATGACGAAGAACTCAGCCTGTGCCGTGCTTTTGACTCCATACGGGACAAGTACGGGAAGAGAGGGATATACTTTATTAATTGAAGATTGCCGGTAAAGATGGCGTCTTTATGCGGCTAGCCCCCTATCCCCCGGAGGGGGCACCGGTTTGGATGTTTTGGTATTATTTAATAATATATGTATTTTTTGAAAACAGTATATTAATTATTATACTCAAGTTGACTGAATTTTAGGCCAAGAATATCGATAAAGTGATGTGATTTTAATCAATTTTAAGGCAACAGGACGTTGCCGCAAGACAGGAAGTATGCATTAGCGGCGGAAAATTGATTAAAATCACATCATTTTATCGATTTGCCAATGTTTTAAAGTAAAAAAAGTCAGTCAAGATGAGTATTATAATAATCAAGTTTTTACTGCCTCCAATTAAAGAAATGCCATATGTTAAATTTATTAGAGTAAATATGAAATACTCATGGTCGATTAACTCCCGGAAGTAGTACTGGTTGAGAAGATTTGAAGACAATAGCTAAAATTTATTCCAAGATGGTGCCCCCTTCGTCCCAAGGGGAGGCTTTGCACGGCGATAGGGGGCTAGACTTTGTGTTTCTAGAAAATCATTCCGTGTATTCGCTGTGCGAGGGTACCATATTCATAAGTGAACTCGCTGCACACGCGAAGAAGAACGGCTTTCAGTATCTTTCTATCTGCGACACGAACGGCTTTTACGGCATAGTCAGATTTGTAGATGCCTGCAGGGACGAGGGCCTTCTGCCTGTAATATCATCCAGAATAAAAAGCGGGTCTTTTAACGGCATTCTTGTCGCGAGAACAATGCGCGGATACGCGAAGATCTGCAATTTTATTTCACAGATACGGCTTGATCCCGAATACGACTTAAAGGGCGCGTTAAAAGCAGACAAAGACTATTACGTTATCACGGCCGACAGGGATTTGATCGCTTCATGCGGACCGGATATTTATGCTGAAATAAATGTTCTGCAGAGTAATTATTTCGATATTTACCGGTACGCGAAAGAGAGAAAAGTGAGGCCTGTGCTTATATACCCGGTGTACTTTAAGGACAATGCCGGATACGATCTGCACAGGCTTTTGCGCGCCATACACGCCAACAAGAAGTTATCCGCGCTCTGCGACGATGATGCAGTTCAGCACCCGGACGCCCGTTTTATTCCGGCAGAAGAAGTACCGGCGCGCTTTGCGCATATCGCGGACGCTGTTGCAAACACAATAGCAATAGCAGAGAGCTCCCAGTTCGAATTCAGAACCGGCAGCGCCATTTTCCCGAAGTACACAGAAAACGCTTTCAGCGTTCTGAAAGAGATGTGCTATGCCAATATAGAGAAAAGGTACCCGGGATCAACCGGCGGGGATAGGAAGCGCGTTGTCGCAAGGCTCGAGAAGGAGCTTGCGGTAATCGAGAGAAAGAACTTCGCGGACTATTTTCTCGTTGTGCAGGACATTGTTAAGCAGACAATGTATACCTGCGGAAGAGGGTCCGCGGCTTCGTCTATCGTTTCCTACCTGCTTTTTATTACTCATGTGGACCCGATAAGGCACAATCTGTTTTTTGAAAGATTCATCAATGACGGGAGGGCCGACCCTCCGGATATCGACGTGGATTTCCCTTGGGACATGCGCGACGACATACTCGCCTATATCTTTAATAGATATTCGTCCGATAATGTCGCCATGGTTTCGAATCACATTACATTTTCGGTTCGGTCTTCAGTAAGGGAGGTTGCGAAAGTGTACGGCACGCCGGAGAACGACATTAAGAAGATAACAAAGAACATAGGGTATTACTACAACAGGAACATTGATGAATTTTTAAATTATTCCAAAAACAAAAATACCACGGACGAATGGATAAATATTTACAGGCAGGCCGTTCTTATAAACGGGATGGTGCGCCATATGTCCGTGCACTGCGGAGGAGTTGTGATAACCCCGAAGCCTGTCCGCTACTATATCCCGGTCGAAGAGGCTGCAAAGGGAGTAAATATAATACAGCTCGAGAAGGACCAGGCCGAGGATTTCGGATTTGTAAAGATCGACATTCTCGGGAACAGGAGCCTTGCGGTCGTTCGCGATGCGCTCGCTCTTGTCAAAGAGCATTACGGCAAGGAGATAAAGTACGAGGACTTCAATCCTATTGACGATAAGAAGACGATCTCAATGCTGGCTAAAGGCGACAGCATGGGTGTTTTTTACGTGGAGTCTCCCGCGATGAGGCAGCTTCAGAAGAAATCCGGCAAGGGAGACTACGAGCACCTTGTGATCCATTCGTCGATCATAAGGCCCGCGGCAAACAGATGGATAAACGAATATCTGGAAAGGTTGCGCGGCAAGCCTTTCAAAGCGCTTATCCACGGTATGGAGAAAATACTTGAAGAGACATACGGCATCATGTGCTACCAGGAGGACATCACCAAGATCGCCATGGAGGTCGCTGATTTCAGCTTAAGCGAAGGCGAAGAGCTTCGTAAAGTAGTTTCGAAGAAAAGCAAGCAGAAACGCAAAATGGAGCTCCGGGATAAAATGTATGAAAATCTGCGTAAGAAGAATATTGATGATAAGACAATAGCCGAGCTATGGGATATGATCGAATCTTTCTCAGGCTACAGCTTCTGCAAGGCTCACAGCGCCTCGTACGCGCTTCTCTCGTTCAAGTCGTGCTATCTTAAGGCGCATTATCCTGCGGAGTTCATGGGCGCTGTAATGAACAACAAGGGAGGGTTCTACACTACGCTTGCGTACATGTCCGAAGCAAGGCGGATGGGGCTCAGAATAATTTCGCCGGATATTAACGAAAGCAGGTACGAATTTTTCGGACAGGGTAAGGCTGTCTATATAGGCTTTATGCAGATAAAAAGCCTTTCACGCAAAGGCATTATGAGCATTATCCGGGAGAGAGACGCGAACGGCAGGTTCAGGGGACTTTTTGATTTTCTGGCGAGAACCGACGCAGGCCTTGCGAATACGGAGATACTCATAAAAGCCGGGTGCTTTAACAAACTCGAAAAATACAATCAGCCGCAGATGCTGTTTGTTGCACGGAAGTTTTTTCACGGCAGGCAGAGAACATCCTCCGGAGAATTATTCACAGAAGCAAAGCAGGAAGAAATTATTCCCCCGCCTATGAGAAATATCGGCTATGACCAGAAGCTTAAGCAGGAACTTGAGATATACGACTCTTTTATATCCATACATCCCATGACCTATTACAGGAAAAGCATTAAGGAAAAAGGAATTATTCCGGCAAAGGATATTGAGAATTATACAGGACGTCGCATAAAAATTGCAGGTATTCTGATTACGTCAAAGACGGTCATGACAAAAGACGACGAACTTATGAAGTTCATAAGCTTCGAGGACGAAACCGCTATCTTCGAAAGCGTGTTTTTCCCTGAATCATATAAAAAGTTCGCGCTTATGCTTTCGTATCAGCGGCCGTATATCCTTACAGGCACGGTTGATTCGGAATTCGATACGGTTATTTTCAATGCTGCGGATATAAGATTTGTATGAATACAGGTAAAGCCGGAGCTTATTCCAATTAATGTTTACCTGGCATTGTCTTTCTCGAGCAGTTCAAGCGCTCTTTTCAAAACCTGTTTCCCGGGCAGTTTATTTGAATCCATTTCCTTGACCCATCTGACTCTTAGAGGAAGAGTAAACGCCTCCAGTTTTTTCTTATCCCTTTGAACAAAATTGAATTCAGTAACTCCTTTTTTTAAAACCAGCTCCCGGAACGGCGCGTCGGTAACGTCGTAAACATGACCGCATTCTTTCGATAACGTCATTCCGCTGTTCTGATCTATTATCTTTTTAACATTATCCGGAAGCGAATTGAATTTTTCCTTATTCATGATTACCATCATTGTTTCCGTATAAAAATTCGCGATAGTCGAATATTTTACAATATTATCGATTTTGAATATAGTGACCCCTTCCCATGGAAAAACAGTTCCATTCAGGGTACCTTTTTTCAGAGCGTCCATGGTCTCATTGGCTGGAATCTGAACCGGTATTGCGCCGAATATTTTTAAAGCGCTTGTGACAAAAGGATTGACCGTCCGGAATTTCATTCCTTTAAAATCGTTTACTTTCATAATAGGTTTTTCAATAGTATAAAAGTGACCGGGGGGATGGCAGAAAAGGGCAAGTACTTTAACATTGCTGTATTCTTTACGAAATTCAGGGAACTGCTCGAATAGTGTCCATAGCGCTATTGACGCAGTTTCGGCATCTGGGATCATAAAAGGCAGCTCAAATACCTCGGTCATTTTGAAGCGCCCGGGCGTATAATCATGAAGAGTGTAAGCGATATCCGCAACGCCTTTTTCAACAAGGGCATATTGATCCTTACCGAGAGCTCCGGCAGGGAAAAATTTTATTGCGAGTTCTCCCCTGGTTAATTGATTTATTTTTTTTGCCCAGATCTCAAACACCTGGGTTTGCATGGTATGATTTGCCGAAAAACCTGTGGAAAATTTCAATTCAACGACATTTGTTTTCTTTTGTTTTACCGGCTTTGCCTTGTTTACGCTTATTGTCGCAGATAGAATAAAAAATATAAGACAAGGAAACAATATTAAGCATTTTATTTTATTCATATAGCACTTCCTCCTTGATCCTAAAAGTTGTTTTTTGAAAGCCTGTTGTTATTTGTAATTAGAGTGCATTTAAAAATCCATCAAATAATGCTGTCTTCCATAAAACAAAAATAATATTTCTGATATTTTATCTTTTACTGCTCGGCGTAATACTTCGTCGCTTGCGTCGAAGATTCAGGCCTGTCGATTTGCGAAGCAACTCGATATCTGCGGTTTTTGATCCGGCGCGTAAGATTTTTATTGCAATTAACAGCAGGATCATATCTCATTGCAACTGCGGACGGTCTTGATTTTAACTGCAGATATTGCTGTCGATAATAAAAGCATTCATGATTTCAAATAAGTCAATCTAATTTTTACTCCGTCGGGAGTCTGGGATACCTGTTCGTTTCCGGCCGCTAAAGTCGGCAGCTTGCTGCGCAGCAGTTTATTTCAAGGCGTAATACCTCGACGCTTGCGTCGAGGATGTAAGCCTATCGATTTGCGGAGCAAATCGATAACGCCTTGAAACATAATACCCCGCCGACACCGAAGGTGGCGGCCGGTACGTCAGTACCGGGGGCTTGCCCCGGGGAATTTTATTCCGGTTTATCAGGTTGTTTGACCTGATATATAACTGATCGTAAAAAAGAGGAATTAATTTGCCTAAGATCATCTGGAAGCCGGGCACCATGCTTTATCCGGTCCCGGCCGTACTTGTAACATCCGCTTATGGGGAAGCGATTAATGTGTTTACTGTCTCATGGACGGGAACGGTTTGCACGGACCCGCCGATGCTTTCGGTATCCATAAGACCTGAAAGATATTCGTATGAACTTATAAAGAATTCAGGCGAGTTCGTCGTGAATCTTCCGGGCCGGGATCTCGCATTTGCAGTGGACTATTGCGGAGTGAAATCCGGCAGGGATGTAAACAAGTTCTCAAAGTTAAAATTGCATACGGAAGCAGGTGCGGTAGTAAAAGCTCCAGTTATAAAAAACTGCCCGGTCGCAATAGAGGCGAAAGTCGAATATATAAAAGAACTTGGCAGCCATCATATGTTTCTCGCAAAGGTTGTTGCTGTGGATGTTGAACAAAAATTTATAGATAAAAAGGGGAAATTACACCTTGAAAATGCGGAGCTTTTATGTTATAATCACGGCTATTATTGCAAAGTATCAAGTTCCCTCGGAAAGTTCGGTTTTTCGGTGCTGAAAAAAAGACGGAGTTGAAGCATGTGCGGACGATTTACACAGAAAAGCGAAAGGCCCGATATACAGCTCGAGTTTTACATCCAGGGATGGCACGCAGAACCGGCTGTCAGTTATAATATTGCACCTTCGCAGAAAGCAGGCGTTATAATCAATGATGGAAATAAAAATATTTACACATTATATCAATGGGGGCTTGTGCCTCACTGGGCGAAAGATCCGAAAACGGGATATAACATGATTAATGCAAAGGCGGAAACCCTGTTGCAGAAGCCGAGTTTTAAAAGTCCTTTTAAAACTAAGAGATGCCTGATCCCTGCGGAGGGATTTTATGAATGGAAGAAAATCGGGGATAAAAAGACGCCTTTCTATATTTTATTGAAAGATAATTCTCCTTTCAGCATGGCAGGTCTTTACGATGAGTGGAAGCATCCGTCCGGGAACGATAAACTGTATACATTCACTATAATAACTACAGAAGCGAATGAATTAACGGCTGAAATACACGATAAAAAAAGGATGCCGGTTATAATTCAGAAGAAGGACAGGGAAGTGTGGCTGGACAATTCAAAATATCCCGAAGATTATCTTCTGTCCCTATTAAGACCTTTAAATTCAGAATTAATGAAAGCATATGAAGTAACGTCTTTTGTAAACTCACCGAAGAATAACTCGGTCAAGTGCATTGAACCGGCAATCATGGAAAATCGATAATATTAAGGAGTACTTATGCGTATAATTCGATTTCTGGATGATAAAAATAATATTTGTTACGGACATAACTATAAAAATGGATATGCTGATCTGCTATCAGGCGAGTTACTCGGACGGCTCGTCGATACCGGCAGCAAAATACAGGTTAAAAAGCTGCTTGCCCCGGTTCTGCCTCCGGCAATCCTGTGCATTGGATTGAATTATATAGCTCATGCGGGCGAGACAGGATTTAAGCTACCGGAATACCCCGTGCTTTTTATGAAAAACACGGCGGCTGTTACAAATCCCAACGACCCGATCGTGATACCCCGCGTTTGTGCAGATGTGCCGGAAGTCGATTACGAAATAGAACTTGCTGTTGTTATAGGCAGGAACGCAAAGAACGTCAACGTTTCTGATGCGCTGGATTATGTGCTGGGATACACAATAGGCAATGATGTTTCCGCAAGGCGCTGGCAGATGAACGCCGGGTCAGGGCAATGGGTAAGAGGCAAGAGCTTCGACACGTTCTGCCCGCTCGGGCCCGTACTTGTGACCGGAGATGAAATACCCGATCCCCAGAACCTGCAGCTAACATGCTATCTTAACGGAAATATCATGCAGAATACAAACACTTCGGATATGATCTTTACCATAGCTCAGCTTATAGCGTTTTTATCCCAGGATACGACTTTGCTCCCGGGTACTGTAATAATGAGCGGGACACCGGGAGGGGTTGGGTATGCGCGCAAACCTCCGGTTTACCTGAAAGCCGGTGATCTTCTTGAACTTAAGATAGACGATATCGGCACCCTGGTAAATCCGGTCATTAACTGATCTCGCGGATCTTTTCAATGCGTTTCAGAACCGGCGGATGCGTATATTTTAAGAATACCATAAACGGATGCGGAGTAAGATTGGAAAGATTATCGGCGCTGAGTTTTTTTAAAGCGGAAATCATAGCTTCGGCATTATTCCCGGTTTTTACCGCATAAGCGTCCGCCTCATATTCGTGTCTTCTTGACATGCAGTTCCCGAACAATGAGATAATTTCCATAACCGGCGAATAAAGAAATCCGAAGAAAACAAGACTCGCGTAAATAGATGTTTTTTCCATCTTGAATGCCGTGAAAAGGCCTTCATTGTTAATAAAAAAAGATAAAAGAAAGAACAAAAAACCTGTTGTAATAGTCCCAATGAACATATTTTTGTAAATATGTTTCATCTTAAAATGTCCCATTTCATGAGCAAGGATGGAAACAAGTTCTTCGATTGTATGTTTTTCAATTAACGTGTCAAACAGTACTATTCTTCTGAATTTCCCGAATCCGGTAAAATACGCGTTTGATTTCGTCGAACGTTTGGATCCGTCCATTTTAAATAAGCCTTTCATTTTAAAATTTTGGGATCGTGCATAGCTTTCCACTGAATTTTTTAATTCGCCGTTTTCAAGAGGAATGAATTTATTGAATAAAGGCATAATGACAACAGGGGCAATAAAGTTTAAAAACATCTGAAATACAATAATAGCTATCCAGCAGAAAAGCCATGCCCAGTTTTCGAATTTTCCGAAGAACCATAAAATACACGAAAATATGAGTCCTCCGATAACTGTGGCAAGAATGATGCTTTTAACCATGTCAAGAAGGTATGTTTTAACTGTGGTTTTATTAAATCCATATTTATTTTCGATAACAAACGTGTCGTAAATATCGAATGGCAGTTCCAGTAGCTGGAAGCTAAAAATGAGTATGCCTGTAAAGATCAGGCCGGTTATAATTTCTCCGAACCCATAACCACGTGCTATTTTATCGACATAATTGAATCCGCCTGCAAGTATGAATATTATGACAATAATTTCAAAAAAAGTCTTATTGATAAGACCGGTTATTGTATTTTCTCTTGTGTATAGTTGTGATTTTTTATATCTTTCATCGTCATAGTGCCCTTTAAATTCATCTGGCAACTGCGGTGAAAGATTTTTTAAATTCAGAAGTTCTATGATAAGATCCAGAATATAGCTTACGAATATTACAGCCAGAATAAAAAACAAATATCCATTCATTACGGGCTACCTGTGTCAGAGCAGTTTTACAATCCTTTTATTATAAGACAGATAAATGAATAAATCAATTATTATAATTATTGATAATTGCATTATTTCATCGATTGATAAAGCATAATAGAGGCTTGATGCATATTGTAAAAATTACGAATAAACAGGCCGATACTACGTTAAATATCAATTCCGGGATTAAAAAATTAATATATTAATTTAGTCAATAAAAAATTATTGAAAAATTATAATTTATTTCCAATAAATAAATCAGCTGAATTTATAATTTTTAATGATACTTATTCATAAATTATTCCAGGAAAATTTTATGGCTAAAGAATTGATCTTAAAAGGGATAGTACAGGGTGTGTTTTGCAGAAAATTTTGCAGCGATTACGCAAAAAAATTCGGGATAAGAGGATCTGCCAGCAATCTAAGCAACGGTAATGTGCGTGTTATTCTTGATACAGACGACGAACAAAAGATCAGCAGATATGTTCAGGCGATAAAGTTCAATCCTGATGGTTATATATTTTACGGCAGAATTGATGATGTAGGTGTGGCGAACTATTCCGGCCCGATCAGAGGCGATTATGTGTTTTAATACAAAATCTCTCCGGATACTATCATGCCTAATTTTTAAATTATGTACTACACTAAGGCAATGGGTTTGGGTATTTTCATCCTTCGTGCGTAAATTCTGTAATATTTGTGCAACGATTTACTGTCCATTTTAAGAAAATCGAAATATGAAGTTCCGGAAATGTATTCATGGAATAATTTGACTTCTTTCTCGAATTTCGAATCAAACCGTTTTTTCGACGATCCATGTGCTTTTTTAACACTGCCCATTCTTCTTATATCACCGTTGAATTCAGGATTTATATGGTAAAGTTCATGAAAAATTACTTTAAGTTTCTCTTCAGCAGGCAGGTCAAAAAATTTCGGAAGATAAAAGTATAATGCATAAAGCTGGATCAATCCGTTGTTGACAATATCCGGGATCGTATAGTTCCTGGTCCTGAAATTAAGGATACCAGATCCGTTTTGAAATCTGAGGGGCACAAGTTTTCCGTAAATCGCACCCCGGCCGTTTCTTCTGTTTGAGCCAAGGCAAACGACGATTCTTGAGATATCAATATGGGGAAAAATATGCGAATGAATCCTGATTTGCTCGATCAGTTCGCTGAGTATGTCGGTCAGGTTTATCTTCGGTTTTTTCAAATTAAAGTCCGGTTTTTTCCGCCAGCATCACCATTTCCTGCGCGTGCTTAAGAGATATCTCCGTAATCTTTTCCCCGGCAAGCATGCGTGCTATTTCCTTTATTTTTTCAACTTTATTCAGATTTTTTACCATTGTAGTGGTTCTGTCATTGATTTTTTCTTTCATTACAGTAAAATGATTATCGGACATGGCCGCAATCTGCGCCAGATGCGTAATTACCAGCACCTGCCTGTCTCCCGCAAGAGACTTAAGCTTGCGGCCGACTATTTCCGCTGTTTTCCCTCCGATCCCCGCGTCCACTTCATCGAATATCAGTGTATCCACAATATCTGCGGAGAGGATTACTTTTTTTAAGGCCAGCATGATTCTCGACATTTCACCGCCGGAAGCAACTTTTTTAAGCTGTTTTAAATCTTCACCTTCGTTAGCGGATATTAAAAATTCAATTCTGTCAAGGCCGTGAGGATAAAGAACATATGTCTTATTGTCCTTTTCAATTTTGCCATCAGGGCTAAAATCCCTCTGTATCGATATTCTGAATAAAGTTCCATCCATACCAAGATCTTTTAGTTCCGAGATTACCTTTTCTTCCAGAATTTTGGCGGCCTGTTTTCTTTTGTCAGAAAGATCGAACGCGGCTATTTTTGTTTCTTTTACTACGGCTTTATATTCCTCCGTAAGCTTTCCGATTTCTTCATCGCTTGTTGAAATGGTGTTTAGTTCGTCTTTTGATTTTTTTAAATATTCCAGAATGTCTTCAATCGTGCTGCCGTACTTCTTTTTCAGGTTTGAAATCAGGGAAAGTCTGGATTCGACTTCATTGATGCGCTCGGGAGAGAAATCTATATTTTTTTCGTATCCGCGCAGAAATGATGCCGCATCTTCAAGAGGATATAAAGCGTTCCTTATCATGTCCAGCGTATTGGAGATTGAAGGATCATACTCGGATATCGATAATAAAGAATGTTCTACTTTTTTAAGGTTCTGTATAATGCCGCCGTCGTTCTTTAAGAGATTCGAGGAATTATTGATTTCATCGAACATTTTTTCGGCATTCGATAAAATCGCAGATTCGGTTTCCAGGGACTGTTCTTCGCCGGGAATAAGTCTGGCCGCTTCTATTTCTTTTATGACAAAAGAAAGATATTCTATCCGTCTGGATTTTTCTCTTTCGTCAATTTTAAATGAATCTATCTTTTCCTGAAGGCTGTTCAGCTTGTTGTAATACATGTTGATCCGGGCTACCTTGCCGTCGAGCCTTCCGAAACTGTCAAGAAGCTCCCTGTGCCTTGAGGTCTTTATAATACTCTGGTGTTCGTTCTGTCCGTGAATATCGACAAGGTATTCGGATATCTCTTTTAGCTTCGCGATCGGGATCTGCGTCGAATTGGCAAAACAGCGTCCTTTGCCGCTCGAATAGAGTTCGCGTCTCTGAACAAGAATATTATTGTCGTTGTCTATACCGGATTCATCAAGGATCGTTTTTACCTGGGGAAGATTTGATATATCGAATACCCCCTCAAGTATAGCCCGTTCGTTTCCTGCGCGTATCATGTCTGTAGTCATCTTTTCTCCCAGTATTCCCGACAATGCGTCGATGAGAATAGATTTGCCTGTTCCGGTTTCACCGGTAAGGATATTCAGACCGCGATCGAATTTCAATTGAAGGTTTTCTATCAATATGAAATTATTTATTTTTAATTCACGAAGCATTTTGTTATTAAGTAAAGGCGTTATTGCCCCAGTTAAATTTTTGCTTTAAGATTTCGTAAAAATTCCTTTCGGGATGAGTTATTAATAAGGTTTTTTTATTCGATTCCGTAAAAAAGATTTCATCGTTATCCGGTATGCTGATCGATTCGTGCCCGTCTATAGTCATTATGCTGTTGCCGAACTCGGAACCAACGGTTACTTTCAGTTTCGAGTTCCCCGGAATAATTAAAGGCCTGGTGGCAAGCGTATGGGGACATACAGGCATGATCAATAGTATATTTTTAATAGTTGGGGTTACGACCGGCCCTCCGGCCGACAGCGAATATGCGGTCGAACCGGTTGAAGTAGCAATGATAAGCCCGTCGCCTGAAAATGAGTTTAAAAATTTTCCGTCGATTTCGAGATGGATCGTGATAGGACGAGAAAAAATTCCTCTGGAAATAGCTACGTCATTTAACACTGAAATACCGGCCAGTATTTTGCCTTCCCTGATATGTGTAAGTTCCAGCATGTCCCTTTCGCTTTTTAAATATTTCCCGTTGATGATTTTATCCAGATATTTCAATGCTTCATCCGGCATAAATTCTGTAAGAAATCCAAGCCTTCCTTTATTTATGCCGAAAATAGGACTGCCAGTGCCTGCAAAAAGCCGGGCTGTATGAAGCAGAGTGCCGTCGCCGCCTATCGAGATAACAATATCCGGCCGGGAGACGAAAAATTCCTGGCTGACGATGAATCCGGAAAGCCCGGTTTGTTTAAGTATGGCGTATTCCGGGAGAAATACTTTTACGCCCAATTTGTCTAGCAAATCGATTATTTTTTCAACGTAAGGTATGGATGCCTTATCTTCAGGCCTGATATTGATAGCGCAAATTTTATGCATTTGATTTTAAGATATCATTTTATTAAAAATGTTTTTATTAGAAGTCATCTCAAAATTATATTTTATTCCTATTTATCTTTAATCACCTATATGAATCTATTATTTTGAGACGGCTTCTAACTAATCTGATTCAAATTACTGACTATTTTTAGTATTGATTTAAAATTTTCGAGATGGCTCGCAGTATAATAATTAATAATAGTTCAAGGAGTCAATAAAAATAATGATCATACATTATTAAAATATTAATTCTTTAATTTTGACTTTTGTCTTGCTTTTTTTGAAAATCGCTTATTATTTAATGTACATTTCAATACTTCATATATAATTAAAAAATTTTTTTAAACCTGTAATTTTTCAGTATAATACGAGGTGACAAATGAAAGAAAAAACAAAAACCGGGAGAAACAAGAAATCCGCAGGTAAATCAAACAAAAAAAATCTAATAAAAGAGCTTAATAATTTAATAAAAGAAACGAATGAAGAAGAAATATTATTTTTAATAAGGCAGGCACAGGTTTTTATCTATAATAAAAAAGTAGATGAACGAAATGCTGAAATTAAAAAAGGCGTAAAAATTAAGATTGATAAACCTCCTTACTCTGACAAAAAAAGCATGGAAATCAAAGAAGCCGATGACGGCAGTTCATTTATTTTTGTCATTAACAGGGCAAGAAAGTTTTTTACGCTTCAGGAAATGAAAATCATAGTAAACATTTGCAGTAATTCTTCGGACGGGAAGGAAGCCTCGCGAAGATTATATACATGGTTTAAAAATAACAGAGGTGATGTACTCAATGATATTGGAATAGAGGTTTCGACAGATCCCGCACTTGCGACAATCTATAATTATATATCCGG
Source organism: uncultured Leptospirales bacterium (assembly GCA_964626055.1). Lineage (GTDB taxonomy): Bacteria > Spirochaetota > UBA4802 > UBA4802 > JAFGDQ01 > JAFGSG01. The sequence goes on from CAZVDF010000014.1 coordinate 52,386, forward strand.
GAGATATAAAGTTAAAGGCGCAGGCAAATAACTGCTCCCGGGATTGATCCCTGACACGGATGTTAGTTTTTATATGATTAGTTGAGATAAATATAAAAGTGTAATTACCAGCGAAATCCAAATAATTATCCTAAAAATTTCCATAGTCAACAGATCCGGTATTTTTTCTGTATTTATAAATTAAAAGCAAGATTAATATAATACGAAAAAAGCGACCGGTCAATTGGAATGTCATAAACGTTATATAAATGGGAATAAATGCTATGCAGTGTGTAATGAATGCTATTTTAAAGGCAGGAATAACATTATAAAAATATCCGGATTACGCCTTTATATCAATATTATTCCCTTTTTCTTTTTCGGGATTGATTTTATTTTCCGTCGTTTCCTGTCTCTCAGGATTTGCATTTTCATGCGTTATTCTTGAATTTACATTCATCCCGCTGGAAATTATATCCGATCCGCTGATATTTTGAACTTCCATAAATACCCTCCCTGGTGATTAGATCATTTAATGTATAGCAGTATATATTATAAAAAGCAACAAAAAAATTTCTAAAGTTCAGCAATATGCCGTAACTTCTATCAATAATTATTGATTCTTGACAGATAAGTTATAAATATCTATTATTGCATGTTGTTATTAAATATTTTATCTTTAAGGATTTTTATTATGTATATTGACACGCACGCGCATTTTGACATGTGCATTAAAGAAAATTCAATAACGGAAGAAACGCTGCTTTCCGATTTAAACGAAAATAAGATCAAATATGCCGTTCAGATTTCAACCGAACCGGATATATTCGAATGGTCGTATAATTTTGCTAAAAATAATGACGGTATTTTTTTTACAGTCGGTATTCATCCCTCGAACTCGGCGTCTGAAAATGATCTCAACGATATGACGGCGTTCATCCGGAAGGTAATCAGTTTAAATGACGAACGGTTGCTGCTCGGCATCGGAGAGATCGGGCTGGATTATTACAGGATGCATCAGCCTAAAGATTTACAAAAAAAAATATTTATATATCAGCTTGAAACAGCCGTTAAATTCAAATTGCCCGTTATCATTCATTCCAGAGAAGCTAAAGAGGATACTCTCGATATCATCAGAAAAAAAATACCGCACACAGGCATTATGCATTGTTTTTCCGGAAACAGTAAAGTGGCGAAGGAATTTCTCGACCTTGGATTTTTTATTTCATTCGCTGGAAATCTTACGTATAATAAGGCAATTGATTTGCAGGACGCGGCAAAATATGTCCCTTCCGACAGATTGTTACTGGAGACCGACGCTCCGTTCCTTACTCCTGCTCCGCTTCGAGGCAGGAAAAACAGGCCCGAAAATGTTATTCATACTTATCAATTTATTGCCAATTTGAGAAAAGAAAATATAACAAAGATCGAAGAATGCATCGAAATTAATTTTAACAGCATTTTAAACAAAATTAACTGAGCATTCTCGATAAATCGAGGTTTAATGGCGACGCAAAACAAATATTATTCCGATTTTCTCGTGATAGGAAGCGGCATTGCCGGACTCGCGTTTGCGATTAAAGCTTCCCAGATAGGAAGCGTTAATATTGTTACAAAAAAACATGACAGCGATTCGAACACAAATTACGCCCAGGGAGGTATAGCATCCGTTTTTTCAATGGATGATTCGTTCAAGGAACATATGCGCGATACCTTTAAAGCGGGAGCGGGATTATGCAATGAAAAAGCGGTTAAAATCCTTGTACACGAAGGTCCGGACAGGGTTAATGAACTGATTGAATGGGGAACAAAATTTACATATAAAAAAGAAGGCGCCGGAAGGCCTGTTCTTGATCTCGGCAGAGAGGGCGGGCATTTGCATAACAGGATTGTACACTCCAGGGACCTGACAGGCCGGGCAATAGAAAGCGCGCTGATTAAAAAAATATCGACAATCGGGAATATTCGTATATTCGAAAATCATACCGCAATCGACCTTCTTACCGAACATCAGCTTCATGTTTTAAACAGGGAAAAAGCCAGGACACCTATAACATGTTACGGAGCCTATATATTTGAAAATTCAACCGGTGCTGTCCATATCTTTAATTCAAAGATAACTCTTCTTGCCACAGGCGGGGTGGGACAGGTTTATCTGCATACGACAAATCCGGACATTGCCACCGGCGACGGAATATCAATGGCGTACAGAGCGGGTGCCATGATCGCGGATATGGAATTCTATCAATTCCATCCGACATCGCTTTATACAAAGAAGCACGAAGGCAGGGCATTCCTAATATCGGAAGCCGTCAGAGGCGAAGGCGGTATTTTAATAAATTCCAAAAACAAACGCATAATGGAATCCGTGCATCCGTTAAAAGACCTGGCACCGCGCGATATTGTCGCAAGAGCGATCGACATGGAGCTTAAAAAATCCGGTGAAAAGTGCGTATACCTTGATATTACTTTTAAAGGTAAAGCATTCGTTAAAAAAAGATTTCCCGGTATATTCGAATATTGCATGTCCGAAGGAATAGATATCTCAAAAATGCCCATCCCGGTTGTTCCTGCGGCTCATTTTCTCTGCGGGGGAATAGTATCCGATGTTAATGGGCACACATCCATCAGAAATCTATATGTATCGGGCGAATCTGCCTGTACGGGTGTCCACGGCGCAAACAGGCTTGCCAGCAACTCTTTACTGGAAGGCGTCGTATTTTCGCACAGGGCTTTCATTCATTCTGCAGGATACTTCAGGAATTACGGGCAAAAAATAAAAATACCTTCATTCCCTGCATGGAACAAAAAAGGTACATTCGATTTTGAGGAATGGGTGCTTATCCAGCATAATCTGGCTGAATTAAAGTTCCTTATGTGGGATTATGTAGGCATTGAAAGAACTGATCTCCGCCTGCAGAGGGCATACAGAAGAATAGCGTTTTTGGAAGATGAGATACTGGATTATTATAGGCGCAGTACACTGTCGTCAAAACTCATTGAGCTGCGTAACCTGGCCGCATCGGCAAAGCTGATAATTGTAAGCGCTATGTTAAGGAAAGAAAGCAGGGGGCTTCATTATAATACAGATTACCCGAAAACCAGAAATGATCAAAAAATAAACATAATTCATAGATCGAAAAAGAAACCTGTCAGGGGTAAGCTTAAAGATTTCATTTTTACATAAATTTTTACTGTATTATCTCATCATTTCACTGGGGCTCATCGGCATATTTCTTTCCTGCTTTTTGGGGATATTTCTTTCTTTCGGAATTTCTTCGTTCATGACATTTTTTACCGGGGAATTGATTGTCGATGGATTTCCCTGCATTACAGGCGCAGCTTTTTCCGGTATTATCTGCGTTATTCCCTGTTTAATGGGATTATTTTGAAGCTTAGGCGTTAATATTGCTTTTTCGTCAATATTGAATTTTTGTTTGGCTATAACATAATCATTAATTATAAAAAGAAGCAAATAATCTCCGCTGCCGTATTTCTGGATCAATTTTTCAACGGGTATCGATTCCCAGATTTTTTTTGTTCCCGGCTTAATATTGATATCGATACTTTCTTTTTGTATCATATCGACATATTCTTTACCCTGATAAAATCTACGCGTAATGATCAGACTATCGAACGGCTTATTCTGACTTAAAGTATAAGCGAAATTATCATTTCGTCTGAAAATATTTGTCTGTTCCGATACTTCAATTTTCTCGTTATCGAAAGTTTTTCCTATTTTAATCACCGGTCCTTTATTCCCGGTACAATTAATATTAAGAGCAATTAAGGCAGTCAGTAATATTAAAAAATGAAATTTATGCATATATGCTTTCCTTATATCGAGCAATTGATATTATTACTGGGCGGAAGGCCCTGTTATGAATCCTTTTGAAGCAGGGCCGGTGCTTGAAGGCGTACCGGCTATGCGTGCCAGATATGTAGAACCTAAATTTTTAATATGCTCGTTGACATTATCAAAATAATTGAAATGCTGCTGTTCTTCATCTATTATTGTTTCAAAGAGTTTTATACTGGTGCTGTCGCCGTTTTCCCTGCAGACAAGTAAAAATTGATTATATACGGCGATAGCATTGTCTTCGAGGTCTGAATCAAAACCGAAAATTTTTTCAATTTTTTGCGCTTTTTCGATATTATCTGAAGCTTCGGTTGTCGGTTCACCTCCGAGTTCTTTAATGCGTTCTGCAAATTTTTCTGCGTGACGCATTTCATCGATGGCAATTAATTTTACGTTTGCTGCGAGCTCGCCATAGTCCATATTATCCAGATTATAATGTTGATTCATATATTGTCCTATTGCATTCAATTCCATAGATCTGGCTTTGTTTAATACTTCGATAATTTTATTCTTTTGTTCCTGTTTGTTATTTGCCATATTTCACCTCGGTTTATTAATTTATTATGAAATAAAGGGGTTGTCTCATAATGTTTTAATTCTAAGAAATTCGATTATATTAGTAAAATTTTCGAGGACTGTCTGAGGCTAAAGGCCGAGTTCCGCAGAAAATTTTACTAATATAATCGAATTTCGATATTACATATTAAACAGACTTTGTTTTGAGACAGCCCCCCACCGGTAATTTCACCGGTGGGAATACGGGCTATGCCCGGATTCTTGTTCAGAACAAACGGCCACAACAACACTTTAAAAAATATCTTTTAATAATGAAATTTTATAATCAATTGTATTTCATATGTCAATTATTATATTGGCAACTATTCAGAAATACCAGACTCTAAAGCGTAATACGACGAAGCCTGGATTGAGAATAGCATGCCGATCGAATTTTATTCGATTTTAATATTCATCATAGCTTCTGCTTCATTGGCTTTTTTAATCGCGTCATCAATAGAATTGGCTTTTGTGATAACAACGCCAATTCTATCATGGTTAGTCATCGGCTTTTTTACGGCAGAACCTATATCCTTAAATATCCTTGAATAAATAATTCCGGAATATTTATCTTTTAAAGGACTGAAGGATAAAAGAGTTCCGTTTATTCCTGTCAGGTATTTTACGATAACGGATTTTCGATATTTTTTATTCGATGGAGGGGGTGAAAAATTTTTATCGATTACCGATTTTACTGATTCTCTTATTATATTATAACCCGTTCTTTCAGGGATCAGAATATCCGACAGGAACTCTCCTCCGAATTCGGGCGTTGATTCAATTAAATATATTTCATTGCTGTCGGTAATTATCAGTTCCATTATTAATGGAGAATTTATAATTTTAAAATTATCAGTTATGCTCTGTCCTATTGTCTGTATTTCATTCCAGAGATTGTAATATTTTGACGGGGATTTATGCATTATATCTACAAAATACGGCAGGGACGATTTAATTTTATCGGTTATTTCAACCAGATAGAACCTGCTTTTTGAAACAATTCCGGCAGCTATTATTTCATCCCCTTCAATATATTTCTCGATCAGATGATTTTCATTTCTTGGAGATCTGTTTTTAAAATAATTTTTGAATTCTTTTGAATTTTGAATAAGTTCGACGCTGTTCTTTGCATGCCCTACGGCGGGTTTAATAATAAAAGGGTAGGAAAAATTTTTTTTCGGTATCTTGGATTGCATATTTGAATAGGCTATGAACGCAGGCGAATTAATATTATAATTTTTAAAACATATTTTCATCTTTTCTTTATTGATAAATTCCTCGATTTTATTGAACGGGATCAGCGGGATACGAAGCTTTTCGGCTAAAAAACTGGCAGTTCTGATCGCCGGGCCGAACGATTTCGTAAGTACGCCAAGGATCTCGCCTTCTATGAGAAAGTCTTTTAATTTATCATAAATTTCATTGTAGTTCTCTGTCGATTCCTGTATCCGGATATCGCATTTATGCATACCGGCGGCGCAGATATCCCTGTCGACACCGATGACATGGAGATTTAATTTTTTTGCCTCTTCAATAAGAGGGATCTGGTTGATGCCACCTCCGATTGAAATGAAAAAATTGTTATGAGAAAATATTTTTTTATTCCAGAACATTCGGTTTTTTTAAACTGCTGAATGTAGTTGCTTTAACGAAAATAATGTTTAAAATTTAAGTATTAAAATTAATAAATCAACAAAATAAAAAATTTTCAATTAATTGTTTTACAATTTTATTTTTTTCGTGTATACTCTGAGTCAACAATAATGAAAGACATCCCGAATATATCATATCCTATAATAGGGATGACGGTTAAAAAATCGGAAACTTGTCGAGATGACTTGATCATAATTTAATTTGTAAAATCAGCGAGGATCGTATGTTCTGTGATGATTGCGAAAATTCAGAGGCTCTGTCGGATCATACCGGGATATCCGGAGATAAACAAAACGAGTCGTATTTTTGCATAAACTGCTCCAAAAATATGCAGACGATTCAGGGGCGTAACATTTTATATGCAATAGAATCTGATGAAAAAACGGAAAATAACATCAATTCGAAATGCCCGAACTGCGGATTAACGGCTAAAGATTTGATTTATGAAGGTCGTCCGGGCTGCCCGGTATGTTACAAATATTTTAATTCTTTTTTTATTTCATTTTACGAAGGAAATAAGAATAAAAAATACAACGGCAAAAAACCATTTAATTATGTTGAAGTACCGACAGAGCGAAATAATATTTATGAATTAAATCAAATTATTTTTAATTCACTGGATAAGAAAAGTAAACTTGAAAAAGCATTAAAAACTGCCGTCATGGAAGAACGTTATGAAGATGCAGCAGTAATCCGGGATAAATTGAAAGAGGTTACATCAGATGAATAATATAGATTTTGCACGGCCATCTCCCATTCACTCTCTTCGATCGGAAAATTTTCACTTCGTCGATACCGTAATTTCTACGTGTATAATTCTTAGAAGAAATATATACAATATTCCATTTTCGCACAGACAGGAACAGGAGCATCTCGCACGATTAAAAACTATTTCTGAAATATTCATAAAGGAATCGGGAATAAGAGGACTATCCATGCTGGAAATCAATTCTCTGGATAAAGTCACCAAACGTTTTTTAAGAGAAAAAAATATCATCAGTTTTGCGATGGAGACTTCCGAAAATTCGTTCGTTATATTAAATACTACCGATGACTTTATAATATTGATCAATGATTCGGATCATTTTAAAATTCAGGTTGTGAAACCGGGGCTCCAGCTTTCGGAATCGTATGATACGGCAAACGTTGCGGATAATGAATTGAATAAATTTGCTCCTTATGCCTATTCGGAAAATTACGGATTCATTACTTCCGATCCGTCGAATCACGGGATTGAAATTTCAGTAATTCTCCATTTACCTGTCCTTTGCCTTACAAAAAGAATTGTCGACGTCCTGGATATTGCAAAAATATCGGGATTCAATATCGAAGGTCTTAAGCAGGAAGGATTCAAAACATTTGGCGGATTGTATAAATTATCTGGAGGTCATGCGGCCTGCATTTCTGAGATGTCGATGCTCGGTGAATTTCAGAAAATTACTCAGAAAATAATCAGAACGGAATCTGAAGAAAGGGAAAATTATTTTTCAGAACATAAAATAAAGATGGAAGATAAAATTTTCAGATCTTACGGGATATTGAAATATTCAAAAAGAATGGGCTATGTAGAGTCGATGGATTTATTATCCGATATCAGGCTGGGAATTATTCTTTCAACCGTTAAAAATCTGGAGCTGAGCCGGATAAATGATTTAATGATGAATATGCAGTGGGCCCATATGCAGAAAATTTCAAAAACAATATTTACCGATACTTCGGAAGGCGATATATTCAGAGCTTCATATTTAAGGGATCAATTTTAGCGGAGTTTGTTTCTCATGGAAAATTTCACAAAGAGATCTAAAAAAGTTCTGGAAGTCTTTGCGCAGTTTGAAGGTAAAAGACTAAAATCGGATTTTATCGGGCCCGAACATATATTTTTAGGGTTGCTTAAAGACGATGACTCTGTGGCTGCCAGGATATTAAAAACGCTGGATTTGAAATTCGATATCATCCGTAATGAGATCGAATTCATGATAAGGAAAACCGGAACGACTATTACGCTTGGAAATGTACCGATAAATATGAGGTTCAACAGAATTGTCGACATGGCAAAAGGTGAAGCAAAAAAAATATTCAGCAATTACATAGGAACAGAACATCTTCTGCTTGCATTGTTTAAAGACGGAACATCCGCTGGAATAGACAGTCTCATAAAAACCGGAATAAATTATGAAGTTATAAGAGATAAAATTTTAAAAATTACCGGAAATTTGAGGGAGATAACCGAAGCCAAAAATTTACAGAAAAGCAAAATTGCCACGCTCGATGAATTCTCCAGGAACCTGACTGCGCTGGCGCAGGAGAACAGACTTGATCCGGTAATAGGCAGGGATCAGGAAATTGACCGGGTGATTAGAATACTGTCCAGAAAGACAAAGAATAATCCCGTATTGATCGGCGAAGCGGGCGTAGGAAAAACAGCCATAGTCGAAGGTCTTGCGCAGAGAATCGTCGATAAAAAAATACCGGAACCGCTCCAGAATAAGCTTGTTTACTCGCTGGATATAGCCGCAATAATTGCCGGAACAAAATTCAGGGGCGAATTTGAAGACAGAATTAAAAGAATAATAAACGAAATAAAGAATGAAGATAAAATAATTATTTTTATAGATGAAATACATACGCTGATCGGGGCCGGCGCTGCCGAAGGAGCAGTCGACGCCGCCAATATCATGAAACCCGCACTTTCCAGGGGAGAGCTTCAGTGCATCGGCGCTACAACGTTAGCCGAATACAAAAAACATATCGAAAAAGATAAAGCTCTTGAGAGAAGATTCCAGACTGTTCTGGTAAAGGAACCCGGCGTTGAGGATTCGATTAAAATACTGATGGGATTGAAAGAAAGATATGAAATTCATCATAAAGTAAGGTTTACCGATGAAGCAGTTGAAAAATCCGTATTGTATTCTTACCGCTATATAAATGACAGGCATCTCCCGGATAAAGCAATAGATATTCTGGATGAAGCCGGTTCAAAAGCGAGACTTGAGCATTGTTACAAGCCTGATGATATACTGTCAATCGAAGAGGAAATAAAAGAGCTTAATATTAAAAAAAATAATCTGGTAATGGCTCAGGAATACGAGCAGGCCGCCGCCGTCAGGGACGCGACAAACGCCAAAAGACAGCTGCTCGCGGCGAAAATGAACGATTGGCAGCAAAAAATTAATGATTACGAGGTTACGGTCACCGTTGACGATATTGAATCCGTAGTTTCACAGTCGACAGGCATTCCCGTCGAAGGATTGAACGAAACCGAAACAAATAAATTATTAAATATTGAAGAAGAACTTCATAAACGGATCATAGGACAGGATAATGCAATTGCCGCTATAAGCAAAGCTATAATACGTTCAAGGACCGGACTGATAAATAAAAGAGGCCCTATAGGGTCTTTTATCTTTTTAGGGCCTACAGGGGTCGGGAAAAGTGAACTTGCGAAAGTTTTATCCGCTTTTCTCTTTAATAACGACGATTCGCTTATACGTCTTGACATGTCCGAATATATGGAAAGGCATTCGGTTTCAAGACTCATAGGGTCGCCTCCGGGCTATGTGGGTTATGAGAACGGAGGACTTCTAACGGAAAAAATAAAAAGACGGCCGTATTCGGTTATCCTTTTCGATGAAATTGAAAAAGCACATTACGATATCTTCAACATTTTGCTTCAGATTCTGGAAGAAGGAGAATTAACGGACAGTTTCGGCACAGCCGTCAGTTTTAAAAATACTATTATTATTTTAACATCAAACATAGGCAATAATGATTTTTCCAGTATAGGTAAAATGGGATTTTCAGATTTTAAAAACGGGAATAGCGCAGCGAATGAAAGCAGTGATGCATACAAAAAGATAAAGCAGATATTCAGCCCTGAACTCTTAAACCGTGTGCAGAAAATAATTTATTTCCATAAGCTTGAGAAAAGGCATATCGGAACAATCGTCGATATCATGCTGAATGACGTAAATAAAAATTTATCCGATAAAGGCATAGAACTGGTGTTTTCAGGTAAGACAAAAAAATACCTTGTGGATAAAGGATATGATGAACAATTCGGTGCGCGCTTTTTAAAAAAGACGATTATTTCCGAGATCGAGGACAAAATTGCATTATTGATTTTGAAAAAATTAATGCCGCAAGGACCACAAAAAAAGATTTATGTCGGCGTTAAAGTCGGGTCATTATACTTTAAACCGATGGAAGATAAACGGAAGAACAATACGGCATCTAGTAAACAATATCCAGCACTTCTTCGAAATAATTGACGAATCTGGCCTTAATCCCCTTCTTGATGTGAGCCGGTAGTTCATCATAATCTTTTTTATTCTCGAAAGGATAAATTATCGTTTTTACATTTGCTCTTTTTGCCGCAATCGTCTTTTCTTTTACACCGCCTATCGGAAGGACTTTGCCTGTAATCGTCAGTTCGCCGGTCATCGCGATCTGTTTTTTAATCGGTTTGTTTTTTACAAGCGAGTACAGCGCTGTGGCCATCGTTATGCCCGCAGAGGGGCCGTCTTTTGGAGTGGCACCAGCCGGGACGTGCAGATGAATAAAATGATTTTCAAAAAAATCCGTGTCCAGTCGGTATTTATCAGTATTGGAACTGATGTAAGTGTACGCGATTTCCGTTGATTCTTTCATTACCGCGCCCAGCTGGCCTGTTTGCTTAAATCCGCGGCCTTTGGAAGGGCTTGCCGTCGCTTCAACATAGAGAGTCGCGCCTCCCATGCTTGTCCATGCAAGTCCCATAACCACGCCGGGAATAGTTTTGGAATACAGGGATTCGTCGGTAAATTTAGGCTTTCCTAAAAAATCTTCGATATTTTTTTCTGTTACATCGATCTTCCTGGTTTCGCCTTCGGCGAATTTTCTTGCCGCCTTGCGCATTATTTTTTTAATGCTGTTTTCCAGGCTGCGAACGCCGGCTTCTCTCGCGTATCCGTCGATTATCCGTTTTATTGCCTGAGTATTAAAAACAACCATATCTTTTTTCAGACCATGGGCTTCAAGCTGTTTATCGACAAGATAACGTTTAGCGATCTGTATTTTTTCCTCGGCAATATATCCGGATAAATTCATGACTTCCATCCTGTCAAGCAACGCGAGCGGGATCGTGTCCGGCTGATTCGCGGTCGCGATGAATAGAATATTCGAGAGGTCATATCTTACATCAATGTAGTGGTCAAGGAACTGCGAGTTCTGTTCGGGATCGAGAACTTCAAGCAGCGCGGAGGCCGGGTCTCCCTGGAAGCTCGCGCCGATTTTGTCTATTTCATCCAGCATGATGACCGGATTTGACGTGCCAGCGAGTTTAAGTATCTGTATCATTTTACCCGGCATTGCGCCTATGTAAGTGCGCCTGTGCCCCTTTATCTCGGCTTCGTCCCTCATGCCGCCGAGAGAGAATCTGTAGAATTTGCGGTTCAATGCTTCAGCGACCGATTTCCCTATAGATGTTTTACCGACGCCGGGAGGGCCGATAAAGCAAAGTATTGATCCTGAGATATTCCCCTTCATTTTACCGATGCTTATAAACTCAAGTATGCGGTCCTTAATGTCGTCGAGACCGTAATGATCCCTGTCGAGAATTCGTTTGGCTTTTTTGAT
>CAZVDF010000015.1:0-63937 GCA_964626055.1 uncultured Leptospirales bacterium
AAGATAAACCGGAATACATCATAAAATTTTTGAGGACGCCTTTCAGACCTGATGCAAAAGCGTTCAAAAACATGAAAAACCGACCGGGAAGGTCTGATCCCGGAGAAAATTTTGTGATGTATTCCGGTTTATTAAAAAAATATAGCTTAATATTAAACTATATTTCCGTATTTTCGAAAATTTCTTTTTAAAAAAATAAAATGCAAATAAAATATATGTTGCCTGTTTATTTTGATGAGTTTAAATTGAAAAAAAATATGGAGAATAAAATCAGATGACGAAAACCGGCGAAAAACAGAAAAAAATTAAAAAGACAATTAATACAAAAGAAAAAAGATATTCCCTGACGGAATCATCCGCCAAAAAGACCGTTAAGAAATCCGTTCCGAAGCAGCTGACAGGTCAGAGGAAAACGATCCAGGCGCATTTATCAGCACGCAACAGACGCTCTCAGGTAAAACGCGACAGCAGGTAAAGCTCTCCGTATGCTGACGTTTAATGCGTATATGTTGAATAAAGAACGGCGTTCTTACTGCTGTTTTTAACGGAATACATCAGATTGTCCGCAAGCTTAATCGTCTCGTCTATGGAAGGCGGAGCATTAAAATAAGTCATCACGCCGATACTGAGGGTAACAGGCCAGCTGTTCTCCCGCATCTCACCGACTATGCGCTCATTGATCCGGGTGATAATTGATTTTGCATGTCCCTGTTCCGTTTCAGGCATCAATATCGCGAATTCGTCCCCTCCCAGCCTTGCTATTATGTCCGTTGTTCGAAGATGCTTTTTAGCCGTATTAACTATTGAAACCAGAACGCTGTCGCCGGTATTGTGCCCGTAGCGGTCGTTCACTTCCTTAAAATTATCGAGATCAAAATAAGCAACAGTAAAAATGTGTTTATATCTTTCGGCGCGCTTAAGTTCGTTTTCCAGCAACTCATAAAAATGCCTTTTATTTGAAGCGCCGGTTGTTTTATCGATGCGCGCAAGTAGCATTTCCTGCTGCAGGCTTTTCCTTAAGGTTGAAAAGAGCGCTGCGATTATTGAGAAAAAAACAAGCCTGGTAAATGCCTCCCAGTAGTATGCTGCGGAGTTAAAATCCGTGCGTCCTGAAAACATCTCGGTTATTAGCCACGAAGTGGAGCTTAAAACTGAAAGCACAATGCCGGACAACCCGCCGACGAACCATGAAGCCGCCGACACCGGGATCAGATAAAAGAGGGAAAAAGCGAATGCGGGACCGGTTATGTAATCGGCTACATCAAGAACAGCCACTAACAGAACGGCAGAAACCGTCCATAATGCCCGGTTTCTCGTATGCGTTAGCAAAAAATCCTTTTTCATTTCTATTTAATTATCGTCATTTTACCCTGAAAAGTTACTGCTGATTTTTACGTTTTGGATAAACAGATAAAACATTATTGACTTTTAAAAATTTTTATGTTTTCTGTATTATATCTAATCAATAATCAGAAGTCATCTTATAGATATAACCGGCATTAAACTTTTTCTTACAAAACGTCCAAAAAAAATTCCCCGTGGCATGCTCCCGGTACTTATACACCGGCTGCCATCTTAGTTGTCACCGGGGTATTATATTTCAAGCCGTTGAGATAAATGCGCTAACATTAATGATAGCAGGGATAAAAGCATGAAAAAAATCAATCACGAATCGAATATTTTAAAAGAGGCCTGGCATTCTATTGAGTATAAAGATGTCCTCACGGAATTAAATGCTTCCCGGGACGGATTGAGCTCCGAAGAAGCAAATAAAAGACTAAAATTCTACGGGCCGAACACGCTTCCTGAAGGGAAAAGAATAACCCTGTTCGGGATCATTCTTCATCAGCTTATCAATCCTCTCATCTTTATTCTTTTAGCCGCTGCCATTGTATCCATCGCGATCGGGGAGATCGGGGACGCCGTTTTTATTTTCATTGTTATTTTTATAAACAGCGCTCTCGGAGCGTATCAGGAATACAATGCGGAAAAAAGCGCTTCCAGCCTTCATTCTCTTTTAAGAATAAAGGCAAGAGTGAGACGCGACGGCAAAATTCACGAAATCGCGTCCGAAGACCTGGTCCCGGGCGATATTGTTTATCTTGAGTCCGGATTAAAAGTCCCGGCCGATATACGTCTCCTCGAAGAAGCCAATCTTGAAATCGATGAAAGCCTTCTTACCGGAGAATCGGTCGCGACAAAAAAACAGTTGGAAATACTTCGCAGGGATATCGGCGTAGCGGAAAGATCGAATATGGCTTTCGCCGGATCGACGGTAATGCTCGGACGCGGCACTGGCGTTGTTGTAGGTACCGGAGTGCTTACACAGGTTGGACAAATCGCCCAGAACGTCATGGAAGGGGAATCCGCCAGGCCTCCTCTGCTTATCCGCATGGAAAAATTTGTAACACAAATCATGGTACTGGTTATTGTTCTTAGCGTCGTTATAGCAGTTACTCTGCGTTTTCAGGGCATGTCCATATCAACAATATTCTTCTTTGTTGTCGCTCTTGCCGTTTCCGCCATACCCGAAGGACTGCCTGTTGCGTTAACAGTCGCCCTTTCTATAGCGACCAAACGCATGGCAAGGCGTAACGTCATTGTCAGAAAGCTTACCTCGGTTGAAAGCCTCGGAAGCTGTACAGTCATCGCGAGCGATAAGACCGGGACGCTTACGGTAAACCAGCAAACCGCGAAAAAAATAATTCTGCCGGGCGGCCGGACTTTTTCCATAAACGGCGAAGGTTACAACGGAGAAGGGAATGTCCTATCGGATGAAACCGGCGGAACAGTGGATTTTAAGCAGAATGAGCATATTGAAAATCTGGTCAGGATAGCGGTTCTCGCGAATGAAGCTTCCTTAACCATGGACAACAGCACATGGAACCATCACGGCGACGCGATGGATGTCGCATTGCTCGGTGTGGCGTACAAATTAGGGCTTGATCCGGAAGAAATAAGAAAAGCCCATCCATTAACGGATAAAATACCTTACGAATCCGAACGAAAATTCTCGGCCGCATTTGGTATTGAAAACGGAGCGGTTTACATCGGGGCTAAAGGAGCAGTGGAAACCATTCTCGACTTCTGCGACACAATGGTCGATGGAAATTCCGTGAAACCTGTTGAAAAAGGTACAATATTAAAGCAGGCTGAGGAGATGGCAGCCGGAGGCTACAGGGTGCTTGCCTTTGCCAAAGGAGAATTCAGTAACTTCGAGAAAAAAGAAGTCTATGAAATTGACGACATCCCGTCAATGGTATTCCACGGTCTCGTATGCTTTATTGATCCGCTCAGGCCGGAAGCAAAGGACTCGGTCGCCAAGTGTAAAAAAGCCGGGATAAAAGTAATTATGATAACAGGAGACCACCCTGCGACTGCGGCAACAATCGCACAGGAACTCGGGATCATGGAAAAGGGACAGACGGCGGTAACAGGGACGATGCTCAGCGAATCCGGATGCGCCGACAGTCCCGCATGCGAAAATTTAATTTCGAAGGCTACCGTTTTCGCGCGCGTCTCTCCAATTCAGAAGCTGGAAATAGTGGACGTGCTTATACGCGACGGCGAATTTGTCGCTGTTACCGGCGACGGTGTAAACGACGCGCCTGCGCTTAAACGCGCCAATATCGGGGTTGCCATGGGCTCCGGCACGGACGTCGCGAAAGAGGTCGGCTCGATGATAGTTTTAGACGACAACTTTTCTTCGATTGTCGCGGGAGTAGAAGAAGGAAGATTTGCCTACGATAATGTACGGAAAGTAATATTTTTGCTCATTTCAACCGGCGCAGCGCAGATTATTATGGTTTTACTGGGCATTATTGCCGGTTTGCCTTTGCCTTTTCTTCCGGTACAGTTATTATGGATTAACCTGGTTACAAACGGGATACAGGACGTCGCGCTTGCTTTTGAAGGAGGCGAGCCGGGAGCCATGCTTAAAAAACCGAGAAAACCTTCCGAAACTATTTTTAATCCTCAAATGATCAAGCAGACGCTCGTCGTAAGCATCACAATCAGCATCATTGTTTTCGGATTATGGTACTGGCTCAACAATTACACTGAACTGGAAGAGACATACGCCCGCAACCAATTATTGCTGCTTATGGTGTTTATGCAGAATCTTCATGCATTTAATTCGCGTTCGGAAACGGCTTCCGTTTTTAAAATTCCTATAAAAAGAAATTATCTTCTGGTTTTCGGAGTTCTCGCCGCTCAGGGGATCCATATCCTCAGCATGCAGATCCCTTTTATGCAGGATGTGCTTCATATAGCGCCGATCACTATAACGGAATGGTTATACATTCTGGCGCTTGCGGTTCCGATAATGCTTGTTATGGAAATATTTAAATTCTTCACCAGATCAAAGAAAACGGACGGATAAGACGGGCAGCAGAATGGGTTCGTTCCTCTGATGGATGCAACAGGAACGAACCGCTGCCGTCAATCCTTTGCTTTTATCGGCAGGACAGTAACCGGGACTTTTGCCATTCTTATAATTTTTTCACATACGCTTCCCTGTACCATTTGTGATATAATATTTTTTCTTATCTGATGCCCCACGATTATCAAGTCCACTTTTAATTTTTCAGAGAGATCAAGTATTTTCGCAGCCGGATCTCCCACCTCGATTATTGATTCGATGTCATTGAAATTGTCGGCCAGTTTCTTCAGGTACTGGTCCATCTTAACAAGAGTCTCTTTTACCGCGCTGTCCCTGAATTCCTGCCATAATTTATAGGCATTGGAATAAAAGGATATCCTGGGCAGCTCTTCAATAACATGCAAGGTGTATACGGTTGCTTTATATTTCTTTGCAAGAGACAGTGTCCATTTCACGATCTCTTCAGGGCTTTCCGTAAATTGAATACCTACAAGGATCTTCATTTTTTTCGGCATTTCTATCCCTCCTTAACCCTTATCTAAGTCTATATGCTTTTATTATCTCATGAATGATCTTGTTGTCGTTTTCATGGATTTCCATAAACTTAAAACCTGAAATGTAGAATTCTTTTTCAACATCATAATGCTTAGACCATTCACACCTTACTTTCAGTTTTACTTCTTTATCCCTGTCATTCTTTCCTTTCCATTCGAGGCTTGAAGGCAGATTCATTTTAAAACTATAATCTTTTCCAGCGTCTAGCTGGAATTCCGACATAACCATCATGCCGCCTCTGGAAATATCCGTAAGAAATCCAATGAATTTTTTCCCTTCAAATACTCTCAGGTAAAAAGACAGAAAGACCCTCTGGTGCTCCCTTGGCAAATGTTTCATGATCACCGCTCCTTAAGAGACTCTTTTTACGGCTTAAAAATAATTCTATTCAATACTATAGCTGACACATTAGATTATTTCAAATAATTTTTTATTAATAAAATTCCCCGGGGCAAGCCCCCGGTACTGACGTACCGGCCGCCACCTTCGGTGTCGGCGGGGTATTATGTTTCAAGGCGTTATCGATTTGCTCCGCAAATCGATAGGCTTACATCCTCGACGTAAGCGTCGAGGTATTACGCCTTGAAATAAATTTTTAGTGTCGTTACAGGAAACTGCTAATACCGATAATTTATCATTTATTTAATCTTATCTATTTATGTATTCCGCGATCAACATATAAAATTAACTTGACTTTTTAAAAATTAATAATAATTATTATTTATAATTTTTAAAATACTCATTCATGTAAACGAGACGGCAAATGAAGCAATTTAAAAATGTTCTTGTCCTGTTGAATTTTGACGAAAGCGATTTATTAACCTTGAAATACGCAACATTGATTTCCAACCTTGCGCAATCGGACAGGTTTTATTTTACTCACATTACCGAATCATTCGATATTCCGGAAAACATACTAAAAATATATCCCGAGTTATCGGGAACAATCGAAGAACATGCAGTCGGCAAGATCCAGCAATTTGTCCGGAAAAATTTTAAAGGCGCGGATTCATTAAAAATAGAATGCATCGACGTTACCTGCACTCACGGAAGCGGTTATATCGTAAAGGAAGGCATCCCTCTCGACGAGCTTATTAAGCTTAATGTCGAAAAAGATATTGACCTTGTCATATTTTCGTACGATCAGAAAAATGAAGAATCGGTGGACTTCGCAAAAAGAGTGATCAGAAAAACATATTGCTCGGTACTGGCGCTTTGCGGAAAAGCAGACGGTGAATATAAAGATATACTGGTGCCAGTGGATTTTTCCGAACATTCTCAGGATGCCGTTAAACTCGCCATAGCTTTCGCGAAAGCAAACCGCATTAAAAAGATTAATACCATAAATGTCTACGATGTGCCTCCCGGATTCCATAAAACGGGCAAAAGCTACGAAGAATTCGCGGAAATAATGGAAAATAATGCCCGAAAATTTTTTAAAGATTTTATTAAAAGTATTGATGATACCGATGTCCGGATAAAAGATCTTTATTACCTTAACAAAAATCCGGTCAAGGGAATAGTGCAGGCCGTCATTGACAACGGGATCGATCTTATCGTTATCAATTCCCGCGGCAGAAGCCCGGCAACATCGATATTTCTTGGAAACATAACGGAAAAATTGATAAGCCAGACAATTATTCCGATATTGATTGCAAGAAAAAAAGGCGAATCTTTAAGCATCCTTAACGCACTGATGAAAATTTAAATTAACGCAGCTCGATAACTGACCCGGATAATAACCGGTTATTTATGCAATCGCCATCTTCTTTATCTCTGCCGCAATGCCTTCTATATTCTTCACGGATCCGGCAGCTCCGAGCTTTATTGCCTCCGCCGGCATGCCGAAGATTACGCACGAAGATTCATCCTGGGCGATAGTCGCAATGCCGGCTTCTTTTATCTCAAGAAGGCCGCGTGCGCCGTCATCCCCCATCCCTGTAAGTATTATACCGAGCGACCCCCTTGATGCCGTCTGGGCAAACGATCTGAACAGGACATCCACCGACGGTTTGTGCCTGTTAACCGGCGGGCCTTCGTTGAGTTCCACATAATATCCGTTCGCGCCGCTTTTTAAAAGCATATGCTTTCCGCCCGGGGCTATAAGAGCGGATCCCTTTACAACCTTATCCCTGTCCTTCGCTTCTCTGACATCCAGCTTCGATACGCTGTTAACCCTGTCGGCGAACGATTTGGTGAATTTTTCCGGCATGTGCTGGGCTATTACAATTCCGGGCGTATCTCCGGGGAGAGAGCCGAGTATTGCGGCGATAACTTCGGTGCCGCCGGTCGATGCGCCTATGGCTATCACCGGATCTGCTTTTGTATGAAGATTCCTGGGCGGGGCTTTCTGGAGAATAGCATCCGCGCTAAGCTTCTTTGCCGGCCCTGACGGAATCAGCTCAACCTGCGCCTTAACTTTGACTTTACCGCATATTTTTGCGCCGCCGGCGCCTGTGACCTTTTCAATAAGCTCATCCGCGAAAAGTTCGAATTTTTCCTGGTTATCGAAATTCGGTTTCAGGATAAAATCGATTGCGCCGAGCGAAAGAGCCTTCATGGTCAGGCTCGCGTGGCTGTCCGTATAAGAGCTTACGATTATAACCGGCATCGGATCCGATTTCATCAGCTTTTCAAGGAAAGTGATGCCGTCCATCCTCGGCATTTCAATATCGAGAGTAAGGACATCGGGCTTTAATTTATTGATTTTATCGATTGCGACAAACGGGTCAAGCGCGGACCCAACAACTTCAATATGTTCCGATCTCGAAAGCGCCTCGCTTAAAACTTTGCGCACGACGGCCGAATCATCGACGATCAATACTTTAATTTTGTTCATTATTATGTTTTTCAGTTTATTTATTTACGGTCTTGCCGTAAATTGTATTCCCGATCAGGCGATACTTGCCCGAACGATTGGCCAGTGATTCCGAATGCCCGGCAAAAAAATATCCGTCATCGGTCAAATATTCATGAAATTTGTCGATAACTCCGTCTTTAGTTTTCTTATCAAAGTATATTATAACATTTCTGCAGAAAATTATATCGAACTGCCCTTTCATCGGATATTTCTCCGCAAGAAGGTTCAATCTTTTAAAAGTGATCATATTTTTTATAGATTCCCTGATAAAAAATGAATTTTTGCTATCGCCCCTGCCATTATAAAAATAATCGCGTAAAATATTTCCGTTTACTTCTTCAAGGCTTTCTTCTTTATATATCCCGGATATGGCTTTATTTAAAACATCGGTATCAATATCCGTTGCAAGGATCTTAATGTCGGGCATTAATCTGTTCCTGAAATGTTCGGCGACCGTGATTGCAATTGAGTAGGGTTCTTCGCCAGTTGAGCAACCGGCGCTCCAGATTCGGATTTTATTTTTATTTCTTTTTTCGAACTCGGGGAAGGCCACTTTTCTTAAAAAGTCGAAATGCTTCGACTCCCTGAAAAAATCCGTTTTATTAGTCGTTATGCAGTTTATCAGATTTACGACTTCATCCTGATAATTATTACTTAAATATTCATAGTACATCCTGTAGCTATCGATCTTAAGCGCTCTGAGCCTTCTCATCAGCCGGGAATGCATCATGACTTTCTTTCGCTCGGTCAGATTGATGCCGCTTTCCTTAAAGATAATATCCCGGAGCAGAGAGAATTCCGTGTCGCTCAATTCGTTTATTAACAGTTCGGATGGATGCATATCCACCGATCATCTAATAAGTTTTCGGACAGCAGAAATAAATTGTTCCGTTTTAAACGGTTTGACCATCCAGCCGGATACGCCCGCCTCCTTTCCCTCTTCTATCATGCTTTTCCCGGATTCTGTAGTAAGCATCAGTATCGGAGTAAATTTATCCGTCTTTCTGAATTCTTTCACAAAAGTTATGCCATCCATAACCGGCATATTCACATCGGTTATACACAACGCGACGTCACGATCCGCACTCCTGATATCCTGCAATTTTGCTAACGCATCCGCCCCGTTCGCGGCCTCCTCAACGGGAAATCCCAATCCCTTTAAGACCAGCGCAACGCTCGCGCGTACTGTCGTGGAATCATCGACAACCATTATACATTTATCCATTTGCTAACTCCGTTTAATATTTGGCAAATCCGCTTATAAATAATTGTTTTTTAATATCTTCCGAAACAGACTTCAGCATTATCTTTTTCCCGTTTTTATGCGATTCCCTGCCGGCGGCAATTAAAAGCTGGGCAACGGAAAGATCGATCCTCCTGACTTTACTGAAATCCAGTATTATTTCAGATCCATTTTTTAAGACCTTTTTCATCTGCGAATACAGCTTTTTAATATTTTTTACTCCCGTATCTTCCTTCAGTTCTATTACCACACCGCCCTCCGATGACTTGTTGATTAGAATATCCTGTTGCGATAAACCGCCCTCAGCCGGCCATTTCCCGCACAAGACCGTGTATATCCAGTATAAGCGATACAGTCCCGTCACCGAGTATGGAGGCTCCGGATATCGCATGACTCCTTGTTATGGCAGAATCAATGCTTTTTATCACTATCTGCTGCTGCCCTATCAGTTCATCCACCATGAGCCCCAGGTATAGTCCGTTCGACTCGACTATGACGATCAGTCCTTCCCACGGATTTTTATGCTCCGGCGTTATACCGAACAGGTCATATATCCTGACCAGCATTATATATCTGTCTCTTACATATACTACTTCACCCCGTCCCTCCACTGTCTTTACGTCATTTTTATTCGGCTGCAGGGATTCCACAATAGACAGCAACGGTATAATATAAGTCCATTTTCCTATGCGTACAAGCATCCCGTCTATTATAGCAAGGGTTAAAGGAAGTTTTATAATGAATGTAGTACCTTTCCCCGGTACGGTATCGATTTTAATTGTGCCTCTCAATTGTTCAATGTTCGTCTTGACGACATCCATTCCTACGCCGCGACCGGACAGATTGCCGACTTTTTCCGCCGTCGAAAATCCAGGTAAAAAAAGGAAGTCCAGCAGTTTCTCGTCGCTGACCTCCTCTGAAGCTTTAATCAGGCCTTTGCTTTCCGCTTTTTGCCTTACTCTGGTTTTATTGACTCCCCTGCCGTCGTCCGACACTTCAATAAAGACATTCCCCTCCTGGTGATACGCCTTCATGCATATTACACCGGCTCCCGGCTTTCCCGCCTTTTCTCTTTCTTCGGGAGTTTCGATCCCGTGATCAATCGAGTTGCGGATCATATGCTTCAAAGGATCGTTGATTTTTTCAATTACGGTTTTATCCAGCTCCGTTTCCATTCCCTCTATCTCCAGTTTGATTTCCTTCCCGTATTCCTTTGCCGTATCTCTGACAAATCTTTTAAACTGTTCGAAGCTGAACCCGATCGGGATCATTCTTATGGCCATAATCTGCTGCTGGAATTCGCGCGTGGTCCTGTCAATTCCATAGATCGCATTTTTTAATTTTTCCCCTTCCTCGCCACCGATCCTCTCGGCGGCTTTTGATATTGCAGATTGGCCTATTACTACCTCTCCGAGAAGATTCAGAAGACTGTCCAGCTTGCCGGTCGCAACCCTGATAGTGCTGCTTTCCAGTTTTTTTCTTATTTTTTCCTGTTCCGAGAGAGCATAATTTACATCGTCCTGAGACGCATACCCCTTCTCCACAATGATCTCCGCAATCTTTTTCCCTTCAGTGTTCTGTGTTTTGAGGACATTCGTAAGCTCGTTCTCGGTAATCATATTTTTTGATATCATTATTTCCCCGATCCTATCGGGGACGCTCTCGACCTTTGCGCTATTGCTGCCTGTAACCTCTTCCACGGTAATCCTGCTGTAATCTTTAACGAATAAAAATATATCTTCCAATTCCTCCCTGGAATGTCTCGTCCTTATAGTAATATCCCAGTTCAGGTAGCATTTTTCGGGATCTAATTTTCCGAAAGCGGGCAGCCTGCTCCTGTCCACGCTGCGCGTACTTATCCGACCGAAAGATGCGAGCTCTTCAATAAGTATTAATGGATCAATGCCTTTTTTAAAAATCGACTCATCGAATCCGGTTTTCACTCTGAAAAATTTATAATCATATTTTTCTTCTTCCGTGCTCGGCGCCGCCGGCGACATCGCGGCAGGTCCGGCTTTCGATACCTGTTTATTTTCCGCCGGCTGCCCTTCTTCGGATTTTTCGCTGTAATCCCGGCCACTGTCTTTTCTCAATATCTGATGCGCCCTATCTTCTTTGTATTCCTCCATCTTCTTCAGTAATTTTTCCCTTAACTCATTCCTGCCGGATTTCGCCGCTTCTTCGTCCGAGCCGAAAATTATCATTTTAATCCAATCCATGCTGTTAAGAAGGATATCGATAAGGCCTTCATCGACGACAAGGTCGCCTGACCGGACTCCGTCTATCAGGTTCTCCAGCTTATGCGTGAAGCTGGAGATATCGCTGTAGCCCACCATACCCGAGCTGCCTTTCAGCGTATGAATGCATCTGAAAATGCGGTTGACCACTTCGGGCTCTGTGCCTTCTTCCAGCCTGACAATATCGGGCTCGAGGTTTTGCAGAATTTCCCTGGCCTCGCCCGTAAAGATTTCCTTCAAACCATCCTGTTCCATTATAATTAACCCCGCCTTTAAAAGTCTTCAAATCCGCGCGTTTCTGCAGTCTGCGGGATATCCGTCTTTCTCTGCTTTTTTATTTCTTCCTTTGCTTTACCCGGATTGTTTTTCGGCTGGTTGGCTCTCAGGTGAAGTATATCGTGCTCTTTACCCATATCCGAAGTTTTATCGCTTACCGTGAACATATCCATCAGGTTCATCAGTTCTTTTGCCTTATTGGACATGTCCTCGCTTGCGGAAGCGGTTTCTTCCACCAGGGCGGCGTTCTGCTGCGTCATCGTATCCATTTCCATTACGGCTTTATTGACCTGTTCGGCTCCGAGATTCTGCTCCGTGCTGGCGGCCGCGATTTCCGATATCATGGTGTTTACCCCGTTAACGGAGGCGGCTATTTCTTTTAAAGCGTTGCCGCTTTTATTCACAAGTTCTGCGCCGTTCTTAATCTTTTCAATGGAATCGTTTATAAGGGTCCCGACTTCTTTTGCGGCCCTCGCAGACCTCTGCGCAAGATTTCTCACTTCGCCTGCCACAACCGCAAAGCCCCTGCCGTGCTCGCCGGCCCTGGCTGCTTCAACGGCCGCGTTAAGAGCGAGAAGATTCGTCTGGAACGATATTTCGTTTATCATGGAGTTGATCTCGCCTATTTTTTTGCTGGACTGGCTTATCTCGTTTATTGAACTGACCGCGTTGTTCACCACAACAACCCCTTCCTCCGCCAGCTTTGACGTATTCAGCGACATTTTACTTGCCCTTTCGGCGTTATCCGCATTCTGCTTTATTGTGGCCGTCGTCTCCTCAATTGTGGATGCGATCTCTTCAAGCGCCGAGGCCTGCTCCGAAGTTCGCTGGGACAGGTTCTGATTTCCGCCAGAGATCTGCTCGAGAGCCTGCGCGAGGCTCTGGATGGACAATATCACTTTTGAGAGGAGCTTATCGATGTTGTTCACAGCGTCGTTCAGGGCATACGATATTTCACCCAGCATCCCGACATCTTCTTTAGTGCCCACGCTTATCCTTTCTGACAGATTGCCGCTTGCGAATTTACGCGCAAATTCCGAAATGTCCCTGATGAGATGCTCAAGGTTATCCACGGAATTATTTAAAGTCTGGGAGAGCTCTCCCAGCATCCCGGTTTCACTCTTTTTGCTGACATCCAGCCTCTCCGAAAAATCCCCTTTTGAGAATTTAGTCGCGAAATTCAATATGTTCGAGATCAGTTCTTCAAGAAGCTCCGAAGTAACATTCAGCGATTGCGACAGATCTCCCAGCATTCCCCTCTCCTTTTTTTTACTGACATCCAGCCTTCCGGAAAAATCGCCGTGCGCGAGCTTATCTGCAAATCCGGTTATGT
Source organism: uncultured Leptospirales bacterium (assembly GCA_964626055.1). Lineage (GTDB taxonomy): Bacteria > Spirochaetota > UBA4802 > UBA4802 > JAFGDQ01 > JAFGSG01. Next base: position 12,886 of record CAZVDF010000015.1, read on the forward strand.
CCGTTATTACTTCCTCAAGGTTCCGCGAAGCCTCGTTTAAGGCGTCGGAAAGTTTCCCGAATTCATCTTTCTGCTCCAGGTCTATCCTCTGTCTGAAATTCCCGGAAGCAATGCTTTTGGCGAATTCGAGCAGCTTTTTCAGCGGTCTGGATATAGATCTGGAGACAAGGAACAGAATAAAAGCGACGACAACCGATATGCTTGCGAATATGATTATCATTTTTAAGCTGATCGCGGCTATTTCTTCATTTACATCTTCGATATATATGCCTGTGCCCAGAATCCACTTCCAGGGCTTAAAACTTTCCACATATGATATTTTTGGGACTATCTTCTGGGTGTTATCCTTCCACTGCCATATGTAATGAACAAAACCCTTGCCCGATATCGCGCAGAGCTGCGACATCTCGACAAAAAGGCGCTTTCCTGTCGGATCTGCATAATCTGAGACGTCTTTTCCGTTCAGATCCGGACGGAACGGATGTATTATCATATAAGGACGAAAATCATTTATCCATAAATAATCCTTCCCTTCGTCTCCGTACCTTATTTCCCTGATCAATGCAATTGCCTCCGATTGGGCGTCTTCCAGTTTCATTTCACCCTTTTCAACGTCTTCGTTCAGTTTTTTCAACAGGCTTACGCCGGTTTCTACGACATTCTGTAATTTCATCTTCTTCTGCTCAATAAGGCTGTTTTTCATTGTCGGAATGAAATATCCGAAAACCAGAGCCACAAAGCAAATAATTGAAAACACAACGCTTATAAATACCTTGGATTGAAGAGAAATATTTTTCCATACAAATTTTGATTTAATACTCCCCATAATACCTCCAGTATATTATTAATAATTTTAATGTGTTCTTTAATATTATTGCGGACTATTCGCTGCAGATTTGTCGGCTTCGATGGATCCCAGGTGCTCGATTTCCTTTTCGCTTAAAATCAGATCCACATTGAGTATTATGATCAGGGAATCTTCTATCTGGCCTATGCCTTCAATAAATTCTGTCTGTATTTTTGAGGTAAAATGAGGAGTCTGCTGTATAGTTGAAAGCGGGATGCTGACTACATCCGATACGGAATCCACGATCATGCCGATCAGTTTTTCCTTTACCTCGACTATTATAATGACGGTGAAAGCGTCATATGTCCTGGGTTCCATTTTAAATTTTTTTCTCATGTCGATAGCAGGCACAACCGCCCCTCTTAAATTTATAACGCCTTCCATAAAATACGCGGTATTCGGAACATGCGTAATATCCGTCATCCCTATTATTTCTTTAACCTTTTCGACTCCTACCCCGTATGTTTCGTCGCCTATCAGGAACGTAACATGCTGGTGTTCCTCTCCGGCGATTTCTCCTTCCTTCGAGGATATTCTTGTCTCGTTTTTCTTCATTTCGAATCTCCTGTGGACACCGCTGTTATAGTAAAACAGAAATATACCGAGAACGCGGGTATTTCATAATAATAATTATAATTCTTTTTTATGGAAAATGCAAATTTTTTATTTTTTATTTTTATATAATTCTTTTCTCACCGGAATATTTTTTTCCTTGCTATCTTTTAAACTTTAAGCTAAAATAATATACGGCGGAAAATTTGCTATAAATTGGATTTATTAGTTTATTAGAGCTAAAGAATTAAGCATAAAAGTAAGATATTATTTATACAGGGTGATTAACTTTATTTTACCGAGCACAGATATAATATAATGAAGTATATAATATTTTATTTCGACAATTCAGTCTCAGGCATTTTCGTCGAGAAAAGCGATGAAAGCGGAAATGTTTCAATGACGCTTTCTTCGCCTCATAATTTTCTGGCAAAGGATGAGATCGCCGCAAAGATAGTGGAAGTCAACCAGGTTGAGGATCTCGACAGCCATCTGGACAAAACTTATAATTTCCACATTTATCAAAAATACGTTCCCGTTAAAGCGGGCGAAGGAATTGCATTCGACGCCCTCCTTTCAACATTCAAAGCCACCGAGTACGGATTTGTAAAATTCGATAAAAATAAAAATTCCATCGTATTATTAAGCCCGCTCAGAATCCAGAAAGACAAAATGAGAGCTTTTTACATTATACATCCTACAAAGTTCAAAAAAATCCCCACAGTACAGGAGATTGAAGAAATATTACTTAAACAAAAAATATATACGATGGTCGACAAAAATGCCCTCGCGGACGAACTGGGAAAAATTAATACCGAGATCGGTCAGGCTCACAAAATAAAAATAGCCCAGGGTAAAGAAGCAAAAGACGGTTTTGATGAATACTTTACTCCTCTCATAGATTTCGAAAAAAAAGCCGGCAAAATCCTTGAAGACGGGAGCATCGATTTCAAGGAAATCGGCTCCATAGTTGAAATAAAACAAAGACAGGCTATATTAAAAAAAATACCCGCCGAAAAGCCGGAGGACGGTTTTGATATATTCGGACAAAAAACCCAGGGGATTATGAAGATGACGGACGGGTATAAGGCCGGCGACAATCTGGTGCCTTCCATTGATCCCAATATTTACGCTTCGACAATCGACGGCTGCCTTGAAATAGCGCAAAAAACCGTATCCGTATCCCCCATATCTGTAATAAAAGGGGACGTAAGTTATGAATCAGGGAATATCGATTTCCACGGATCTGTAAATATTAAAGGGTCGGTACTGCCGGGTTTTACGGTTAAGGCCAAAGGGGATGTTGTGATAGGACAGAACGTTTCCGATGCGTTGATAGAAGCCGGAGGCGATGTTACGGTCAAACTCGGGATAGAAGGGAAAGGCAGCACAATAATAAAAGCCGGCGGGAAAGTAAAAGCAAGCTTTATTATTAATTCGAAAGTGGAAGCGATAGGAGAGATACAGGTTCAGGATTCCATAATAAACAGCGATATTTTTTCAAATGATAAAATATTTGTAACCGATAAACACGGGAAAATAGTAGGAGGCGAGACAAAAGCGCTCTATGAGATCCATGCTAAAATTTCCGGCGTGCCGAATGAAAACAAGACAATACTTACTGTGGGGAAAAGTGTCGTAATAGAGAATGAATTATTAAATATTAAAAACAAAATACTCCCCGTAAAAAATAAAATAGAAGAAATAACCCAAAAAATAAAATCGAGTTTCGGAGAAGAAATATTCACAAATCCAAAAGGACTGATCGCGATACTGCCTCCCGTCAAAAAAAAGACCTGCATAGGGCTGCTTACGGAACTGACGTCATTTAACAAAGAGTTTAAAACACTTAAAGAAGAATACTCGTTAAAGGAGAATGAGCTTCATTTTGACCGCGAACCGGTTATAGAAATAACCAATATGGTCTATCCGGGTACTATGATAAAAATAAAAAAATCCGTCAGAACGATAGTCGAAGAACTTCATAACGTGAAATTCTATGAGGATAGCGAGACCAAGGAAATACGTTTTACCGCGGCAGTCTAAGCAGCGGAAAAATATTTTTTAGTTGACACGTGTTTGGCGTGGAGCTTCATTTATTTATTAAGCAATTAAATTATTAATTACTTCATCAATCGGGGATGTTGCCCGATTTTTTATTTAATGGTGAAGTACCGCATGTACAAGAGATAAAAAATTGAAGATACCAAAATTAAATACAAAAAACCTGCTCTCAATTGCGGATTTTTCCAAAGAAGAGATCATCAGCATTTTTGAATTTACTTCAAAACTAAAAAAATACCTGAAGCACGGCAGGAGCCATAAATTTTTATCCGGTAAAACGCTGGGAATGATATTTGAAAAAAGCTCGACGAGAACGAGAGTGTCTTTTGAAACCGGAATTTTTCAGCTTGGCGGACACGCATTATTTTTAGACAGCAGCGATATCCAGATAGGCAGAGGCGAGACAATTGCCGATACCGCCAGGGTGCTCTCGAAATATGTCGACGCTGTAATGATAAGGACTTTTTCTCATTCCAACGTGGAAGAACTCGCCGCCAATGCCGGCATCCCGGTTATAAACGGCCTGTCAGACCAGACGCATCCCTGTCAGGCTCTGGCGGATCTTTTCACTATTTATGAAAGAGCCGGTGATCTGACTAAAGTAAAACTCTTTTACGTGGGGGACGGCAACAACGTCGCCAATTCGCTTATTCTGGGCGCGGCAATTTTAGGCATAAGCTTCTCCGCCGCCTGCCCCAGGATCTACTTCCCGGATAAGGAAGTTCTTAAAAAAGCCGGCCAATTATCGCTACGCTCCGGAGCAGAAATAAACATCACTCCGGATATCGACGAAGCGGCTCGGAACGCGGACTTCATTTATACCGACGTATGGGTCAGCATGGGTCAGGAAAAAGAACTTAAAAAGAAAAAGAAAATACTTTCTAAATATAAAATAACAAAGGAATTGCTCGGCAAATGCGCTCCGGGGTGTCTTGTAATGCACTGTCTCCCCGCCCACAGGGGCGAGGAGATCGACAGCGAAGTCATGGATTCCGACAAATCCATTATTTTTGAACAGGCGGAGAACAGGCTGCATGTTCAGAAAGCGGTAATGTGCGCTTTAATGAAAAAGTAAAGCCGCTCCTGTCCCCCCTATCCCCCAAAGGGGGCACCGGCTTGGAAGGTTTGACAAGATGACTTCGTAATTGATTATTCAAAATAAGATATACGTTGTCCAGAAGTACTATAAAAGTTATAAGGACATAGTTTTGTGCCCCCTATGGGTTAGGGGGTTGAGACAGCAATGGCGAACTATTTCGATTAACTCTATTTGCGTTTAATTCTTTTTCATACAGACTAATAAATATTTATTCTCAAGAGGTAAAAATTAATATGAAAGTAAAAAAAGTAGTCCTGGCATATTCGGGAGGTCTGGATACATCCATAATCGTAAAATGGCTTCTGGAAACCTACAACTGCGAAGTGATCTGCTTCGCGGCTAATGTCGGGCAGGAAGAAGAACTTGACGGGCTTGAAGAAAAGGCAAAAAAGACAGGCGCGAGCAAATGCTATATTGAAGACCTGCAGGAAGAATTCGTAAAGGAATATGTTTTCCAGGCTATAAAAGCGAATGCGATCTATGAAAACAGGTATCTGCTCGGGACATCGCTTGCGAGGCCTGTTATAGCGAAAAAGCAGGTCGAGATCGCGCTTAAGGAAGGTGCGGATTCGGTATGCCACGGCGCCACGGGAAAAGGCAACGACCAGGTAAGGTTCGAAATGGCTTTTATGTCGCTCGCTCCGGAGCTCAGTATAATAGCTCCATGGAGAATATGGGACATGCACTCAAGATCCCAGCTTTTTGACTTTGCGTCCGGGCACGATATCCCCGTCCCTGTGACTAAGGATAAGCCGTACAGCATGGACAGGAATATCCTTCATATTTCATATGAAGGAGGGATACTTGAAGACGCTTTCAGAGAAGCGGATAAAAGCATGTTCCTGCTTACAAAAGATCCGGAAGACGCGCCGGAAAAACCGACTTATCTTGAAATCGATTTTAAAGAAGGAACGCCGGTGGCGGTCAACGGGGAAAAATTATCACCTGTAGATATAATGAAAAAACTAAATAAAATTGCAGGCGAGAACGGCGTAGGAAGAATTGATATAGTTGAAAACAGGCTGGTCGGCATGAAATCGCGCGGCGTTTACGAGACTCCCGCAGGAACGGTTCTGCATATCGCGCACAGGGACCTTGAGGCGCTGACTCTGGATAAAGAAACGCAGCATCTTAAGGATAAACTCGCGATCGATTACGCGACTCTTGTTTATAACGGGCTCTGGTTCACCAGGAAAAGGGAAGCTCTTGACGCTTTTATAAACGAATCCCAGAAAAATGTAACGGGCACTGTAAGGGTTAAGTTATATAAAGGCCATTGCATCGCGGTAGGGAGAAAAGCAAAAAGATCTTTATACAATCCGGATATTGCCTCATTTGACGCGAGCGTGTTATACGACCAGAAAGACGCGTCCGGCTTTATGAAAATATTCGGTTTGCCGTCGAGAATCGAGGCATTATCCGGGAGGAATCCGGAGAAAAAATAATTTTTTCAATAATATATTTTTTTCTGCTTTACAAACGGATCAATATTTAAAAAATATAGGATTTGCCCTGATAAAATTCATCCTGTGATAACAAAAAATTCTTTACGAATATTTAAAGTTGTAATAGTATTGGTTATATATAGATTGCGGAGGCTCGGCATAGTAGATGGAAATAGAGTTCAAAGATATAGGTGAACATAAGGTAATTGAAGTTACAGGCGAAGTTGACCTTTACAATGTCAGCGAATTGAAAAAAGCGCTGTTCAGCATCACCGACGGAAGAGTCAAAAGTGTTGTTGTCGACATGAAGAATGTGAACTATATGGACTCTTCCGGAATAGGAGCTCTTGTTGCGGGGCAGAAAAAGATGAGAGCCCATAACGGCAGTTTCGCTTTAATGAATATCGCGGAGGATGTACTGAATATATTAAAACTCGCGACTTTAGATAAATTCTTCAAAATATTATCCGACGAAAGCGACCTGTATTAAACCCTTTTTAAAACAAGAACCGTCATGTCATCGTGAGGAGAAGCATCTCCCCTGAAAGCATCCACGTCATTCACTATTTTATCCGTTATTTCAGCAGCGTCAAGCTGCGCATTATTGATGAGCAGTTTCTGCAGCCGCAGTTTGCCGTATTCTTCTTTCCCGGTATTTCTCATTTCTGTAATACCGTCGGAATGCAAAACGACTATGTCCCCCCTGTTAAGTTTGACCTTTGCCTGCTGATACTCGGCCCCTTCCATAATGCCTATAGGCATCCCATCCAGCTTGGCGATGCTGCACGCGTTAAGAGACGCCCTGAAACAGAAAAGAGGCCCGTGTCCGGCGTTGGAAAAGGCGATCTCTTCGGTAGACCTGTCATAGATCATGAAGAAAAGAGTAGCGAATTTATCTATCGCGAAATCTGCGCTCAGGGCATCATTTATGGCCCGTACGACGCTTGAGCAATATACCTCGCCCCTGCTTATATACGAGATAAAAACCGTTCTTATCATTACCATTACCAGGGAAGCGGGAACACCTTTGCCGGATACATCGCTTATCAGCGCTCCGACCCTGTTATCGTCGATATCGATATAATCGAAATAGTCCCCTCCCACTCCTTTTGCCGCCCTTGTGAATCCCTTTATCTGGATACCGTCCTTATTGTAAAAACCCATCGGGTTCAGACCTTCCTGTATCTCTTTCGCAAGTTCAAGCTGTTCTTCCATTACCCTGGATTCGACTTCCCTTTCCTTGGCCTTTTTTAAGTGTTCGGTCATTTCATTGAACTCATAGGCCAGCCTTCCGAGCTCGTCGGAAGACTTGAGCTCGATCTTATAATCAAGGTCTCCGGAACCGATCATGGCGGCGCCGTAAGAAAGCTTTCTGACCGGCACAATAGTCATTCTTGCGAGCAAAACGGAACCTATTATTGCAAGCCCGAGAAAAACAGCTGCAAATATGATAATTGTTATAGCCGCCTTTTCGATCGCATCCCTTATTATCTTATCCGAAAATCCCAGTCTCACGGTGCCCGTTCTGGTTTCCCTGTATATCGGGTGCATGACCGGTATTGAAAAATCGTATATCATGCCCGCTTTATCCGAAGGATCGGGATATTGGATAAGCAAAGGCTTTTTAATATTTGTATTTTCCGCCGCCTTTTTAGTTATATCGTCATCAAGAACAACGCTTCCTGACTCGTTTACGCCTTTTTCCAGGGTATAGTTCTGAATAATTTTATTCTTGGCATCAAGCACGTATGCATATTTGATGGAAGGAACTTTTTGCAGATTTTTTAAAGCGTCTATCAGGGTAAGAACGTCTCCGCCCGGGACCAGCGAAAGGCTGGCTGTATTGCCGAGGTGTTCAATTTCTCTTTCTGCGAACTTCACTATTTCATTCGTCAGGAGGGAACTTTCTTCCCTGATAAAATATACGGCCATTATAAGGCTTATGAGAGCCACGAAAGGAATAATGGTCATATAAAACTTTCTAATGAGGCTGAATTTGACCCTGGGCGTGGAATCTTTTTGCGGTTCGGGATTCTCTTCTCCTTTTTTTATGTTTTTTCCATTTTCGGATTTTTTCCTGTCTTCCTTATTATCCATCGCCTTACTTTCCTTTTTATCTTTCTCGTTACCGCTCTTACCGGGTTTGTTTTCCGCTTTTTCTTTTTTATCTTTATCGAATTTCATATTATTACCTGAACCGCAGACGCGGTCATTTTATCTTCTCAGCAAAGCCAGACACTTCCTTATGTTCATCTTTGCTTTTTCATGGTTCGGATCGATTACCAGGACCTTCCTCCATTCGGAGATAGCATCGTCAATCCTGTTGTTGAAATAAAAATTGATCCCCTTGAAATAATGCGTGCTGACAAGCCTTTTCTGCTTTTCATTAAGCTTCAGCGCGGTTTCAGGCTCGCCTGCCCCTACTCTCAGCTGAGATTCAATTTTATTAATATAAACAAGCGCGCTGGTGTTCTCGGGATCATTGGCATTTACCCATTTAAACTGCTGGAGGGCGAGCTTCATATTATCCTCTCCGCCTTTCCTGTAATAATCAATGCCCAGCCTGGTTCTTCTCTCAATATCGATCGGGGAGACATTCGGATTAGCCGCCGGTTTAGCGCCTATCCCGGCTCTGGCATTCGCGATCAGCGTGTCTATATTCGGATAATTAGCCTGTATGGATTTTATCATTTCGAATTTTTGAAGAGCCATTCTAAAATTCTTTTCCTTTAAAAACGTGCGTCCTTCGGAAATATATTTCTCGGAGAAATCGGTGAATGCTTTCGGATTAATTTTAATATTACATCTCAGCAGATATTCCGTCGCGATTTTATTTTTTGGGAAGAGATCCAGTATTTTTTCCCACCTTCTTCTCGATTCGGAATATTCGCCTCTGTCGTATAACACTTTTCCTGAAACCGAAAGCGAGTTCACTATACTGAAATAGGGTGAATCCTCGGTGACCGTTTCCTCCTCGATCTGGTCCTGGGCTTCCTTTGCGGTCTGAATATATTTTTTGGCCAGATCGTTTTTCGGGTCCAGGACAAGAACGGCCTCGAAAGATACGATCGAATCCTTATACCTGGCTTCGTTCAACGCGATGAGCCCTTTTTCGAACTGTACGTCGATTGTTTTGAGCTTGGCGATCCTCTGCTGTTCTTCATATTCTTTCTTTAATCTTTCTATGCTGCGGAGCCTTTCGACAGTATCTTTGTAATTCGGGATTAAAGAAAGCACGTTCTCGAAGTCTTCTTTTGCCCTGTCGAATTCCTTCTTCTTTAAGCCGTTTATGCCGTTTGCGTACAGCTGTTCCGTCTGTATCCTCACCAGTTCCTTATTCCTCTGCTCGTCCAGGAATTCATTGATTTTTTCGAGATAGGACCTGGCGTCTTTATTGTCAGGGTCAATAGCCAGAACCTGCTTGAAACCGAGTTCCGCTTCCTGGTATTTCTTTCCATTGAACAGGGTTATGCCTGTATCCAGCAGTGCTAAAATCCTTTCATATTTCAATCTGTTTTCAATGGCCATCTCCGCCTGTCTCTTCCCTTCCAGGGAAACTACATCAAGAGGCACAATAATGATAAGTTCGTTCCAAATTTTTAAAGCGTCTTCATATTCCTTTAATTTCATCTTTTCTCTTGCCTGCGGGAGAAGGCTGTAATACTGCTTCCTCATTGCGTCCGAAAGCCTGTTTTTCCTGTTTTCAACGTCCAGTATTTTCTTGAATTCCTGGACCTCGTCCCTGAAATTCTGAACATCTATGTCTTTCGGATCAATACGGTATGCGGTGGTCAGGTTATTCCATACAAGGTTATACCTGGTGTTGGTCTCTTTAAGGCTTATGATCATGGATCTCTTCGCTAAACGGAGTTGTATTTTCGCGACCTGCAGCGATATATCCTTCCTGTGTTTTTCGTCATATACCGACTCAATCTTCTTCTGAATTTCTTCGTTTTGAGGATCAATTTCCAGAATGGTCAGCCATTCCGATATGGCTTTATTAAATTCCTTATTTTCATAATACTCCTGCGCTCTTTTATCAATTTCGGCAATACTCTCAGAGCGCAATTCAACCTCTGCTGCCAGGGCGGCAACAACGATTAAAACAATGACAAAGATAATATTATTCACTTTCAACTTCATAAAATATCCGGACCCTAAAAAATTACCTCGTATCCCGTTCCGGTTAACGGCAAATCATTCTATTCATGATCTGACTGGAAAATTTTACTTATTTACCCTTGTAATGGTCCTGTTCGAAATGAGCCATCCGCTTTTGCTTCTGTCTCCCTCCAAAAATTTGTATAATTCAACATCGCCGATTACGCTCTGATACGGCACGGCTTTGCCTCTTTTGACCGCCGCGGCTGCAAAAGTCACTTTACGGCTGACATATGGATCGCCTCTGTAATCTTCCCGTATATTTTTATTATCCGGGTCGGTTGCTTCGATGACCGTCATATCGGTAAAATAATCATTTTTATATATTTCCAAGAACACCCCATGGCTTTTGGGATAGGCTTCGCATTTTAAATAACTGCTATAATCAAGTTTCTCAATGGATCTTGCCCATTTCTGCAGCAAATAACCCGGTTCGCGGTCTATCTGCTTTTCTTTACACGAAAAAACAAAAATGATCAGCATTACAGCCGCTATAGCATTAAGCTTCCGCATCCGCTTCTCTCCTTAAATTCAATATAACTACATTGTTCAAATAAAACAACCGAATAGGCATGCTCCAAAATCACTTCTAAGAGTACATCTTTAAGTCATATTTAATTTAACAATAAATGGGAATACATTACAAAATTTTCTGCGGAATCAGACCTTCCTGGACAGCTTTTGATGTTTTTGAGCGCACTTACATCAGGTCTGAAAGGCGTCCTCAAAAATTTTGTAATGTATTCCCATTTATCAATAATCACTTAGATAAATTTAAAATTTTGAGAGGACTCCAAAAAAATCTTATTTTTAATTATCCTGCTAATATTTACAATAATCCAAACTCCTTTTCCCCGAATACCTGAGCCGAAAACTTCTGGATCACAGTATCCTTCCATTTCCATGCTTCCGCAGGGAGGCCGGCTTTGTAACAGGTATGCTCCAAAAATGTCGTAAGATCCCAGTTGTTCTCGGTAGCGACCTGCGGCAAAAGCAGGCCAGACCTTCCGCTGTTCGAAATTATCAGCCCGTCCCTTCCTGTCACAATGTCCGAAACGCCCTTTACATTTTCAATCGGCGACAGAACCGATATCTCAATATCGATCTTCTCATACTCCGACCGGCTGAGCGGCATGAATCTCGGATCTCTGAAAGCCGATGCTTTTGCCATATCAATGATCGTGTCCGGGATCGGCTTGATCCCTTCAATATAACCGATACAGCCTCTCAGGTTTCCTTTCATATGGAGCGTTACGAAAGCCCCGCATTTCGTATTATAAATATTATCGGTAAATTCTTCAATGCCGGAGCCGTCAAATTTGTTCTCGAACAGAAGTTCGTATATCGTTTTTCTTGCTAACTTCAAAAGCCGGACTTTCTGTTCTCTGGTTAGTTCCTGCATAAAACCTCCAAGCTGAATCCATTTTAATTATCTTGATCAGGCGGTTCACACTATCCGAAATTTTCTGCGGAACTCGGCCTGCGGCCTCAGACAGTCCTCAAAAATTTCGGATAGTGTGAACCGCCTGCATTGCTTTTCCTATTTTAAAATGGCTGCAGAGAGATACCCGACGACTTCGCCTTTACCGCCTGCGGTATCTCCCGAATTCGCATAATGCAGAATTTCGACCCTGCCGGCACCAAGCCTCTTACAAAGCATAAGCCCGGACAGTACGGGGCCATGACCGCAGGCCTCAGCCCTGCCGGATGAAAGAACATTATCGATCGTCGCCTCGTCGGCCGTTTTTAAGGCATCGATGAAAACGCCGTCTATCTCAATCGCAGACTTGTATGGATGATAATGCGACAGATCCGTCGAAATTATGACGGAGAACTTTCTCTTCTCGTTTTTTAAGCAGTTATATAAACCGTCCGCGATTGCCCTGCACGAATCCATATCGTAAGCGCCGATTACTATGGGAACTATTTTAAAAGTTTTCAGCACGCATTGTAAAAAAGGCGCCTGTACTTCGAGTGAATGTTCGGCATAATGCGCTTCCTTTATAAAGGCAAAATGAGTCTCGTCAAGAAGGGCACTGCCGATCTTATCGTCTATTTCGATCTGTCCGAGAGGAGTCTCGAATATCCCGGAATCTATTACCGACGCTCCCCTGAAACGCCCCCTGTGCGACGGGGCAAGAACGATAGCGAGTTCTGTCCCGGAGCCGATCAGCTGCTTATACGAATAGGCGGCCACAGGACCGGAATAAACATAGCCGGCATGCGGGGAAACAATGCCGTAAATTTCTCCATCCGGTTTTTTCTTTTCCGCGTTCTTTAAATATCCATCGATTTCTTTTTTCAATTCATCCGGATCTGAAGGATAAAATGAACCGGCAACAAACGGTTTTCTGTGCCACATTTTACACCTCCTGCTGCAAAAAAATTAATCCATTGCCGGATAATAAATACTATTAAAAAAGACGACTGTCAATACAAAATCAGGCATAGCGGAAAACAATATTTAAAACTCATAATTAAAAGAATTATTGACAACTAATTACAACGGGAATATTAAATAACTTCAACACAGTTTCCCCGAGTCTTCAAACAAGTCTCGTATAATAATCGGTTCAGAGGTCATTTCATGAATAAAAAGTTTATATGGTTCCTGGGGATATTTATAGTAATATATTTTTTAATGCAAATGATTTCGAATTTTTATCTCGATTTTGAATGGTTCAAGATCAAGGACGGATTAAATATCTTCTGGACCCTCATGTTCACGAAATTCAACGTTACTGTCTTATTCTCACTGGTTTTTATTATAATGTTCTTTCTAAATTTCCTCTTGATAAGGATTCTCGGCGGCAAAGGCCGGATATTTACCAATAATATCCTCGACAGGATCACTCTTCCCATTTTCGGATCCACCAGAAAAGCGCTGTATGCCTTTATAATAACGGGTGTAATAATACTGGGATTCATTATGGGCGCCGGTGCCGGAGCATACTGGAAAGAGTATCTGATTTATTTTAACTCGGTCCCTTTCACGGGATTTCCCGCAGACCCGATATTCAATAAAGACATCGGATTTTATGTGTTCTCCCTTCCGTATTATGAATTTCTTTACGGATGGACGATGACATCGCTTGTGATCATTACGATTTTTTCCGCTATATTCCACCTGCTTAACGGCGGCATACTGTTCCGGGACAGGCTCGATTTCTCCCTGTTCTCGCGGGTGCATCTATCAATATTGCTTTCACTCATCGTGCTTCTTTTCGGCTTAAGCTACAGGATTGACGCATACGGACTGCTTTTTTCACAGAGAGGCAAATTTTACGGAGCAGGGTATACTGCCGTTAACGCCGAATTGGTTGCATATGACGTATGCATGATTATTTCTTTTATCGCAGCCGCCCTTTTACTATTCAATATATTCAAAAAAAGCTTTAAACTCCCGTTATTCGTTCTGATCACGCTTATACCCGTATATATTATCCTGGGCGCCATTTATCCCTCCATACAGCAAAGATTTTTTGTCGAACCGAATGAACTGGACATGGAGAGGCCGTACATTGAGAACAATATAAAGCTGACGCGGATCGCATACGGCATTGAAAAAACGGCGTTGAAACAATTCGCAAATAATTCCAATATCACTTACAGGGATATAGCGAAGAACAGGAACACTCTGAACAACATAAGGATCTGGGACTGGCGTCCTTTAAAACAGACTTATAAGCAGTTGCAGGAACTGAAGCCGTATTATCAGTTTAACGATGTCGATATAGACAGGTACATCATTGACGGCAACAAGACTGCGGTAAATCTGTCGGCCAGAGAGCTTGCGATCGATAAGCTTTCAAAAAACAGTCGGACATGGCTGAACAGCCATCTCATATACACCCACGGATACGGAGCAATTCTCAGCAGGGTCGACAGAGCCACTCCCGAAGGTCTGCCGGAAATGCTCATTTACGATATACCGCCAAAAACGAAGATCCAGCTGGAGATTAAAGAGCCGCGTATATATTACGGAGAACATGATAATCCTTATGTAATAACGAACACGAATATCACCCCCGGCGAGTTCGACTATCCTTACGGCGATCAGAACAAATACACCAGATACAAAGGCACGGGCGGCGTAGTTCTGGATTCTTTTTTAAAACGGATTTTATTTTCGATATCCTTTAAAGATATAAATATCCTGATTTCGAGTAATATAAACAAAGAGAGCAGAATATTATATACTCAAAATATTAAAGAAATGGTAAAGAAACTCACTCCTTTCCTGGAGTTCGATAACGATCCGTATCTCGTGCTTGCCGACGGAAGGCTTTTCTGGCTAATAGACGCTTACACGATAAGCGATAAATTCCCGTACTCTATGCCCATAAATACATCTTCCGGCAAGATCAACTACATCAGGAATTCCGTTAAAGTTGCGATCGATGCGTACAACGGCACAATGGACTATTACGTGGCGGACGACAAAGACCCGATCATAAAAACATACGCCAATATTTTCAAGGGGCTGTTCAGGCAATTAAAAGAAATGCCGGAATATCTCTATTCCCATATACGTTATCCGGACTCGCTTTTTAATATTCAGTCCCATATTTTTCTCCGATACCACATGACGGATATAAACGTATTTTATAATAACGAAGACACATGGGATATCCCGAAACAGGTTTATGACAATAAAGCAGAGCCCATTCAAAGCTATTATCTCGTTACGACCCTGCCGGGAGAAAACAGTAGCGAATTTATTTTAATAAGGCCGTTTACGCCGATAAATAAAGACAACATGATAGCCTTTCTGGTGGCGAAATGCGATCCGCCCAACTACGGCAACATGACGCTCTACGCATTGCCGAAAGAAAAATTAAGCTACGGCCCCATGCAGATAGACGCGAGGATAGACCAGGACCCGGAAATATCCAAGCAGCTGACATTATGGACACAGAAAGGTTCCGGCGTAATAAGAGGTAACATGCTGGTAATCCCGGTGGAGGAATCGCTGCTTTTTATTGAACCTCTGTATCTCAAAGCCGAAGCAAGCGAAATACCAGAGCTAAAACGCGTTATTGTATCTTTCGCGGATAAGATCATTATGGAAGACAATTTAAGGACCGCGCTTGAAAAGATATTCCTTCACGGCAGGTATATAAACGAATCGCTCGCCATGGAGAAGGACATTGAGGCAAAGCTCAGGGATTACGCGGGCAAAGCTTATATGTACTTTCTCCGCGCGGAAGAGTATCAAAGGAACGGAAACTGGGCCGGATACGGCGAGGAGATAAACCACATGAGGGAAATACTCAAGATCATGAAGGATATACAGAAATGACTACCGTTTCTTTCAATAAGGCAGAAGCTAGATAAGTTATTTTAACTGATTTTTAAGCAGTTTATTTTTACACTATCGACAGAATGATCAGTTCTAAATCAATTTTCCGCCTCAAATACCCCCTCCATGGACTCTTCGGCGGTCGTCAACATCCATGTTGCCTTAAAATTGATTTAGAACTGATCATTCTGTCGTAAATATTTATATTTTAAAGATAGGTTTTTTATATTCCCTCTAATCCCCCGCAAGTCCGAGTTCGTCCGCAAAGAGAGACAGCTCACCATTAGCCGGTTTATGATGCACAATGTATAGATTATCCCTTGCCCTTGTCATCGCAACGTAAAGAAGCCTTCTTTCTTCTTCTATATCGCCGGACGCATCGGGAATAATATCATCCGAAACGCCGGCAATTATTACGCTGTCGAATTCAAGACCTTTGGATGAATGCATGGTCATGAATTTCATCGGATCGCCCGGAGGGACTGCTTCTCCCAGCTGCGTTCTTAAATAATCTCCCTGCCAGTTATTTCTGTAAAGCAGCGCCGTATCGCTTATATTTTTTCTTTTTTGATCATAAAGAATATTGCGGATCACGCCGGCTTCTTCATCCATGTTATTCACGCAAAAACTTTTAACGATCCCGCCTTTGCCTCTCACGGCTTTTAACTTTTTACCGGTCCGGTATTTGTTATTTTTAATGAATTTATTGGAAAGTTTAATTATCTCTTTTTTCGAACGGTAATTCGCGTTCAGCTTAAAAATCGCGGCGCCCGGAAAATATTTTTTAAGATTAATTGTATAATCAATCCTGGATCCGCGGAATCCGTAGATGGACTGCCAGTCGTCCCCGACTAAAAATAGATTCGGCGTATTCCCGTTAAGTATCAGCTTTATCAGTTTTAAATTCTGTTCGGATGTATCCTGAAATTCGTCAATAAGTATGTATTTAAATCTATTGACAGTCTGCTCCCGTATCGAAGCGTTATCTGACAGCATATCGATCGCGAACCGGATCATATCGTCAAAATCAATCAGGTTGTCCGAAATCTTATATGACGCGAATTTTTGTTTAAAATCCTCAAGAGCTTTTATAATGCCGAGGCTGTTCAGTTTTTTCAAGGTTCGAGCATCGAATCTCCTGCCGGGTAATCCCGAAATAACATCAACCGGCATTCCCAGGAAATGCTCTTTCATGCTCAGAAGCAGTTCTTTTTGAATCCTTATTCTATCCTGTTCCCCCAGAACATCCGGGAAAGAGCTGAAACCGTTTGAAGAAAAAAATAATCCGGAATTATCCTTGAGTAAACCCAAACAGAAAGAATGGAATGTGCCCGAATTGATTTCGTCGGCATTTATTTTTATCCCCGAACAAATCCTCTCCTTAATCTCCAGAGCCGCGTTGTTGCTGAAAGTAAGAATTAATATTTCTTCCGGTTTTGCCAGTCCGTTGTTAATTACGTTTTTGACTTTCTCAATTAAAGTCATGGTTTTCCCCGTACCGGCGCCTGCGATGACAAGACTTATACCGCCGGAAGGCAGAGAGGCAAGATATTGCTGTTTGTTGAGTGAAGGCATTATTTCCGAATTGGCTTAATGATCTATGCCGGAAGATGATTCATTAATCAGCATCCAGTGAAATAGAATCTGAAACTCTTTCTATATATTATTCAAGACTCGGCCTAAAAACCCAAAGAGCAGAATGCTATTTCCGGATTTCAGGACGAATTTCCAGCAATTTTTTATACCAGAGCGAATTTTTATCTCTTTCCAGTTTTGAATATACGCATCCGCAGTAATTCTGCCTGTAAAATCCGTGAGCTCTCGAAAGCTCGAGGGATTTTTTAAAGCCGTCATTTTTCTTAAAATCGGCCTCGATAAATTCAATCCCGAATTCCCCGGCAAGTTTTTTCCCGATGTCATTGATCATATCCGCATCCTTGTGCGGGCTTATCGAAAGAGTGGTAGCTACTATATTTATATTATTGGCCGCCGCGCACTCGAATGACTTTCTTAAACGGATTTCATAGCAAACCCGGCATCTCTCGGATCTCTCGCCTGAAAATCTGTGTTCTTTGACCATGCCGGTCCAGCGTCCGGGATCGTACTCTCCTTCGATTAATGTGATTTTTTTCAAATCGCAGAAATTTCTGAGCTCTTCGAGTCTTTTCTTATATTCTTTCATAGGAGCTATATTAGGATTATAAAAAAGTGAGGTAATCGCATATTCCGGCTCCAGCAGCTCGAAAACATAGCCGGAACAGGGAGCGCAGCAGGAATGCAGCAGTATTTTCATTTCAGGAACTTGGAAATAAATTTATTGAGCCTCTTTGATTTGTCCGGGTTGGTCTGCGAATCAAGCCAGGCTATAAGATCGGTGCTTACTCCCTTCGGAGAATCATATTCATGATGAATTATATAATTTGCTATAACATATTTCATCCGGTTGAAAATCGATTCCGCCCTGCCCAGCTCGCACGGCGACGGCCCCAGCATTTCAGCTATTTTTACGATTATATCGTGCTTGTTTATTTCCATCAATTCTTTTCGATACATATCGCCGAAGATACATTTGCATAAAAGTACGTTTTCATCGTAATCCGCCTGGCCGGGGGTTTTATTCTCATTATGTGTATTTAATTTCATATATGGATGATACCCTTTTTTGAAATAATTTCAGCTTTGTTCAGGGACCGCTAATTTACAGGAAATATCCCTCCCCGCCTGAGGCGGGGAGGGATATTCAGGAGTCATTCGTTCAAATGCTTTGAGTTATGCAATAGTTAAAATACTTTATAATGTATTTCATTTTAAAATAAACAAATTGCATATCAATGTCAAATAAAGACATGAAATATTTTAAAAATATTCTATAATATTTTTTCTAGTTTCCGATAAATAATATGAGACATAAAGTAATCCATTACAAATAACTTCAATAAAATAAGGTAATTATGCAGAACAGAAGAAACAGCTTCAAATCGCTCTTAAACAAATATCTGGAAATAAAAGGCCTGGATATTATTGTATTGCTCGATAACGGCAAGGAAATTGAAATTCATAAAAACAGGAAGCTCGTAAAAAATGAAATTGTTTACATGGATAAACATAACAGGGAACTTCGTATCCCGATCGGGAAAATAAAATCCATAGATCTTTATGCTGCTTAAACACCGACAGCCATGCTTTATCTATTCAAATTTGACCGGCTTGAGTATTTTTAAATTATTGGGGAAACAATCTGTATATTAGCCCTGAATTTAATTACGGCTGAACTTAAAATAGGCAACAAATTAATACGATGACGTTATAAATTTTTTTAAGACGATTATTAGATAACCGCCTTTTTAATCCCTCTTAATCCCATAGCAACAAAGTATTAAGTAACTCAAGTTGACTGACTTTTATTACACTATTTCTTAATACTATCGATAGAATGATCAGATTATGATCAATTTTCCGCCTCAAATACCCCATCCGTGGACTCTTCGGCGGTCGGCAACATCCATGTTGCCTTAAAATTGATCATAATCTGATCATTCTATCGCAAATGTTTATAAAAAAATCAGTCAAGATGAGTAAGTAATTGACATTAAAAAAATCAATAAAATATATTGACTATTTAGAATTTTTCGCTTACAAGAGTCATATTTCTCATATATATTATAATATTGCTTGATTAAGCACCGGTGAATAACCTGGCTTTACAAAATAAAATCTCGTTGCTATTCATCAGAAAATTTACTGGATATACCCAATAAGCTACGGAAATACAATTGTTTATTCAAAATATAAGATATCATGTGATCAATACAGGCGCAGTGATTTTATTCTCGACGATCGCTGCGCTCAGCGTCAATCAATTCATAAGACTCAGTATCAGTCCCGCATACTCTTTTTTACCGGAAAAAGAAAAATATACCTCCCCGCAGTCCGTAAAAAAAAGTTTCAACGATTATAAAGCAATTCTTGACTCAAACTTTTTTAAACTGGCAATCGAAACGGATGCTTCAAAGGACCCCGGGAATTCAGCCGTGCCGTCGGTCAGCGATTTAAGCGACCTGCAGCTTCTGGGCACCATTTCAGGCCCTTCCAGCATAGCCAGAACCCTTATAAAAAAGAAACAGGAAAAAGACGCACAGATCTTTAAACTATGGGAGGTTGTTCACGGATATAAACTTGTGCGGATCGATAATGCGAAGATTTATTTAAAAAAAGATAAAACCGTTTTAACTCTCGACATGTATCCCAAAGACGACAAAACTCAACAAAACGCATCGGCCACCGGCGCCGGGAACAGAAACATAGGGGCAAGGACCGTTCAGTCATTAAGCAGATCCGAAATTCAGCAGAAACTTTTAAATAATGTCGATAATGCGCTGGAAGGACTACAGGCCGGGCCTAACAGAGTAGACGGCAGGATTGACGGCTACAGGCTTGCCAGGGTAAGCCCCAACAACTTTCTGTATAAACTGGGTGCAAGAAGCGGAGATATTGCGAAACGAATAAACGGCCATCCCATTGACAGCACTGAAAAACTGCTCGGGTTATGGCAGTCGATTCAGGGCGAATCTAAAATCACGATAGATATTGAAAGGGGCGGCAGGGTCCAGACCTTTGAGTTTAATGTGACCGATTGAAGGTAACTAATTAATGAAGAAAATAAAATTACTCAGTATTCTTTTATTTATAATTCTTATGCTGGCGGCTTTATATACGCAAATAATTCCCGAGAATAATAATTATTTACCTAAAAAAATATTCAAAGAAGTATATGCGGCAGATACAAAGTATTTTACGCTGAATTTTAAGGATGTGGATATTGTCGAATTCCTGAACATGATGAGCCAGCTTATCGGAAAAAATATTATTGTTGACGACAAGGTGCGCGGGAAAATAACGATAAGCTCGGTAAAAAAATTTCCGGTATCGCATGCCTACCAGATACTCATGTCAATACTGGAAGTAAAAGGGCTCGCCGCCGTTGAAACTCCGACATTAATAAAAATTGTCCCGGTTAAGGAAGCAATTAAAAAGAACGCGGAAATCGTCATAGACGGCAAGAAACACGTCGTTAAAACCGAAGAAGAAAAAACTATAACATATCTTCTTACAATAAAATACGTGGATGCCAATGAGATCGCCAATGCGCTCAGATCCTTAAAATCGAACGATGTCGATATTGTGGTATACCCGGTATTGAACGTGATTATATTAAGCGGGGTATCTTCGCAGATCGACGGGCTGATTAAAATAGCGCAGGAACTCGATAAAGAGATCAAGGAGAAGAAAGAAGAAGACAAGGTCTCAAGCGGCAATATACACGTCGTTCATCTCGAGAACGCGGACGCCGAACAGCTGGCTACAGTTCTGTCCAGGATACCGTTTTCGGAAAACGCAAAAATCTCCCAGCCCTCGGCCTCGCCCGTAACGACACCGGGACCTGCGCCGGCTGTAAGGCCTTCGACAAGGGCACAGCGGACAACGCAGACGCAAAGAACTACAGGAGCCCAGTTGAGCACCAAGCTTTCGATTATAGCAAATAAAGAAACCAACTCTATCATTATATACGCAACGCCCGAAGAGTTCAAAGAGATATTCCGCATAATTAAAGAGCTCGACATCGTAAGAGAACAGGTCCTGATCGAAGCGCTTATTGTTGAGATCTCGGCTGATAAGGCATGGACGTTCGGGATTGACTGGATGATAGGAGGCACGTCCGGCGGCAACTCATTCGGGGGTTCATCCATTATGGGTAACCCGCCTAACTTTAACGCCAATAAAGATTACATGCCGTCAGGCAAGACAAGCGCGCTGCCTTTAAGCCAGGGTTTTCAGGTAGGATTTTTAAGCGGCAAAGACAGTCTCGGATTCGCACTTTTAAGTCTTTCCGAAACGGATAAAAATTTCAATGTCCTGTCAACCCCGCAGCTGCTTACAGTCGATAATCATGAGGCGGAGCTCAACATAGGGAATGAAATACCTGTCACCGCAAACACCAGGATATCGGATACCGGAACGCAATTCTCAACCTACGAATATAAATCGGTCGGGATAAAATTAAAAATAACCCCGCACATAACAAAATCATCCGCCATAACGCTCGATCTTTACCAGGAAGCGAATGATGTTCTGGGCGCCACAACTTCGGCCACGCTCCCGACCCTGACCAAGCGAGACATTCAGACAAAAGTTACGGTTTTTGACGGCAAGACGGTGGTGATCGGAGGGCTTATAAAGAACAATAAAAGCGTTGAAGAAACAAAAATCCCGCTGCTCGGGGACATCCCGATCCTGGGCTGGCTCTTCAAAAGACAGAGCGTATCTTACAATAAAACCAATCTGCTTGTATTTATCACGCCTCATATAGTCACGAAAGGAGAACGGATAGACGCCATAACTGAACAGAAACGGGAAGAAATGAAAAAAAGTAAGATCAAATAAAAGTATTATGACCCAAAGAAAAGCTCAAAAACCGCTCGGTAAAATACTTGTAGACAGAAAGATAATTAAACTCGAAGAATTGCAGGAAGCCCTTCTCGCCCAGCAGGGAACATCCATGCGCCTCGGCCAGGTCCTGGTAAAAAAAGGCCTGGCTTCGGACGAAGATATATTATCCGGCCTGGCCGAGCATTATGGCATCACTTATCAGAAAAAAATCGAATACGACGACTCAGAAAATTTATTTTCAAAAGTACCCGCGCAATTTTTAAAGAAGAACAGGATTGCTCCGTTCAAATCATCAAAAAAATTAATTCATATCGCCGTAGCCGACGCATTGAATATCCGCCCATTCGATGATCTCAAAATGATCTTCCCGGATCACGCTTTTAAAACCGTGCTTTCTTCCGAGGATGAAATAACCAGAATTGTCAGGACCCATTACGATGTTTTAAATGCGGATACGACTGAAGAGGCCATGGAAAATCTCGAGTATGAAGACATTGAGATACTTTCCTCAAAGTTTGCAGAAACGGAAGATATCATGGATATGGCCAATGAGGCCCCGATCATACGACTGGTAAACACTATCTTAACCGAAGCGGTAAACGACAGGGCAAGCGATATCCATATTGAGCCTTACGAAAAAGATTTAATTGTCAGATACAGAGTGGACGGCATACTCTACCAGGTGCTTACGCCTCCGAAAAGATTTCAAAACGCCATCATATCGCGCGTTAAAATAATGTCCAATTTAAACATCGCGGAGAACAGGCTGCCCCAGGACGGCAGGATCCAGCTTAAGATAGGCGGCAAAGACATTGACATAAGGGTCTCGATATTCCCGACGTATTTCGGGGAAAGGGTCGTACTGCGCCTTCTAAATAAAACCGACATGAAATTCGATCTTGAAAGCATAGGATTTTCGAAAGCGACCCTGGCTTTGTTTGAAACGCTCATCAAGAAGACGAACGGCATTATTCTTGTCACGGGACCGACAGGCAGCGGCAAAACCACCACTCTGTACAGCGTGCTCACAAAGCTCAACACGAAGGACGTGAATACCCTGACGGTTGAAGACCCGATCGAGTATCAGCTTCCAGGCGTAGGGCAGATGCAGGTAAAGCCGAAGATAGATCTCACTTTCGCGAACGGGCTGCGGGCAATTCTGCGCCAGGATCCGGACATCGTTATGATAGGAGAGATCCGCGATTATGAAACAGCGGACATCGCCGTTCAGGCCGCGCTTACAGGGCACAGAGTATTCTCCACGATCCACACTAACGATGCCGCCAGTTCCATTACAAGGCTCATAGACATGGGAATTGAGCCGTTCCTTATCGCTTCAGCTTTTAACGCCTTCCTGGCGCAAAGACTTGTAAGAACGGTCTGTCCTCATTGCAAGACCGCCTATAAACCGTCTTCTAAAATGCTTAAAGAACTCGGTATCAGGGAATCCGAACTAAAAAAAGGAAAACTTGCGCAGGGAAAAGGATGCGATAAATGCCTGAATACGGGATATCTCGGAAGAACCGGGATATACGAGCTTCTGGCTATCGATAATGACATCAGAAAAATGATAATGACGCACGCAGACGCGTCTTTAATAAAGGATGGCGCGATAAAAAACGGAATGGTCACACTGATGAAAGACGGGATTGAAAAAGCGCTCTCCGGCATTACTACGCTTGAAGAAGTATTAAGAGTAAGTTAATATGATATTCGAATACCAGGCCTTAACCAGGGAAGGAAGCAAAGTCTCCGATCTTTTAGACGCCCCTTCCGAATCATCCGCAAAACAGAAATTAAAAAGCAGGGGCCTATACGTGGTCCGCCTGGCAAAGCATGAAATGATTTCAAAAGCCGATCAAAGCCGGGAAGGCGGCACTTTTAACGGATTATATAACAAAACCCGGAAATATTTAAGCTTAAAACTGAGTTCCAAGCAAATCGGAATTTTCTCGCGTCAGCTTACAACTCTTCTAAACGCAGGCATGCCTCTCCTTGTCGCGATCACGGACATTATAGACCAGATTGAAAATAAACATTTTAAACGCATTATTGTCGATATAAAGGAAAAACTCGAGGAGGGATCGTCGTTTTCCAACTGTCTTGCAAGGCATAATTACGTATTCTCGGAAATGTACATAAATATGGTGAGGGTCGGGGAAAACATGGGTTCCCTTGACCAGGTCATCGAACGCCTGGCCGAGATGGAAGAAAAGAAAAACATTATTAAAAATAAAATACGGTCGGCCCTGTACTATCCGGCATTCTTAAGTTTATTCGCTATAATTGTCATTATATTTCTCATGGTCAGCGCCGTGCCTGCACTTGCAAGAATATTCGCGGATATGGGAAAGGAACTGCCGCTGCCCACAAGGATCGTTCTTGCTATAAGCGGCCTTCTTACAAATTTATATTTCATCCTTCCCTTTATAGCGGCGGTAATAATCATTATTTATATGACAAACCGCTATATAAAAACGCCCGATGGAAGAAAAAAAGCGGATGAATTAAAATTGAAATTGCCTGTGATCAGGACTTTTTATAAAAAATTCATAGTGCTTAATTTCACCCAGAACCTGGGGATCCTTTTGAATAACAGAGTTGATATTTTAAAATCATTTGAAATAGTAAAAAAAATAGTTAGAAATATCATTATCGAAAACCAGATAGAAGAGGTCGCGAAAAAAGTCCGTGAAGGTTCTTCGGTATCCAATGCATTGTCGAAATCGGATTTTCTGCCCAAGCTTGTGCTCGGGATGATAAATGCGGGCGAATCGAGCGATCAGCTGGACGGGATGCTTATCAAAATAGGCAATGTATACGAGACTGAAATGGATATGACCCTTACGGGCCTCACCAGCCTGATCGAGCCTGTTATTATTCTGGTACTCGGACTAATAATAGGGATGATAATCATTTCCGTATTGCTGCCGATATTCGAAATGAATCTGATGGTGTAGGCGCTTTTTATAGCCTTCAGATTTCATTTATATTATATTGAAATGAAATATCAACAAGTAAGGAGTACGTTATGAAAAACATAATAAACTGTATTTTAAAAAAAATTACAGAGCTATTCGCAGAAATAAAATCGGAAGCCGGGATAACGCTTATTGAAATGACTATCACAATAGCCATTATCGCCATACTGGGTATAGTGGTAGTACCCCGGCTGCTGGACATCCCTCAGAAAGCAAGAATTACGGCGGCCAAGCAGCAAATCCAGTTATTCGAGCTCGCCCTCAGCCAGTATGAAGCCGATAACGGAAGCTTTCCGACAACTGAACAGGGACTGCAGGCTTTAGTCAAAAAACCTGACAACGCGGATCTAATCAAATATAACGAACGCGGCTATATGCAAAAAATCCCGAAAGATCCGTGGGGAAGAGATTATATTTACACATGCCCGGGAACTCACGGAAATGACTATGAAATAATGAGCTTCGGGGCGGACGGCCAGGAAGGAGGAGAAGACAAAAACTCCGATATAAAAAACTGGGAATAGGATCAACAATATCCGGCATTTTTTAACCGGTTCATGGACAAAATATGCTCCGTTCTTTTAAGAAAATCTTTTCCGGGAAAGAAGGATTAACTTTAATTGAGCTGCTTATAGTGATATCGATTCTTTCTGTCATGTCGCTGATCGTGGCGCCCCGCCTGTCCAATATTTTCGACAGTAAAAGAAGCAACTTTCTCATACTGGCTTCAATGATCGCCAAAACCTTCGACGATTCAATGATAAACGACAGGACGAATTTTCTTTTAATCCATCTATACGAGCCCATGAGCATAAATGAAACAGGCGAAAAAGTATTTAGCCGGAAAAACGGGATTTCAGTAGTGGTTCGAAACGAAGAAGGCGGATTCGAAGATAGTAAAAACAAACTTTTGCAGTTTAAACAATTTTCCGATTCCTTTAAAATCGAACGAATACTGCTTTCAACGGGCGAGAAAATAACAACAGGCAATGTTCTGATCCCGTTCTATCCCGGGGGCCAGTCGGATAACGCGGTGCTGCATATACTGATCAACGATCAGGAAAACTGGTCTCTCAGAATATTTAAAATGAGAAAAGAGCCGGAGATCTATCAGGGAAATATTTCTTTCGCGGAAGAAGAAAACAATATCTGAAAGCCCTATTGAAAGCAACAGGGGTATAAAATAATCAATTGAATTAATAATCCATGTTTAACAAAATATTTATTAAACACACAGCTTTATTAAGGCAGGCATTCGGCTTTGCGTTGATTGAAATTCTAATTGCGATAACGATTCTTTCAATATCTCTCATCGGTTTAACATCTGCTGTGTCCGGCGGGATAGCCGCCATTCTGAATAATAAAAATTTGACAACTGCGATGATAATCGCGAAGAGCAAGCTGAACGAATTTGAAATGAGCAATATGCGCGGCCTCGACATCAATAACGAACAGGTAAAGGAATATCCGGGATTTACATACAGCAGAGCCGTTAAGCGATTTGAACATATGCTTTTCGGGCCTCTGGACGCCAACAGGGTTGAATTAACGGTAAAGTGGCAGGAGAAAGAAAGAGATAAGGAATATACGATCTCGTATATTTATCCTTCTAAATAATCAGGAATCATCGTAAGAATATTAATTTATTTATATTGCTGATAATAAAATTCCCCGGGGCAAGCCCCCGGTACTAACGTACCGGCCTTCACCTTCGGTGTCGGCGGGGTATTATGTTTAAAAATAATTTGAAATGGTTTCTGCATTAAACTTTGATGGCATAAGGAATGACATTAAATCTTATCTTAAAAAGTCTAAAAAAAACTATTTATGAATTAAGTAGAAATTCATGCGGTTTTACCCTGTTTGAAGTACTGGTAGGATTAGCCATATCTTCACTGATATTAATTATGGTTTACTCTTCACACACTTCAATATCGAATGCAGTATACCAGATGACAGGGATAGCCGATTTCTATGAAAATTCCAATCTCGCTCTCGGAAGAATAGACAAGGACATTTCGTGCGCCTATCTTAACAGGAATAATAAAAATATAATTCTATCCGGCAATAATAATTTCGAGTACCCTTTTAACGGCAGGCTTAATTTCGTCTCGGTTGATCACCAGGAGCTTTCCGTTCTGAGCGACACAAGGAAACCCTACCCTAAAAGCGATGTGAAAGAAATCGGTTATTCTTTAATGCCAGATAAAAAAGTTCCCGGTCTATTTTTCCTTTCAAGAAGAGAAAAACGCCATTTCGACGATGAACCGGAATCCGGCGGAGAGTCCGATATATTGCTGGAGAATGTCGTTGATATAAAATTCGAATTCAGAAGAGGCAATGCCTGGACAAACAGCTGGGATTCCAGGCAAAACAATCAGTTCCCGAGGTTCATCAGAACCACGCTCAAGGTAAGGAACTATAACAGGCAGGAAGAAGAATTCGTTTTCATCTCAAAAATAAACATGTATTGATAAAAAGGGATCACAATCTATCAACGAATAAAATATAATTTCGATATGATCTCATGATAAAAATTATTTTAAAATTTACGAATAATTATCAAAAAAGAAAGGATTTCCTGTATAGGAACGGCTTGTTCAGATATCTGGGGAATTCTTCCGGTTATGTACTTATCGTCGTGCTGATGGTGATTTCACTGCTTGTAACCATGTCCACGGAATTTTTATCAACGGCGCAGACAAACATCAACTATATCAGAAAATTCAGCGAAAGATTAAAAGCCGGCATGATAGCCAGGGCCGGAATAAATCTTTCCGCCATCATACTCAAGGCCGATAAGCTCGGACTGGCCGCATCATTTCTCGGCAAACAGGCGGTAAGCAAGGATATCGACTGCTACAAGGATATATGGGCGCTCAATTTCCCCGAATTGCCGCTGGAAGACGGCTCGTTAAAAATTGCAATTGAGGATGAAAATTCCAAAATAAATCTGAGCGTAATCGCGACTGAAGTCGTCGATTCCACAAAATATTACGGGATAGCCCAGAGATTCTTCATGGACATGGGAATACCGATGGACTTCGCGGATATCATAAAAGACTGGGTCGATATTGATGATGGGCGTTCGCCTTACGGAGCGGAATCAACCGATTTTTATTTAACCCTTCCATCTCCCTATAAAGCGAAAAATGCGGCCATGGACAGTATTGACGAACTTCTTCTGGTTAAAGATATGACCCCGGAAATATTCTACGGTCTTGCAAAAGGATCATACGAAATGGAATCCGGGCTTGTCGAAAATAATAAAGGGAATGTCAATATCGATATCGGGTTCCTGAAAGAAATAAGCCCGCAGGATGCGCTGGATAAATTAAGAAAAGCGGAAGAATCCGCAAAATTCAACATCGGCAGGGAAAAAAGCAAAAAATTGTCCGACTACCTGAGGGTGTACGGAGAGAGAAGGGATTATACTCTGGATCTTAATAAAATAAATATTAATACAGCGCCCTTCAGGGTATTATCTGCGTTGACAGATAAAATGACCGATGATATAGTGCGTGAATTAATCAGCAGAAGGCTCTCGGCGCCTTTTACAGGTGTTGACGAAATAAAAGACTTGATTGATGACGAAACGGTAAGAAAAAATATTTTATCAGTAAAGTCATATATATTTAAAATTACGGCTGTCGGGACTGTGAACAGGACAAGCGTGAAGATAACGGGAATCTATTACAGGGACGGAAATAAATTTTTGTACTGGAGCGAACAGTAACAGGAGAAAAAAATTGTTTGAGAACATCGCATCCATCGACATCGGATCTTCGTCGATTAAGGTAATTACCGCCAGATCGGGGTTTAAGGATTTTAAAGTAAAAAATTTTATATACGAAGACGTTGATCCCGGGTACGGGAACAGGGATGAAGCGATCGCTGCGACCCTCGGCAGGATCGTTTCGGAGAATGACCTTAAAAACTACAAGATCCTCACGAATCTTCCTATGCAGAATACCGTTATCCGCACCCTCACATTCCCATTTAACGACAGGGAAAAGATTGCCGAGGTAATAGCTTTCGAGGCGGAGGATTCCATCCCATTCAAGCTTGAAGACACGGTCATGGATTTTCAGATGCTGAAAAGCAGTGATGCGGAATCAGGCAATGTTCTCCTTGCCGTCGCCCAGAAAGAAATCATTCAAAAATATTTGTCGTATTTCAATAACTGCCAGTTAAATCCGGTCGGCCTGGGCCTTGAGTCGCAATCCATTTTCGAATGTTATAATTACTTCAATAAAATCAATAATGAGGCTGTGATTCAGCTTGATATAGGCAACGATAAAACCATCCTTAACTTCATTCACAACGGGAGCCTCCTATTCACAAGATCAATAAGCAAAGGAGCCGGCTCGATATACGACGAAATTTCCGATGCGTATAAATTATCCCTGTCGGAAGCCGTAAAATTATTTGAAGGCTTAAAATTGGATTTAAATTCCTTTGAAAACAACCTTCAGAAGGATTTCAGCGAACTTAAAATCAAAAAAAACTCTTTGAAAGGGATTTATGATAAGTCCCTGAATGTAATTTACACGCTACTCGAAGAAATAATCTTAAGCAAAAAAGCATTCTTGAACGAATATCCCGAAGTTGCTTTCAGCAGGATTCTGATATCGGGAGGCGGATCGGACATTGCGGGAATCGGCTCTATCATTTCAAGAGAGCTTGAGCTTCCCGTGGTTTCTCTGCCGTTCATGGAGGAACACGCTGAACCGAAAATCAGAAGCCAGTTCCCGGCGGCATTCGGCCTGATCCTTTCGTACCTCAACAACAGGTACGAGGCAATATCGTTTTTAAAAGGCGAATTCCTGCCGGCATCGTCTCATGCGTCGATAAAACAATATTATCTGGCCGCGACATTTGCCGTACTGGCTGTTTTTATCCTCATAGTAAACCTTATCGTTTCATTGTATGTAAAATCGGAATCCAACAAAAAATATTCCGACATTTTGAATGACCGGTTTAAAAAATATTTTCACGCAAGGAAGCCGAGCGAAAATCCAGTTTCCGACGCATTAAAAATCTTAAAGGATGAAAAGAAAGAATTTGAAAACATAGATTCGCTTGTGCGATCCGACGAAAAAATAATGATTATTTTGAACGATATTTTATTGTTTTTTCCGAAAGACGATGCATTTGAGTTAAGGAACCTTGTGATCAATGAAAGCGTTTTAAGACTTGATGCGAAAATGGGATCAAGCGTAAAAATTGACGAATTTAAAAATAAACTGATAGAATCGAAAAAATTCGACAGTGTTGTTCTTAATACGAACCTGAAAAAAGGCAGCGATATATTGTTTGCCATGACAATAAAACTTAAAACTGCCGGCAAAACAGCGGATGTAAGCAAATGATGAATTTAACCGGAAGAGAAAAACTATTATTGAAAATTCTTCTAGCCTGCATAGCGGCTGCGGGATTATATTACCTGATAATTTCTCCGATTATCGGTCTTACCGGAAGCGCCGACGACAATGTAAAAAAAAATATCGATGATGTAAAAAAACTCGAAAGCATATATAAACAATACAGGGAGATACAGCAGAAAAACCAGAGATACACATCAATGCTCAGCAGAAGAAACGAAAATACCACTTCGCTGATAGAACAGTGGGCGAACACCACCGGTATTTCGAAAAATATTGCTTATACCAGGAGCAGCCAGTCGGTAATACAGAATAAATACACGAGAATAACCACCGATATAAGAATAGAAGGAGTGGCGATCCAGCAATTCATTAAATTTCTCTACGAGGTGGAGAATTCGGAAAATCTGCTTAAAGTGAATTACCTTAAAATAAGCCCCGCGCTTAAGGGCACCAATACGTATGACATAAACCTAAAAATAGATAATTTTATTTTAAAATGATCTCAGCCGCCGGAGCATTCCGGATAATAACATGGAAATAAAAGACATAAAATCCGTTCTAAAAAAATCTGCAAAAACTATTTTAAAATTTTTAA
Source organism: uncultured Leptospirales bacterium (assembly GCA_964626055.1). Classification (GTDB taxonomy): domain Bacteria; phylum Spirochaetota; class UBA4802; order UBA4802; family JAFGDQ01; genus JAFGSG01. The sequence goes on from CAZVDF010000015.1 coordinate 43,766, forward strand.
GGGATATAAGATCCCTTCCGAATTTCTGGCACTATGTTTTGATGTCGGTCGTTCTTACCGTTATATTGTTCATCTTCACATTCCCATACGGCTCTCTTGTGAAAATACGGCTCCAGACGATCGGAGAAAGCCTCGGCAGAAGCGCCGAAATAGGCGATGTCGGTTTCAATTTCTTTACCGGAGCAAATATTGACAGCATGACAATTGCATTGAAGGACGGCGCTGAAATCACGTTTCAGAATATAGACCTGGATATCGGCATTTTCTCCGCTCTATTAGGCGATTCTTTGACCGGCGAGATTAAAATAAACAACATAAAATTTTCAGGAGAAAAAACCTCCGTCGGCATGGTAGCCAGGTCGGATTTTGATCTTAAATTCGGTTCGATGTCGGAATTTCCGAACAGCGGGAAAATTAAACTGGAACTTCAGAACGTCGTTGCAAACGGTATAAATGTAAAGGAATTCAACATCCCGCCTGTGCGTTTCACTTCAATTATTGCAGACATAAGCATAATAAAGAGGAAAATTACAATCGAGTCATTCAATGCTTCCGGGCCGGATATAAAGGGAAGCATCAATGGCTCCATTACCGCAGCCCAGTCTTTTCAGCAATCTCAGTTGAACCTGAATATCACAGTCGATTCATCGTCGCCGTTTCTTGAAAATTACAGAATCTTGCTGAGCAAATGGATAGACAGTTCGAATAAGATACAACTGACGATCAGAGGCTCGATCGCAAGTCCGAATATCGAGGCTACAGGACAAAAAAGCGACATCAATCCGGTTGTTGAACCAGGCTCAGAGTCCAGGGTAAATCCGGCAGAACAAAGAAACAAAAGGCCGGTCCCGCATCGTCCGGTTCCGCCGGCAATCAGCCCGAAGACGGCTCAGCATGCTGTCCCCCCTGAACCGAACAAACCGGTCGGTTCAGAAGAAGATAAATGAAAATATATCATTCCTTATCATCGGAGTATATCCCAAAATCTCGCCTGTCTATTACCCGGCTGAACTGGCTTATAACGATCCTGTAATCGCCATCCGGTAAGTTTTCGATCTTTCCGTTAATCACATTGTTAAGAGCGGAAATCTGTTCCGATCTGCTTGAAACATCCACCCAGACTATTTCTTTTTTCAGAAGAGTAACCGTTATATTCTGCGGATTCCGGATATCTCTGAAAATATAAACCCAGTTGATCTTCTCGCTTTTCTCAAATGCCAGGGGATCATCCATTTTCTTGTAATGGTCCTCAAAAAAATTTTTGAAAGCGAATTCCCCTCCGAGCCTGGCGCATCCGCCGAGCATAAATATAAATAAAAAGGCAAGCATAGCCGCGGAAAATTTTTTCAAATCTTTACTCCACTTTATATTCATCTTTTTTCAGCTCAATTATATTGCCTTTATCATTACTTTTCTGACTTTGAGACTCTCCCGAATTTTTTCTGCTCCTCTTTACATTGCCGCTTATTTTAAAAATAATTTTAAATAAAGTATATAAAAAATAAACAAAAATAAATATTGATAACAATTTAATGATGGCTAAAAACATTTTCTACTCCGTGACAGGCTTTCTGATAATTTTAAGCATTTCCTTAACCGCTTCGGACAGTCCTACAAAAACAGATCTCGATATTATCGAATGGCCTATATTGAGTTCAAGTAATCCGGGGGTTTTCAAAACAGGTTTAAGGTTGCCGTAATTCAGTCCGTGGCCGGCATTGACTTTTATACCTATATTTACGGCATGATTTGCCGCGCTGTATATCCTGTCAATTTCTTTATCGATAACGCTTTTCTCCTGCGCATTGCAATATGTCCCCGTATGTATCTCAATAAAATCGGCCCCGCACTGCTTTGAAAGCTCTATTACATTTTTATCCGGCTCAATGAAAAGAGATACTAAAATGTTAAGGCTGCGGAATAAATCAATTGCGTCTGTAATCTTCTTCATGTTTTTCGCGACATCAAGCCCGCCCTCCGTTGTTAGCTCCTCTCTTTTCTCGGGAACAACGGTAATTTGATCCGGTTTCAGTTTTAATGCGATACCGATTATTTCATCCGAAAGCGCCATCTCGAGATTGAATTTACCTTTAACTATACCTTTCAGTGCGAATACATCCCTGTCCTGAATGTGCCTTCTGTCTTCGCGCAGATGCACTGTAATGCCGTCGCATCCGGCTTTTTCGCATATAACCGCGCCCTCGACAGGATCAGGGTAAACTCCTCCCCTCGCCTCTCTCAGTGTAGCTATATGATCAATGTTTACACATAATAATGCATGAGACATATTGTTCCCTCTGATAAAAAATTAAAATAATCAGCTCTTCCCGGGATACTGTGAAATATCATAGTCCCCTACCCCGTACGGAGCCTTCCTTTGGAAAAAAATGGGGGCACTTATATATAATAAATCTCAATTTCTTCCCGCATACTCTCCAAAAACCTATGCCCCCTCCGGGGGTTAGGGGGCTGCATGAATAATTATTTAACGGATATCTTTACCGAAACGGCATCCGGAAAGATCGAAATTACTTTTATCCCTTCTTTTTTTATAATAAAATCGACTGAATAATATTTTTCAAGATAATTTTCATTCGTTTCTTTTAAAAACGCCTCAATGTCCAGATTGCTGATTTCTATAAAAATATCTACGTCATTTTCCGACACAGCGATATCGGGATTATCGGATTTCAGATATACCGAGACTTCATCCCGGTTCAAAATATAATTATAATTGTCATTTATATTTTTAAGGAAAACTTTCTTTTTAAATTCAATGGAATTAACCGACTCTATAACGGGAATTATAACCCTTACTCTTGGATTATCCACGCTGATATCCGGGATATCTTTGCTGTAAACGACAACGTCTTTAATGATCGTGCCGGTAACTTTTGCTATTGAAATTTTTTCAGTTTGCAGGAAATCAATGTTTCTCAGCAGCGATTCGGGTCCGTTTATCTTTACCGTTTCCGGAATAACGGCAATTTTTCCCAGTATATAACCATTCATCGCTCTTTCAGCAATATTTACTGTTACTTTGACTCTTTTACTGGCAAGTTTATCAATAACAAGACCGACGTCCTTACTTGATAAAGTTATTTCAATATTTTCAGGTATCTCATCTCTGATCACATCGATGGAATAGCTTTTATTAATACCTATTTCCGGCTCTTCAAGGTTAACCACCGCTTTAATACTTTTAATATTTATATTTTTAAGAATATCTTTTTTCCCGCTTAATGTCGCGGTAACATACTTGCCGGATATCTTTGATTTAACCAGGTTTTCCGGCAGATTTATGAATGTGATTGGAATTTTAAATTTTACTTCGCCTATATTGGTGCTGCTTATATACAGCCACAGAATTATAGAAAGAAAAATGCAGACAATTTTAGCCACATTATCTCTGGCGCCAAGGATTCTCTTTATTTCAGATAAATACTTTTTCATTATTTGATCGGATATTTATCCTCGTATGCGGTTTTCGGGTTCATAAAGTAAAGGATCATATTTTTCAAATCATTGACTTTTACTTTGGGATATATCTTGCCGTTCACCATAATCGATATGGCGCCAGTTTCCTCCGATGACACGACAACCAGAGCGTCGGTCTCCTCGGCTATTCCCAATGCCGCCCTGTGTCTTGCCCCGTGGTATTTCTTTATCTGCCTGGAATCGCTCAGCGGCAGATAGCAAGCCGCGGCTGATATTCTCCCTTCCTGGATGATTATCGCCCCGTCGTGGAGAAATGTATTCGGAAAGAAGATGGTCCTTATAAGCTCTTCGGACACCGTCGCGTCTATCGATACGCCGGACTCCACGTAGCTGCGCAGGCCCGTGTTCCTTTCAATTACTACCAGGGATCCGATTTTCAGTTCGGACATTGCCACAGTGGCGTTTACAAGCTCGTCAAGCTGGAAAGGCTCGCTGTTGACCGTATTCGATATCCAGTTCCTCTGCCCGAACTGGGTTATAAGGCGGCGGAGTTCAGGCTGGAACAGTATCATTATTAATATAACGACATACGAAGTAATATTTGTAATCAGCCAGTTCAGGGTATCCAGTTTTAAGATATTCGAAAGCAGCGCAATGACAACGATAACAATTATTCCCTTTAATAACTGTACGGCCCTTGTATGCGAAAGGAAAGAATACGCCCAATACAGTAAAAATGACACAATTATGACATCCAGGATATTCCTGATATAATCCCAAAATGTTGTTATATAATATTTAATATTTGTTAGTATTTCTTCCATCCGCGATCCGCGTTCCCCTGAGCATTTCGACTGATTTCAGCGCCAGGCGATGCTCCCTGACATCGTGAACCCTTACGATATCGGCGCCGTTAAGAGCCGAAATAGAATTCAATGCTACTGTTGCAAAAAGCCTGTCACTGTCCTTTTCGTAAAGTTTGCCTATGAGCGATTTTCTTGAAAGTCCGACCAAGAGCGGGAATCCCATTTTTTTAAAAAAATCAATATTGTTCAGTATCCTGTAATTATCTTCAAACGACTTGCCGAATCCTATTCCGGGATCGATTATTATTTTATCCCTTCCGACTCCGGCGATTAATGCTTTTTGTGCCGATTTTTCCAAAAAAGCATATATATCTTCAAGCAGACTCCCGTAAACCGGATTGGTCTGCATGTTCTTTGGGGTTCCTTTTATGTGCATTATAACAACATGCGCCGAATATCCGGAAGCTACTTTAACCATGTTTTCATCGAAGGTAAGCCCGCTGATGTCGTTAATAATGGACGCTCCAAGCTTTACCGCTTCCTCGGCAATTTCCGATTTATACGTGTCTATCGAGATCGGAATGTCCAATCTGCCTGCAATGGCTTCTATAACAGGGCATACTCTTTCGAGTTCTTCAGAAAGTGATACCGCATCCGCACCGGGTCTGGTCGACTCGCCGCCTATATCGATAATATCCGCGCCTTCTTCGAATATTTGATTCGCTCTCTCTATCGCCTTATCCAGTCCGTAGCTGCGCCCGCCATCGTAAAACGAGTCCGGGGTCACGTTCAGGATGCCCATAATCAGCGTCTTTTTGCCGAATATCAAGTCCATACTAAATAAGCAATGTTAAAGACAGGGTATTGGAATACCCGAATTCTTCTTTATCGTACATAAACGCATAGGATAAATTCAAATTAAAAAATTTTAATGAAATACCGGTTGTAAAAGCGGAGCTGTTCACTCCTAAATATATTGAGCTGAATTTGAAGATATTATATTGAAAACCAAAATTTATTTTAAAGTCATTTTCTTCCAATTCCCTGATGCCGCTTACTGCAGCGGTAAAATCGGAGCTTCTGTCGGTAACCGATGCCCCGATTTTTACGACCGGGTATGAAAAATCGTATCCCGAATCCGTATTATCATAATTTTTCGCAGGTTTTAATCCTGTCCCGATATCCTGCACCACGATCCCGATTTTCACAAGCGGGATCAGTTCAACCTGCATTCCGAGATCGGCGCCAAAACCGTAATACTTCTTCTCCGCTATATTCACGTATATCGTTTTTAAGGACATTCCGAGCGATGCAACGCCGGTCCCGGCCCCGTATGAAAGATATGCCGCCGAAGATAAATCTTCTTTTCCCCTGGTCGTATTATTCACGTCTTTATCCGGATATTTTATGTAATTCCCGTAATATCCGATGCCCAATACGCCCTTAAATGCGCTGAATGCAATTCCGGCAAATCCCGCTTTGTTCTCCGGATCGAGCAAAGTATAGGAAATTCCTGTCTCGACGAACAATTTAGAGTACTCTTTTTCGGAAAAATTCGTGAGATCTTTTTCCGTAATAGTGTCTATTTGCCCGCTTTCGGCTCTCTTTTGTATTTCATCGGACGTAAGTGTCTGTTTATGCAGAAGCTCCCTCAGCCCGGCCGGATTCCAGTAAATGGAATAAACATCGTCAGTGACGGACTCCGCCGTTTTACACATCGCGACATACCTGGCTCCGGCCCAGCCGCCCCTTGTAAATGCAACCCTGCTATCCGACTCGCTTCCGGCATAAAGATACATAATCGGGAAAAATACAACAAAAAATGATATGCAGGGAATTGACATTAATCCCCGAAGTTTCGATCTTTTTAGCATTTAACTGTATACCGGTATCCTTATTGCCCGGTTCATATCAGACAAAACGATCCTGATTTTCAGGCTATTTGAAGCTGAAGGAGTATTGCTTATCGATAAATTGCGTACACATGGATTAGAACTGCCGAAACTGAAAGACATTTTCCCGGAATTCGGAAGGTATTTAATCACGACTACACAATAATTATATATACAAAATAATAATTTACGATTTCTCAATTTAGTTATTTCCCCTTCGAAGTGCGGTTACTGCCAAAAAAAAACATACTATTGCGAAGCGGTCAACAAATTTTTATAACTCCACTCTGTTTCTGCCGCCCTCCTTTGCTTTATAAAGCATCTGGTCCGCATATTTTATCATATCGTCCAGAGTATTCATCGGCCTGACGCAGATACCTATGCTTACCGTTACCTTTAGCGTATCCTTGCCTGAAATAATCTCCGATTGTTCAATCTTCAGGCGCAGTTGCTCGAATATCTCTGCCGTGCTGTTTATATCCATATTGCACGCGAACACGCAAAACTCTTCGCCGCCTATTCTCGCGACAATATCCGATGCCCTGAATCTTGTCTGTATTATATTCGCGACCTTTTTAAGGACCTGGTCTCCGGAATCATGGCCGTATTTATCGTTTATTTTTTTAAAATAATCGATGTCAATCATTGCCACGGAGACCGTGAGATTTTCCCTCTTTGAATTTTCAAACAATTTTTGCCCTACATCATAAAAATATCTGCGGTTATTTATGTTTGTGAGATAATCCCTGTTCGAAGCTTCTCTTATCTCCCTGATGTGTTCTATGGTTTCGATGTTCTGGGTAATTCTGCAGTAAAACTCCTCCGTAAAGAAATCCTTGCTCAGAAAATCGTTCGCGCTCGATTTAATGAATTTCGCCGAAAGCAGATTATCTCCGGACATCCCTATTACGGATAGATCTTCCTTGCTGTACCTGCTCCTTATTTCCTTTATCAGCCCCAATCCGTCCATATTGGGCATATTATAATCAGTTATGACCATTTTCATGTCGGGATTCTCTTTTAATATCTTTAAAGCCTGTATCCCGTCCCCGGCCTGAAAGACTTTGAATTGATGAACGGCAAGAAGATCGGAAATCCTTTTACGGAAAATCTGGGAATCATCGACTACAAGAATTTTTGTCAGCCGGTTCCTGTAAATGCGGTTTATCAGGTGAATGACATAATCCAGGTTGTACCCGCTTTCCTTAAATACATAATCAATGACTTTTTTTGACCATATCCTTTCGCGGATCTCATCGGATAATTCGCCTGTGAATACTATTGTGGGCAAATTCTTCGAGATTACATAATCGACTATCTCGCCCGCAGGCGCATCGGGCAAATACAATCCTACAAGGCAGATAAAAAAATCAGACCCGTTTTTTTCAAGCAGTTCCCTGGTTTCGGAAAACGTCTGTATCCAGTGAACGCTGAAATGCAATTCGGATTCAATCTTGTTTTTAATTACGGCCCCGACCAGTTTGCTGTCATCAACAATGAGTACTTTAGGCAAAGTTCATCACCTGAAATTAAAATTTAATTCAGCACATTATTGGACCAGAATATTATATCATTTATATATGCTGCAGTCAAATATTTCTTTTTATACATTCCACTGGACTCTCCCCCGCGGCAAAACTGCGATGTCTTATGGGATTAATTCGGTCATTTTCCGCAGCAAAGCCGGGCGAAATAACAATAAATTTATTATGCGCAATAAAATAAATGATTGAAATGAAATTCAAATTTTCATACGATTACGCTCATGACTGATAAATGCAATATTGACGAGCTGAACAAGCTCAGACTTACACAGTCCGTGAAGAGCGCAGGCTGAGCGTCAAAATTGGGTCCGTCGGACCTGAATAAAGTGATGAAGGATATAAAGCCCGGTAATGACGCGAATGTAATAGTCGGCTTCGATACCATGGATGATGCCGGCGTTTACAGGATATCTCCGGAAACGGCTCTTATTCAGACTATTGACTTTTTCACACCGATAGTGGACGATCCGTATTCCTTCGGACGTATTGCCGCGTGCAATGCGTTGTCGGATGTATACGCAATGGGCGGCAAGCCGATAACGGCAATGAACATAGTCTGTTATCCTCTGAAAAAATTCAGCCTCGATATTCTAAGTGAAATTTTAAAGGGCGGGCTGAGCATTCTGGAAGAGGCGGAAGCCCGGCTTCTGGGAGGGCACAGCGTTGAAGACGACGAGCTCAAGTACGGGCTTTCGGTTACGGGCACCGTTCATCCGGACAAAGTATTGCGCAATGTGGGGCTGAAAGCCGGCGACGCGCTGATACTGACAAAAGCGCTCGGAACAGGCATAATAGGCACCGCGCTTAAAGCGGGTGCTGTGAAGGAAGAGCATATGAGCGCTTTTGTGCAGAGCATGAGTGCACTGAACAGGCGCGCTTCAGAGATCGCTCAAAAATACGAAATCCATGCCTGCACCGACATCACCGGCTTCGGCCTGATAGGCCATCTCACTGAAATGCTTTCTTCGGACATGCTGCAGATCACGATAAACTCAAGAGAGCTGCCTCTTCTTCCCGGAGCTCCGGAATACGCGTCCGGGGGGCTTATCCCCGGCGGGCTCTACAAAAACCGGGATTTTATCGGCAGCCGGTGCAGTTTAGATGCAGCCGTAAGGCGCGAGCTCGCGGATATCGTCTTTGACCCGCAGACGTCCGGAGGCCTTGTGCTGGCGCTTTCGGAAAAAGACGCTCCAGGTCTTTTAGCCGAGCTTAAATCCGGCGGAGTGGATAAAGCCAGAATAATAGCTTCGGTAAAAGAATCCGAAGAAGCAAAGATCGTTGTTATGTAAACTTATATCTTTAAATTAGAAACAGATTCGCACGGAATTTTTTATGAAAACCGTTATTTATTATTATACAGGGACGGGGAATTCATTATGGACAGCCCGCGTGCTTGCAAAAGAGTTAGGGAAAACCGAAATATATCATATGAAAGAGGCAATCAAAGCCGGGAAAGTTGTAAAAGCTGACGCAATGGGCATAGTTTTCCCGGTGCACATGTGGGGTGTGCCGGGCCCGGTAATTCAATTTTTAAGAACAATCAAGGAAGGTTCGGCAAAATATTATTTTTCACTTGCCGTGAACGGCGGGCAGGTTTCCCGCACCCTGATTCAATTAAAGAAACACATGCGTTCGCTGGGTTTGTTGTTATCTGCAGGTTTTGATATTTTATTGCCGAGTAATTACATACCATGGGGAGGTCCCGGTCCGTCCGAACACCTGCAAAAATTATCCGACGACGCGGAGAAAAAAATCAAACTGGCTGCGGAATATATTGCCGCAGGAAAATCCGGCTTTATTGAAAAAGGGCCTTTATGGCAGCGAATTCTTTTTACCGCGCTTTATAAAATGACCTTTAATATGGTCCCGAAAATGGACAAAAAGTTCTGGGTCGACGATAAATGCAACGGCTGTAAAACATGCGAAAAAGTGTGCCCGGCCGGCAATATTGTCATAGAGGAGAAAAAGCCCGTATGGCAGCACAATTGCGAGCAATGCCTTGCATGCATCCAGTGGTGCCCGCAGGAAGCCATACAGTACGGGGAGAAAACGCCGGAATATGAGCGCTATCATCATCCGCAGATCAGACTGAAAGATACGATAATTCACAGCAGGTATAGTTGAATATTATATCGAAATTCTCAAATATTGAAAGCAAATAAAAAATAACTATTTTTACTAGAAGCCATCTCAAAATTACAGATTCTTAAAGGTGATTAAAGATAAATTGGGATACATCACAAAATTTTCTCCGGAATCAGACCTTCCTGGTCAGTTTTTCATGTTTTCGAACGCTTTTGTATCAGGTCTGAAAGGCGTCCTCAAAAATTTTGTGATGTATCCCAATTTATCAATACAAAAAATATAATTTTGAGATGACTTCTAATCAAACAATGCGTGCTGAATTTGAATATCAATTAGTTATTTAAAAAATATTTTTAAATAACTAACTTGCCGATTGATGAGACATTCTCAGCAATTCATACAAGGGGAAAATCCATGTACATAGGACATTACGCAATTGCACTGGGAGCGAAAAAAATAGCCCCGAAAGTTTCACTCGGGACTTTGTTTTTAGCGGCCATAATAATAGATCTTTTAATGTCGGTATTATTGCTTCTTGGGATCGAACATCTGCGTATTGCCCCCGGAATCACCGTAATGACGCCTCTTGATCTGTATGATTATCCATTCTCTCATAGCCTCCTGATGTCTTTACTCTGGTCTGTATTTTTTGCAGCAGTGTATTATTTTATAAGGCATTCATTAAAAGATTCTCTTGTTCTAGGAGCAATCGTATTCAGTCACTGGATTCTGGATCTCATCACGCATATCGCAGACCTGCCGCTATTTCCCGGCAGCAGCATTAAAGTAGGTCTCGGTATCTGGAATAATCCTCTCGCAAGCATTATTACGGAGGGGGGCCTTTTTATAGCCGGCGTTTTTATCTACCTGCACAGCACAAAAGCAAAAGATAAAAAAGGCATAATAGCATTCTGGTTATTAATGGCCTTTCTCCTGTTTACGTGGATAGCAAGTATGTTCAGCCCGCCGCCTCCGGACGCGATAACGCTTGCGATCGGCAACCAGTTTCAATGGCTCGTAATCCTTATCGCATATTTAATAAATAAACGCAGAGAAATGCTTACCGCAAATTAAGACTTATCTTTAGATTTCCATACTTAATTAAAAGCCATCTCAAAATTACAGGTTCATATAGGTGAATCCAATATTACCGAATAGCAGCCGTTACAAAGCATTTAAAACATATTGACAATTCCGGGACTTAAAGCGTAGTATTACTTTTCAGCAACATTACTGGAAGAGGATGAGATCTGGTGGTCTCCACGGTCTTCAAAACCGCAGGCTGTAATTTATTGCAGTGGCAGGTTCGATTCCTGCCCCTTCCGCATTGAAAACAAAGAATCCCATATAAAAATTTCATCGGTAAAAAACATGGAAAATCTCGAAAATATTCTGAAACAGATACCGCAGGTTGAAAAAATACTTCAGTCCGAAAAATTAAGCGAATTCATTTCGGAACTCGGTAAAGGAATAGTAGTAAATATTATTCGCGAAGAGATAAGATCATTCAGGGAAAACTTCGACAAGGATCAGGAAATTGATGTTGAGAAACTGATGTCTTCGATCGTCGAAAGCTGTCTCCGTAAAAAACGCCGGAAGCTCCAAAGAGTGATAAACGGCACGGGTGTCGTGATTCACACCAATCTTGGACGCGCGCCAGTCTCCGAAGAATTGTTCCGCAGCCTCGCTGAAAATCTTTCAGGTTACTGCAATCTCGAGCTTGACCTCCCATCGGGCAAGAGAGGAAAGAGGGGCGGATTTACCGAAGAGCTGATATGCAATCTGACCGCCGCAGAGGACGCACTGATAGTCAACAACAACGCAGCAAGCGTGTTTCTTATACTCAGCGAATTCGCGAACGGGAAAGATGTAGTGATATCACGCGGGGAGCTTGTGCAAATAGGCGGCGGATTCAGGATCCCCGACATCCTTAAGCAGACCGGCGCAAGACTTATTGAAGTCGGCACTACCAATATTACCGAGACCGAAGACTACCGGAAGGCAATATCCGAGAACACCGCGATGATCTTATCGGTACACCAGTCCAACTTCAAGATCGAAGGCTTCAGCAAAGCCGCTACTCTAAAAGACCTGGCAGGATTAAAAAGCTCATCCGTATTGTTCATAAGGGATCTCGGCAGCGGCAATCTTCTCGTGGACGCAAGGTTCCCGAAATCGTTCGAGCCGACAGTCTCCCACGAATTATCCCAGGGCGCCGATATCGTCTGTTTCAGCGGGGACAAGATGCTGGGCGGATGCCAGGCAGGGATCATAGTAGGCAAAAAAGAACTTATCGGTAGACTTAAAAAAAACCCGCTTATGAGGATGTTAAGGACGGATAAAATAACATACTACATTTTACAGGAAACGCTTATTCATTATGCCAACAGGAATATTGACAAAATATCATTATGGAATACTATCTTCCAGAATAAAAAAACGCTGGGTAACAAAGCAAACCGCCTTATGAAAAAAGTCAGGGCCGAAAACAGAAAAGAGCTTATCGCCAGAGTGCCCGCCAAAAGCGTTTTCGGAGGCGGAAGCCTGCCAACGCTTAAAGTTGAGAGCGTTGCCGTCCGGATAAGTATTCCCGGAATGTCCGGCAAGGAAATATCGGACACATTTCTGAATCATCCAATACCGATCGTCGGTTATATTGCCGATGACAAATTTACGCTTGATCTTAGAACTATAGCCGACAATGAAATACCCGAAGTCGCCGGCGTAATCGACAGGCTTGCCGGGACAGACCAGACAAACTAAACATATCGACAGGATTCTTACGTGTACATAATCGGAACCTCCGGACATATCGATCACGGCAAAACAAGCCTCATAAAAGCGCTTACGGGCATTGATTGCGACCGCCTCCCTGAGGAAAAAGAACGCGAGATGACCATAGATATCGGGTTTGCCGATATCGAGTACCCGGGCTTCGGCAGGGTGAGCATAATAGACGTTCCCGGACATGAGCGCTTCATCAGGAACATGGCTGCCGGCGCATGGGGGATCGATCTCGCGCTTCTTGTCATCGCAGTAGACGACAGCTGGATGCCGCAGACAGAGGATCATTTTAAGGTTATCGACTATCTTGGCATAGAAAAGATCATAGCGGTATTGACAAAAATAGACATTGCGGACCGGGAAACCATAGAAATTACGGAAGAAGAATTAAAAGAGAGGCTTTCCGGCACAAGATTTAAGGACTGTGATATAGTCAAGGTATCGTCGAAAACCGGAGAAGGAATCGAAGAGCTAAAAAAAACGATTTTAGCCAATTTAAAAAAAATATCCCGCGCGAAGGATGCAAAAAAGCCTTATCTCTTTATCGATCGCGTATTTGAATCAAAAGGCCATGGAACAATCATAACCGGCACATTAAAGAACGGCAGCTTTTTTGAAAACGATGAAATAATAATACTTCCGGGCATCATTAATGCACGAATTAAAAAGATCGAAAGCCATTTTCATGCCCTGAGCGAAGGAGCCCCCTCTCAAAGAACAGCTCTTAATCTTCACGGCGTAAGAACCGAGGAACTCAAAAGAGGAAACATTATAGTTAAACAAAATTTCTTCAGCGAGTCCGCCGATATTATCGCAAATATCAAATTATCCGAAATAAAAAAAACAATTAAAAACAATCATGAGATCGAAGTTCTTATAGGCACATCCGCCATTAAGGGTAAAATAATCCTGCTGGATAATCCCGCCGTTCCGGGAAGCGAAATTCAGCAAAACGGATTTTTTACGAGAGTAAAGTTTGAGTCCCCCTGGTTCTTCTTCCCAGGCGAACCTTTTATCATAACGAATCCGGGCGGATACAGGATAATCGGCGGCGGGAAAGTAATTATACCCGATTATAATGCGGTAAAAGAGAAGAAGACGTTAAAGAAAAAAATAAACCTTTTAGCCGATCTATCCGTGAAGGGAATTATCGAATTTTTAATAAAAGCAAAAATGTCGGCCGTGACAGACGAAATAAAAGCCGGATTGCCTTATGAAAATAATTACATAGATGCTGCGATCGTTGAGCTTAAGAAAAAGGACTCAATAATTATAATTGATAAAAATATTATCGACAAAGAATTTTTCAATGATCTAAAAATCAAGATCTCCGAAATTATCAAAAAAAATGTCGGATTGAATATCAAAGAAATATCCGACATGGCCGGTTCGGATACCGGACTTTCAAGAATAATTATAAACGAAATCCAGAGCGACAACAACATATTTGAAAAGGACGGAAGATATTTCACCGCCGACTCGGCAACGGCTGAAACTCTTCCGGACAATAAAAAGCGAATTCTTCAGCAACTGAAGGAAAAAAGCGCGGATGGGATCGATCTCGATAAAATAAAAGACGAATCATTCAAAAAAAACCTTAAGGACCTGATAAAGCTCGGATTTGCGGTCAGTCTTGACGGCAATATCATTTATCATCTCGAGACATACGAAGAATTAAAGAAAAAAATAATCGGCCTCTTTGAAAGCCGGGAGAGAATTTCGATAGCCGATGCCAGGGATTGCACGTCTCTTTCCCGCAAATATTTAATCCCGCTTCTCAACAGGATAGAACAGGACGGGCTCATAAAAAGACTTGGCGATTTCAGGATAAAGGTGTGATAAAAAGCTGCCCTGCCTCTTTAGCTTGACTTTTTATCATTTTAATTTTAAGATAATTATATGCCTTCACCGAAAGGATAAAGGATAAATCCCCGATGGAAACAGAATTAAAGAATCTATTAAAAGAAAGGATCCCCGAGATCCAGCTGGATTTAAAAAGTATTAAATTCGGGACAAGTGTTCCGTTCGATCTTTATGATGAATACGGCAACGTAGTCGTCGAAATGAATACCCCTCTCACAGAAGCGCTTATAAAGCATCTTAGAACCGGCGGCACCGAATTTCTATACTATAATCCGGATCAGAGCACGGCTATACGGAATGTCGCGGGGCTCGATATCAAAAAAAATATCGTCACCGACTCGCATCAGAATGAATCTGTCGACCTGGCGAAAGAAATTATCGATTCGATCAAAAAATCAATAGATTTTACGACCAGATCAATTACCCCGGAAAAGATCAATAAAGCGCACAGTAACGTAGACAGCATTTTAAAACACGTTGAAAACAACACCGACAGCATATTTACGCCTTTTACAAAATTAAAAAACCTTGATGAATACACATACATACATTCATCCAATGTGTCCATTCTCGGCGCAATACTCGGAGCAAGGCTGGAATACAACAGGGCTGTAAGAGTAAGCATGGGTGTCGGCGGACTTTTCCACGATATAGGCAAATCTTTAATAGACGATAAAATCCTCAATAAGAACGGTCCGCTGAACGAAGAAGAATATAATGCCATAAAGAAGCATCCGGAGCTGGGGCATAATATCATAAAAGATATAAGGGATTTATCCGTGCTTGAAAAAAGCATTATCCTATATCATCACGAAAGGCCGGACTCTCTCGGATATCCTTTCAAATACAACTATAACGATTATACCGGCAACGTGCCTAAAGAAGTCAGGCTGATCTCGATATGCGATACATATAGCGCCCTGATACTTAAAAGCCCGTACAAACCGGCATTTTCTCCGAAAAAAGCCCTGAGGATCATAGTGAACTCGGTTTATGCGCCTTTTAAGAAAAAATGCCAGTTCCTGCCTGCAGACGTCCGGGATTTTATAAGGTCTATGGCTTTTATGCTTACGAAGGGTGAATATTTTTTCGAAAAGGGAGAAGCGGTACGCCTCAGCACAGGAGAAATCGCCATTGTAGAAGAAATGAACAGATTATATCCGCTAAATCCGAAAGTAAAAATAATTACGAATAAACAGCTGCAGCAGTTGAACAGAACCGTGAGCGTCGACCTGCTTAGAGATATAAGCGTATATATTGCGCATATATTCGACAGGAGCACAAAGCAGCCTGATGTTATATAATCGCGAGCTTCCCGTAATGTATCCTTATTTAAAGTTTTAATTATTTTCTGACCCCGGATATTTTTTATGAACTTCGGCCGGCGGGGGATAGGAAAAAATCATGCAAATTACTAATATTTAGGTAAGTCAATTGAACACGAACGATTATCTTGAAAAAATCAAACAAAACAAAACCCGATTTTACGAATATAATCAAATAAGATTAAAAAAATTCAGGGATTATATTACCGAACGGCAGCTGGAAAATATAATCGATGCCGTGCCTCTGTTAATATGCACCAACCAGCCGGACCTGCCGGGCTACACCGAAGGCTATGTCCCAATCGGCATTTATAATTTTACTCCATCAGTCAACGCCGTAAGCCTGATAAGAAAACAGTTCCCTTCTTTTCGTGTGGAAGAGCTTAAAGATTTGAAACCGCTGATCGAGTTGCTGGCTATTATGGGAAGCGCCGGCAGCATAGCCTACAATGATGAATCGGATATAGACTACTGGGTATGCCTTGACCATAACCTGATGGGGACCAGCGGTCTGAGGCAGCTTAAAATGAAACTCGGAAGCATCGAAGCGTGGCTGGCAGATAAATTCAATATTGAAACTCACTTCTTCCTTAACGATATATCCAAGATAAAAGAATCCATATTCGATTCGGATGAAGACGACATCTCGGGTAAAGCGCTGGGGAAATTATTAAAGGACGAATTCTTCAGGACATCGATCATACTTTACGGCAAAATACCATACTGGTGGATAACGCCCAGCGGCACGACGGACATAAACTACGAAAAGATCATATCCTTTATCCAAAACTCGGATCACAAAAACGATTTTATCGACCTCGGCAATCTGGATTTCATAAAAAAAGACGAATTCCTGGGTGCGGGTATCTTCCAGATCCTGAAATCGCTGGGCAATCCGTTCAAATCGATTCTTAAGATCGGCATACTTGAAAAATATTTGCTTGAAAAAACAAAAGACAATTCCCTGCTATGCAATATTTTAAAGGAAAAAGTTCACAGCGGCAACTTCGATATAAATTATACTGATCCGTATATCCTGTTGTTCAATCAGGTCATGGAATATTATTCCAAAAAAGCGGAGCAGGACCCGCTGGTACCTGAACTTTTAAAAAGATGTTTTTATATTAAAATCGATCCCAATCTTTCGACGATATCTTCCGGCAACAATAAAGAACATGTTCCCGAGAAACATGCAGTAATGTTTGAATATGCTAAGAAATGGAACTGGCTCGAAATAAAATTAAGGCAGATGGATGACTTCCGTAACTGGGATATAAGCGTACTTAATAAATTCTGGAATAATATTTCCAAGCTTATCCTTAAAACGTATAAAAATATATTAAGCAGCATTAACAGCTATGAAATTACGCAGAAATTTTCCGAAGAAGAGATGCGCTACATTTCCAGAAGGATTACATCGAGTTTCGCATCCGGGGAAAACAAGATAAAGCCTGCCGTCAGTTTTAACGACAATCCGATAGAAAAATTTCTCTATATCGAGTCGATAAGCCAGGAAGACGGGTCCATTAACTGGCTTCTTTCCAAAGGATTAATAAGCGGATCGGGATCGAGTAAAAGATCGATAATCCATAAAGAACCCAATCTCCTGGCAATCCTTGCATGGATAAGCATAAACAGGTTATACCAGAACAATATCACCAGGGTTGAAATTAAATCCAGATTTCACCTTCTGGAACAGAATTTCGTAAGGGAGCTCCTTAACGAGCTGACGCTTCATTTCTCGCAAAAGAAAGTGAATATTAAAAATAAATATTTTTTCGGCGATCCATTCCCAATACTTAATTACGTGATAATCAATCTTTTCGCAAAATATCCTAAAGGCATCGAGGATATATATTATCTCACTTCCAACAGCTGGGGCGAGAACATATATGAAAAATACGAAAGCGAGCTGGACTTTTCGGTCATCCTTACCAAGCTTTTGAACGGAGCGCTTGAACACAAAGCGAGTTTCGGCGATTGCGTGGCTTTAACGTCGCCGTATCCCTATAAAGCCGGGAAAGACTTCAAAGCCATTCAATTTCTATTTAATGACATTTACAATTTTTTTATTTCCGACGAAGAAAGCATCACGGACAGGAAAATAACCAAAAAATATATCACAACTCTGGCCGGGAATTTTGTTCTATTCTCCCATCTCCGTCTCAAAAAAGAAAATAAAATAACATGCAGCGCCTTTAATAACGAACTGAAAATGCTGTATAGCCTGTCCGGCATCCATGGCGCAAGGAATATAATAAAAGTAAATCCGCTGAATCCCGAGCTGAATCACATTAAAATCATCATAGATAATTTCCGAAGCGACGCGGTTCAGATTTACTATCAGAAAGCCAGAAAATACTGCTATTTCTTCGTATCCGATGAACGCGGCTCACTTGTTTTTTTCAGAAAAAACGCGGATCAATTCCAGGATTATCTTACAAGATTATTCGTTTTTACAAAAAATATAATAACACAGGTCGTTAAAAGCAATCCCGGATCGACGCTCAATCAAAAAGGAAGCAAGGGCATAGAAATATTCAACCTTGAGAGAAACGACAAAAATCAATGCAAAATAACTGAAATTAATCCCGCGCAGGATGAAAATATTTTCAGGCATGAGAAAAAAATAATCCCGCTTAAACTGTCGCTGCTGCTCCTGGATAACGGCGAAATCGGCTACAGGTTCAGCCTGCCGGACGGCGGCATATCGGACAATCTGTCCAAAAACGATATACCCAAGATCGCAAAAGAAATCAGTGTGCTGACGCAGGGCGCGAAGGAATATAATTATAATGTGGCCGACATAAATTACGCAAATCTGGAATTCAAAATGTATAAAGATTATACGACTTTCAGTTTTATTGAAAAAAACAAATTTGAATTATTGATCGAAAAAGGACTGGGATATTAATAAAAATAACATGAATCACATTCTCGGGTTTAATATAGGCAATACGAATACAATGATGGGAATTTACGAATTAAACAAAATAGTTCCCGTAAAAACCTTTACTTATGGAACAGACAGAAAAACCTTATCCGATGATCTCGGCCTTCTTGTTAAAAGCAACCTTAATGCACTTTCAGACGACATCAATATAACAGGAATTGCATTTTCGAGCGTTGTTACTGAAGTTAACAGCGCGTATCACGCAATGGCAAAATCATTGTTCAACATTAACGCGCTTGAAATAAATAGTAAAATCAGGCTCAATATAAAAATAACATACGATAATCCGGAAGAGCTTGGCCCGGACAGGATAGCAAATGCCGAAGCTGTACTCAGTGAATACGCAAGTGACTGCATAATAATAGATCTGGGAACAGCAAATACGTTCTGCGTTCTGCATAAGGACGGAACATTCGACGGAGGGCTCATCGGGCCGGGCATAGGTATCACTATTGAAGCACTGGCGGATAGAACCTCAAAACTATCGCGGATAAAATTCGAAAAACCGGGTAAATTCATTGCCACAAATACCGAGGACGCATTAAAGTCCGGATTTTTTTACGGCCACCTGATAATGATAAAAGGGATCGTTGCAGAGATTGAAAATATATACAAAAAAGAATTTTTGATCATTTTAACGGGCGGCCTCTCAAAAACTATATCCGATAACCTGGGAAAAAACCACATCCTGGACCCGCTTTTAACCATGAAAGGTATCAAATTATTATCGGATTTTAATAAAATCCGGTAAAATATCAACATTTATCCACAATATTATCCACATAATCCACAAAAAATTGATAAATTTATAATTTTAACTATTTTTTTATTAATTGACATTGTATAAGATATTTATAGTTTATTTAAAAAAATCCGATAAAATTTTTACAAGCTACCTTAAAGAAATTCGGTATCAAATTTGACTCAAAGATATTATTTATTATTTTATACCTGTATTCTGTTCATTTTCCTGGTATCCTGCGTCCCGCCCGGGAACATAAGGACAAAACAATTGTTTTTTACCGAGGACAAAAGAGAAGACATAATTAGTACGGCGAAGGATCATATCGGATCAGACTATAAAAGCAGGGGCAGTACTCCATCCGGTTTCGACTGTTCGGGATTTACGATGTATGTTTATAAAAAGAACGGGCTCAATATTCCGAGAAAAGCCGCAACGCAATTCTATGCCGGGAGAAAAATAACTTTAAAATATGCGAAACCAGGCGACCTTGTTTTTTTCGTTATAACAGGCAATACAATATCCCATGTTGGAATTTATTCAGGCGACAATAATTTCATTCATGCTCCCAGCGCCGGGAAAAACGTATCATACGCAAGTTTAGATACAGACTACTGGAAAAAGCGCTATGCCGGCGCGGCAACATATTTTATTTCCCGGTGACACCGATAATGACTTCCATGTTAAAACTCCAGCCGTTTATTCTTAATATCCGATAATTATTTTAATACTTGACAGAA
>CAZVDF010000016.1:0-62241 GCA_964626055.1 uncultured Leptospirales bacterium
GATCAAGATAAGCAACAGCCCATGTGCCCGGTCCCGTATGAACTCCCGTAGTAAGCGATAAAGGCTGGATCAATATTTCTGCTTTCGGGAATTTATTTTCAATTTCTTTTTTCAAACACTGGCCGACCCAATCGAAATTATCAGTATATTCAAGCATAATCATCGCCTTCGTATCGCTTTTAAGTTCTTTTTCCAGTTTTCCGAAAAGGAATTTCATCTGGTCTTTGTTGTTTTTAGCAATTCCAAGTTTAACGGCGCCGCTGGCAAAAGGGCTTACAATCGGTTTCACGTTCAGCATATCGGCGAAAAAGGCGCCGGTTTTCGACATCCTGCCTCCGGCAGCCAGGTAGTGCAGCTTTTCAAGAAAAATAAATTCCTGAACATTTCTTATGGCATCCTGCGCGAATTTAATGGCTGAGCCTGGATTTGACGCTCTGGAAGCGTATCTTGCAGACGCAATGGAGACCAGGCCAAGCTTGCCCGATGCTATTCCGGTGTCAATTACAGTCATCCTGTTACCCGGATCGTTCTTGATCTTCCAATCGATAGCGGTTCTGTAATTGCCGGTGTAAACAGAGCCCACGCAGAGATACAGAATTTTTTTATATCTGCTTAAAACGCTCTCGTAATGCTGATGCCTTTCGAAGTCCGACGCCTGTGAAGTGGATGCCCTGACGCCGCTTAGCATTGATCTGTAAAGTTCGGCAGGATCAAGATGGGTTTCCGGAGTACAGGTGTCGCTCTGCAATATATAGCTGTCCAGAAGAGTCATCCCGAGATGCTTCGCGTCTTTTTGTGTGACGGAGCCGGCCGCGTCGGTCATTATGTGAATGGCCCGTTTTGAGCGGGATATTTTAAAATCCTTCATCTGATCATTCAGGTCGTCATTAGCCCATTTTACAAGACCGTATGCTTCAAATTTATCCCTGGTCTCCTGCGCGTTATCGGTGTGAATATGTATCTTAATAAAATCTTTATCCTGAATAATTACGGCGCTTTTGTCTGTGCGCGCTTTTTTTACGGCTTCCGCTGAATGGCCGTCCGCCTTAAGCACCATGTCCACGCAGTAACCGGCTTCCGGTTCTTCATGGAATGATTTGGAAACCGCAAGCTTGCTTTTAAATATCTGCATTATGGGACGATAGTCGTTTTCACGGCCTGCGAGCGTTTTAAAGAAACCTTCAAAATAAATAAACATTCCCAGAGCGCCCGCATCCACAACATTTGCTTTTTTTAAGCGCGGTAAAAGCTCGGTTGTTGAATGTACTGTTTTTTCAAGGTGGTAGATAATTTGCTCCGTATGATCAAACGGGAAAGGATATTTCTGGAGTATTCCGGAAAGCGCGTCAAAAACAGTGAGCATTGTGCCTTCCTTCGGTTTATCGACGGCTTCGCGCGCTATTTTGCTTCCGGTTCCCGCCGCGTCCTTGAGGCCGCTTATATCTTCCGCAGCCAGGAATCCGGAAAAGAATTTTGCCGCTATATTGCCCGAATTTCCGCGCGCCGCAAGCATTAGCTCTCGTATTGTTTTGTTTTTATCGCCGCCTGCCTGCCTCAACGGCGAAAGACTTATAATAAGGTTCCGGCCGGTATCCCCGTCCGCGACAGGGTAGACATTTATTTCATCAAGAAGGTCCGCCCATGCCGACACGCGTTCAACTCCGGTAATAAGTGCTTTATTGAGATTATCCCGCATGATCAGTAACCCAGCGCCGAACGGATATCTTCCGGTATATTAAACATTATTGCCATTTCAGGATATTTGACCGCAGCCTGTTCGCTTTTGCCCTTTGCGCATAATTTATTGTCTTTAATAAGCCGGATCTCGAAAGAAAAAACCAGTTTAAATCTCGCGTCTGTAAGCGTAGCCCTGCATATGAATTCATCGCGGTGTCTCAGAGGAGAGACATGCTTGATGGATGTTTTAATAATGGGGAAAAGGTATTGCGCTTTTTGAAAATAAGACTGAAGGTCGACGCCGAGTTTGTACAGCAAGCCGTCTCTCGCTATTTCGAAGTACTTGAAATAATTCCCGTGCCATACTATCTGCATCGGATCGCAGTCGTGGAACGGCACGGATATTTTTGCTTCGTAAGTATGTAATCGTTCTTTTGTCATCGGTTAAAGGCGTATTTCATTTTTCTTAAATGTTTTAATATCTTAAGAGTTTGTTTTTTTTGTCAATATTTTAAATATTGGCAGGCAAATACCGGAATTCATCTCATTAATTATTTATACGAAATTAAAATTTTGGGATGACTTCTATTTTATTATATGTATTATAAATTTTTACTTTTATAAAAATTGATTGCATAATAATAATTTAAATCCGTTTTATAATCCGATAGTGCATTTATTATTTAGAATTTTGCAATTAAATGAACACAAAAAAGAAAATCGCCAGATTGCTTTTAAATATCCCTTTTGTCCGTAATGCGGTCCGGGAGAAGGCGGATTTATCCGCATTTACCATTAAGCCGGATAAAAAAACATTTATCAGAAATATTTTTGGCTTGTTTTTAATTTTACTCAGCTATGCAATCTGCTGGCCTGTGGTGCTGGTACTCGGGATAATATCAGTTTATCTCGGAAAACCGCTTATTGTTCTAATCGGGGGACCGGCCGCATACGGTATCTCGCATCTCATGTTTCTTGCGGGCATGTATATAACCGGCGCGCGTTATACATTTATTTTTTTACGCTGGGCCGCCAGAAAAGGAGTTGAGAAACTGGCAGGCTCTGACGGAATCGTTTTGTCGGGGAAAGATGCCTGTGATTGACCGGAAGCTATCTTGAATCACCTGTATAAATCAATAATTTTGAAATGGCTTCTAATTACACGTTAACTCAGTCAATATCTATTCATTTATATAAATCTGTATTTTTTTGGTTTATTCTGTAATCCAATAATCAATAAAGGAATTTTAAATATCAATCAATGGCACAGACAATGCAAATAAATAACCGCACAATCGACGGAAGACTGCCCTCATTCCCGATGATCCGTGAGCTCTTTAACCGGGCGCGGAAAAATGAACTTTATAGAAAGAAATATGCGGGCTTAAATTTAAATTCATGGGAAGACTTCTTTAAGCTGCCTCTAACATATAAAAATGATATGCGGGGGCTGCCTCCCGAAGGGAACCTTGCTCTGTCGCGCCCGGACGTATGGCACTATCACGAATCCTTCGGGACAACTGGAACCCCGGTTTCCTCCTGGTTTACTGCTGAAGATTACGAGCGCGAGGCAAACCAGACCCTTCGCTGGACATCCGGGATCAAAAAAGGCATGCTTGTGCTGAACAGGTTCCCATATTCTTTTGCGGTGCCGCCTTTTGTCCTTGAAACAAGATGCAGAAAGGTCGGCGGTATAATTGTGCCGGCCGGATATTTAAGCTGGAATGTGACATATCCGCGGACGCTGGAAATAATAAAGCGGCTAAAGGTAGAGGCGATCGGTTGCCTTCCCAATGAACTTATTATGCTGGAAATGGTTGCCGATAAATGCGGTTATGACCTTAAAAAAGATCTTGGATCAATAAAGCATGTTTTAATTTCCGGCGCTACGGTACCGCCAGCGCTTAAAGAATATATAGAGAAACGCTGGGATGCTTCGGTAAGATCGGTTTACGGCAGCACAGAGACCGGCGGTATTGCCTCGACATGCGAGAAAGGGAATCATCATCTTCATCGAAATGCGTTCATTATTGAAATCCTGGACCCGGAAACAAAGAATCCTGTCAGGAAAGGAGAGGCCGGAGTGCTTGTTGTGACGTCTTATTACCGCAAAGCCGCCCCTTTATTCCGTTATTTCACCGGGGACATTTGCAGGCTGATCCCGGAGCGATGTTCGTGCGGAGATCCGGTCCCGATAATAGAAATTCTGGGAAGAATGGAAGGCGAGGTAAACCTGAACGGCAAAAAGATATATTCTTTCAATCTGGATCAGTCCATACTTGAGTTCGCGAAGCAGTTTAACAGCGCGGTTTATTTTGTGATTATAACGAAGAAAAGACTTCATATCCGCGTTGAGACGCATAATGACAAGAAGAAAGCAACTGATGAATCTCTGAATGTTCTGAGAGCAGAACTGGGGGTACCTTTCAAAATACATATTTGCAGAAAGGGCGAGCTTCTGGATGCTGCGTTTCTTCTTCGTTCCCCGGAGGTTTACAAGCCGCTCACCGTGTCGGACTGGCGCGTCGAGAAGTTAAGAAGCGCCAATCTTACCGAAGCGTTAATCAAATGGCCGAAAATCGGGTGCCATGAACTTGCGGATATTGTCCGTCGCTTTCTGAAAAACGCGATATTGAGAAAGATATTGAAGTAATAAGAATCCGCTGCTTCTTACAGATGAAAGCCTATCGAAATCGAATATCCGAATTCATCAAAAGATGCCCTGTTCTTCCCATTGTAAACAGGAACATTCCTGTCGAACTTGATTCTGGAATAAGAGTAAAATACACCGCTGCCGATTATAATCGGAAATTTATTCAGGGCAAAGTTTACCGAGGCTCCTATTGTTCCTGAATATCCGTTAAAATCTGCTTTATAGTCGGATTCGTTTAATGAGACACCTGCGTCCCTTAAGCCGGGAGCGGCAGTTAATTCGCCGTTGTGTATGTATCCTCCCAGAATATAGAACTGAACCGCCATATTAAAAAGGTCGCTTCTCGGACTGAATACAAGATTGATTTCGGGACCGGCATTTACGCTTCTGTATTTTAACAATATTCCATTACGATCTTCATCGTCCGGCAGGGAATCATCGTTAAGAGTTTGGTCTATTCTGGAAAATATGTAAGTGGTTTTAAGTCCAAATTTTAGCCCGGTTAAACTGAATCCCTTCGCCTGAAGGTATTTAACAGCAGGGAACATCAGATCAAGATTAAATCCTCCATGAATGCCTGTTTCCTGCGTATGCGGACCTTTTGTATCCCAGAAAGGATATGAGCTTAATTGGTTCCGGTTGTTTAGATATGCGTTCTCTTCTTTATTATTCAGATTCCCGAATACTACCGAGGCTGCGCCGAATGCTCCAAACCATAAATATGAGTCAAGAAATCCTCCTTCACGTATAACTGGTGGCGGTTCCGGCTCGGATTCCGGTTCGTTTCCAGCGGTAATTTGCCTTGCAGGCTCTGTTGATATCTGAATTACTTTTCCGTCCGCATAAACAATTTTTATGACATCGGCACGGACAATTGCTTCCTGCTTATTGCCGGCATTATATATTATCACATCTGAAGTTACTTTTGATATATTGCCCTCAACTACTGATCCGTTTTTTAAAAATATTTTGTCTGTTCCTTTTATTTCAGCTATCTGGACGACCTGGCCGTTTTCATATTTGATTTTAAAGACTTTTTCTCTCGGCACAATTAAAAAGGGTTTTCCTTCCTGGCTGTACTCCACATTTTTATCTGTTACCTGAATTATTTTTCCATTAATAACGTTCAAATCATTAAGGTATATTTCATCTGCAGATAAAAAACTGCAAAAAGCGGCTATAATCAATAAAGTAAAACAAAGTGTTTTCATAGTGCTCTCCTGATTATTTTGTCATTATAAATATGATTATCAAAAGTCAAAATATCAGCGTCATTTAGAATATATTTGTAACAATTTTCATCAAGTAAAACGACTGAAAATTATTATTTAGACTGCATATTCGTATGAATACTGCAACAAAAAAATCTTGACACTGTGCCTTTTCGATTAAATCATAATAATCAATACAAAATATACAGGAAAGTCAAATGAACGATTTTATTTCCCAGCTGAAAAAGAAAATAATAAAGACACTTGAACTGGAAGATATAAAACCCGAAGATATCGGCGACGACGACCGTTTGATAGGCGGCGAACTCGGGCTTGATTCAATAGATGCGCTTGAGCTTGTAATGATGATCGAAAGCGATTACGCCGTCAAGATCGACAACAAAGAGCTCGGTGAAAAGGTTTTCTCATCCGTAAAGGCGCTTGCCCAGCATATTCAAAAATGCAGACCGGAGTTGGCCAGTTGACAAATGTTCGGGTATTTGTTGCCGGGATCGGAATAATCAGCCCTCTGGGGATCGGATACGAAGAAACAAAAAATTCGCTTAGAACCGGAAAATCCGGAATAAAATCGCTTTCTGTTTTTTCCGTGCCCCATGGCGAGCCTCTCCCTTCAGGCGAAATTTCTTTCGAATATTCCGCTAACGTACCCAGAACTCACGCGCTTGCCCTCATCGCGGCTAAAGAGGCCGTCAAGGACGCGCGCAGCTCCCCGGACGCTATAGTGCTCGGAAGCACTACGGGCGGTATGCCCCTGACCGAAAATCTGATTAAAGAAAAAAAGTTCGATCCTGTTCTTTATAAATATCATTCAACCGGATCAGTGGCAGAGTATATTGCGGAACAAATCAATTGCAGGGGAATTGTTTTAACTGTTTCGACAGCATGCTCATCCGGCGCCCTTGCCGTAAAGCTTGCTCTTGAGATGCTCCGAACCGGCACGGTAAAGTCCGTGCTCGCGGGAGGGGCCGACGCTCTGTGCAGGCTCACATATCACGGCTTCAATTCGCTGCAGCTGATAGATCCGAATGGGCCGCATCCGCTTGATAAAGACCGTAAAGGCATGGCAGTAGCCGAGGGCGCGGCTATGCTGCTGCTGTCCGCCTATGATGAACCACCGCAGGGCGCAATTGTCGAGATACTCGGCGCGGGACTGTCGTGCGACGCGTATCATCCCGCTAGCCCGCACCCGGAAGGCAGGGGCGCGGCGGACGCAATTCGCAGGGCGCTGGCTGATGCCGGCGTTTCAGCCGGGGACATCGATTACGTAAATCTGCACGGCACCGGTACTATTGACAATGACCTTGCCGAAGCAAGAGCATTGCGGGAAGTCTTCAGGGACAGAATGCCGTATCTGTCATCAATAAAAGGGGCTTCCGGGCACTCGCTTGCTGCTTCCGGAGCCATTGAAGCCGCGGTGTCAGCCATAAGCATTACTGAAAGAATCATACCTTCAAATACCGGATGTACCGTTCCTGATCCGGCTCTCGGGATAGAGCCTGTAAAGGGAGTCAAAACAGATGCTGAAATTAATACGGTGCTTTCTAATTCTTTCGGCTTCGGCGGGAACAACGCGGTTATAGTGATAGGGAAAGCCGGACGAAGGAGTGCGCCCGGACGTTCGAAGCGGAAGGCTTTATCCGTGCTTGCAAAAGCATGCGTTACGGGAGCGGGAGATTTTAGCGGAACGATCGGAGAGCTCGGGCAGTCGGGTAAATGTTCGGGCCTTGTAGATATCGATCGCGTTTCGGAAATTCTTCCTAAAAGCAAAATACGCCGCTTAAAGAGGCTCCCCAGGATGGTGCTCGCTCTTTCTGAAGCCTGTAAAGCGGGCATGGATAAAAAACCTTCCTCGGTGTTTTTCGGCACAGGCTGGGGCTCACTTTCCGAGACATACGAATTTCTCGAAAAATTATTTGAGTCCGGCGAGCAGTTCCCTAGCCCTACGGATTTTATCGGCTCGGTTCACAATGCTCCCGCCGGCCAGGCTGCCATCTGGCATAATGCGACCGGCGCCAACGTAACTGCTACCGGAGGCGATTATTCATTTGAGCAGGCCTTATTCTCCGCCAGCCTGCTTGCCGGAGATAGCGAAGAAGCTGTTCTGATTATAGGCGCAGACGAATATCACAATGTTCTGACACGCGTTCTGGACGGATCTGCCGGGTTTTCTCGGCCCTCGGACGGGGGAGGCGCATTTTTAGTTAAAAGTTCCGTAGAGGATTCGGGATTAAGAATGTTCCCTTCGTTTTTCGGATATTCATGCAATAATAATGAAATTATCAAGTCGCTTGTAAAAAATCTCGGCGATGTCGAAAGAATCAAAAAAAGCTTCGGCGCTGTATTCGCGGGAATACCGGCCTGCGAGAGGGAAACTGCGGTAAAGCAGCTTTCTGAATTTAAGGGTATGTTCGTGCAAAAAATTCCGGTCATCGATTACAGGAAATTCACAGGCGAATATGCTTCCGCATCTGCCGTCGCTGCGGCAATAGCGCTGGAATGCGCGCAAAACGGCCGAGTGCCTCATTTCGGGAGCGCACAGGAGATCGCGCTCTGCGGGAAAGGCATTCTTATTGTGGGGCTCGGCCGGTTTGTAACAGCTATTGAAATACTTAACTGAAGAAAATCCAGAAGTTATATTAAAAATAATTTTTTGTTAGTTAATAACTCATCTTGACTGACTTTTTTATAAACATCTGCGATAGAATGATCAGATTATTATCAATTTTAAGGCAACATGGATGTTGCCGACCGCCGAAGAGTCCACGGAGGGCGACCAACAGGATGTTGGAAGTGCCGCTGGAGCCATGGATGGCGGAAGGCGGCAGCTATTTGAGGCGGAAAATTTATAATAATCTGATCATTCTATCGATAGTATTAAGAAATAGTGTAATAAAAGTCAGTCAACTTGAATTACTAATCTGAATAAATATTTTAAAATGACTTCTATTTATTTTTTTCGAGATATTGTCTCTTTATTTCCCTTTTAAGTATTTTGCCGTTAGGACTCTTCGGCAGGTCGTCCATGAAAATATATTCCTTGGGAACTTTAAAAGGAGCCATCTTGGTCTTTAAATAAGCTTTTATCTTGTCCGCAGCGATTTTCTGCCCCGGCTTTAGTTTTATGAAAGCCGCTACCCGTTCGCCCCATTCTTTATCCGGCAGGCCTACGGCTGAACATTCCGATACTTCCGGTATTGTATAGAGAGCCTCTTCCACTTCGCGCGGAAAAACATTCTCTCCTCCTGTGATTATAAGTTCTTTCAGTCTGTCCACAATATACACAAAACCATTCGCATCGATGTAGCCGATATCGCCTGTACGCAACCAGCCGCCTTCCCAGAATGTCTCTTTAGTAGCTTCCGGATTATTCAGATAACCGTTCATTACATTTGGTCCGCGGACGCATATTTCGCCCTCTTTCCCGGTCTCCAGTTTTTGTCCGGAAGTATGTCTTATCTGGACTTCCACGCCGCACACGGGCTGCCCGACCGATCCGACAACATGCTGTTCCGGATAATAATGGTTAAAAACTATCGGCATACATTCCGTCATTCCAAGAGATTCGGAGATCGTGATCCCTGTACGTTCTTTCCATTGCTTAACGATTTCTCTCGCCATACTCGCGGCTGCAGAGAAGCAATAATTTACTTTTCCAAGTTTTTTCTTAAGTTCCGGAATCTCGAGCATGCGCACATAAACAGTCGGTACAGAAAAGAATTTTGTTACGCGGCCCGCTTCAGTAAGTTTTAAAATCTGATCGAGGTCTGCGGTGGGAACAAGTTCAAGACAACCTGCACTGAAAATAGTAGAGTTCATTATATGTATCTGTCCGAAAACATGGTTAAAAGGCTGGAAACAAAGCGCAAAGTCATTAGGAGCGGAATGTTCGGCAAAAGCTATGGCCTGACTTGAAAATATCATGCCTTCATGACTCAGCATTACGCCTTTTGGATTGCCGGTTGTGCCTCCGGTATATAAAATAGCTGCAGTATCGCGGCGATCTCTGTCAACAGCTTCATATGTCGCAGAACCGCTTTTCATAAGAGCATCGAGAGTAAAATCACATTCGGTTGAACAGATTATTTTTTCAAGCATATTCGGAGCTTTAAGATACTCCAGATCCTTAACTCTGTTCGGGGTCGTGAACAGAATTCTGGGTTTCGAATGAGTCAGAAGATTTGCGAGCTCTCCGGGGGTAACTGCATTGGCAAGCGTAATGGCAGTTGCGCCTGTTTTTATAATGCCGAAATATATTATGATCCAGTCAGCCGAGTTCGGGGCGCAGATGCCAACAAGCTCTCCCGGCTTAACATCCAGTTTTAAAAGACCGGTTGCGATCCGGTTGGCTTTTTCATTCAACTCAGCATATGTGAGTTCAAGATTGCCTTCGCGTATAGCTGGTTTATTTGGAAAAAAACGTGCAGAATTTTCTAGATTCTTTGCGAGGTTCATGGGAGGCCTCCATAATTCAGAATGGATTAAACTTTAATCTGGAAAGTTTTTTAATATTAGACATAGTATAAAATACTTGGATTTAATGTCAAGAAAAATAGCAAATTCATGTATTTTTGTGTTGTGTTGAGAAATAATTATACTACGATGTCTTAATAATAGCAAGTTGATTATTGAGTTCCGGTACGTCAGTACCGGGGGATTCTCCCGGAGGATTTTATTAAAGTGTGCCCCGGAGCAAGCTGTAAAAAAAATAAACAAAATTTTTCGAGAGACACTCTGGTTTTGATTTTAAAGATAATGGAGTTATCTTAATGAAGATTACATCAAATGTTTTCCAGGTAGGGGGGTCCGAAGAATCGCATCCCTCCGACGCTTCTATATATCTCATCGTAGGCGGAGAGATGGCCGCGCTTGTCGATTCAGGGACCGGTCTGGGGCATAATAAAATAATGGAAAATATAAAGAGATCCGGTATCGTTCCGGAAAATATAAAATATCTTTTTCTGACGCACTGTCATTATGATCATACGGGCGGAGCGCTTAAAATAAAGAAAGCAACAGGATGCAAAATAATAGCTCATCGCCTGGACGCGGTTTATCTTGAAGCGGGGGACAGTAATGTCACCGCGGCATCGTGGTACGGGAGTTTTATGGAAAAAACGCCGGTCGATATAAAGATTGATTCAAGTGAGGAAATTTTCAAGCTGGGCGATCTTAGCATTAACTTTTATCACACGCCGGGACACTCGCCGGGATCTGCTGCGCTTACATTGATGTCTAACGGCAAGCTTGTGCTTTTCGGCCAGGATATACATGGCCCGTTGAACGACTCGCTGCTGTCCAGCAGAAAAGACTATGTTGAATCGCTTGAATTCTTGCTTTCGCTTAATGCCGATATTTTGTGTGAAGGCCATTTCGGTGTTTATTCCGGGAAAGAATCAGTCAGCGATTTTATCGGATCGTATTTGTAACGTTCATGAAAACTTCAATCATCAAATCTGAAAGCCGGTTAAAAAGGTATCCTTTACTTGCCTTTGCGCTTTCGTTCTTTTTTACGGGGCTGGGACAAATATACAGCGGCGATTTATCAAAAGGAATTGTTTTCTTTATTTTGCGTTTTCTTACATTAATTTTTATTCCGCTTTACGTAATTATTCAAAATAATTTTTCAGTTATATTCGCATTAACCGCTCTAAGCATTCACATCCTTATCTGGCTGATTTCCTCCGC
Source organism: uncultured Leptospirales bacterium (assembly GCA_964626055.1). Classification (GTDB taxonomy): domain Bacteria; phylum Spirochaetota; class UBA4802; order UBA4802; family JAFGDQ01; genus JAFGSG01. The sequence continues at coordinate 11,248 of CAZVDF010000016.1, forward strand.
GGGAGCGGCATATTCGTCCGCAGGCAAGAACGCCTATAACTTAAGAAAATATAATTCGATCTCATTCTATTTTTTATATATAATTGTAAATTCAATGTTATTGATTTTTTCGGCATTTCTTCTGATCTCCGTTTTTTCCGTAAAAAAGATACAGACCGATGACATGAACCCGTCGCTTATTAAGGATGACTTTATCCTTATAAATAAATATGCCGTCAATAATATTGGAACCGGGGATATTGTTGTTTTCTCCGCAAAGAATGAATTTTCAACCGGGAGAATTATTGCGGTTGAGTCGGACATGATAGGCAGGAAAGGAAAGGATTATTATATAAATGATAAAGCTTTATCCTGCGGAATCATTCCAAAACCGGAATTGGGGAAAATGGGGCTTCGGAATTCTGAAGACCTGTTTTTTGAGATAAACGGGGACAGAAAATATCCCGTTAAAATCAATTCAGATAAAAATATACAAACACCGTCTATCGGTCCGTTTTTCCTGAAAGATGGGGATTTCTTCATTGCTTTTGATAACAGGATTAAAAATGATTCCTACGAAATAGTTAATCTGAACTCAATAACCGGAAGAGTCGAGGGTATTGTCTTCAGCAATAATCCCGCAAGGATATTTCATAAAATCAGCTTATGGTGAAATACTGAATTTTCTCTGGAGATGGCGCGGGAAACTGAAATTTTGTGTTAGAATGAATTTTTTAGATTTCAGCAGACTGCTATTTTGATATCCTGCGGTAATTATTTTTCATTACTGCGCGAAGAACCGGATTTATTATTTTTCTTGACATTAAATCCAAGTATTTTATTTTATGTTTATTATTTTAATAAATCTTTCCAATTTTAAGTTAAATCCATCCTGAACTTAAGGGGGCTTCTAATGAACTTCGAAAAGAATTTAGATAAGCCTATATTTTTTTTCATAAAAAATCCGCTATTCGCCGGGACAATCCGAATATCAGTTAAATCGAATTGAACGATAGAGCCAATAGGACCTAAAAGGAGCTCGATTAAACCAGTTCCAAATTATTCAGGGAGCAAAGATGAATTTTAATTCATCACAAAATATAATTAACCTATAATGAGAGGAGGATTTATGAAACGTTTTACAAGTATCAAATTTTTTACGCTATTATTTTTCATAGCATCGTGTGTTTTCTCTGCTGCAGGTTTCGGTCAGGGCAAGGCTATTAGTATTAGGTTCGCAACTTTTTTCCCCCCGTCCCACAAAAATGCAATAATTACAGAAGAGTGGTGCAGAGAAGTTGAAAAGAGAACTAAAGGAAAGGTTAAACCTACCCAGTTTACAGGCGGTACTCTTACTCCTGCCCCGCAGACATATGACGCGGTTGTCAACGGTATAGCGGACGCGGGCAATACGGTACTCGGTTATACAATGGGTAAATTCCCTCTTTCTGAAGTTCTGGATTATCCTCTCGGATACCCAAGCGGAGTTGTATCAACAAATCTGGTGAACGAATATTATAAAAAATTTAACCCGAAAGAATTCGACGATGTAAAGGTTCTGTATTTACATGCGCAGGGCCCCGGTATTCTGCATACCAAAAAACCCGTAAAGAAACTTGAAGATATTAAAGGTTTAAAAATAAGATGTTTCGGATCGAACGCTGAATTCTTGACTTTACTCGGCGGGGTGCCTGTTGCAATGCCGATGGGCGAGGCTTATGATGCCATTTCAAAAGGAGTCGCTGACGGCGCAATGCTGGCGTATGAAGCGCTGGAAGGCTGGAAACTGGGCGAGGTTATAAAATATAATATAGAAAATTACGCTTCCGCATATACCGCCACTTTTATAGTGCTTATGAACAAAAGTAAATGGGCGAACATTCCCGCGTCGGAACAGAAAATAATTGAGCAAATAAACGCGGAATGGATTAAAAAATCCGGAAAGCTGTGGAATGCTATTGATGAGTCAGGAAAGAAGTTTTCCCTGGCCAGAGGCAATAAAGTTGTAAAACTTTCAGCGCAGGAACAGGCAAAATGGCTTGCAAAAGCAAAACCGCTTTATGACAAATATGTAGCCAAGATGAAAGATAAGGGACTTCCCGGAGCGGAAGTATTGCTTTTCTGCCAGAACTATCTGAAGAGAAATTCAAAATAATTTAACTATACTGAATGACGGGGTTGAAACCCCGTCATTGCTTTTTTATGGATTAGTTATTAAGGAGGAGGTATGAAGGCGCTGCTTGGTGCAATAAAAAGATTCAATCATTTATTAAATTCACTTTCTGAAATTATCCTTATGGTGATGGTGCTTTTGACCGTAATTGACGTTATTCTTCGTATGTTCCGTCTGTCGCCGATTACCGGTACATACGAGTTAGTGGCCGTTATGGGCGCCATGGTTATAGGATTTGCGCTCCCCAAAACTACATGGGACAGGGGACATGTCTTTGTTGATATTTTAATTGAGAACCGTTCTGATGCCGTGAAAAACGTTTTTTTCATTATCACAAGAATAATTGCAATTGTCATTATGGCTTTAGTTTCGTGGAACCTTTTTAAAAAAGGAATGCATCTTCAAAAAGCCGGAGAAGTATCCATGACTCTTCATGTGCCATATTACCCGTGGGCATATATTCTGTCATTTTGTTTCTTAATAGAAAGTATCACTCTAATTACCGATATAGTCAGGATCTTTGATAGCGGAGAACAAAAATGAACGAAATAACAATAGGAATTATCGGCCTTATAGTTTTACTAGGTTTGTTTCTTACGGGCATGGAAATGTTCATTACCATGACCGTCGTTGGTTTTATCGGTTATGCATTAGTTGTGTCGCCTAACGCTGCCATGAACGCACTTGCCAATGATTTTGCGGATCAGCTTGAAAGTTATTCTCTGACAGTTGTACCTTTATTTGTTCTGGTCGGTCAAATAGCATTCAATACCGGTCTAGCGAAGAAATTATATGATGTCTTCCATAAATTTGTCGGACATGTTGCAGGCGGACTCGCTCTTGCAACCGTTGTAGGGGCTACGCTTTTCAAGACTTTATGCGGCTCGCTGATCGCCACTTCGGCAACCTTTGCCAGTGTCGCTGTGCCGGAAATGGAAAAATTCAAGTACAGCAAGAAATTATCCTGCGGTATCGTATCCTCTGTTTCCGTGCTCGGCAGTCTGCTCCCTCCGAGCACAATCCTGATAGTTCTTGGAGTAATAACACAGGAGTCAATCGGGAAACTCTTTATTGCAGGGATAGTACCGGGTATACTCCTGAGCATATTATTTTTATTGGTGATATTCGGATGGGCGCGTATTGATCCCAAAATCGGCCCGGCAGGCATGAAATACTCATGGAAGGAAAGATTCAGCTCCCTTCCGATAGTCGTATGGCCTTTATTGATCTTTATGGTCATGATAGTCGGTCTGATGTACGGATTTTTTACGCCTACAGAAGCCGGAAGTATGATGGTTTTCTGCTTAATAATATTAAGCATTATCAGGAAGGAACTGGGATTTTCCCTGCTGAGAAAATCACTTCAGGAGACTCTTCGTACTGCGTGCATGATACTTATGCTGGTCGCTTCTTCATGCGTTTTCGGTCACTTTTTAGCCGTTACGACTATACCGGCCGAAGTAGCCCAATGGAGCGTAACTCTTCCCTTTCACCGCCATATTATAATGGTGATAGTGCTGTTGATATATATTCTGGGCGGATCATTTATGGACGATCTCGCATTTATGATTCTTGCGACTCCTATTTTCTTCCCTGTGATTCTTAAATTGGGTTATGATCCTGTCTGGGCATGCATTATGGTCGCAACCACAGTAGGTATCGGGTGTATAATCCCGCCGATGGCCGCTCCGGTATTTGTAGTAAGGAACATAACCAAAGTGCCGATATGGGATATTTACCGGGGTGTGTACCCGTTCCTTATCTCTTTAATATTGCTTGTAATTCTAATGTTTTTATTCCCGGAAATCATCACTTATCTTCCTTCCGTTTTAATGCCTAAATGATTTATCCGGATTTATCCTGTCCTCCTCATATTAAGGGACAGGATAAATCCGAATTCCCCGCTTACCGAATTTTTGTTCTTTTCGAATAATAGGATAATAAATTTATGCTAATTATTAATTTCTGTATCCCGTATTAATTATAATTTAAGTATTGACTTTATAAATAGTAGTTATAAATAGATAATCATATTCATATTTACTCTTCACTTATTTATACTAAAAATTTTTATTTTAAGTAATAATTTTTATGGAAAGAAGATGAATTTTAATTCATCTAAAAATATAAACCAACAAATGAGGAGGATTTATGAAACGTTTATCGAGTGTTAAATTTTTAGTTCTTTTGTGTTTTGCGGCGACATGCGTATTTACCGCAGCCGGTTACGGCGAGGACAAGGCTATTAATATAAGGTTCGCGACCTTTTTCCCGCCCACCCACGGGAATTCAAAGATAATTGATGAATGGGGCGCGGAAATAGCGAAAAAAACCGCAGGCAGAGTAAAAGTCACGAATTACACGGGCGGCACACTTTCTCCTGCCCCTCAAAGCTACGATGCTGTTGTACAGGGAGTTGCAGACGCAACCAATACGGTTCTCGGTTATACGATGGGTAAATTCCCTCTGTCGGAGGTGCTGGATTATCCTCTCGGATACGCGCAGGGCGGCGTTGTTGCAACGGCTCTGGCGGTCGCTTATTATGAAAAATTCAAACCCAAAGAATTCGACCAGGTTAAGATCATGTACCTGCACGGCCATGGCCAGGGCATATTGCATTCCAAAAGACCGGTCAGAAAGCTTGAAGATCTTAAAGGCATGAAAGTAAGAACATATGGCCCCAATGCCGATTTTATGAAACTTCTGGGTGCCGTGCCCGTTGCAATGCCGATGGGCGAAGCATACGATGCGCTTAATAAAGGCGTTGCTGAAGCAATTCTGGCTCCGTATGAAGCTCTGGAAGGCTGGAAATTCGGAGAAATTGTCAAATACTCTACTGAAGATCTATTGACTGCTTATTCGGCAACCTTTGTTATGGCCATGAACAAGGATAAATGGGCAAGCATTTCTCCGAAGGACCAGAAGATTATTGATAAAATTAATAAAGAATATTCAAAGAAACAGGGATTACACTGGGATAAGATTATACTTTCAGGTAAAAACTTCATCCTGAAAAGAGGAAATGAGATAATAAAACTTTCAAAAGCCGAGCAGGAGAGATGGGAAAAAGCATGCCAGCCCGTATATGACAAATATGTTGAGAATATGAAAGAAAAAGGTCTTCCCGGAGCTGAAGTTATAAAATTCTGCCGTGATTATTTAAAGAAGAATCAGAAGTTTTATTAAATCATTTATTGAAATCCGCACATTTTTAACATATGTAAAGTTTGTGTTTTTTTAATTAAAATATTGTTCTGTCCCCTTTCCTTAAGGGGACAGAACAAATGCTTTCTCCTTTAGCTTCAAATCTCCAGCCGGTTTAAAAAATTAAATTTTTCGATTGTCAGCACTTTCACTTGACTTATTCAGCTATTATTTTTTATATGCTTGCTTGAGTTGCAGCTTATAGCAGTCGCCTAAAGTTTTATAAATCGGGGGATGTTTTAATGACGAGAGAGTCAGTATTAAAAGAGATATTAAGAATATTCAAAGAAGAATTTGAAATAATTAATCCTGGATTGGATGATGATTTAAAGGCAAAATATGAGTTTGACAGCATAGACGCAATCGCGTTACTTGAATACATGGAAAACATGATCGGTTCGCCGTTGACTCAGGAAGAAAAGAAAGAAACTCTTGACATACGTACTATCAACCAGATTTGCGATTATATCGCAGCAATGATAGAAAAGAGGAACCGGAAGACATCGCAAAATCATTAATTTATATATATAGTTGGCTAAAAGTCGAAATATTAGTTATATTCGAGACATTTTTATGGAAAGAAGAGTTGTAATAACCGCAGAGTCTGCTATAACGCCGGTCGGTCACGGCAGAGATGTGATTTTCAATAATCTAGTGAAGGGGATTTCGGGCATTAAAAAGATCGCGAAGAAGGACGATCTTCTTGCTGCGTACCTGCACTCCAATGTGTACGGAATGATCGATTACGACATTGCGTATGATTTTTCGAGAAAATATACTAAAACTCTTGCGCCGGTTTCATATTATGCATGCCAGGTCGCCAAGGAAGTCATTGAACGATCGGGATTAGACAGGAAATTTCTTTCTTCAGGAAAAGTAGGCGTGGCATTCGGTTCGATACACGGCAGTCCGACAGTGCAGGCGGGGATTTACCGGGCATTTTTCGACGGTGAGAATAAGGGTTATGCAAAGATCAATGCAACCGATTATTTAAAATCAATGTCCCACACTACTGCGGTAAATATAACCCGTATGTTCGAGATCACCGGCAGGGTGCTGTCTTCCTGCACCGCATGCACTACGGCAAGCCAGTCTATAGGTTACGGGTACGAGTTCATCAAATACGGGCTTCAGGACGCCATGCTCTGCGGCGCAGCGGACGAATATAATACGACTACAATTGCCGTATTCGATAATCTGCTTGCGTGTTCGACCGCATATAACGAAACACCGCATCTGACACCGAGACCTTTTGACGTGAAGCGGGACGGTATGGTAATAGGCGAGGGAGCCGGCGCCCTGATGCTGGAAGAATATGAACACGCAAAGAAGCGAGGCGCGTCCATACTTGCGGAAGTTATAGGCTTTTCATGTACGAACAACGGCGGCGACCTGATATTGCCGAACGCAGAGGGAATCAAGAGGACAATAAGAACCGGGCTCGAAAACTCCAGGATAAATCCGGAAGATGTGGATTTTATCAGCGCGCATGCGACCGCGACCAAGGTCGGCGACATCATGGAAGCTCAGGCAACCAATGCGGAATACGGCTTAAAGCCGTATGTATCGGGTCTAAAAAGTTATATCGGTCACACGATGAGCGCATGCGGCGCAATAGAAGCCATTTTTACTTTATATATGATGCAGAACGGCGTCATCATCCCGACTATCAATCTTGACGAAATTGATACAAGGTGCAATATGCTTAATCATGCCGTGAAATTGGCGGAAAAGGAGATCAATATCGCTTCAATACAGAATTTCGCATTCGGCGGAGTAAATACCTGTCTTTTCTTTAAAAAGTGGAAGTAGCCTTCATGTCCCCGGTCTTTAAATTGCTGAGATTGCCTTTTAATTTTATCTTCACTTTTTTATTCTGGTTTTACACTATCTTCGGATTCTTGTTTTTTTATCTTCCGGCCCTGATTTTTCTATCTTTTTTTATAGACAGCAGGGAAGCAAAATTTCAAAAGATGAATCATTATTATTATAACGGATTTTTCCGGGGACTGGATATTTTTATTCCCGGACTGTCCATAAAGATCGGCAATGAAGTAAAGAATATTAAATCATCCATAATAATTTCGAATCATCGCTCTTATCTTGATCCGATACTTTTAATATCAATATTCCCCAGACATAAAACTATTGTAAAAGGTATTTTTTTTAAGGTACCGTTCATTTCATGGGCAATGAAATCCGGGGGGTATATACCTTTTACGCCCAGCAAATCGTATAACGATTTTTTAGCCGATAATTTAAAATCAATTCCCGAATTCATTAAAAGCGGAGGGAACCTTTTTATTTTCCCTGAAGGAAGCAGGAGCAGGGACGGCCGTATAGGAAAACTGCAGAAGGGAGCATTTTCGATTGCCGCCAGACATCAAATACCCGTTGAAGTAATTTATATAAATAACACCGATCTGCTTTTTAAACCGGGTAAATTTTTATTGAATACATGCATTAAAAATACGATCTCGGTTGAGAAAATAGGTACTATTAAGCCTTCGAATAAAAATAATACTGCTAATGATATGCGTGAGAAAGCTGTTAAGATATATGAAGACAGGATCAGGAAAGGATAAGGAATAAGATGCCCCGGAATCGTCCGTTTGCGCATGCTTTTTTAGTCGGAGCCGGAATTCTGTTGAGCCGCATTGCCGGTCTGGTGCGCGACCGCGTGTTCGCGCATTATCTCGGGAATTCAGACGCGGCGGATGCCTTCCGCGCAGCGTTCCGTATTCCGAATTTTCTGCAGAATCTTTTCGGGGAAGGCGTGCTTTCCGGTTCCTTCATCCCGGTTTACGCCCATCTGGAAGCCGCGGGAAAATACGATGAAGCGCGCCGGACCGCAGGAGCAGTTGCCGGCATACTCTCCCTTTTAATATCTTTGCTCGTACTTGCCGGAATACTCGCTACGCCGGTGCTGATCAGCCTTATTGCGCCCGGGTTCGCAGGCGAAAAGAGGGAGCTATGCATCCGCCTTGTAAGGATATTTTTTCCCGGCGCGGGCATGCTTGTTTTCTCCGCATGGTGCCTGGGAATACTTAACAGTCATGGCAAATTTTTCCTTTCCTATGCTGCTCCAGTCCTCTGGAACACTGTGATAATTATCGGCCTGATTTGTTCCGGCGGTTCGGATGAATACTCGATTGCCCAATGGACGGCATGGGGATCTGTCGCAGGAAGCGCGGTGCAGGTTATTGTACAGCTCCCTTCCGTGATCGGTCTGCTTCATGGGATGCATATCTCTTTTAACGGGCGTTTAGCAGGCGTGCGAACAGTAATCCGCAATTTTATTCCAGTATTTATAAGCCGCGGCGTAGTGCAGATAAGCTCATATATCGATTCAATACTTGCAAGCCTGCTTCCGACCGGGGCCGTGGCTGCCCTCGCCTATGCCCAGACGCTTTATATGCTGCCTATAAGTCTTTTCGGCATGTCAGTCTCCGCGGCAGAACTCCCCGCAATGTCCAGAGCTGTAGGCAGCTCCAATGACGTATCGGAGGAGCTGCGCGGCCGTCTTAATAAAGGGCTCGGCCGCATCGCTTTTTTTATTGTGCCGTCTGCGGCGGCATTTTTATTGTTCGGCGATGTAATTGCCGGCGCCATTTACCAGACTGGAAAATTCGGCCGTTCGGACTCGGTTTACGTGTGGGCTGTGCTTGCCGGGTCTGCGATCGGCTTGCTCGCATCAACTCTGGGCAGGCTTTATTCATCCGCTTTTTACGCCTTAAAGGATACGCGCACGCCTTTACGCTTCGCAGCGATCAGGGTAGCGCTGGCAAGCGCGCTGGGTTATTTCGCATCAGGATACCTGCCTGCTTTTATCGGGATTGAAGCGCGCTGGGGGGTCGCAGGGATCACGGCGGCATCAGGATTATGCGGGTGGATCGAGTTTTCGCTTTTGCGTTCAAGTCTTAATAAAAGAATCGGGAAAACCGGCCTTGTACTGTCAAATACGGTTAAACTATGGATTTCTGCGATCATTGCGGGACTTGCTGCATGGATAGTTAAATTTTATGTGCGGGAATATCATCCCGTAATTTTTGCGATAGTAGTGCTCGGTATATACGGTGTCGGATATTTTGCTATGGCTACCGTCTTTCGCATACCGGAGGCTGAAATATTAAAAAAAGCAAAAAGTATTTTAAAAAGATAAAGCGGATTTTTGTACTACCCTGCCGGCAATTTTTTTGCCGAAACTATCATCATATCCCCGATATATAATTTTTTCGCGAGGAAATCGGCAATTCTTCTTGTAAATGTTCCGCTTTTTCCGATATTGCTTCCATAAGTTTTATAATTCACTAAAGTAAATCCGGATTTCTTTAGCAATTGTTTCATGGTTTTATATGAGAAAAAATATACATGTTCCGGGAAATTATAAAATCTCCAGTTTCTCCCGAAAAGTTTCATAAAATTAAAACCACCTGCCCTGCATGTGGAGATATAGAGCACACCTTCAGGCTTTAAATCTTCATATATTTTATTAAAGATAAGATCGGGCCTGTGAAGATGCTCAATCGTAGCCCATAGGGTGATGAGATCGAATTTTTTTTCGGGCTTCACTTTGAGATAATCGCCCTGTGAAATATCCAGGCCCGATTTTTTTGCAAATCTGACACATGCCCCGGAAATATCGATACCCGAAGAATGCCATCCTCTTCCTTTTAAATAATTTACAAAATAACCTGCAGCGCATCCGATATCAAGGCTGCGTCTATCAGCAACAAGCTGACTTTCATATTTAAAAAATCCGAGATCTTCAAGATTGAGCTTAAAAACGCGTTCTATTTCATTTTTAATTTTCCCTGAGAAATAATTATCGTAGCCACGCTCAGTCCTTTTTGTGAAATAATTCTCTTCATAATATTTCATTATTTCTTTATCATCAGGGACTTGTGATAAAAACTTGAGCCCGCAATCATTACATTTTACTAAAGTAAATTCATCGCCTAATGCCGATGTTTTTTTAAACTCTGGGGTATTTACTCTTGATCCGCAGATTACGCAGGTGTTTATTGATTTCATAATTTTTTATTCAATTATTCAGAGTACGACCAAAAACTTATTGTAAGCATTAACTGATATTCGGACATATTAACTCAGTCGAGTTGTTATTTATAAATCAGCGACAGCATCAATTTTGCTATCCTTTTCATGGCACCGGGCCTTCCCAGCTTGTTTTTAACTTTGCGGATCTCACTTACCATATCCGTGATTGATTCTTTATTATCAAGATATCTGCAAACTTCCGTATAAATCCGCTTTCCGGTTACATTTCTTTGAAGAAGCTCAGGGCAAATTTTTTTACCTGCAACGATATTTACAAGGGCTATATTTTTTATTTTTAATACAAGTCTGGCAATCAGTTCAGATAAAAAGTCGACTTTGTAAATTACGACCATCGGCTTCCCGATTATTGCAGTTTCTAACGTGGCCGTACCTGATGAGATTATAACGAATCTGCATTTCTTAATTGCTTTATAGGTATTATTGCGAATCAGTTTCAGGTTTAAATTTTTGTGTTGTGATGTTTTTAAAGCTTTATTCACAAATGATTCTGTATTTCCGCCTGCAAGAGGGAGAACAAACAACGCGTTATATTTGTCCTGAAGGCGCTGCGCTGCATTCAACATAGGCTTTAAATGCCTTTTCATTTCCAGCGCCCTTGATCCGGGAAGCAGCCCTATGATCATTTTGCCGGTACCGAGTGACAGTCTCTTCGCTGCAGACAGTTTCTCAGAAACAATATCTACAAGCGGATTGCCTGCGAAGTACGCATTTACGCCTTCTTTTCTGTAAATTTCCTTTTCAAAAGGATAAAGCACTATCATGGCATCGACATATTTTTTTATTTTTTTAATTCGTGAATAATGCCATGCCCATATCTGCGGAGAAATATAATAAATTACTCTTACCCTGTCTGTATACTTCTTCAGTTTTTTTGCAAGCAGAAGATTGAAACCTGGAAAATCTATTAAGATAATATTAAAGATTCTGTTGGAAAAAATAAAATCCAGTATGTTTTTCAGAGCTATTTTATAAAACCGAAGTTTGAGCAGCGGCTCAATAATGCCCATGCTTGTGAAGTCGGAATAGTCATACAGAAGATCAACATTTTCCTTTTTTAATTTTGCTCCGCCTACGCCGTAAAAATCCAGTGAGCTGTCGGTTTTTTTTAGAGCATTTACCAGCATGCTTCCGTGCAAATCTCCGCTCGCTTCGCCGGTCATAATAAAAATTTTATTTTTTAATTTCGACATTTACGGCTGCATATTCAATGGATAGTGTTAAAATTAGGATAATTAAAGCCAGCAGTGATATGAAAAACAATGTTCCTTTTTCGTCTTGATCTCCGGTATGGAAAATTCGCCGGAAGGAACCTGCAATTAAACGGCACCCTTAAACTTGTTCTGCAATCCAGCCCGAGTTCATTTAAGTCTGCGGCGTTATGCCGTATATTCTCGGCGGCCTCAGTTTGCCTCGGCAACGACAGCGAATCCCCTGCCGTGCTCGCCTGCGCGCGCTGCTTCAATTGTCGCGTTTAAAGCGTAAAAAATCTGACCCGGCATACTTTTCCAGCATCAAGGAGTTTAACAGCTCGGAGGCAAATATATATATTTTTCATTAAAGAAGGTCAAACATAAATTTAGTTAAAAAATAATATAAGTTTGTAATTATTCGAAGATAGAAAAAAATGAGAGGCTTAAATGTCATACTTTAAAAATTACCGGAGATTTGGCATGGTCGCGGTATTACTAATTCAGCAAGCGAAATATGATTATAAAAAAAGCCCGGGCAAGAACTTCCGTTGAAGTGTTTGCCCGGGCTTTTTCCCCGGAATTGCTTTCCTGAATGATGCTCAACGCATCCCCGAGGGGATTTGAACCCCTGTTGCAGGGATGAAAACCCTGTGTCCTAGACCCCTAGACGACGGGGACATATTATTTAAAAACGCGCATTAAATAATCGTCTGCGCTTTGAGTCGCGGGGGAATCGAACCCCCGACCCACTGCTTAAAAGGCAGTTGCTCTACCGACTGAGCTAGCGACTCGGGCGACGTATTGTACAAAACGCTAAAATATTAAATGTGTTTTTCCTGTCAAACAAAAAAATAAAAATTTACCGGCAAAATAAATTTCAACAGAAATCCGCTGTAATTCAAGTTAAAAAAAGAATTAGGAAATACTGAAATGCAGAATATCACTGCCGCCTGCAGCCGTTTGCTTTATTAATATATAATCGGTATTTGACACTAAAGGAAATTCAATATTAAAAGTCAACCTAAATTATAATAGAAAATATTTATCATATTTTCATCATTCCCTTTTGTTTTTTCAAAAAATGACCAGCCTGATTTTGTATAATATTTTTCAAGCCGCTTATCGGCCTGATCGGTAAAAAGATACAGTAAGGGATATCGAAGCAATTTTGCTTTTTCAATTGCCTGATCTATGAGCATGCGTCCGATCCCATGTTCGCGGTATTCCGGAAGGACATAAAGCGACGCCAGCCACGGGTTCAGATCTTTTTTTGACCAGACATCGTTTTCTTTGAGCGACACCATACCTACGGGAATATCGTCCTCAATGGCGGTCCAGGTAATAGGCAGTCGTTCCGTTCTGGTCCTTTTTTTGTATGATTTTATTACAAGATCAAAAGGTATTGACCTTGTATTATACCATTCCCTGTATGACCAGAATGCAAGTATAGGTGCGTAATCGGGATGTTCTTTCAGAAGTGTGATTTTTGTCATTTAGATAGTATTTATTTGGCACTGGCCAGGGCTTTTTTAAAGCGCTCCCATCAAAGAGAATATTTGATATTTTTTTGTTCCGGATATCAACAAATTTAATTGCTTTTAGAATTAATAATATATATATTTATTATATTATATATACCAGTTATTATTAGATGATATTTAATAATTTACTTAGATTTTACATTTAGAAGATATATCTGGCATGTAGATTATTGACACATTTTATTAATTATAGTAGAATGTATTATTCATAATATTAACTGCTTTTCCGGGGGAGAATCGATCAATAGCATATTCTTCCAAGTGCTGTTTTTCTTAATTAAAAAAATCGAACAGGATTTATTTACATTCCTTTAAGGACTAGATAAATATGAATTTAGATAATTCGTATAAATTAAATGACTTCGCGTCATTCGCAGAAGATATAATTAAGGTGAGCGGTGAAAAGATCAATAATTGCTACCAGTGCAGAAAATGTACTGCGGGATGTCCGATCACTTTTGCTATGGATATACTGCCTCATCAAATAATAAAATATATTCAGCTGGGTCTTGAGGAAAAAGTTTTAACTTCAAGGACAATCTGGCTGTGCGCAGCATGCGAGACTTGCGGAACAAGATGCCCCAATGAGATCAAGCTCGCCGACATGATGGACGCACTGAGACAGAGAGCGCTTGCTTCCGGGTATAAAAACCGCATTGGCGAAAAAGGGACATCTGCATTTCATGAAGAATTTCTTTCTTCAATAAAAGCAAACGGTCGTGTTTACGAAGCCATGATGATGGCTAAAGCCAGAATGAGGTCCGGACGTTTTTTAAGCTATCTTATAAAAGGCGAATGGATAAGCGATATAAAACTTTTTATTCCCATGTTTCTTAAAGGAAAAATGGGACTTTTCCCGCACAGGATCAGGAATAGAAAGGAAATAAAGAAAATATTTAAAAGTCATTTTAAAAATATTAATATATATGAATGAATTACTATAAATCAAAATACATTACAAAGTTTATGAGGACGCCTTTCAGGCCTGATGCAATAGTTTTAGAAAATATGAAAGACTATCCAGGAAGGCCTGATTCCGGAGTAAATTTTGTAATGTATTTTGATTTATAAGAAAACATAATTTAATTTTGGGATACCGTGTAAAAATTTGCAATGGCACGGAAGGATTAACCTGTGAATTTAAAAGTTTCATATTACCCGGGATGTTCCTTGAGCGGCACAGGCAGGGAATACGGAGAGTCGACAGAAGCAGTCTTTAAGGCTATGGGTACCGAGCTAGTGGAGCTCAAGGACTGGAGCTGCTGCGGTGCATCGTCCGGGCACAGCGCGGGCAAAAAGCTGGCAGTTGAGATAGCTGCAAGGAACCTTGTGCTCGCAAAAGAGACCGGGCTTAAGGACATGGTCATTCCATGCTCCGCATGTTTTCAGAGAACTAAAGTCGCCGAGTACGAACTTAAAGAAAATCCGAAGTCATATCCTGATATTGCCTATAACGGGGAATTGGATGTTTCTGATATCGTAACCTTTTTTTATAAAAATATAGGGCCTGATGCCATAAGGAAAGCAGTTAAGAAAAAACTTAAGGGGCTCAAAGTTGTGTGCTATTACGGATGTCTCACTTCGCGTCATCCGAAAATTACAGGCGCGATCAATTTTGAAAATCCGACCGAGATGGATGCTATACTCGAAGCTCTCGGGGCTGATGTGACAGACTGGGGATACAAGACTGACTGCTGCGGCGGAAGCCTCGCGATCTCGCAGCCGGATATACTGCAGAAGCTGGTAAGCAACCTCTACGACAGGGCGCTCGAAGCAGGAGCGGAATGTATTGCGGTCTGCTGTCCGTTGTGCCATGCAAATCTTGACATGTACCAGAAGGAAATATCAAAGAAATTCAATAAGAGATATAATATACCCGTATTTTATTTTACCGAACTCATAGGACTGGCGATCGGAGAAAAGGATGTCAGGAAATGGCTGAAGAGGCACCTGACTGATCCGGTGAAACTGCTGGAAGAGAAGGGGTTGTTGTAAATTTGAATATTAACAGATTATCATTTTTTATTTTATAAAAAAATATGTATTTAAACGGTCTGCCCCCTATCCCCCAAAGGGGCACCATCTTGAAAAAATTTTTGATTCTTGTCTTCAAATATTTACAATTATTGCCCCCTCCGGGGGTTAGGGGGCGAGTGCAGGAAATATAGATCATGTCAGAAAACAATATAATACAATTAAACGATAGAAGAAAGCCGGGTACGGGCCTCGGCTCCGTAATGGTTGTAGGGGGCGGCATTGCGGGCATGCAGACTGCAATTGATCTTGCGGACAGCGGGTTCAAGGTGTACCTGGTTGAGGAAAAGACGCACATAGGCGGCAGAATGTCTCAGCTCGACAAGACATTCCCGACAAATGACTGCGCAATGTGCGTTATCTCGCCCAAGCTTATCGAAGTAGATAAGAATATAAACATAGAGATCCTTACAAACACGGAAGTCAAAGCAGTTGTAGGGCAGGCCGGGAATTTCAGCGTAACGTTAAGGGAAAATCCGAGATATGTTGATTTGAGCAAATGCACATCATGCGGGGACTGTTTCAAGGTATGCCCGGTGATTGTACCGAATGAATATAATCAGGGTCTTAATCAGAGGAATGCTATCTACAAACTTTACCCTCAGGGTATTCCCAGTACATACGCGATCAGCAAGGCAGACAGGGCTCCGTGCGGAATTACATGCCCTGCAGGCATCAATGTGCAGGGATATGTCGCATTAACATCAAACGGAAAATTCAACGAAGCTTACAGCCTGATAACCGAAAGGAACCCGTTCCCTTCGGTATGCGGCCGGGTATGTCATCATCCGTGCGAAAGCCGGTGCAACAGGGGGGAGATTGACGAACCTGTCGCGATCAATAATTTAAAAAGATATAATGCAGACTGGGTGAGGCAGAAACGCAAAGAGGAAGGTTTCAAAGTCGAGAAAGCTGCAATTGATCCGGCAAAGCCGAAAATCGCGATAATAGGAGGCGGGCCATCGGGGCTTACATGCGCACGCGATCTGATACTTGACGGGTATCCGGTAACCGTATTTGAAGCGCAGGCTAAGCTTGGCGGCGCAATGAGATGGGGCATTCCGAAATACAGGCTCCCTGATGAAATGCTCGACTGGGACATCCAGAATATAATAGACCTCGGGATTGAAGTTAAACTGCAGACTGCACTTGGCAGAGAATTTTCGATCAACTCATTAAAGGATGAAGGATACAAATCTATATATCTCGGTGTAGGGCTTCCGAATGCAAGAAAGCTCGATATTAAAGGCACCGAGGCCGAAGGCGTGCTGTGGGGCATGGACTTCCTCACAGATGTAAACATGGGGAAATCGCCGAAAGTCGGGAAGAAGGTCGTAGTGATAGGCGGAGGAAATGTCGCCATAGACGCAGCGATGACAGCGAAGAGGCAGGGTGCCGAGGACATTACCGTTGTATCTCTCGAATGCAGGGAAGAAATGCCCGCGCACGAGTGGGAGATTGAAGACGCGTTGAGCGAAGGTATTAAGCTTAATCCTTCGTGGGGTCCGAGTGAAATAATTGTAAGCGAAGGAAAAGCCAGGGGAATAAGATTAATAGAATGCACCTGCGTATTTGATGAAAATAAAAGATTCAATCCTCAATATAATCCTGAATGCTCCGAAGAGCTGAAAGCTGATACTGTTATAATAACTATCGGCCAGGCGGCTGATCTCGGATGGGTAAATGACGACAGCAATATTGAACTTGCAGGCGGAGGCATAAAGTCAAATAAACTGACTCTTGCTACAAACATGGAAGGCGTGTTCGCAGGCGGGGATGTCGCTTACGGGCCGAAATCCGTAGTTGAAGCCATAGCGCAGGGACACGAAGCTGCCGAGAGCATACGCAGGTTTATTGAAGGAAAGGATATATCGGAAGGCCGCGAAAAGGAAGATAAGCCTGTATCAAAGGTCCCGAAAGACAGGCCTTTTTACAGAAAGCCGAGAACGGCAGCTGAAGCGATACCGGTAAAGGAAAGACAGGGAAATTATAGAGAGATCTCAAAAACATTTACTCAGGAGATGGCAATTGAAGAGGCAAAACGCTGCCTCGCATGCGGGATATGCAGCGAGTGCATGCAGTGTGTTGCCGCATGTCTGCCCGGTGCCGTTAATCACAGCGATGCTGTAAAAGAGACTGTGATAAATGTCGGTGCAGTTGTTGCCGCGCCGGGATTTGATCTGTTTGATGCAAAAGACAAGCCGGAATACGGCTACGGAAGATATGTGAACGTGATCACATCAATGGAGATGGAGCGCACATTCAGTGCGTCAGGGCCGTATCAGGGGCATGTATCAAGGCCGTCGGATCATAAGCTACCGGGCAGGGTTGCGTGGATACAGTGTGTTGGTTCACGCGATTCTTCGATAGGGAAGGATTATTGCTCATCTGTATGCTGCACGTACGCAACCAAACAGGCCACCCTTGCCAAGGACCATTACGGCGACCAGGTAAATACGACCATCTTTCTTAACGATCTAAGAACATTCGGGAAGGGATTCGACCGGTATTACAACAATGCCGTGAAAAAATACGGCGTGCGTTATGTTAACAGTTTTATTTCAACAATAAAAGAAATACCGGGAAGTAAAAATCTTCTTATTAAATATATTAATGAAAACGGGGAACTCGTTGAAGAAGAATTCGACATGGTTGTGCTTTCAGTCGGCCTTGTCCCTTCAGCTTCGTCCGGAAAACTGGCACAGGCTCTTGATATAGAGCTTAATGAATTCGGCTTTACAAAGCCTCAGCCGCTGCGTCCGGGCGAGACATCAAGAAAAGGCATTTTTGTCGCAGGTGTTTTCGAGAACCCGAAGGATATTCCGGAGACAGTAATGAGCGCTTCGAGCGCCGCAGCGCTTTCATCTGAGCTGCTTTCGGGCGCGAGAGGATCTCTCACAGAGCACAAGGATTATCCTCCTGAAAAAGATATAAGCAAAGACGGCGTGCGAATAGGAGTGTTCGTGTGCCACTGCGGCATAAACATTGCAGGAGTTGTTGATGTTCCCGATGTTACTGAATATGCAAAGAGCTTGCCGAACGTTGTATTTACAGACAATAATTTATTTACATGTTCAACCGATACGCAGGAGAAGATTAAGAAAGCCATAGATGAACACAAGCTGACAAGGGTTATTGTGGCTTCGTGCACTCCGAGAACACATGAGCCCCTGTTCCAGGATACCATAAGAGAAGCAGGCCTGAACAAATATCTGTTCGAAATGGCGAACATACGCGACCAGTGTTCGTGGGTTCATCAGAGCGATCACGCAAAGGCTACCGAGAAAGCAAAGGACCTTGTTCGAATGGCTGTTTCGAGATCCGCCACTCTTGAGCCGCTTTACGAACTTCCGTTCGAGATAGATCAGAAGACTCTTGTTATCGGCGGCGGAGCTTCGGGAATGACAGCGGCTCTCGGGCTTGCGAAGCAGGGATTTGAGTCGTATCTGGTGGAATGCTCGGACAGGTTGGGCGGTCATTCATTAAAGCTGCATCACACACTTGAAGGCATTAAACCTAGGGCATATATCGAAGAGCTTATCCGGTCGGTTAATACAAATGAGAAGATCAAAGTATTGCTTAATACAAAAATCGTCGGAACAACCGGTCATGTCGGCAATTTTACAACAAGCATAGAGTCGCCTGCGGGCAGGAGCGATATCCGTCACGGAGCAGTGATCGTCGCGACAGGCGGGATTGAATATAAACCTGCGGAATATCTGTATGGTAAAAACAAGAATGTAATTACGCAGACCGAGCTTGAAGAAAGGCTGGTGGAAGTGCCCGGTACTTTGAAATCCGTTAAAAATATTGTGATGATCCAGTGCGTCGGATCAAGGGATGATGAGCATCCTTACTGCAGCCGCTATTGCTGTTCGGCGGCAATAAAGAACGCTGTTCAGCTTAAGGAAATGAATCCGGGTGCGAATATCTATATACTTTTCCGCGACGTAAGGACATACGGATTCAAGGAATTGTATTATAAACAGGCAAGAGAGATGGGCATAAATTTCATCAGATATGATGAGAATAAAAAACCGGAAGTAACCGGCAATAACGGCAGACTGACAGTCACTGTTTTTGATAAGGAACTGAAAACAAATCTTGAGATTGAATGCGATCTTGTCGCTTTAAGCGCCGCCATAAGGCCGAATCCGGACGGCGAAACCATTAAGCATATTTTTAAGCTCCCGAGCGATCCGGACCATTTCTTCCTTGAAGCGCATATGAAGCTGCGGCCTCTTGATTTTGCCAACATGGGAGTGTTCCTGTGCGGGCTTGCGCACTCTCCCAAATTTCTTGACGAGAGCCTGGCGCAGGCTAAGGGCGCCGTTTCACGCGCGTGCACCATACTTTCAAAAAAAGAGATGATGGTCGGCGGGATCGTGTCTCATGTAAATGCCGATAGGTGTGTGGCTTGCCTCACATGCGTAAGGACATGCCCGTACGATGTACCGAAGATAAATGCCGACGGCGTAGCCGAGATATCGAGCGCGTCGTGCCAGGGATGCGGAAGCTGCGTGGCTGCGTGTCCCAGAAAAGCTATTGAAGTATATCATTTTAAGGATGATCAGATCTTAAGCAAGTGCGAAGCGCTGTACGGATAGAAATTTTGCCCCCCCAAACCCCCCGGAGGGGGGCTTTAAGATAGGTGTTCTTAGTATGCTATATATTTTTTAAGTCCCCCTATGGGGGATTCAGGGGGCAATAATGAACAATATAAAGTAAAATAATCATCAGATTACAGGCAAATAGTAGGAGTACTATATAAATGACTAATAATTACGAGCCGAAGATCATTGCGTTCTGCTGCAGGTACTGCGCTTATACTGCAGCCGATCTTGCGGGTTCAATGAGACTTGAATATCCTTCGAATATCAGGATTATCCAGCTTCTATGCACGGGAAGAGTTGACGTTCTGCATGTATTGAAGGCATTTGAAGAAGGGGCGGACGCGGTTTATGTCGCAGGATGCGAACCCGGGGACTGCCATTTTCTTGAAGGAAATTTCCGGGCGGTCAAGAGAATCGCATATGCTAAGAATCTTTTAAAGGAGATCGGGCTTGAGCCCGAGCGCCTGGAATTTTTTCATATAGGGGCATCCGAAGGTCCAATGTTCGCTAATGCCGCTAAAGAGATGACTGAGCGCGCGCTGAAGCTGGGCCCGAGTCCTTTGAGGAGAGAATAAGGGGGTTTTTTAGGAGTAATTTAAATATTAATGATAAATATATTCCAATTTATTAAAAAGAAAATTTTATTTTTTAGAAAACTCATAGAAAGAGTATTAAAATTTTTTGAGGTATTGATATGATAGTAGGCGACAGAAAGCCAATAGATGAAATAAAGAAATTGCTTGCTCCGTATAACAAAATCCTGCTCGTCGGATGCGGAACATGCATAAGCGTATGCATGACCGGCGGCGAGAAAGAAGTCGGTATACTTGCGAGCGAACTCAGAATAATCTCGCAGCTTGAAAATAAAAACTGGGAAATAACCGAGACTACAATACAGAGACAATGCGAAAGAGAATATATTGAACCGCTTAAGGAGCAGTTTGAAAAAGCCGAAGTTGTCATGTCAATGGCATGCGGCGTGGGAATACAGTATATGGCAGAAATTTTCCCGGAGAAGATTGTGCTCCCTGCGGTAAACACAACTTTTTACGGCACTAATGTAAAAGAAGGAGAGTGGCAGGAGAGATGCGCAGGGTGCGGCGACTGTGTTCTGGACAGGACTCTCGGGATATGTCCCGTTGCGCGCTGTTCCAAGGGGCTTTACAACGGGCCGTGCGGCGGCACGGACAAAGGGAAATGCGAGGTTAACAAGGATCTCGATTGCGCATGGTATTTGATTTATAACAGGATGAAGGATCATGGAAAGCTCGATATGCTTAACGAGCCTATACCTGTCAGAAGCTGGAAATCAAGTCTGCATGGCGGGCCGAGAAAAAGAGTGAGGGAGGATGTTCAGAAATGAAAGCAGACAGCAATCTGGAAAAAGTACTGGCAAAGGGCGAGTTCGCAGTCACCGGCGAACTTGGACCGCCGAAAGGCAACGATATAGAAGTAATAAAGAAAAAGGCGCAGTATCTAAAAGGCAATGTTGATGCCGTCAATATTACGGACAACCAGACTGCCGTAGTCAGAATGTCTAGCATCGCGTCTTCAAAGATACTTCTCGATCTCGGCGTGGAGCCTGTTATGCAAATGGTTGTCCGGGACAGGAACAGGATAGCCATACAGAGCGATATTCTGGGTGCGACCGCCCTCGGACTTAAGAACATGCTGTGTCTCAGCGGCGATCATCAGTCGTTCGGGAACCAGCCTGATGCCAAGAACGTTTTCGATATAGATTCGATCCAGCTTATAAGCACTGTCAGGAGGCTGAGGGACGAGAAAAAACTCCTGGGCATGGATGAGGAAATAGAAGGCAATGTGAAATTATTTATCGGCGCTGCATCTAATCCGTTTGCAGAGCCGTTTGAATTCAGGCCGGTCAGGCTAAGAAAAAAAGTACAGGCGGGTGTTGATTTTATCCAGACACAGTGTATATACGACATGAAGATGTTCAAAGAATTCATGAAAGCAGTATGCGATATGGGTCTTGACCGGAAGGTTCATATACTGGCCGGAGTTACTCCGCTTAAATCCGCAGGAATGACGAAGTATATGGCAAATAATGTACCGGGTATTATTATTCCTGATGAACTGATAAAAAGAATGTCAGGCGTTCCGAAAGAAAAAGCCGCGGAAGAAGGGATTAAGATCTGCGTCGAGCAGATACAGGAGCTTCGGGAGATAAAAGGCGTGCACGGGATCCATTTAATGGCAATTGAGTGGGAGTCCAGGGTGCCGGAGATAGTATCGCAGGCGAAGCTTCTGCCGAGACCGGTTGTATAACTAACTTATTTAACAGAATATAATTGGCTAATCGATGGAATGATACGATTTTGATTAATTTTTAGGCAACAGGACGTTGCCGCAAGCCGCTTCATACAGGAAGTATGCATTAGCGGCGGAAAATTAATCAAAATCGTATCATTCCATCGATAATCTTTATATAAAAGTCAGCCAGTGAATAATTATTCGCATTCAGTGGTGTTATATTTTACAATGATGATAGGCCCGTACTTGATCGCGTTTATTGAAAGCAGGACTATCCCGATCATAAACGCGAGCGCGCATGCGTCGAATGCCGCAAGATATGTTCCTGTGTAATCGATAAGGAATCCAAGCGACAGGCTGAAAACCATCATGCCTCCGTAAAAAGCAGCCATATACAGAGCGTTTGCCTTGGATTTATCCTCTTCGCAAACAAGACTTATGGAAATCGTGTTGAGAATCGGGAACAATACCCCATGGGTCAGGCCGTACATAATCCCAAGGCCGATAAGGATAAGTATTGAATAAAGGAAGTTCATGAATAAATTCATTAAAGCTCCGATTATAAAACTTATCATTAAAATAATGTTTATTTTAAAGCCGGATAACTTGCCTAATATTTTAAATCTTATAATAATAAGAACCGCTATATAAGAAATAAAAAAATAAGAGAACCTGTAGCCTGTCGAAGAAAGAATAAAGTTGGGAAGATATGTTATTATAACGCCGAATCCGCCTCCGAAAATCATTGATACCAGCATGATAAGTGTGAATCGTCCCTTTCTGAAGAGATGAATAAAACCCTTTTGGCCATTAATTGAAGCTTTATAAGCAGCGTATCCGGGGACAGGCATAATGAAAGTGACGCACAGGCTCAAAAGCACAAGTACGGATGAGATTATAAAAATATGATAAAATGAAAAACCATTTGACAGGATAAGCTCTCCGATGAACGGGCTGACTGCATTTGTGATAGCTCCCGTAATACCGTAAATCCCTATTGCTTCCACTGCATTTTCGATCGGGACGATATCGAATATAAGGTTTGTCCCGAATATCATCGCGATTGAAAAACCGATACCGTGTAAAATTCGCAGCCACAGGATATTCCATGAAAGGGAGGAAATAAGTAAATATAAGATGAATGTGATTATTAGTATAATATAACCTGTTCGAAGAACTCGAATTTTATTTTTTACGCGCACAAATGAGGCTATGCCTATTGATGTAAGGATAATCAATATTTTGTCTGCATTATTTATTATACCGATGAATGATTCGGAAGCTCCCAATTGCTTTAAAAAAACAGGGAGTATTATGTAAAAGGAATTGCCCAGAAAAAACAGCAGATTTGCAAGCGCGACATAATAGTATAAAGGTTTAATATTTTTCATGTATTTGATTTTTTAACTGTCTTTTTTAACCTTCCGTAAATATTGTGCTTTTGTTTGTCAATATATGTTTGGTATAATTTCAATTATATTTAACTATTTGGAAGTTATTTTAAAATCGGGTTTTATAACTTGATAAAAAGGAATACAAATCTTTTTGTGAGGGGTACTAAATAGTTCGCCTGATGTATAAACCATATTACTCTGACAAATATTACAGGGATTCCATAGAAGCGCTGAATATCGCTCTTGATACTGCGCCTGCGTATCGTTTATGGAGAGAATTTGATCCCGGGGACGTTCCAATAGACGAACGCTATAATGCCATGCCGGTACTGACAAAAAAGGAAATCCGCGAGCATTTTCCCGGCGGCGTAGTTCCGCATGGCAAAAGTTTAACAGAAGGAATTGAGAACGGGGAGATAGAATTCGTAGAGACAAGCGGCACTACGGCAGAAAAGATCACAAATGTCTGGAATCAGATGTGGTGGAACGCGTCCGAAGCCGCATCATGGAAGTTAAATGTTCATACATCGCATCTTAATCATACTTTCAGGGAAGCCCAGCTCGCGAGCGCCTTAAGCGTGGGATTCCGTTCCAACGACGAACTTCCGATGCATGCGCGTATTCTTAACGAGCGCTTTCTTTTCCTGAACGAAAAGGTGAGCGCGCATGAATGGACGGATACCCGTTACGAACGTATGATCAGAGAACTGAACGAGTTCAGGCCGGCCGTTCTGGAAGGAAACCCGTCGCTTCTGGCCCGTCTTGCCTGGTGGGCTATCGATCACAAGAAGGATATTTACCAGCCGCATGTTGTGCTTTTCACATACGAATTGCCGTCTGCTATGCAGATACGCGCCATTAAAAAAATATTCCGCGTTCCGATGGCAAGTTCGTACGGGTCAACCGAAACAGGCTACGTTTTTATGCAGTGCGAATACGGCACCTTCCATCAGAATACTGATTTTTGCAGAATCGACTTTGGACCTTTAAAAGATTTTCACGGCGGCCCCGCTATCGGGCGTATACTGGTCACAACATTTCATAATCCGTGGACTTCGCTTATAAGGTTCGATGTGGGGGATCTGGTCCGCCTGCATGAATCCGGATTATGCCCCTGCGGCCGGATGGAAGGCCTTATGCTGGATTCAATAGAAGGACGCATTGCAAATGCAGTATTTACTACGAAAGGCTGTCTTGTCACAACAAAGCAGGTAGATGATGTTCTCGCAGGGATTGAAAATATCCGCGATTATCATCTTGATCAGCTTTCCAAAAAAGAATATAACTTTAAAATTATTGCCTTAAATAAAACCGGTCGGAACAAAGATAAAATTATTGAACAAATACAATCTCTTTTCGGGAAAGATGCCTCGGTAACTATTGAGTTTTGCGATGATATTTTATCCGGTCCTTCCGGAAAGTACAGACGGACAGGTGCGCATTTCGAGTTTGATATAGCGAGTTTGTTTCAAAAATAAAAATTTGGATTTGGAATAAGCTGATAAGATAACATCTATGGAGCAGGCGACAGGAAGTCGCCGGTACTGCGTAAAACACGATGTTTTTTACACAGTACCGAAATAGATGTTATCTTATCAGCTTATTCCGAGATTATATAGAAATCATATTTAAATTAAAATTTTATTTAAGAGTAAAACATATTTTTAAGATAGCTAGTGCTAATTTGGAGATTCTCAAATGAAAAAAATAAAGTCAGTATATCTGTTAGCAGGGGGCAACTGGAGAAAACCTGGTGCTCTTTTGCCTGTTTTAAAAGAAGTAGTAAAAGCGACTGGCAGGGAAAAACCTGTAGTGGCATATATCGGCACAGCAAACGGGGATGATCCTTCGTTTTTTGAGTTTGCTGATGATTATTTTATCGAAGCAGGTGCTTCAAAGGTTGTACAGGTTTTTCTTGCGGACAGATATGCAGATGTTAAATCTGCAAAATCAGTACTTGGCAGCGCAGACGCTATATTTGTATCCGGCGGAGATGTTGAGGAAGGTATGCGTTGGCTTATAATGCACAAGCTTATGCCGTTTTTAAAAGAGCTGTATGCAAAGGGCGTCATGTTTTTCGGGCTTTCTGCCGGGAGCATAATGCTCGGTACACAGTGGGTACGATGGGAAAATCCCAAAGATGACGGGACAGCAGAGCTTTTTGAGTGCACGGGTATTGCGCCCGTATTGTGTGACACGCATGCGGAAAGCGATAAATGGGAAGAGCTCGCTATGGCTGTAAAACTGCTCGGGAAAGGCGGCAAAGGATACGGGATACCTACTGGCGGAGTAATTGTCGTAGATCCGGACGGGACATTGTCGTCTATGGTGAAACCGGCTGTCTGTTACATAAATAATAACGGCAGGGTGGAGAAAACCGGTGATATTCCGGCGATAAAAAATTGAATTTATCCCTTGGCCCCCTAATCCCGTACGCAGCCTCCCCTTGGGACTGAGGGGGCAAAAAAAATTTGGTTCTTATAATTTCTGTAGCGCTTATGGGAAATGCAATTTTTAGTAAATAAAAAGTTACTTTATATAAATTTCCAAGACCGTACCCCCTTCGGGGGATAGGGGGCAGAAGCAAACTAACCTTCTATAATTTTCCCACTCACAGTAAATTTATTTTCATTAATTATAATTTCATAAGCAGAAGCATATTCCATTTTTATTGTAAAGATACTCTCAATCGGAATGCCCAACAGGCTGCAGAGTATCACTCTGTTCACTCCCGCATGCGCCACGATAACGATATCGCCGGTGCTTTTATGAACTATTTCATGAAACGCTTCGAGGGCTCTGGCCTGGAGGTCTGCAAAGCTTTCGCCTCCCGGACGCCTGTATTGTGCAATCTGTCTTCCTCGTTTTTCATACTCGTCTGCGTATCTGCTCCGGACTTCCGTAAAAGTAAGGTATTCCCAGTCACCCATATTTATCTCGCGGAAACGCCTTTCGGTTTTTACAGGCTGGCTGAATTTTCCGGCAATGACCGATGCAGTCTGAGATGCCCGTAATAGATCGCTGCTGTGGACAGCGCTTATCCGGTAGTTGATAAGATCGCCGGCCAGCTTTTCAGCCTGGCTGGTCCCTTCGGCAGAGAGCGGGATATCAGTCTGTCCGAGAAATCTTTTTTCATTATCCTGTAAAAACGGTTTTGCATGCCTAACTAAAAGAATTTTATTGTTCTGCATACTGCCTTAATATTTTTTTTCCTGGCTTTTTGCAACATAATTTATCTTGACTTTGATTAAAAACATGCTTAACAATAATTTTAAATTCATTTCGAAATACTTAGATAATAATTCGGAGGAATAACGTGGATGCAGTTTTTCTTTCCAGATTGCAATTCGGAGTGTCGGTAGGATTTCATTTTATTTTTCCATCTCTCACTCTGGGGCTGACTTTTATTATTTGCATACTTGAGAGTCTTTATTACAGAAACAAAGAGGATGTTTATAAAACTCTGTCCTCTTTTCTTGTAAGGATACTTGGTCTGGTATTCACCCTGGGGGTCGCGACAGGCATTGTCCTTGAATTTTCATTCGGCGCCAACTGGGCAGAATATTCAAGGATAGTGGGCGATATATTCGGGGCCCCGCTTGCCGCTGAAGCAATATTCGCGTTTTTTCTTGAATCCGTTTTTCTCGGCATTCTGCTTTTCGGCAGGAAAAAAGTTTCCGGCAGGGCGTATCTCGTTTCAGCATATCTTGTGGCATTCGGATCGCATTTATCCGCGTTCTGGATCCTTGCCGCGAATTCATGGATGCAGACTCCGGCCGGATACGCAATGATAAACGGAAGGGCGGTTCTGCAGAGCTTTATGGAAGCAGTATTCAATCACTCGACGGTTATAAGACTCATTCATACAGTGCTTGCATCATGGGTTGCCGGATCCTTGTTTACAGCGGGGGTAAGCGCATTTTATCTGCTTAAAAATAAATTCAGGGCACAGTCGCAGCTTTTACTGAAAGTATCGCTGATTATTTTTATGTTTTCTTCGCTGGCAATGCTCATATCCGGGCATACCCATGCCATACAGGTTGCGAAGACCCAGCCTGCGAAGATGGCTTCGTTTGAAGCCCTCTGGAAAACGCAAAAGGGAGCGCCTATGTCGCTCTTCGGCTTTCCGTCCGAAGCGGATGAAACTACTTATCTGGAAATCCGCATCCCGAAAGTGCTGAGTTTCTTAATTGATTTTGATTATAATTCGGAAATAAAAGGACTGGAAGCGTTTCCGAAAAATGAGTGGCCTCCTGTTGCGCCGGTTTATTTTTCATATCATATAATGGTAGGTCTCGGAATGCTGTTTATTGTGATGACGCTTGTTTATGGTTTTCTGATATTTAAAAATAAATTGTATGATAAAAAGATATGGCTGTGGCCGCTTGTAATAGCCATACCGCTTCCGCACCTGTCGATTCAGTCCGGCTGGATGGCGGCGGAGATAGGCAGGCAGCCATGGGCTGTTTATGGCGTACTTAGGACAACTGATGCGGCATCCTCTGTTGTACCGGCCGGTCAGATCCAGTTTACTTTAATCATGTTAAGTCTGATTTATCTTTTACTTTTTTGTCTGTTCATTTACATACTTGTGAGATTAATAAACAAAGGATTCAATTCCGCTGATTCTTATTAAATATTAAATTCTTACGGTCGGATCAAAGATAATACGCATTTATTAGGGGGCATTATGGAATTTATCGAAATTTTACAGAATATATGGTTTGTGCTGATCGGAATATTATTTATAGGTTACACAATCCTTGACGGATTTGATCTCGGCGTCGGAATGCTTATGCCTTTTATTGCAAGGAGTGAGGCGGATAAAAAAAAGCTGATTGATTCGATCTGGCCCGTATGGGACGGCAATGAAGTATGGCTTATCGCCGGAGCGGGCGCATTATTTGCCGCCTTTCCGCAGGCATACGCGTCGGTTTTCAGCGGATTTTATTTAATATTCATGCTTTCTTTATTTGCCCTGATATTCAGGGCAGTGTCTATGGAATTCTGGTATTATGATGAAAAAAGAAAAAAGTTATGGGCCGCCGCTTTTTCGGCAGGCAGTTTTTTACCTCCTTTGCTGTTTGGGCTTATTATCGGGAATATCCTCCTGGGATTACCGTTAAACGGCAAATTCCAGTTTGCAGGCAATATCGGCATAATATTCAGGCCTTTCCCCGTATTGGTTTCCGTCTATACAATAATACTGCTGATAATGCACGGCGCTTCTTTTATCGCAATAAAGACGGACGGCGCTCTTCATGAGAAAGCAAAGAATGTTGCACTAAAATTATGGCCATTGGCGGTTTTTTTGTTAATTATAACAGCTGTTTCAATTTTTTTATTTTTCCCTGAAAAGTCGTTTAATCCACTAATGTGGATATTTTCCGTATTAATATTCGCTGTATTAATTATATTCAGAGAATCAATAAAGAGGCTTAATTTAAAGATCGGGTTCTCATTTGTTTTATCATCAATTATGCTTGCATGTATGTGGATCTGCTTCGGGGTATTGATGTACCCCAATCTACTGGCCGGACTTGGGAATCAGAACAGTATAAGCATTTACAATTCGTCCTCAAGCGAGCTAACACTGCTTATTATGCTTATAATTGCGATGTTAGGAGTCCCTATCGTAATTGCATATACGAGTTATGTTTACGGCGTTTTCAGGGGTAAAGTGAAAGAATAATATTAACCGTTAGAAGTCATCTTAAAATTATAAATCCATCAACGCGAGAGTGAATTAATAATTATTTTTTAAGCTTTTCGTTTTATGGTTCCGTTCCTGATCATTTCATGTAATTCGGCCAGCAGTTTTTTTTCCTGCCGATCCAGTACCATGTCGCTGTCGGCAGCGATCATAATTTCGTCGAATTCTGCTGAAGTTATCTCATGATCAGCAATCGCTTTTTTTATCAATTCCGCTAGCCGGTTGGCGGATTCGCTCGGTTTATGCATCTCGGTACCTTATAATAATATTTTTAATATAATATCTTACTGGCTAAACAGTAATAATTATTTACGATTTGAACAAATATGAGCAAATGAAGTCAATTACTATTTTTAATGCATCTGGATTTGTGGTAAATCCGATATATCCGATATATATAAAATGATTTTAAATGAATCATAAAAATCCCGGATTTCCCCTGTAAAAAAGAAGTATGGGCAGGACAAATAGCAGAAAAATAATTGTGTTAATGAAAAAGAGGGACGAAGCCAGCCTGGAGTCAAGTTCGAAAAGTATTGAAGTCACTACTGAATAGACCGCTGCCGGCATGAATGATTGAACAAATATTACGGTTTTTACTTCCTGATTTAACCCGGTAAATCTCAATATTAAAAATACCAGTGCAGGCAATATCAGAAATTTGGTAAGAGCTATCAATAACTGTTCCCTGCCTGTCGATCTGAAATCGCCGAAACTGAAATTAAGACCGAGAGTGAAATAATACAGGCTTATCGATATTAGAAGCAGGGCATCAACGGGGAAATTTATATCAGGCCTCTTTAATCCGATCAGATGCAAAATCAGCGCTGTTAATACGGCATGAAGCGGCATGTTCTGCAGGTTTAAAAAATTTCCTATGAAACCTTCAACGCTGAATAAATTTTTCAGCGAATCTGTTTTTGCATAATTAAAAATAAAAAGAAAGGTATAGGGTAAAAAATAAAGCGTGAAAATAGATGAGAGGCCGAGTCCCCGTTCACCGGCAATCAGAAAGCAGATAAATCCTCCCATGGTAAAGCCGTGATTTGCGAGTGAAGAGCTTATTATATATGTTTTCCTGCTTTTATCCCTGCGGTTCGTGAAAATAACAGTTATTGTTCCGATCAGAAATCCGGCAACCGCAAGGCTGAGCCCTGAAAACGGGAGAAATATCTGATCGATTGATAGAGCCAATCCCCAGATGCTCCAGAGAACTATTATCGGTTCGATGGATAAAAGATTTATCCTGATTATCTTCTTCGCCGTGTCTTCTCTGTTAATAATGAATCGTCTTGAAAAATATCCGATAATGAACGGCAGGACAATAACTGACTGAAATACGATAAATTTGATTTTTACAGGCACGGCAGCTCCATGACGGATCTTATCTTTCAATTATCCATGAGCGATTTATTTCTTTAAGCTGGATCGTAAATATATAGCAGTTTTTTGAAAACATTATTCCGTCCGGTTCAGGAGAATTGATGCATATTACTTCAATGTTCCGGCTATCCAGCCACTTTGCATTTATCGGATTATATTCGGAAGTTTCAAATACAGGCTCCGCGGATGAATTTACGTTCTTAAAAAGCTGTATCCCGCAGGTTTTATAGGTTGAAGCTCTGGATATTACAAGAATATGGTGCGCATCGGGTGAGACAATGACGGGAGTACTCCATATTCTTGTGCTCTTTCCTGTGCTGTAATTTACCAGGTTATCGATCGCGCCTTCATAGTAATGAGACGTAATAATGAAAGAATTTATATTGCGTATGTATTCCCTGAAAGTGTAATGAACGGTTTTTATTTCATCTTCAATTTTTTGCGGGAGGATATCGATATATTTTAATTCTTTTCCGTTCGCGAGCCCGACAATTAATTCCCTGTTCTTCCTGGCAACAAACCTGTACTTCTTTATTTCTTTTTTTTCTACTAAAGCTGAGCATTCGTAATAATTGCTGATTTCCCTGCACAGATTATTGCGTAAAGGATCGTTTAGCGACAATCTGCCCGATGATTCGCAGGATTCGGGTTCTTTCAAGTATCCGCCGAATACATAACCGGTTTTATTGTCGAATGTGGACACTTTAAACCAGTTTGAAGCTATGCGATTGATTTTCACCATCTTCTCTTCAAAACCAATGACTTTGAGCGCCCTTCCGTTAAAAAGCGATGCAATCTTTTTCGAACGCATGCTTGGCAGTTCGCGTAAAATAAGCGATTCGGTATTTACAATTAATATCTTTTCTTTATCAGCTTTGGCTTCGTGAAGGCACGAAACCGAGATGGCGGAAAAGGTAATAATAATAATAATTTTTTTCATAGTTGTGTGTAATTTTTTTAAATAAAAATTCGTTGAATGTCAATTATAATTCGAAACAGGTAGTTCCGGCAGTGGGATTGTTCACTCTTTGTTCTTTATATACTAATTAATTACTTGAAACCAGACAAAGCATTGTAATATTTTGTTTGTGCGATATAATTGTATTACTTAATGTGCCCGAAGATCGTTTGACGTTTTATATTGATATATCCTTAGGGCATTTAATGATTTACTGAAGTTTTGGGACGCACTCTTAATAATTCAGGAGAGATATAATGCAGGAAAGAGAATATAATTTTAAGGATATTGAAAAAAAGTGGCAGAAGAAATGGTCGGATAAAGACGTATTTACAGCTAAAAAGGATTCTGACAAAACGAAATATTACGTGCTAGAAATGTTCCCGTACCCTTCGGGCTATCTTCACATGGGGCATGTGCGCGTTTACTGTATAGGCGATATAATCGCGAACTATATGAGAATGCAAGGCTATAATGTTATTCATCCCATGGGATACGATGCTTTCGGGCTTCCTGCGGAGAACGCCGCCATCAAGAACAAGATCCATCCTGCCGAGTGGACGTACTCGAATATTGAACACGCGCGCGGGCAGTTCAAGAAGCTCGGAATATCGTACGACTGGACAAGGGAAATAGCCACTTGCGACGAAAGCTATTATAAATGGAACCAGTGGTTCTTCATCAGGTTTTTCGAGAAGGGCCTTGCGTACAGAAAGAATTCCTCGGTCAACTGGTGCGATGATTGTAAAACAGTGCTCGCGAACGAACAGGTTCACGACGGCAGATGCTGGAGATGCGAGAATCCGGTATCACAGCGAGATCTTGCCCAGTGGTTCTTCAAGACAACAGCATATTCGCAGGAACTTCTGGACGGCCATAACGAGATCGACTGGCCGGAGCGCGTTCTTATTATGCAGAAGAACTGGATAGGTCGCAGCACGGGCGTTACCATAATGTTTAAGGAAGCAAGGACAGGCGAGACGATACCGGTATTCACTACAAGATGCGATACAATTTTCGGCGCGACATATGTTGTGCTCGCTTCGGAGCATCCTTTGATTGAAAAGATAAAAGGCATGGCTGAGGGTAAAAAGAAAGCTGAGATCGAGAAGTTCCAGGAAAAATGCAAGCAGATAGACAAGACGGTCGAGACTTTGCTGCAGATTGAAAAAGAGGGAGTCGATACTGGCGTTTTTGCAATAAATCCCGTGAACGGCAATAAAGTGCCGATCTTTATAGGCAATTACGTTCTCATGGATTACGGCACAGGCGCCATAATGGCTGTACCCACTCACGATTCGCGCGACTTCGCGTTTGCAGCAAAATATACACTTCCCATGATAATAGTTATTCAACCGAAAGACAACAAACTGAAGCTTGAGGATATGAAAGATGCATATGAAGGTGAGGGCGTGCTCGTAAATTCGGAGCAGTTCAACGGGCTGGATAATTTAAAAGCAATCGATAAGATAGCGGACTGGATGGAATCGAAAGGCATAGGCAAAAAGTCGGTACATTACAAACTTAAAGACTGGTTGATCTCAAGGCAGAGATACTGGGGAACTCCTATACCTGCGATTTACTGCGATAAATGCGGGATAGTGATGGAGAAGGAAGAGAATCTTCCGGTGGTGCTCCCGAAGGATATCGAATTCACGGGAAGCGGTAATCCTCTGGAGACGTCAAAATCGTTCATAAGAACAAAGTGCCCCGGATGCGGCGGCGATGCGCGAAGGGAAACGGATACCATGGATACATTCGTTGATTCATCGTGGTATTTTGCAAGATACTGCGATCCAAAGAACGACAAAGCCTGCATTGACGGGCAAATTGCCAGGAAAGAGCTGCCTGTTGACCAGTATGTGGGCGGGCCCGAGCATGCATGCATGCATCTTATTTACGCGCGTTTTTTTACAATGGTAATGCGCGATCTGGGGATAATGCCTTACGGCGAGCCGTTTAAAAAATTGCTTACCCAGGGCATGGTGATAAAAGACGGCAATAAAATGTCCAAATCGAAAGGCAACACGGTGAGCCCTGACGAAATAATTGAGAAATACGGCGCGGATACTGTTCGCCTCTTTATGCTTTTCGCTTCTCCGCCGGATAAAGATCTTGAATGGTCGGATAAGGGAGTCGAGGGCTGTTTCAGGTTCCTGAGCAGGACATGGAGGCTTGTTGATAAATACGCCGGCGTTTACGTAAAGAATGCAGATCCTGGCAGGCATGAGCTGACACCGGCTTTAAAAGAGCTCCGGGGCGAGCTTCACAGGACTGTTAAAGCGGTGAGCACCGATATAGGAGAGAGAATGCAGTACAATACCGCCATAGCGCGAATGATGGAGCTTGTGAACGCTGTCTATAAAGTAAGCGAAAACGAGCTGGCAACGGATGCCGGTAAGTCGGTAATGTCCGAGATATTCAGCAAGCTGATACCCATGCTGACTCCGTTCGTGCCGCATGTTGCAGAAGAAATGTGGGAGATGCTCGGTTACGTCGAGATGATCGTTACGCATAAATGGCCGGAATATATAGAACAGCTCTGCGCCAGGAATGAAATAGAGATCGTGTTCCAGGTGAACGGGAAAATTCGTTCAAAGGCGAACGTGGCTGCGGATATATCGAAAGACGATATGGAAAAGACGGCATTGGCCGACGCACGCATAAAGGAATTTACGAAAGATAAAAAAATTGTAAAGGTCATCGTTGTTCCCGGAAAGCTGGTTAACATTGTCGTGAAGTGAGACAGATGCTTATAGCAGACGACTGGAAAGAATACGAACTCATAGATACAGGCAACGGGGAAAAGCTTGAACGCTGGGGAGAGATTATTCTGGTCAGGCCTGATCCGCAGATTTTGTGGCCTCGGCAAAAAGACAGGGAAGCATGGGATAAAGCGGATGCGCATTACCACCGGAGTTCAAAAGGCGGCGGCAGCTGGAAATTCAGACGCGATCTGCCTGCAAGATGGAAAATATCCTACGATAATCTGAGTTTCTATGTAAAACCCACTGATTTTAAGCATACGGGGCTATTCCCGGAACAGGCGGTCAACTGGAAATGGATAATAAAAAAGATAAAGGAAGCGTCGCGACCTGTCAAGGTGATTAATTTATTTGCATACACTGGCGGAGCCACGGTTGCTGCGGCGTCGGCAGGCGCGGAAGTATGCCATGTGGATGCCGCAAAAGGAATGGTGAAATGGGCTAAAGAAAACCTGGCTCTTTCGTCGCTCGGGGAGAAGCCCGTGCGCTTCATAGCGGATGACGCGATCAAATTCGTAAGACGTGAAAAGCGCCGCGGCCGCCTGTATGATGCAGTGATCATGGATCCGCCGTCTTACGGGCGAGGCCCGGACGGAGAACTATGGAAGCTCGAAGATGCACTTTACGATCTGATTGCGGAATGCATGAACATATTGTCTCCGGAACCTCTTTTTTTTCTCGTGAACTCATATACGACCGGTTTTTCACCCGCAGTGCTGGAAAATATTCTTAAAATACAGGTGCTGAAAAAATTCGGAGGGGGCGTCGAAGCCGGAGAGATAGGCTTGCCGGTAAAAGCATCCGGCCTGACTTTGCCGTGCGGAATATTCGCCAGATGGGAGATATGAAAATCCGGATAATATTTGAAGACAATCATATCATTGTTGCCGAGAAACCCGTAAACATACCGAGCCAGAAGGATGAATCCGATGATGATGATATGCTTAGTCTGATAAAAAAGAATATCAAAGAGAGGTATAAAAAGCCGGGAAATGTATATCTCGGATTGGTTCACAGGCTGGACAGACCCGCGGGCGGAGTCATGGTTTTTGCGAAAACATCAAAAGCGGCGTCCAGGTTGTCTGAGCAGATGCGATCCGGAGGTTTTAAAAAGATATATCTTGCAGTCGTACACGGCAAACTAAAAAATGAGCGGGAAAAGCTAAAACATTTTTTGCTGAAAGACGGGCTGACCAATTTCGTGCGTATTGTTGAAGAAGCAGTCGGGGATGCCAGACTTGCGCTTCTTAGTTACGAGGAAATTGAATACATAAAAGGGTTGAGCCTTGTTAAAATAGAGTTGCTTACAGGCAGGCCCCATCAGATCAGGGTGCAGTTCTCGGGAATTGGCAATCCTGTCTGGGGAGATCAGAAGTACGGTCCGGATACCAGCAGGCCGGGCCAGCAGCTTGCACTGTGGTCGGCGGAGATCGCGTTTAAACATCCGGTTTCAAATGAAAAAATATCTTTTAAAAGCAGTCCGCCTGAGAGAGAGCCCTGGAATCTTTTTGATTATTTAGAATATTAGAGCCATTCCGCTAAGTTGGGAAAGGCGAACAGAATAGAAAAAATACTGATGTAAATAATGCTTTAAGCCCCCTAACCCCCGGAGGGGGCATAAAAAATTGCTTCTATATATTATTTTTTCATCAACTGATTACCCAATAATCCAAATAAAATACTAAAATTTTTATTAAAATCCATCCGAATAGGTGCCCCCTCTGTCCCAAGGGGAGGTTTCGCACGGGGATAGGGTGGGGGAAAAAAGGCACATTCCAGAAAATTCAGGAAAGAGCAAAGAAATAAATTATTCATTTGATAGAATTAAAGTTATTTGATTGTAAATGCCAGCGATCATATAATCAAAATTAAATTAATGTATTTTTCAGACGGCATTTAAAAATTTACATGCACGTTCGGGCGGAAGATCAGCGCCCAGTGTTCGTCGACTTTTTCCTTTAGCTTGCCAGCATAGCCGCTTGCATTCGTCTTAAGAGCTCCTATCCCCAATGAGAAAGCCAGATTTTCGCTTACGACAAGCTTTTTTCCGAAAAGAAAAAAGTACCTCGTGATCCTGCCTTTTTTGAGCATTTGAGGGTCAAAATCGATCCTGATTTCCTGCTCGCTGTTTTTCGTAAGAATATTCAATACCGGGTTGCCTCCTTCGAGAATATAATCTATTCTGTTCCTTTTGATCGAAATATACAGGGCGTCTTTTATGTCCGGGTTGAAATGTTTTTTGTATCCTATGGCGTAACTCCAGCTCACATCTCTTTTTTTTCTTACATCCGATCCCTTTAATTTTATTTCGGTTTCAAACCAGTCGTCATCAACCATAGTGTTATCGACAATATGCTTATTGCCGTAGCTGAACAGAAGTCCGCTGTAGCCTTTTCCCGATTCCTGGTTGTTTTCTTTAACAAAATCGACGACATTTCCAAGAAAGAAAGAAAATGCCCAGGGTTCAGGGAAACCGGCTGTTATTGATTTTACCAAATTAATATTTTCCGTGATCTGGGTCTCCTCACGCCAATCGGTATGATTCTTGATGTAAATCCCGGCAATTGGAAGCGGATAAATGCTTGCTTCAAGAACGGCATATCTGGGCATATATATATTTTTAATAAGATAATAATAAAGACTCTGTTCATTCGCATAAGGTTCTTTAGGGATCGGCCTGTCGGTCAGTGAGAAAGTGTATGCGACATTTGTATAATATTGATCCAGATCGAAACTGACTTCCTGTTTTCCCGCATCGTCAACCTGAAATGTCTTTTGGTATGCCTGGGATTTTCCCGAAGTGGGATTAAAACAAAAACAGAGAACCCATACGGCAGTGAATGCTGATATTTTAATTGTACCTGATTTCATAATATTAAAGCAGAATATCCCACCCGATATTTCAGACTCTATTTGAATAGATATTATCCAGTCAGATCATCAGAATAATAATTTACTAACCTTGGCTGACTTTTTTTATAAACATCTGCGATAGAATGGTCAGATTATAATCAATTTTAAGGCAACATGGATGTTGCCGACCGCCGAAGAGTCCACGGATGGGGTATTTGAGGCGGAAAATTGATTATAATCTGACCATTCTATCGATAATATTAAGAAATAGTGTAATAAAAGTCAGTCAACTCAGGATATAAGATATTTCGACAGCTTATAGATCGCCCTTTTAAACGAAGGAATACCGAGGGCAAATTCTGAAAGAATGCCGTATATTTCCTTTCTGCTCTCATTTCCTTTTGATTCAGCAGGTTTCGGATTTTTTTCCAGTCCGAATTTTTCCGGGCTGTCCTTTAATATAGTGATCACATGCATGCCGCCGAACTCTTCTAGCCCGTAGATGCTGGCATTAGGGAATGCGTTCTTAACAGCCTTAAGCCTTTTCTTTGCATTAGAAACTACCTTGAGCCTGTAGTCGAAGGTAAGAGCGTCGCTCGGGCATACGCTCACGCATGCCGGTATTTGCCGTGC
Organism: uncultured Leptospirales bacterium; assembly: GCA_964626055.1. GTDB lineage: Bacteria > Spirochaetota > UBA4802 > UBA4802 > JAFGDQ01 > JAFGSG01. The sequence goes on from CAZVDF010000016.1 coordinate 49,031, forward strand.
CTTTACGGCGCAGGCATGGCATTTATATGCTTTGTCTTTATTGACGAAACCGCCTGTGCCGTACTCGTTATATTCCCTGTCAGCAAGATGAGGAACATTGTATATGCACGCTCTTACGCATTCCCCGCAGCCGATGCATTTATCCTGGTCGATCACGGTCCAGTAATCCTTTTTGTATATCGCCTCAGCCGGGCATACGGCCATACAGTTAGGTATTTCGCAATGAAAGCATTTTTTATGCATCATCTGCAGGGCAGGGCTGCCGGGATTCGCATTCCCGATGCCGGAAATTATCACATTATTGAACGTTATTGCGGATAATTCCATCGGGCTGGTGTATTCCCGGCCGAAAGAACTTTTTTCTTCAGCCGGAAGATTGTTCCATTGCTTGCAGGCAGCCTGGCAGGCTTTGCACCCTGTGCATTTCGTGGTATCTACAAGGAATGCCTTATCTGCCATTTTATGCCTCCCTGTTTATGCCGGCAAGAAATGCCCTGTATTCCGGCACGCCGCTATTCGGATCTCCCGTATCATGGGTCAGATTGTTGAAGCAGTTCGCTATCGTAGCATTGCAGGAGTTCATCACTATACCGATCATTTCAATCTTTCTTCCGTTTATATCAAAGGGCTGTATCCTTTTTGTAACAAGGCATCTGGCATTTAACGACCCTCTTTGCGATCTGATCGTTACCTTATCCCCGTTTTTAATGCCCCTTGCATCTGCAAGGGATTGGCTTATTTCGCATGTGATATAAGGGGCCAGCTCCGAAAGCCATGATAAATTTTTGGTCATAACGCCCTGCTGCCATTGCTCGGCGATGGAGAAGACCGTTGCAATATAAGGATAGACAGCGCCGCTCCCGGGATTCTGCTTCGAAGCCGCCGGGTTATGAAAAGCTGCATTGAGGAGGTTCCATGCCGGGCTTTCTGCAGGCTCATAATGCTCGGGCAACGGCCCGTCAGCCATGTCTTTCGCAAATATTTTACCGACGCCTTCCTCCAGCATTATAAACGGATTTTTTTCAGCCGGGCCAAGCGCCTCATCACCGTTAGCCGCGTCTCCTTCCCATTCATCATCCCATTCCATCAAACTTTTTCCAGGACCCCACGGTTTGCCCTGCCTGTTCACACTTGCCCTGTTATACAGTATCCTGCTGTTGTCCGGCCAGCTCCATGCCCATTTAGGATAAAGATTCATTCTGTTTGATGTGTCTTTGCGTATTTTTCTTGCCATCATATTTCCGGATTCGGTAAAGCTTCCGCAATAGAGCCAGTTCCCGGCCGCTGTTGATCCGTCTTCTTTAAAATTGCCGAACCCGTCCAGCGGCTTTTTTGTTTTTATATCATATCCGTTGATCTCCATCGCTGCCATCACTGGGTCCGGATTATCCTTTTCACCGGAATAATCCCAGTTGCACCGTATTATGCTGTCAGGGAATGCCGCATTTTTATCCTCGGTATAAATGACGCTTACCGCTTTAAATATTTTATCTATTATCCACAGGTCTGACTTTGCCCTGCCCGGCGGGTTTACCGCTTTATTCCTCCATTGCACCCATCTCCCGGAGTTGGTCACGCTTCCGTCTTTTTCCAGAGGCGAGGCCGCCGGAAGCAAAAAGACTTCGGTTTTTATGCCTGCGGGTTTGGCGCTCTGTCTTTTCCAGAAGGCCGATGTTTCTGTTTCAAAAATGTCGGATACGACCATCCAGTTGAGGTTTTCCATTGCTCTTGCTTTAAGCTCTGAACCGGGGGCAGACATTAACGGATTTGCTCCGGAAAATATTGCTCCCTTGATTGTTCCCTTCTGAATCTCGTTGAAAATATCTTTTTGATATTGATTTTTATTTATTTTAGGCAGCCAGTGAAAACAGTAATCACTCTCCTTAACGGCGGAAGTCCCGTAAAATGCTTTCAATAAATTTATTATCTGCGCGTTTCTCCTGCTTAAAATATTTATGCTCATCGGATTGTTTGTTGAAGGCGTAATATCCTTTATATATGACTCAAGGGTTGTATGCCTGTTTGATAAAGGGGAAGGAATATAGCCCGGCAGATAATTTGACGAAATACCGTGATCATCCGCTCCCTGTTCGTTCGAACCGTATCTGAGCGCGTTGAGTCCTCCGCCGGCAATGCCTATGTTGCCGAGCAGCATTTGCAGTATTGCGAAGGATCTGATATTCTGGCTCCCGACAGTATGCTGAGTGGCGCCTGATGAGAACAGGATTGTCCCGGCTTTCCCCGGTCTGCAAGTTGAAGTGAATATGTCCGCTATTTTCAAGAAAACATCCTCGGGGCAGCCGGTTATCCGTGAAACGATATCCGGACTGTATCTTGAAAAATGTCTTTTAATAATTTGAAATACCGTATTGTCGTTTTTTAACGTTTTGTCGATCCGGGGGACTCCTTTTCTGTCTTTTTCGTAATCCCATGCGTCATTATTGTAACTGCCAGCTTTAAAGCCGTTGAATAATCCGTTCCTGAACATATAATCGGGGTTTATAATATATGAGGCATTTGTGTATTCAAGAACATAATCTCTGTTTATCCTGTTGTTCTGAAGCGCATAATTAATTATTCCGCCTATGAATGCAATATCCGTTCCCGGTCTGAGCGGGGCATAATGATCTGCCAAAATAGATGTTCTTGTATAGCGCGGATCAGCGTGAATTATTTTGCCGCCGTTTTCCTTTGCTTTTAAAATGAATCTCGCGGAAACCGGGTGGGATTCGGCAGGATTGCTTCCTAAAATCAAGACGGCGTCCGAGTTCCCGATGTCTATCCAGTGATTTGTCATGGCATTGTAGCCGAAGGTTGCCATAAGAGCTTCACCGGCGGCGGAGTGGGAATAGTCGGATTCATTGGACAGGTTTACAATGCCGATGACACGAGCCATTTTTGTGAGCAGATAATATTCTTCGTTGTTCAGCGAAGATCCTGCGAATACCGTAAGACCCGAGGTTCTGTTAACGGTGTTTTTGCCTTCGTATTCAACGAATGTTTTGTCCCTTGTTTCTTTTATTTTCTCTCCTATTTTTTTTATCGCTTCTTCCCAGGATATTTCGTGCCAGTCCGATGCATACGGAGCCCTGTATTTGACGTTCAAAATGCGTTTATTGTTATGACCGCCCAGCTGGAAAGCGGCGCTGCCTTTTGCGCAGAGTTTGCCGTTATTAATCGGATGTTTCGGATCGCCGTCTATATTAATTATCTTTTCATCTTTTACGGATATAGTTATGCCGCATCCCATGCCGCATAAAGGGCAAATGCCGGCTCTTTCTTCCGCGCCCTTAAGTTTGTTTATTGCGGATTTGCGGCAGCCTGCTATGAAAGATAATGACATGCTGCCCAGGACTGCGGCGGCAGAGGCAACGCCGCCGGACAATTTCAGAAAATTCCTTCTGGTTAGCTTCATGTAAAATCCTCTGTCGGACCGATCAAAAGCTTATTTCGGCAGATCATCAGCAAAATAATTTACAGTCTATTGAAATATATTCGAAATTAAAAATCAATTTATCCTTACTTGTCACGAATTTTTTATATGTGTCAATAAAATATTTCTTAAAACGAATTATCCTTGACACCGGTAAATTATTCCTTACCATTCAGAAGTATTTTTTGAATTTTATAAAATCATTAGGAGGATTTATGAAAACCGTTAAGACTTTCTTGATTATTTTTATTGCGGGAATTTTTGTGGTTTCATGTAAAATGTCCGATAAGGCAATGACCGCTGATGATTTTTTAAAGATTCAAATTGAATATCTTAATTCCGATCTGAAGATAGAGACCAAAGAAGCGATTGCAAAAAAATACGGATATACGCTTAAAGCATTCGCCGATTTTGAAGAGAAAGTGGAAAAAGATCCGGCTTTAAAAAAACAGATCGGTGAAATGATGCTTAACCAGAAAAAGAAGAATGTAAAAAAATAATAGCTGTTGCAGGGCCAGCCTTAAAAGAAAGCCTGCTTTGTATGCGATATCGGAATTCGGGTATATTACTAAAATTTTTTACGGAACTCGGCTTTATACCTCAGGCAGTCTTCGATAATCTTAGTAATTTACCCGGATTCCTTAATAATAAAACATTTTATGACAACCCCTGTGATGCAAGATAACTTTTTAATATGATAGCCGCATTTTCGCCTAGTATGCTCTTCTTGTCTTCCCCGCAGGTTAATGTTTTTTCTATCGAATCAAAATATCTTTTAAAATTTATGAGCGGGAAGTCGCTTCCGAACAGGATTTTTTTTGCACCGAGGATTTTAACGGCAATTTCGTATATTTCGTCTTTGAAAAGATAGGGTGACGCTGCAGTGTCATAGTAAACATTTTTCAGCGATTCGTTTATTTCCTTCATCAGCTCATAGAAAAAAAGCCCGCCTCCCCAGTGAGCGAGTATAACAGTACAGCCGGGAGAATTTTTTAATATTGAATATAATGTCGAGAGATCGGTATTGTGCTTGCCGGTATATTCTTTTCCTACAGGCTCGCTGGCATGAAAGCATACGGGCAAAGAATATTTTGCGCCCGCTGCGAATATTTCTTCCAGGATAACTGCATTTCTGTATGTGAGCCCGTCGCCGTAAAACGCAATTTCTCCGATTCCGGCCATCCCGAGTTCTTTCAGGTATTTTACCCAGTCGTCCACCTGGTTTTTATTATTCATCGGGACAGATCCAAATGGGATAATTCTTCCTTTTGACGACTCTCTGGCTTTTTTCAAGCATCTGTTCTGCTTTTCGCAGTATCTTTCTTTTTCCCACGGGAATCCCATCGCAACCGCGTATTCGACACCCGACTCGTTCATTGCATTTATTAGAGAACCGTGATCGATCAGTTTTGATTTTTCGCTGGAATAAAGAATGGAAAATGTTTGGTCGTCTAAAAAGCCTCCCCTGTTTTCTGTAACGCTAGAATCAAATATGTGAGTATGGAAATCGATTATCATTGTTAAAATGGCTTGGATATTGTAGTAATAAAATAATCTGTTTATTTGAGAAGTTTGGCAAGTATTATTCCAAGTATAAGCCAGAAAGGTATGGAGATAATCAACGCCCAGTTCATCCCTTTAAGCGCCGTTTTGGATTTAAGCAGGTCTTTTCTTTCAATGCTTCTCTGGATTTTTATTTTCAGCTCTTCAGCATTTAACGGTTTTGCAAGATAGTCATAAGCTCCGCTCCTGATCGATTGAACCGCCGAATCGAAAGACGGATATCCCGTAAGGATTATTATTACGGTATTGGGTCGGATTTCGATTATTTTATTAATTAGTTCAAGGCCGTCCATTTCCGGCATCACCATATCCGTAATGACCAGATCAATTGACATATCCCTGAATTTTCCCAGCGCTTCTTTCCCTGACGCGGCAGGGATGGGATTGTATCCCCATTTCTTTAATAATTCGGAAAGAATATTCAGTATTTGTTTTTCGTCATCGACAATTAAAATATTTTCCATTCGGTTCTCTTTTCAATTAGTTTTAAATGACAGCAGGGCTATGCCAGTCGCCTTCCGGCATTTTATGCGAATTTTTGAACAAAATATTGGACAATTATAAGCCAAAAAGGGTTGGCAAATGGCTATACATTTCATAAGAAAATAATATATTTTAATATTTTTGTCAAGTATTATCGGCGTCGATGGAATTTGTCATTAAAAACTTGTTGTCAATTTACCGGCTTTGCTTAAATAATATTTCAAATTATTTTATAAGGAGAAGATAGATGTTCCCATATAATGCCGACAATCATAAACTTATTGAAACCGCTCTGGGCAACGAGCCTGCTGATCTAGTTGTCAGGAATGGAGAACTGATTGATGTTTATACCGGACGCATTCTTCACGGTTATTCCGTTGCCGTGTGCGGAAGATATATAGTGTATGTCGGCCCGGATGCCGACTATGCGGTCGGCAAGGGCACGCGAATCATCGAAGCCGGCGGACGCGTTATTTGTCCCGGATTTGTTGACGGTCACACGCATATAACAAGCTTTTTTGATATAGCCGATTTTCTTAAATATGCCATTCCCGGCGGGACAACAACATGCATAACAGAAGTCGACAGTTATTGTTTTGGGCTCGGCGTCCGGGGATTTAAGGTATTTCTGGATCAGATTAAAAACAGACCTGTCAAATTTTACTGCACGGTGCCTTCGATGGTTTCTACAAGTCCGGCATCCGGTCATTTTGCAATAACGCCGGAAGAGATAAGAGAGCTGCTTAAAATGGAAGAGGTCCTCGGTCTTGGCGAATCTTACTGGCAGAATATAATTTTTACTCCGGATCATCGCATACTTGAGCTAATGAGGGAGACTGTTAAGGCGGGAAAGTCTGTCCAGGGGCATGCGGCCGGGGCCGCTGATAAGCGGCTTGGAGCTTATGCATGCACGGGCGTAGTATCGTGCCACGAAGCTGTATCTCCTGAAGATATCCTGAACAGGCTGGAAATGGGGTACTGGACCTTCCTCCGTCACGGCTATATAAGGGAGGATGTAGGCAGCATAAAATCGCTTATCGGGAAGATTGATTTTCGAAGATGCATATTGTGCACGGATGGTATAGACGCCGAGTTCCTGCTGAAGCGCGGTTATTTTAACGACGTTATCCAGCATGCAATTAATATAGGCGTGCCCCCCGTCGATGCAATTACAATGTCTTCCCTGAATTGTGCCGAGATGTACCATATGGATCATCTTATCGGAGGCCTGGCTCCGGGAAGATTTGCGGATATTGTTATTCTGCCGTCATTAAATGAGATTAAGCCGGAAGTCGTCGTTTCAAACGGCTGCGTAATTTTTGAGAACGGCGCTATTAATGCGGAGCTCAAGCGCGTTCCGTACAATAAAAAAATATTAAAAACCGTCAATGTGCCTTTGACAAATCCGATGGATTTTGCCGTTGCAGCATCGGACTGCTCAAAGCCCGGTATGGTAAGGACTATTGATATTCAGGCAAACGGGCTTGTGGCAAAAGAAGGCCTGGCAAATGCTCCTGTTGCAAACGGGAAGGTTGCGGCCGACCCTGAGAATGATCTGCTCAAGCTTGTTTTTATTGACAGAGCTTCGGGAAAAGCAAAGAGATTTACTGGCTTCGTCAGGGGCATGGGTATGAAGTCCGGCGCTGTCGCAACGACTCAAGCCTGGGACGCGTCCGCCATCATAGCCGCCGGAGCGGACGATGATGATCTGGCTCTTGCCGTGAATACCGTTATAAAGCACCAGGGCGGTGCGGTAATCGCTTTAAGCGGGGGGGTAGCCGTAGATATCCCATTTTCTATCGCAGGATATACTTCGGACGCGCCTGTGGAGGAAATAAATGCCCGGATGATAGATTTTCAGAAAAAAATGGAAGATATGGGATCAAAGCTGCGTTCGGCCCATCTTACTCTCGTAACGCTTACTTCTGCCGCTATACCGTTTATACGCATTACAGAGAAAGGCTATTTCCGTTTCCGCGAGAACGATTATGTGGGGATCTAATACTAAGAATGCGTCCCAAAACCTATGTATGGATATGTCCCAGTACGCATAATTATAAGCATTATTATAAATTTATCCCGTAGAAATAGGTTTTAGGACGCACTCTAAATAAAATAAATACAAAGTGCAAAATTATAGTTTATGTAATACCCGGAATACATTGAGAGGTTTAGTTTTTATATCAAAAAGAATATTTGTTTTTCAATGAAATGGATTGACAATTAATAATCTCCGCGTTTTTATCCGGATCTGCACCCTACATCTCCGGAAAAACATTTTTTTCATCTATATTCATTCTGTGCTGCATACTCATACTATTCGTCGCATGCGGCCGGGATTCATCGGAAATAAAAATGCCTGCTGCCGTTAGCGGCAGCAGGCAGGCAGTACCGAGGTGCACACGCAGCGCAAATGCCCCGGGATAGCTTATTTTAAAATCTTAAACCGCATATCCAGCTTGTAATTCTGCGGCATGATGGTTTCGCTTCCAGGAACAGCGTCTGCGGTCTGTCCCGGATATCTGGATGCGCTTGAAGCAGCGGAGTATGTGCAGCCGTTAATAGCTCCGGAACCGGAAGCAGCGGTAGTGCCGAGCCAAACAGCAAGATTGCTTTTCCCGTCATAACTGAAATAAGTCGTCAGCTGAATTTCAATCCAGTCTCCTTTAACAAGTCCTGCTGGCACTGAAACAGTTCCGTTTAATGCATTTAGCTGGCTGATAAAGTTGTTAGCTGCAGTAGTCTCCAGCTGATTATTGTTGCTGTGGCCTATGGTGATCCGATAATTTGCGTAATCGGCCGCATCTGAGCTGCTGTCGTTAAGGCGGCATGCGATTGATGTGATTGTGCCTGATGTGCCAAGTTCAGCGGCCCGGTAAAGGTTAATCGTTCCGGATGTGCCTGTTGAAAATACACTTTCGGTAGTAATATTCCCTCCGGTAATAACGCCCATAGTACCGCCATAAAAGCGCAATGCGATCTGATGAGTAAATCCATTCATTTCTCCATTGGCTGTAAGGCTGGATGGGCTGCCTAATATTCGGCAAATACTTGATGTGTCATGTGTGGCCAGCTCGACAACACCGGTTGCCGCTTCTATTATAAGCTCTATTACAAGATTACTAGTTCCATTATAGGTAAAATTTCCGTCTGGTATGGGAAGCCATATAAACTCTCCTCCCGGTATCCCGGCCGGCACTTTGAATTGTATCGAACTCGCTACTGTGACTGGTGCGCCGACATCAAAGTTATTAGCGAAAGTTGCATCCAAAGCTGTTTTTGTGGAATGACCAAGCTTCATTGTATAGGTATATGTTTGTTCGGCCGTTGTTGCAGTATAAACTTGAAGTCCAATACCCGTAATTAAACCTGAACCAGTTATTGCGCTTGAATTGTAAAGCATTTGAGCCTTCTGAAAGGGAAGGGCCATATTGGTAAATGGAGCTACGTTCTTATCATAACTAGAAGTAAAGTCTACTTTATTGTCACCGCCTTCAAACACAAATTTAGTATGATGTACTTTTTCCAATATGCTGGTAGTTGTATCAGGATGTATATCATCGCTGGCAATTGCTGTTCCCGTATATGCTGTATCAGGCTTTCCGATTACGACAGTTGTAGTATTTAAGCATTCATGGGTACGCGTAAAGTCAATAATGAGATTATCTACCCCATTATAATTGAATTCTTTATCAAACCGTATCTCGAAATATTCCTGCATCTCGCCGGCAGGTATTGTAATATCAGAGTCATTGAGCACTGTTACCGCGGATCCTTTGTCTTTTATATTTGTAGATAGCGGCGTAGAAAGGCCGCCAAGGCTATTTATGCTCGTATGGGCAAGTTTAATAGTGGCGTGTGAGCATGTGGTTGTATCGAAGGTTTTTGCGTATCGTTTAAATTTGATAGACGTTATATATCCGGATCCCGCAATGCTTTCAGGCTTATATAGTAGCTGGCAATGGTAAAAGTCAAGTGATCCGAACATATACTGATCATAATTTTCAAACGCTATTGTAGGGAATTCTACTTTCTTCGTGAAAGTTCCAACGGGTGTTACACCGGATTTTTTTGAGCTGCCGCCTCCGTCATCCCCGCATGAGGATAGTGTAAGTATTGTTATAATAAATATTGCATAAAGTTTTAATAAGCATTTCATTATGTTCCTCCTGATTTAATAATTATAATATTTTTTTATCTGAACCTGCCTTCGCTCATGAATATCTGGTCATTTATACCGTCATTCTGGCACCACACAATGATCGCGTTGCCATTGTTATCCATAACCACCTGCGGAAAAAATGAATCCTGCCCTTCCGGGCTGATGTAGTCTGTCACAGACTCCGGATGCTTCCACTCTCCATTCCTGCCTTCGCTTTTGACAATATGCCAGTTCGCACCGTCAAATTGATCCCAGATTATTATCGTGTTTCCGTTGTCATTCGTTGCCGTCTGCTGTGATTCAGCATCCTGCCCGTCGGGACTTATATTGTCAGTCAATGAAGACGGATGTCTCCATGTGCTATTCCTGTATTCGCTCATGAATATCTGGTTATATATTCCGTCATTCTGATACCATACAATAACTGTATTTCCCAGGTTATCCATTGCAGGTTTCGGATAATTAGCAGGTGATCCATCAGGGCTGAAGTTGTCAGCCAGGGAAGAAGGATGCATCCAGTTGCCGTTTCTGTATTCACTTTTAAAAAGGTGCATGGCGGTTAAAGCCGCGATCCTCTGTGACCAGACGATAATAGCATTGCCATTGTTCATTGACAGTCGTGCGTATTCAGCATCCTGCCCGTCAGGGCTGATGTTGTCACTTAAAGAAGTCGGGTGGTTCCATGAGCTGCTTCTATACTCACTCTTAAATACCTGTACCTTTGCACCATCGGATTGAGACCATAAAATAATAGCATTTCCGCTATTATCCATTGCAACCTGAGGTTGGCTATTGACATCCTGTCCGTCAGGGCTGATGTTGTCGCTCAAAGAAGTCGGGTGGTTCCATGAGTCGCTTCTATACTCGCTCTTGAATATCTGCATATCTGCACCATCGGACTGTTCCCATATAATGAGTGTATTGCCATTATCATCTATTGCAACTTGCGGGTCATAACAATCTGACCCATCCGGACTGATATTGTCAGCCGTAGAAGAAGGGTGCTTCCATTCACCATTCCGATATTCGCTTTTGAATATCTGGGAATTTACTCCATCATACTGCACCCAGATTATGACTGTGTTGCCATTCCGATCCATTGCCACGTGAGCATCGTTACAACCGGTTCCGTCAGGGCTGATGTTGTCATCAATAGAAGAAGGATGTACCCATATTCCATTACGGAATTCGCTTTTGAATATCTGACGATTTCCATCATTATCATCTTGAACCCATACAATGACTGCGTTCCCGTTATTCATGGCAACCTGCGGAGAATTCGCATTTTGTCCGTCCGGACTGATGTTATCGTTCAGAGAATCCGGATGATCCCATGCCCAGACCTTATTCGTCTCGCCTCCCTTTGTGCTTCCTCCGCCGCCTCCGCAGGCACCTATCGAAATTACGGCAATAGAAAAGAGCGCAAATAATAAAGAATTAATTAAAGTGTATTTCATAGTTTTCACCATTTAATATTAATAATTCAGATTGTGTATTTAACTACACCAGACGAAAATACTCAAATGACGGGTATGCCGGCATCCGTGCCAGTACGTATTGAAGAAATTTTTTTAAAAATTATAATTTATAGGGTACAAAGAGAGTATTGCCCTATTATTAGGCAGCAGGCTCTTGTTTCTGATTTGTGGAATGTTATTTCTTCGGAAGCAGGTTGAACTCGTTCGCGAATTTGAAAAGATCTATCCTGTCCTTAATGTCGATTTTGGAATAGATGTGCATGCAATGCGCCTCGACAGTCCTTTCCGAGATATTAAGCTTTTCCCCGATCTCTTTATTTTGCAGGCCTGCCAGCAAAAGCTCAATGACTTCGAACTCACGGTCGGATATTTTATACGCTTTCTGTACCTGGCTCTTGCCCTTGTTCTCCCTTGAGACTACGAGAAAGCCGGTATGATCCCTGAATTTATCGTAAATTCGGGAAATATAAGTATCTGCCGGAATATCTTCGTCTTCATTTTTATAATTTATTCTTATAAATATATTCTTTGCTTTGCTTTTGAGAAAACCGCTGATCTTTTCTTTGGCGTCCCGGTCATTCCGGATAATATCAAAAATGTTTTTCTTTTTCAGGTTTTCCGGATCAATTCCCAGCATCTCAATTGATTTGTTATTGCTCATTAATATATTAAAATCAGTATCAAGCAGTAATATCATTTCTCCGATATGCTCAATAATATCATCAGCCATCACTGAAGGCGCAAGGCCGAGGAATTTCAGCCTGAACACCGAATAAAATACGGCAAAAATATATAACAGGAATGTGTTTGGACCTAACTGAGAGAGGCCGTATATATTGAACAATGGCAGAATGAAAGCGAATATAGTGCCTGCAATTACAGGAGCGAAATATGCCAAAATGATTATTTTCGCCTGCAGTTTTTCCTTATTGAGCGATGTTCTTCTGCGGAAGATCTCAATAACAAGAATGGATAAAAGCACATAACCGATACTATATGTCAGATAGAAGTATAATCCCAGGCTTGTGTAGGCAGGAACGAAGTTCCAGACATCTCCGTTACGTACAAAATTGGAGAACAGGGAGTTGTCAAAAAATGTTGTTAAAATCACAACCGGTGCCGGTATGTACAGCAGGATGGTCTGCCATTTTTTCAGCTTGTGTTTGGTAAATACAATGTTGAAGTGAAGAATAAAAGCATAGCATGCGCTGCAGAATATCGATGATATTTTATATCTTGCAATAAGGATATCTAATGTGTCCGCTGTATAGCAGGTATTTGATCCGAACACGAATCCCGCAAGGCTTATGCTCATCAGGAAAAAAAGACGGTTAAGAGGATTTGAATGATCCTGCCATAGAATATAAATGCCGAGAACGACGCAGCACAGCGATCCGACAGCAGCCAGAAACAGAAATGAGTCCATCAGTACCTTATTATGAGCAACTGGATTTTTTTTAAATTAAAATAGATCAGTTTAATATATAATATTTTTAGATAAGAGTCCAGTTTAAGTTATTGGCTGAATCTGTATTTGTTGTTTATTCGGCAGGCAGTTTTTCCACACTTACCGGTTCTGATCTTAAAACATGCTTTCTTTCAAGCAACCAGCCAGTTGGAGGAAAAATAATCCAGGGAACTATATAATATACTGTAAGATACCAGTACTTCCATAAAAAACTTATTCCTTGATCAAGATAAATTCCAATATATATTAAGTCATAAATGAACAATGGAAAAGTAATATAAAAAGACCACCATATTGAACGCAAAAATTTTCGACTGGACTTTGCATTTTTGATGCTTCTGAAAATTACAAACCAAATTAGTGGCAATATTGCAAGATCAAATATAATCATGAATTTAAAAGAATATTGTTGATAGTACTCTGGAAGTCCTAAAAGCCAAAATATTATCCAGGCAATTGAAACAAATAATAGTAACTTTAAATGACTGTATACTCTCATTGTAATTTCAATTCCTTAATTATTTGTTTAATAAGATGGTTCCGGACAGCCGACCCGCCAGCCTATTCTGGCTATCTAAACTTTGCAAGTTCTGATCAGCCTATCAATAGAATAAAAAAAATTAA
>CAZVDF010000017.1:0-58155 GCA_964626055.1 uncultured Leptospirales bacterium
ATCATTTTATCGTTTATTTATGATAGAAAACTCAGCCATAGTGAGTAAATTTAATTAAGAGCAATATAATTTTTAAAATAACTTGTAATAAATTCTGAACATTTTATTGGATATTGCTCAATTTACCGCCGGTTTAACATTAACAATCCGTTATTATAATTTTTACTTGTGATTTATGACATAATTTATTATATTGTAATATAATATAGTAAATTATCATTAAATTATTTTTCGGTTGATTTATCGCGTTTAATTTATATATTAATTCAATAAAGCGAAAAAATTGCAGCTAAAGCCGTTTTTAATTCTAAAAATCAATAATACCCGGACGGCAATTTGATAAGGAAATATCCAAGAATTCCCGAAAATAATAATATAACTTTAAAAATAGAGAGGTTCAATAGATGAGTTTAGTTCCAATTGTTGTAGAACAGACGTCGCGCGGGGAAAGATCCTATGACATTTATTCAAGATTATTAAAAGACAGAATAATAATATTAAGCGAAGCTATCGAAGATCATGTTTCCAGTTTGATAATTGCACAGATGCTGTTTCTGGAAGCTGAAGATCCGGAAAAAGATATATTCCTTTATATAAATTCTCCAGGAGGCGTGGTGACGTCCGGTCTGGCGATCTATGATACAATGCAGTATATCAAGCCCGATGTCGCCACGATATGCATAGGCCAGGCCGCTTCCATGGGATCGCTTTTACTTGCAGCGGGCGCAAAAGGCAAAAGGTCGGCCCTGCCGAATTCGCGAATAATGATTCATCAGCCTATGGGAGGTTTCCAGGGCCAGGCTTCGGATATAGCGATACAGGCCAAGGAAATATTACTGATGAAGAAAAGATTGAATGAAATATACGCTTTTCATACCGGGCAGACGGTGGAAAAGGTCGAACAGGATGTGGACAGGGATTTCTTTATGACAGCCGAAGATGCAATGGGCTATAATTTAATAGATAAAGTTATTGATAGAGCAAAAGAAAAGAAAAAATAGAGGGTAAATATGTCTTCCAAGAAAAAGACAACAGTGAGCAAATTATCATGTTCCTTCTGCGGTAAAAACCAGAATGTAGTAAAGAAACTCGTTGCAGGTCCGGGCGTATATATATGCGATGAATGCATAGAGCTTTGCAATGAAATCGTGCTCGAAGAGAGCGATATTAATCATTTCGATAAAAATTTCAGCGATCTTCCCAAGCCGAAAGAGATCAACGATATATTAAATGAATATATTATAGGGCAGGATGTCGCCAAAAAGATACTTTCCGTGGCGGTTTATAATCATTATAAACGCATAGCCAGCAATTATCATTTAAAGAAAGATGACGTTGAACTTGAAAAAAGCAATATTGTTTTGATCGGGCCGACCGGTTCAGGCAAGACTCTCTTAGCCCAGACGCTGGCAAAGATTCTGAAGGTGCCTTTTGCCATTGCGGATGCCACATCGCTGACGGAAGCCGGCTATGTGGGCGAGGATGTTGAGAATATTCTGCTGAGGTTAATTCAAAATGCGGACGGAGATATTAAAAAAGCCGAAGTCGGGATAATATACATTGATGAAATAGACAAGATATCTAGAAAGTCGGAAAATCCTTCAATTACAAGAGATGTATCGGGCGAGGGAGTGCAACAGGCTCTTTTAAAGATTATCGAAGGCACAATTGCGAATGTTCCTCCCCAGGGCGGGAGAAAGCATCCTCATCAGGAATTTATTACTATCGATACGAAAAATATCCTTTTCATCTGCGGCGGCGCTTTTGTGGGACTTGAGAAGTTGGTTCAGCAGAGGATCGGCAATAAGATGCTGGGTTTCGGGGCGGACATAAAATCCGTTAAACAGATCAAAGTGGGGAATTTACTGCAGTATATCCATACTGAAGATCTTATCAAATACGGCCTGATACCGGAATTTGTCGGCAGGCTGCCGATAGTCGGTGTTCTTGACGAGCTCGGAAAAGATGCTTTAAAAGACATACTGACCAAGCCGAAAAACGCCCTTATTAAACAGTATAAAAAGATATTTGCTTTTGAGGATGTTGAGCTTGAATTCCATAAAGAGGCGATTGAAGAGATTGCCCAGATGGCTTATACAAAAGAGTCGGGTGCCAGAGGCTTGAGAGCCGTACTGGAGAAGATAATGCTCGATATTATGTACGCTATCCCTTCCGAAGAGGATATATCGAAAGTGATCATTTCCCAGGATATGGTTTTAGGCAAGGCGAAGGCAAAAATAATAACAGGCAAAAAAGAGGAAAAATCCGCTTAAATAAATTAAGTTATATCATATTAAGGTGAGATTCGTTAATGAATAAAAGAAATATAGACTACGATAAAAGCATCCCTTTAATACCGCTGAGGGATGTCATAGTATTCCCTCATATGGTAATTCCGTTATTTGTCGGCAGGGAAAAATCCGTAAATGCCCTTGATACGGCAATGAAGGGAGACAGGCTTGTCGTGCTCGCTACGCAGACTGACGCGCAGGCAACCGTTCCCAGGAAGGACGGCATTTATGAGGTCGGTACCGTCTCCGAGATCCTGCAGTTATTAAAGCTGCCGGATGGGACTATTAAAGTATTGATTGAAGGACTCAACAGAGTTTTTATTTCCGGATTTAACGATACGAACCAGGATTTTTTTGAGGTCAATGTCAAAAATATAGAAAGATTTATTGAGCCGGATACGGAAGTCGCTGCATTAAAGCGCGCGCTTCTGGATGCTTTCTCGAAATATATTAAACTGAATAAAAAAGTGCCCGAAGAGGCATTGACGACCGTTTCGGGCATCGAAGACCCGTCTCATCTCGCCGACAGTATCGCTTCTTACGTAAGCATCGCGCTGGAATATAAGCAGAGCCTGCTTGAGCTCGGAAATCCGAAGGAAAGAATGGAAAAACTCGTTAAATATATTCAGGGCGAGATCGAGATACTGTATATTGAAAAGAAAATACAGGGCAAAGTTAAAAAGCAGATCGAGAAAACGCAGAAAGAATATTATCTCAATGAACAGATGAAGATAATGAAAAAAGAAATGGGCGCGGATGAAACCGAGGACGAGAGCGAGGAGCTTAAAAAATCCATTGAAGAAGCAAAGATGAGCACCGAGGCCAAGACCAAAGCCTTAAAGGAATTCAAGAGACTTGAGAAAATGCCGCCGATGTCGGCCGAATCGGCTGTCGTTCGAACCTACATAGAGTGGCTGAGGGACGTGCCCTGGCACAGGAAAACCCACGATAACAGCGATATTGAAAAATCAAAGAATATCCTTAATGAAGACCATTACGGCCTTGACGACGTAAAGGAAAGAATTCTTGAATATATAGCGGTAAGGCACCTGTCGAAAAAATTAAGAGGACCGATACTGTGCTTTGTAGGCCCTCCCGGAGTCGGGAAGACATCGCTCGGCAAATCAGTGGCAAGGGCGCTCGGGCGGAAGTTCGTAAGGATGTCTCTCGGCGGGGTAAGGGATGAAGCGGAGATAAGAGGCCACAGAAGGACTTATGTCGGCGCTCTGCCCGGCAGAATTATTCAGATGATGAAGAAAGCAGGCACGGTGAACCCGGTTTTTCTGCTGGATGAGATCGATAAAATGTCCATGGATTTCAGGGGCGATCCGTCGTCCGCTCTTCTTGAGGTTCTGGATCCGGAGCAGAACAATTCATTTGTCGACCATTACATGGAAGTTCCGTATAATCTTTCGGATGTAATGTTCATCACAACGGCAAACGCACAGCATAATATTCCTCTGCCCCTTCAGGACAGGATGGAAATCATAGAGATCTCAAGTTACACTGAACCCGAGAAATTGAACATCGCAATGAAATTCCTCCTTAATAAACAGATATCAGAAAACGGTCTTGAGCCTGAAAACCTTGATTTACCGGAAGCAATGGTTCAGTTCATTATAAGACATTACACAAGGGAAGCCGGAGTAAGAAGCCTTGAAAGGGTTATTGCGAAGGTATGCAGAAAAACAGCTAGGGAAGTCGTAAAAGAAGGAAGAAATTATAAAAAAGTCATCGACGAAAAGGTATTGCATGAATATCTCGGCCCGATCAAATTCAAGTACGGGATAAAAGAAGAAAAGAGCGAGGTAGGGCTTGCAAATGGTCTGGCCTGGACGGAAGTCGGCGGTGACGTGCTTCCGATAGAAGCGCTTATGATCAAAGGAAAAGGCGATCTTACGCTTACAGGGAAGCTCGGTGAAGTAATGCAGGAATCCGCGCACGCCGCTTACACATATGTAAGGGCCAACCAGCAGTTCTATAATATAAAGGAAGATCTTACAAGAAAGAACGATATACACCTTCACGTACCGGAAGGAGCGATTCCGAAGGACGGGCCTTCAGCCGGCATCACAATGGCGGTAGTGCTGGCGTCCTTGTTCAGCGGAATACCCGTGCGGCGCGATGTTGCGATGACAGGAGAGATAACCCTGAGAGGTAAAGTACTGCAGATAGGCGGATTAAAAGAGAAAGTTCTGGCCGCTCACAGGGCGCACATGAAGCATGTGATTATTCCAAAAGACAATCAGAAGGATATTGAAAAAATCCC
Source organism: uncultured Leptospirales bacterium (assembly GCA_964626055.1). Classification (GTDB taxonomy): domain Bacteria; phylum Spirochaetota; class UBA4802; order UBA4802; family JAFGDQ01; genus JAFGSG01. The sequence goes on from CAZVDF010000017.1 coordinate 4,561, forward strand.
GGAGCATGTAAGGAAAGAGCTGGTATTTCATCCGGTGGCCACAATGGAGGAGGTGCTGTTCCTGGCGCTTGAGCATCCTGAAAGATTCTTTAAAGACCCGGAAAAAACAAAAATCCTCAATGATAAATTCGGCGGAACGATTATTGAAACAATAGATAAAAATGAGCCGAACGACAAGTGGGATGACAACAAAGCGGTTAAGGTGTAATTGATAAACTACCTCGCCAACAGAGCGGGGAGGCTTCGCGCGGGATAGGGGGCAGGAATTTTATTTTTTAAAATGAACGATTATTTTGTTTGATACATCGTTATACTCTTCCATTGACGAATTCGAGTAAAAATTAATGACGTTAAATCCGTTATTTTCCAGATGATATCCGATCTCGGTTCTGGTAAAGGCCCTCATTATGTGCCGGTCTTTTAATATTTTGTTATCCGGTAGCATATAATTATAGTTCACTTCCACAACGGTTTTTCCGTTTTCTTCTATCAGCCTGAATCCTCTTTCTCTCGTAATAAGGATATTGTTGTAAATGGTTTTAGAGATCAGGGTTAAAGGCTTTTCTTTTATTGTTTTGATCGGGATCGCGTTCCATATTTCAAACAAACCAGTTCCGCCGGGTTTTATCGAATTCCACGTGTTTTTAATAACTAAATTTATTTCCGAATCATCGATCATATAATCCAAAGAACCGAAAAAAGAAACGGCAATATGGAATTTTTCCGCAAAATCAAAATCTTTCATGTCTTTTCGGATGAAAACGCCGGAATTGGGGAATCTCGACCTGGCTATATCGAGCATTGAAACGCTGGAATCGATTCCGGTGCAGTCGATATTGAGTTTCGACAGTTCGTTAATGTGTTCTCCCGTGCCGCACCCTATATCGAGGAGCGAGGGTCTTTTAATATTCTTCAGCAGAGTGCCGATCATCCGAATATCACTGATTATATTCCGGTTTTCATTTTCAATTGCGTAATAATATTCAGCAAGCTCGTTATACAATTTCATGGGATGAAAGGCGGGACTAAACGAATATTTTAGGGAATTTGGTTTTCATATGCGAGTCGAGCTTCTTTTTTATCATTTTGGCATTGTCGATTTTCATCAAATCAAAGACAAGTTCTTCGCATTCTTTAATAGTAACGGACCTGATTATACGTTTAATAGGGTGCATTAAATTTGTGCTCATTGAAAAAGTTCTGTATCCTAATCCCATTAACAGCATGGTATATATCGGTTCTCCTGCGATCTCCCCGCATATCGATAACGGTATCGCGGATTTTCCCGCATTGTCCACAACCGTTTTTAATAATCTGAGCACGGCATGATTCAAGGGATTATAAAGATGCGCTATCGATTCGTTTATTCTGTCGACCGCCAGCGTATATTGCACAAGGTCGTTCGTTCCTACTGAAAAAAAATCGCAATGTTTTGAAAGAAGATCTGAATCGATGGCGGCTGACGGAACTTCAATCATAATACCCACAGGAAGGCTTTCATTAAAAGGAATTCCTTCCTTCCTGAGATCGTTCATTGTCGCTTTTAAAATAGTGCGGGTTTCTATCACTTCTTCAACCGATGATATCATAGGCAGCATCAGTTTTACATCGCCGTAATGGCTGGCCCTGAGGATGGCGCGCAACTGAGTCTGGAAAAGATCGGAATTCTGCATACAGAATCTTATCGCCCTGGCTCCCAGAGACGGATTTCTTTCTTTTTTTTGACTGCTGAATGAATCAATCTTATCTCCGCCAATATCCAGGGTCCTTATTGTTACGGGCTCCGGATTAAAAAATTCCGCCACTTCCCTGTATGAATTAAACTGGTTATCTTCATCCGGCAGCGACTTATCCAGGAATAAAAATTCCGACCTGAAAAGACCGATGCCCTGTACCCCATGTTCTTTCATGATCTGTTTTTCTTCCGGCAGTTCCAGATTGCCCATGATTTTAATTTCAATATCATCGAGGGTCATTGACGGCAGGTGCCTGGTTTCCGATAAATGTTCGTCTAAAATTTTAAATTCTTTCTCGAAATTCTGGTAATAATCGATTTCTTCCCTGGAGGGTTTAATGATGACTTTCCCGTGAATAGCGTCCACGATGACCGTGTCGCCGTTTTTAACCTTTGATGTGCCCGTTATTGTGCCGACGACCGCCGGTATTTCCAGCGCTCTTGCCATTATTGCTGTGTGCGATGTTCTTCCTCCCCTGTCCGTGACAAATGCGAGAACATATTTTTTATTCATAACAGCCGTATCGGAAGGCGTAAGATCCGGGGCAAATATTATCGCTTCCGTCTCAAGTCTGGAAAGTTCCGCTGAATCGGTCATGAGAAGATTGTTTATCAGTCGTTTGTGGATATCTGAAATATCTATGATTTTTTCCCTGAGATATTCGTCTTCTATCGAACTCATGCTCTTAATAAGCTCAATCGATATGTCATTAAGCACCCATTCGATATTTCTTTTCTCATTTTTGACTTTTTCTCTGGCCTGTTGCGCCACCATGGGGTCTTCCAGTACCATCAGATGGCTGGAAAAAATATTAGCCAGATCCTTTGAAAGCGAGCTTGCAATCTGTGTCTGAATTCCGTTTATTTCCTTTTTCGTCTTTTCAAGGGCGGAATCGAACCTGGAAAGTTCTCTTTCGATATCATTTTTATTGATTTTATATTTTGGAATTACAATATTGGACCCAAGATATAAATGTGCTTTGCCTATCTTGATTCCCGGAGATGCGTTCGTTCCTTTAATTACTGTTGACATTTCAATAACCTGGTACTCTAATATTAGTTATAAATTATTTTGCCGTTATATTGATTTCCCTTATGCCGACGGCGGGGAAATTTTCACGAAAAGGATCAACACTATTACATTTATTCCGATTAATAAAAAATATTGCAAGAATTTTATTAGGCTGCAGGAGAATCCGGCTCAAATATTACCTTTCGGAACAGGAAGTGGAAAATTTTATAGTTCTTTGCGGAAGGATGAGAATATATTATATCAGGGTATTTGATCAACCATCATGCTTTTTAGAATAAATATTATTTTTATATTATTGCTTATTTTGTGTTTCTCAGTATTTTGCAGAATATCAGGGGAAAAGGATTTGGAAAGAGCAAGAGAAAAAATGGTCAAAACCCAGATTGAAGCGAGAGGGGTAAGGGATCCGCGCGTACTTAATGCAATGCGAAAAGTTGAAAGACATAAGTTTGTGACGAGCCGGACTTTTGAGGAAGCATACGAAGATTATCCCCTTCCGATAGGCCACGGTCAGACCATTTCACAGCCGTATATTGTTGCACTGATGACGGAATTATGCAGGCTGAATGGAACTGAAAAAGTTCTGGAGATAGGCACCGGATCGGGCTATCAGGCTGCGGTTCTGTCGCTTCTTGCACGCGAAGTGTATACGATAGAAATCGTTGAGCCCCTGGGGAAAAGCGCGGCAAGAAGACTTATGGACATGCATTATAATAATATATCTGTCAGGATAGGCGACGGGTATAAGGGATGGCCGGAAAAGGCTCCTTTCGACGTAATCATCTTGACTGCCAGCCCTCCGGAAATCCCGGAAACGCTTCTGGAACAATTAAAGGATGGAGGTATATTTGTGGCGCCGGTCGGCGAATATAACCAGGAACTTGTGAGGATAGAGAAACGGGACGGGAAATATTCCAGGGAGACCGTTACTTACGTCAGATTCGTTCCCATGATACGCGAAAGAGAAAAATAGTTTTCCCCAAGCCCGACCTTCGCCGGTCGGGAGGTGAGGCGGATCGCAGACTAGCCCTTTTTATACACTTCGTTCCTGTTGTCAACTATATGGATTTTATATTTATCATCGACTTTATTTTTATCTTCAGGAGCGGCCAGATCTCTCAGAATATTGATCGCATACGATTTTGCGCTTCTGCAGAGGGTGATAGATGAAACGTAATACCTGTCGATAAAAGCTTCACCCGCGCTGTCGAACTGCTGAACCGCCATTCTTATTTGGGTTCGAAGCATGAATATCCTATTGTTTGTTTCAAAATTCGTGTTCGGATCATTATTGGCGCTAAATTCGAAATCGTTCACTCTTGCAATGCATTCATCAAGCATGTCCTGAGTGATTTTCTGATAATCGCCTGAAATCTCCCTGAGAGCTTCATCAATTTCCTTCCTGTTCCTTTCAAATAAGTCTTTTGCCCCGATTATTTGCTTCCTGGATACGAGGATCCTTGCAGTCCAGTAATCTTTTTTTAATTTCCCATAGGAGGTATAGCCGAAATTTTTTGATATCACCTCGACTAGATTTATTTTCCTGTAATTTTCATTTTGCAGCTTCTCAACCTGCTGATGAGCCCTGAATTTCTCGATCTCATCCTCCCTGGTCAAAGATTTTTTTTCATTTCCGGATACAGCCGAAAAGATCAAAAAGCCGGCTAATGTCATAAATGTAATGAGCAATATATTCCTCTTCATTTTTTTCCAAACTCCATGTAAAAATTCAACCGATTTTGATATTAATAAATACTTAATTTAGTAATAGTCACATTATATTAATCGACTTTTAATTTTGATAATTTAGCAGTATCCTGAAAAGCAGGAAGGATTTTTTCAGGATACTGTTGGATTAATATTAAAAGTGCTGAAAATTTTCCAGATTACTTCTTGCAAAAGACGGCGATATCTGGAAGTTTAATAAAAAATAATTGAAAGAACGGTAAAATATTATTTATGGATGATTTGTTTGCAAAAATAAATGACGGGATACTGGAAGAAAGGTATCGGGCTTTTAATATAAATCTCGGGAAAAATCTTTCACTTATACGCAAATTCGGAGGTTTGAAAGAGATTGTTTCCGGATTAAAAGATATGAATGTAATTGTAGTTGGCGCCGGCTCGTCCATAGCGGAAGATGAGATCGAATTACTGAGAAAATACCAGCATAGAAACAGCCTGGTTTTAATTGCAGCCGATATGGCGTTGCTTCCGCTTTGTAAAAGAGATATAATCCCGGGATTCGTGATAAGCTGTGAAACGACCCCGGTCGATTATTTCAGCTCTCTCGACACTTCAAGGATGCATTTGCTGGCATTCAGCTGTATGTCAAATACGAATCTTCGGAAATGGAAGGGCAGGATCAGTTTTTATAACTGGCTTATACGTAATGAAATGTACGATAAACTCTGGGATAAAGCCGGGATCGATCTCGGATTCGCTTCTACGGGAAGCATAGTAACCACTCAGGCCGTATCGATCGCCCTCGGATGCAGCATAAAATCTTTAATGCTGATTGGGAATGATATGGGTTTTAAAACCGAATATTATATCAGGGAGACTGTCGTTTATGAAAAAAATCTGAATCATTTAAACAGGTTTTACCCCTTTGAAAGGATTGAGATTGATAAATCCCGCAGCAGGCGCGAATTTGAAATACACAGGGACGGTAAAGTTTATTATACAAACAATCAGTTCCTGGCTGCCAAAAAATGGCTGGAGGATTTATTCAAACGGATGGCCGTACCGATATATGAAGCAAACAGCCTGGGATGTTCGCCGCAGTATGTTACTAAAATATCCCTGAAAAAGTATCTGGAACGTTTCAATAAAAGGCCTGTCAGGAGAAAATAAAAAATGATAATTCTGCATAAACTTAACGGTACTGAATTTGTTATTAATGCCAATAATATCGAGCTTATTGAAGAAAAGCCGGATACGACTATTACGCTGATCAATGAAAAAATATATATTGTAAAAGAAAGCAAAGAAGAAGTGATAAAATTGGCTGTAGATTATTATAATAAGATTTATTCGCCTGAAAGGTTTCATGGATAGGTCAGTATACAATATGACAGGTACGTCAGTACCGGGGGCCTGCCACGGGGATTTTTAATATTTAACTTTATTTCCATAAATACTTTTACCGATAATAGAAAAGACTTACACTATAATCAGAAGTCATCTCAAGATTCTTAATTTATGTAAGGAATTAATTATAAAATGTGTAATATCTCGAAATTTTCGGGATTATTTCTAATTATTTAAATAATAAATTAGCAGAAGAATAGAATTTATAAGACATAATGTCTAAAAATAAACTTAAACAAAAAAAAATTATTGACAAATTTTATATAATATTATATCGGTCTAATGAATATATAAATTAATCTGTGTATATTTGCCGGATGAGTTTACTTTTTTATAGCAGAGAATATTTTTTTATTTTTTATATAATATTGAAGCAAACTAAATTATACTCTGGTAATTAAATATGGGCGAAGACGAAAAAAATGTGGTCGATGTAGAGGAAGAAGAGGCTCCGGAAGCCGGGGAGGCTCCTGCCAGTACTTCTCCTTCAAAAATTATTAAGATATTGTTTTACGTTGTCGGGGCGGTAATTCTGCTGCTGCTGGTGATCGTAATTTCATATTTTGTTGCAAAGAATGTGCAGGAGCAAAAGTACGTCAGGGAGCAGGCGATCATAGTGGCCCCGCCGCCTCCTCCGCTTTCTCATTTTGATTTGCCCGGATTTTCGGCATCTACCAGCGATACTGAGCCTCATTTCATAAAGCTTACCGTGTCCCTTGGGTATGAGGAAAGCCTGGAGTTGAATGCCGAGCTGGGGAGAAGGGTGCCGCAGTTTCAGCATATCATCAATGTGCTGCTCAGCAGTAAAAGATTTGAAGATCTTGATTCTGCAGAGAAGAAACTAAATCTTTCTGAAGAGATCAAAGCCCATATAAATGTAATTTTAGTTACCGGGAAAATTAAAGAAGTATATTTCAGGGAAATTGTCGTTAATTGAGATAATTAAACCGGATTTGTCGTCAAATTGTCAAATATTCGATTTATTTTATTATATTAATATTGACTATTATCTAGCCAGCATATGCCGATAATTTAATATATCCACCATATTTCAGGAGGAGAACATGGGTGATGGATCATTATCACAAGATGAAATAGATGCCCTGTTGCAAGGCGCGGACGATATGCTGTCTAGTTCTTCAGCGGCTCCGGCTATGGAGATGCCGCAGAAGGCCGGATTGCTTTCACCGGTTGAGAAAGATTCTCTTTCGGATTTATTTAATTCCACCATGCAGTCCGTCGTTCCGTCTCTTGCCGGCTATCTCGGGAAGGATATTGTCATAAGCAATGCCGTGGTAGAAATAAAATCTGCGGACAGCATCCGGAACGATTTTAAAAAGAAATACGTACAGCTGCCGACCGATTATACCGGCGGTTTTAACGGGAAAAATTTAATTATATTTAACTTTGCCGATGCTGAGGTTATTTCCGCTTTAATGATGGGCGATGATTCAGGCGCCAGGCCTGCCGAACTGACCGAGGCTCATCAAAGCACGATCCAGGAATTCGTAAATCAGATGCTTTCGTCGGTTGCAACCGGTTTCAGCAATAAATTCGGAAGAGCGATCAATACTTCCCAGCCGGTTCTTTCGGTTGTCGAGAAAGCTTCCGATCTTCAGCTGCCTCCGGGACGCGAACTCGTAAAGATTACGTATAATATAAGCATTGAAAATCTTATTAATTCGAAATTTTATCATATAATGGATCTGCCGCTCGCTACCGATCTTTCCAAAGTCAGGGGAGGTTCATCCGGGGGCGCTCAGCAGCAGCCCATGCAGGCTCATTCGTACGATGCGGTCGAATCCGGCGCGCAGGTCGGCATAAATCCGGTGAAATTTCCGCCTCTGGGCGAAAGCGTGCCGTACGGGGCAGGGAGCAATATATCGCTTCTCATGGATGTCCCGATGACACTTACGGTTGAGCTCGGAAGGACGAGACAGCTTGTTCGCGATATTCTCGGGCTCGGCGAAGGATCGATTATTGAGCTTGACAAACTGGCCGGCGAGCCGGTTGACTTACTTGTAAACGGCAAACTGATTGCAAAAGGCGAGGTTGTTGTCATAGACGAAAATTTCGGTGTCCGCGTAACGGACATTGTTAGCCCTGCTGAAAGATTGAATAAAGTTCAATAACTTTGTGTTTTTTAAAGGTTTTAATAGTTAAGCATTTTCGTGATCGACGAATAAGATTTTCCCCCGTCAAAAAGCGGGGGAAAATCTTAATAAAATGAATATTTTTTACTTTAAAATAGATTAGTAAGAGACATAATATTCTTCCGGTGAATTAATGATTTTTACATTGTCTTATAACAAGAAACTTTATTGTATTTTTTTGGCGGGGATCGTTTTTTTTGCCTCGATTTCCGTATTATGTCCCATTAAAAATTATGTCTTTGCAGATACTCCGTCAGTGAATAAAAAAATGACCGAGGATCAAATTAAAGATGCCGAGGCAAAAAAGAACGAACCCGGCGCCGGCGATACGCTTTATAATTACGAAAGACCGACGGCGGAAGAAGATTCATACGGCTGGATGATCTTCAAGACCATTATTGTCCTGGGCCTGCTCGTAGGAGGATTTTATTATTTTTACAGATTCGTGACAAAAAAAGCCGGTATCCAGCTGGTCGGCAGAGAAGTTATAAAAATCCTTTCAATAGTGCCTGTAGGGCAGAACAAATATCTGCAGGTTGTTGATCTTGCCGGCAGGTTAATGGTGATCGGCGTGTCGGACTCCGGCATTACTTTAATTACGGAAATTAAAGACAAGGATGAAATAGACAGGATCAGGCTTTTAAGTTCCAAGTCTACTCCCGTCCAGCCCGGAGGATTCCAGGAATATATTTCCAGATATATCTCGAAATTGTTAGGGAATAAGAACCATAGCGGGAAGCGCGGCAATTTTGAAGCTAAGTATGAGGATGTACCGATCGACAGGATGGATTATCTGAAAAAGCAGAGAGAGAGACTTAAAAAGATAAACGGGAACGATAATGAAATATAGAAAAATGATGATTATCTTCATCCTTGCCGTGCTCATTACGGCAATCGTACCCTGTCTTCTTTCAAAGCCTCTGTGCGCACAGGAGGCGGGCGGAGTAAGAATGCCTATCCCTAAAATTACGTTCGATATTAAAGAAGCCGCTTCGCCGAAGGATGTGGCATTGAGCCTTCAGGTATTATTCCTGTTAACGATACTTACACTCGCGCCGTCGATCCTTATAATGATGACATCATTTACCAGGATAGTGATAGTTCTTGATTTTGTAAAGAGGGCACTTACATTGCAGCAAATGCCGCCCAACCAGGTCATTGTGGGCCTTGCCCTCTTCCTGACGATATTCGTGATGAGCCCTACATTGATAGAAATCAACGATACGGCCCTTCAGCCGTACCTTAAGGGCAGGATAAATAATGAGCAGTTTTTCGACAGAGGGCTGAAGCCGCTGCGTAAATTCATGCTGAAGCAGACGCGTAAAAAGGATATAGCCCTTTTTATTGATCTTGCAAAGCTCGAGAAACCCAAGAATGAAGATGCCGTCCCGACTTATTGTCTTATCCCGGCATTCATGATAAGCGAGCTCAAGAGGGCGTTTGAAATGGGCGTGTACCTTTTTCTTCCTTTCATGGTTATTGATATGATCATTGCAAGCGCGCTTATGGCAATGGGTATGATAATGCTTCCGCCTGTAATGATCTCTTTGCCATTTAAATTAATATTATTCGTTCTGGTCGATGGCTGGAACTTGCTTATATATGAACTTGTAAGATCTTTTATGTGACGTTGGGGGATGTCCCCTCTACGGAAAAAAATTACGAGGCCCGGAATGACTGATCTCGATGTAACGGTAATGTTAAGGGAAGCACTGATGACAACGCTTATTGTTTCCGCGCCCATACTCGGGAGCGGCATGCTTGTAGGATTAATTATCGCGATATTTCAGACTACAACGTCCATACAGGAGCAGACCCTTACGTTTGTGCCTAAAATGATCGCCATTTTTGCCACCATCATTTTACTTTCATCATGGATAATCAGGACCATGGTTAATTATACGAAAAATGTTTTTTTGATGATCGAAAAAATGGGAATAGGATGAATTAATGCAATATTTTGTATACCATTTTCAGGTTTTTTTGCTGATAATGATGAGAATGAATTCAATGATGATAATAGCCCCATTTTTTTCAAGTGGGGTTATCCCTTTTAGAGTAAAAGCATTAATATCCTTTTTAATTACGCTGGCGATATTCCCTGTAATCGCAAAAAGCGGTTATGTCATACCCGGCGATATTGGCGGTTATTCATTATTAATTTTAAAGGAAGTTTGCATAGGGCTCTACCTGGGATTCTTGGTGTCGCTGATCTTTGCGGCTTTTCAGCTCGCCGGGGAATATTATTCTGTGCTTGTGGGATTCGGTTTCAGCGAAGTTATGGACCCCCTTGCCCAGGTATCGATACCGCTGGTGGGCCAGCTCAAGAATCTTGTCGGCCTGCTGATTTTTCTGGTGATCAACGGCCATCACTTTCTGATAAAGGCAATTTACCGCTCATATGAACTTATCCCGCTCACCGGATTCGGCGAGGAAGTATATAAAAGTTTGATCAAATATGTGGTTTATTCAATGTCCGGGATGTTCATTGTCGCCTTAAAAATAGCGCTGCCTGTTCTGGCGACCGTTTTCCTTGTTGAGGTAAGCCTCGGAATACTGGCCAAGGCGGCTCCTCAGATGAACATATTAATGCTAGGATTCCCGGTAAAGATCGCCATTGCCTTCGGCGTGTTAATATTAATAAGCCCGCTTATTATCCGGATAATGTACGTATCTCTTGAGAGATCGTTCCAGTTTATTACTAATGTTCTTGTATACTGGAAAAGCTGATGAAGGACATTAAAAACAAATAAAAATGTTCGAATATATAAGAATAATTATCCTTAAATCGCTTTTATGCCGGGATCCGGACACTTTCAGGTTCGACCTGCAACTGTTCGCCGCAGAAGACGAAGGCAGAACGGAAGAGCCGACAGAAAAAAAGCTGAGAGAAGCGAGGGAAAGAGGGCAGGTAGCTAAAACGATAGAGCTCCCGCAGTCCGTTGTCGTAATATTCGGGATACTGGTATTTTTTTTCCTTGGCTCATGGATTTATCATAATATTGTGCGAATGAGCGTTCATTATCTCGGATCTTTTTCAAAATTTGAGATAACCGAAAGAAGCATTTTAATCGAGTTCGCCAATTTAATTATGTTTTTCACAAAAGTGCTCATGCCGGTTTTTGCCGCTGTTTTCATCGCCGCGATTCTCGGCAACGTAGTGCAGGTCGGCTTTCAGATATCGACGCATCCTTTAAAATTCGATTGGAGCAGGATAAAAATCGATCCCGCGACTATATTTAAAAAGACATTTTTCTCCAAGCAGATAGCCATGAATCTTTTTAAAACTTTATTCAAAGTCGTTGCGATCGGATTAATCGCCTATTTAATCATTAAAACGGATTATGATATTATTTTAAAAACGCCTGATATCTCCGTAGGTATGGCTTTTCAGGCTATATCGACAATAACGCTGAAAATCATTCTATGGACATCCGTCGTTCTGCTTTTCCTTTCTATCCCCGATTATTATTTTCAAAAAAGAGAATTTATAGAATCTTTAAAAATGACCAAGGAAGAATTGAAAGAAGAATTAAAGGAAACGGTAGGCGATCCCTACATACGTGCGAGACTTAAGGAAATGCAGAGGGAAATAGCCACGAGGAACATGATAAAGGAGGTTCCCAGGGCAGACGTAGTAATAACAAACCCGACTCACTTTGCCGTCGCTCTTCAGTATGACAATCTCATTATGGAGGCTCCGAAAGTTCTGGCAAAAGGGGTCGACAGCATGGCCTTAAAGATAAGGCAGATCGCAAGGGATAACAATATAATGATAATAGAGAACCGTCCGCTGGCGCAGGAATTATTTTACACTCTGGATGTGGGTGATTTTATCCCCGAGAAGCTGTTTTATGCCGTTTCATTGGTTTATGCTGAATTTTACAGGAAGAAGGACAAAGAAGGCTACAGGAGCGTTCGCGCGGGTTAGGCCTGAAATTTTTTGTGAGAAGTTTTTAAAATTATTTCTTATAGTAAAGAATAGTATGATCAGGCAAGTCAGACAAATTTAAGTTATTTTATTGAAGGAGTAGTGTTTATGGCAGAGAAAGGGAAGGGAAAATTCTCTTCGCTGTTTACCGAAAATACCGCATGGATGCAAAAATCCGATATCCTGATCGGCATCGGCATTATCACCATTGTCGGTATGCTGGTAATCCCGTTGCCTACGATTCTTCTGGATTTTTTGCTGACAGTCAGCATAATGACAGGTTTGCTTATTTTAATGATCGTAATGTTCGTTAAAAGAGCATTCGATTTTTCCATCTTCCCGACTCTGCTTCTGGTAACAACCGTTTTCAGGCTGGCTCTTAACGTTTCTTCAACGCGCCTTATTCTTTTAGAGGGAGCCGCTTTTGACGGGAAAATAATCCGGGCATTCGGGGATTTTGTCGTCAGCGGAAACTATGTGGTTGGATTCATTATTTTTATTATTCTTGTGGCTGTTCAATTTATTGTAATTACCAAAGGAGCGACCAGAACCGCTGAAGTTGCTGCAAGGTTTACTCTGGATGCAATGCCGGGCAAGCAGATGAGCATTGATTCCGACCTTTCCAACGGTTTAATAACCGAAGATGAAGCCAGGATCCGCAGAGCCGAGATAAGAAAAGAAGCTGATTTTTACGGAGCGATGGACGGTGCCTCCAAATTCGTTCAGGGAGACGTTAAAGTAGGCATAGTAATAACTTTGATCAATATAATCGGCGGATTTATTATAGGCATGATAATGCGCGGCGAGAATTTCCAGCTCGCGCTTAAAACCTATACCCTGCTGACGATAGGCGAGGGCCTCGTTAACCAGATCCCGTCCCTTCTTATTACAACGGCCACAGGTATAATAGTAACGCGCGCTATATCCGAAGAAAGCCTTGGAGAGGATATAGCCAAGCAGATGAGCACTCACCCGAGAGCGCTTCTCATCACGGCCGGGGCGATCGGCGCGTCCTCCATCATTCCCGGTTTCCCGACGATCACCACGTTATTGATAGCAGCCGGTCTTGGAGCTCTCGGGTATTTTATGCTCAAGGCAAAGGAAGAAGAATCCGCAAAAACAATAAAGGATGAGAAGGAAGCCAAGCTGAAAGAGCATAAACCGGAATCCGTACTGCCATTAATCCAGGTCGATCCTCTTGAGGTCGAGATCGGTTACAGTCTTATACCGCTTGTCGATCCGGAACAGGGAGGAACACTGCTCGACAGAATCACGAATATCAGAAGAAGGTCGGCGCTTGATATGGGACTTATCGTTCCGCCAATCAGAATAAGGGACAACATGGAACTCGATGCTACGCTTTATTCTATTTTAATCAAGGGAGTCGAAGTCGGTAGCGGCAAGCTCCAGGTAGGTAAACTCATGGCCATGGACCCGGGTACGGTACAGGAAAAGATACAGGGGGATGAGTTCGTCGAACCGGTTTTCGGGCTAAAAGCAACCTGGATAAATACCGATTCGAGGGATGATGCCGAAAAGAAAGGATACACGGTAGTTGACTGCCCTACGATTATCGCGACTCATCTAACCGAGCTCATTAAGAGGCATGCCGATGAGATACTCGGCAGACAGGAAGTTAAACAGCTTATTGATAACATTAAACGCGATTATCCGATGGTCGTCGACGAACTGCTTACAGAAAAGAAACTTTCACTCGGGGAGATACAGAGCGTGCTCCAGAATCTGCTCCGTGAAAGGATTTCAATCAGGAATATGGTCACCATACTGGAAACGATCGCAAGCTATGCTGAACGCACGAACAGAAATATCGGGCTCATCACCGAGTACGTGCGTACCGCCTTATCGCGCCAGATCTGCAAGTCTCATACCGATAAGGATAATTCCATTTCGACTATCAGTATTGATCCCGAAATTGAAGATTTGATAGCTTCCTCCATACACGAAGATCCTGTTGAGGGAAGCATTCTGAGCATAGATCCCGATACGCATAAGAGAATTATGGATTCCGTCATAAAAGCGTATAACAACTCGAAGGAACACGGATATGTGCCTATCTTCCTTGTATCGCCCAGGATCAGGGCGGTTACGTTCACGTTGATCGAAAGAGAACTTCCTGACTCCGTTGTGCTTTCATATAATGAAATAAGCCCGGATGTCAGAGTAAATATAATTGGTTCTGCACTGCTGTCATCGGCGGCATAGAAGTATTGGAGGGATGTCTTATTAATTATGTCATTGAACAAAATATTTTTGCAGGAGCGTGGTTAAATGAAATACGTAAAAATAAAATCCGGAACTTATAATGAAGCAATGATGAAACTGCGTATGGATTACGGGGAAGATGCCATTCCGGTCAGTCACAGATATGTTAAGGAAGGCGGCATCTTCAGCTCGAAGCTGTTCGCGAAAAACCTAGTTGAACTTACGGCGGCAATTCCGGAAAGAAACGGCGGATTAAAATCAAAATCCGCGAAAAAAAGTCTCGTGGACTACACGATCGGCGATTCGGAAGCCATCAAAGAAAGCCTCAGAAATGCCCAGAAAGAGCATACTAGAAACAGAAATATTTTAAATACAGATACAAAAAAAGAATCAACACAAGCCGTAATAAATACTGTACAGGAAAAAAGTTTTAATTCTGCGAATATAGCGGATACCAATGCAAATAATAGAACAAGACAGGAACCTGCAGCGTACAGCAGGGAAAGCAATCCGGATTTCAGAAAATTTGAAAAGGAATTCGAAGAAATAAAAAATACACTGAAGACGCTTATCGGCGAAAACAGCATTAAGAAAGGCACGTTCTCAGCAAGACAGGAAGACGATGAATTTGTTAAGCCTTTTATTAATATTTTGCGGGAGAATGAATTCGATTATGAAGAACGTAATTTTTTAATTGAAGAGGTTAAAAAGACAGTAAGCCCGGAGGACATGAAAGACAGATATAAAATAGAAAAAAGCCTTAAAGATTTATTGAAAAGCAAAATCATAACATACGGACCGATAAAAAAAGGACTTAAGAAAAAAGTTATCATGTTTATAGGCCCGACCGGCGTTGGTAAAACTACAACTATGGCTAAGCTCGGGGCTATCTATGCTCTTCGGGAAGATTATAAAGTGGCGTTTGTCACCATCGACACCTACAGAATAGCTGCGACCGAACAATTGAGAAAATATGCAGGCATTATGAAAATCCCTATTCATGTGGTCAACGATCAAAAAGCATTTAAAGATGTAATCAGCAATGAGAAGTCGGAAATAATCCTGGTCGATACCTCGGGAAGAAGCCACAAGAACGAATTGAAGATCTCGGAAATTAAAAGCTACGCGGACATGGTCGATTTCGAAATTGAAAAGATACTATGCGTAAGCGCCAATACAAAAAAGAATGATCTAAAGGATATTTTCAAAGCCTTCGGCAAGATAAATTTTAACAGTGTAATTATTACCAAGGTGGATGAGTCGTCATACATCGGCAGCGTTATTAATGTTGCAGATAAATTTAAAAAACCTATATCATATTATACCAACGGGCAGGAAGTGCCGAACGACATATACGTTGCGGAGCCGAATAAAATTGTGGATATGATTATAGGAGAGAATTGTTATACCGGAGGTTAATGTGGATCAAGCTTCAAATTTAAGAAAATTAGTAATTCAGAATAAAAGGGAGTCCAGGACAAGAACTATTGCCGTAACCAGCGGAAAAGGCGGCGTCGGAAAATCCAGCGTGTCCGTAAGTCTTGCCATAGCACTCGCACAGACAGGGGCGTCCGTTACGCTTCTCGATGCGGATCTCGGCCTGGCAAACATAAATGTAATTCTGGGGATAATCCCGAAATTCAACCTGTACCATGTAATAAAGGGCAAGAAAAAACTGAAGGATATAGTTATAGATATCCCGGAAGGCATTAAAATAATTGCCGGCGCTTCCGGATTCCATCAACTGGCGAACCTGGATTCAAAACAGATCGGTGATTTTATCCAGTCCGTTTCCGAGCTGGATACGGACGATTTTATGATAATAGACACGGGGGCCGGCGTTTCGCAGAATGTATTGCGCTTCGTGATCGCCGCAGACGATATTCTCGTCGTCACTACTCCGGAACCTACCGCAATTACCGATGCTTACGGGATAATCAAATCCATTGCCTCCCAGGCACCGGATAAATCCGTAAAATTAATTGTCAATAGAGTAAGTTCGGTCTCTGAAGGCAAGAGAGTAGCGCAGCGCGTGATAACTATTGCGGGACAGTTCCTTAACATGAAGGTCGAGAACCTGGGTTTTATTTTTGATGATATATATGTCCCGAAATCCGTCAGAAACCAGAAACCTTTCATTATAAGCTACCCCAAGTCAAAAGCGTCAGCCTGTGTTTTTATGATCGCCAACAGGATTGCCAACAGGGAAGTAAATCCGCGCAAGGGTTCCGGAATGACGGCATTCTTTAAAAATTTATTTTCGTCGGAAGAAGAGCCTGATGACCTTGTAAAAATAACTTGATTTGTTAATTGATGTATATATACTTAATTCACCGATTGAATATGGACTGATTGATGAATTACATTTTTAAAATGTTGTATTAAGGAAAAAATAAAGAGAGACCGGAAGATTAAATTGCGCTTTCCCGATTTGCCGGGAATGGCATTAAGAATTATACAATATCCTTTTATTCTGAATTGAATGAAAAGTCTGAAAGATACCAACAAAGAATATTTAATAAGCGCTGGAATCGGACTGCTCGGGATGGTACTCTCGATCCTGATTGGTATTTTATCGGGAAATAATATATCCACTGTAATTTTCAGATCGGTAATAAGCGTGATACTGTTGTCACTGATCTGCTTCGCATGTATTTACGTTATAAAAAAATATGTTCCGGAAATATATGAAGCGATAAATTCTGCCAGAAATAGTGAAAATTCAGTGGTTGATGTAGAAGATTCGGCCGGTAAAGCTGTAAATAAAGGTGAAAACGCTGATAGAGAAAATGCGAATAATACATATCCGGAAGAAAGCGCTTCCTCAATACCGGATATGACTGCGGCTGTTAACCGGGAAGATTCTAAATTGGAAAGAGAATTTACCGATATCGAAAAACAAGCGGAAAATCAATCTTCAATAAACGATAATATACCCGGAAAGAAGTCGGGGGATTTTTTCAGAGACAGGAAGATAAACTATGAGCCTAAAATTGCTGCCCAGGCGATCAGGACTATGATGAAAAGAGATGAATAAAAACATTATGAAAAAAGCAAAAAAGGATATAAAAGCCAAAATCAATTATGATAACATTGATGAAGACGAGTTGTGGAAGACATTCGTTAAAACAAATGATCAGAAGATACGCGACTATTTTGTAGTGAAATATGCGCCGCTTGTTAAATATGTAGCAGGGAAAATTTCTATGAGTATGCCGCAAAATGTCGAATTCGAGGATCTGATTGCTTATGGAATCTTTGGTCTTATAGACGCTATAAATAAATTCGATCCAGGCAGGGGTATAAAATTTAAAACGTACGCAATGACAAGGGTGCGCGGGGCTATTTTTGACGAACTCAGGTCAATAGACTGGGTGCCGAGATCTATAAGGCAAAAAGCAAAGCAGATTGAACTTGTAATATCCGAACTTGAAAACAAGCTGGGCAGAACCGTTGAGGACGAAGAAATCGCGAAGGAGATGGGTGTCACCGGGGAGGAATTCCAGATCCTGCTTAATAAACTGAGCGGTGCCTCTATATTATCATTAAATGATATATGGTATCTGGGAGATGACAGCGACGAATTGTCCATTATTGAAACGCTCGAAGCTCCGGAAAATATGAATCCGGATGTATTGATTGAAAAAGAGGAAATAAGGGATCATATAGTTGAGGCCATTAAAAAGCTGCCGGATAAGGAGAAAAAAGTAATAGTGCTCTACTATTATGAAGATCTTACATTAAAGGAAATAGGAGCTGTTTTGGATGTTACGGAAAGCAGGGTGTCACAGCTGCATACTAAAGCTATTATGAGGTTACGCGGAAGGCTGGGCAGGATTAAATCCAACATTGTCGGATAGCGGCTTATAGCGGAGAAATACTTCTCTGAATGATTTATTTGAGTGAGTAAAGTCATGCTGCCATAGTGAGAAGATGCGACAAGCAGGTAAAATGGGCAATTTAAAAAATTTTTTAAAGAACATCGGAGATGAAGACAGGGATACTTCTTCAGGAAATGACATAGAAGTATTCGCCGACTCCGTCAAACAGGGTCTTGAGCTTGCCTCGCGTGAATTGCATACAGACATATCTATGCTGGATTACGAGATACTTGAAAAAGGAACTTCAGGATTGCTTGGCGTCGGACGCAAACCCTATCACCTGCTTGTGAGAAAATCCGAAACCGCAGGCCAGTATAAGGACATTCTTGATATCGAAAATAAGCTCTCAAAAGTCTCCATTACGGATGATATTCAGCTGAAAAAGAGCGGAGAAAATATTGACGGAAAATTCAAGCTTAGAGTGTCAAAAACCGGAATATGGCTTACCGTGTTCCCTTCGAAAGGAAAGGGTAGAAGGATCGAAATATCTGAAGTAAGGGAGCAGTTAAACACGCTCAGAATATCGAATGTGGACAGTAAAAAAATTGATAAGGCCGTGTCCGGCAGGTCGGGCAAACCGGTTAAGATAGGAGAGTGGATACCGAATCCGGAAAACGACAGCAAAATATCCGTTGAGATGTCGGACGACGAAATGAAGGTATTTTGCAGGATCACAAGGCCTCGTTTCGGCGGAAGACATCTGGATGTAGACGATGTTGTTGAAGCCCTTAAGCAGGGCGGCGTCGTTACGGGTATTCAGGAAGAGAAGATCGCCGCATATCTCGATGAAATGGATTATTCGTCAGTCCTTATCGGTGCCGAAGGCACTAAACCCAAGCACGGCAGAGATGCTTATATCGATTTTAAAGTAAGACTTGATAAATCCAAAACGGTTTTTGAAGAAGATGAAAAAGGCCAGATAGATTTTAAGGATCTGGATCTGCTGGAGAATGTCGTAGTAGGGCAGGTCCTCGCCGTAAAAATGCCTCTTGAGGAAGGAGTCCCGGGAAGAACAGTAACGAACAGGGTTCTGCCTGCAAAGACCGGAAAGGACATGCAGTTGAAGTACGGGAAAGGAACGATTCTCTCGGAGAACGGACTTGAGCTTACCGCTGAAATTAACGGCCAGGTCGTTTATCAGCATTCAAAAATCAGCGTTGATCCTGTTCATGTAGTCAAGGGCGATGTGTCGCTCGAAACAGGCAATATTGTATTTTTGGGATCAGTGCTTATTACGGGCAATGTCCAGGACAATTTCGTGGTCAAGTCCGCAGGAAATATAGAGGTAAGAGGATCGGTACAAAAAGCGTTTCTGGAAGCGGAAGGAAACATCATTGTAAGACAGGGAATCGTAGGAAGAGATGAGGCAAAGATAGAGTCGACAGGCGGCTCGGTTTATGCCAAGTTTATCCAATCCGCCAATATCGTTGTTGAGAAAGACGTTGTCGTACCGGAAGGGATTCTGCATTCCAATGTGGACGCAGGTTCACGAATAATATGTACCGGCCGCAGGGCAAAGATAATGGGAGGCATAATCCGCGCGGGGGAAGAGGTAAACGCGAGATACCTCGGGTCGGATACTTTTACAAAAACGGAAATTAGCGTCGGTATTAATCCGAAGGTATTGCAGCAGATGACCGATCTCAGGGATGTTCTTAAAGAATCGAATGACGAACTCGAAAAACTTAATCGGGATTTAAATACATTAAAAGTCCAGAAGGCAACCTCGGGAAGAAAATTGCCTGCGGATAAAGAGGAACTATATAATAAATTATTAGCCCAAAAACAGAAGCTTACGGGAAGGATCCAGGAAATAACAATTGAACTTGAGGAATTAAAAGCCTATCTGAATATTCTTGAACAGAAAGGCAAGGTCTGCGCGGAACAATGCATATATCCCGGCGTTGAAATTCATATTAAAGATGAGAAATTTTCAGTCAGGGATCAGTATTCACACGTTAAGATCAGCATGGAAAATGACGAGATAAAGATATTTGAGTATGAACCGCCTCAATTTACCAGCGAACAGACTAAAATGATGGCATATACGAGGTTGGTAAGGAAGTCATAGGAGGTTTTTATATGACTATCAAGCCGATTGACATTCAGACAAATATTGCGCATATGCACGATATTGCAAAGACCGAACAGGCCAGATCCGCGGCCTATATCGAAGGACAGCATTCGCTGGAGAAGAACGCGGAAGAGGAAGCCAGAAGAATAAGGAACAAATTAGAAGAAAATAAACATGCCGAAAAGACTGCAATAATGAGAGAAGAAAATCCAAAGCAGAGGAAAGAGAGAAAATTTCGCTCTGTCCAGAGTGACGATGAGCGGGTTGACGAAGAAAATCAGGATTTACCGAAGCCTGACAATATCGGTCTTAAGATCGATGTAAAAAGATAGTAAAAGCTGCCTGAAAAATTTTATAATGTGTTTTGATTTAACAGGAAATTCAATTTATGGAATTCATAATACTTATTTTTATCAATATTATAATGGGAACTTTTTTTTATTTGATCTTAAGATTAAGATTGGAGAAACACGCATCCGATTACAGGGAGAAAAGGCTTAAGAGGGAAATAGATGAAATTATAAGCGTATTCAATGAAACCGCGGAAAGAAATATCACTATACTTGAAAACAGAATTGAATATTTAAAAAAACTGATGGAGAAATCCGGCGTACTTGATAATATCGATTTCAGGATTGACGATTCAAAGAACAACAGCGCCGAAATAAAAAATTCCGCTCAGAAGGAAATATTTACAGGCGCATCTAAGCAAATGACGGATACTTCAATCGAAAGGTTTTTCAGCGCAATGACGATAAGCGAGCCCGGGATCCGGAGCACAGAAGAGCGGGATAGGGAAAACCCGGAAAAAAATTCCAATTCGATTTCCAGATATTATTCACAGATAAAAGAAAAAATAACCGTCGCATTCAGATCCGTTATGAGATATATACCGGACACCGCGGCATTATATAATAAAAGCGGCCGTATTATTAATTTAAGCGATGCCGGCGAAAAAGAAGATAATTCCCCGGATTGCGCAGGCAATGACGGGAGTAAGGTAAGCCATAATTTTAAAGTAAAAAATCCTCATGACGCCAGTCTGAATGACGATGATATAATGCAAAAATCCTCATCCGGGGAATACTCCGAATTAAAACAAATGTTCAGTAATTCGGAAGATAAATATTCCTTAATTTCCGATTTATTTGACGAAGGATATTCTCCCGAAGTGATTTGCGAATGTTCGGGCATACCGATAGGCGAAATTAAGCTTGTCCTCGATCTGAACAGCAGGGCATAAAGATGAATTTTTTATATATTTCAGGATTATTGACTACATACCATTCGTTTGTTAAAACGAAAAAAATCAAATCGATTTAAACAAATTACTATGAACGGATTAGATAATATCAGCAGGTTGACAGAACAGGAATTCGATAGATTCGCAAAACTGATCTATGAAGAAAGCGGGATTTTTTTAAAAAGCGTAAAAATAACACTGTTATCAAATCGGCTCAGAAAAAGACTTAAAGCTTTAAACTTTGAAAATTATAGCGATTATTATAGTTATATTCAAAATTTAACAGATCGTTCAAAGGAGATCGAGGCTTTACTAGATGTCGTATCTACGAACGAAACATATTTTTTTCGAAATGAAAAGCAGTTCGAAGCTTTCCAGATGAAGTGTATGCCGGACATTATAAGCAAAAAACAAAAAGAAAAGAAAATTAGGATCTGGAGCGCCGGCTGCTCTACTGGCGAAGAGCCCTATACGATAGGAATTTGTTTATTTGAACTGATGCCCCAGTTACGCGGCTGGCAGATTGAAGTGATTGCGACGGATATTGCGATTTCAGTACTGGATTTTGCAAAGAAAGGGGAGTATTCCGGGAGGAGAATCGATAAGGTCAAACCGGAACTGCTTCAAAAATATTTTATCAACGACAGCAACCGCCCGGAGTTCTATACAATTAAAGATGAAATAAAAAATTTAATAACATTTAAAATGCTGAATCTGTTTAAGGACGCATTTCCAATGGATATGGATATAATTTTTTGCAGGAATGTAATGATATATTTCGATAAGGAACATCAAAAGAAATTACTTTCCGGTTTCTACAAATCAATATCGAAGAGCGGATATTTATTTTTAGGACATTCTGAGACTATTCACACAATTTCGGATGATTTTGTCTATAAAAAAGTCCTCGATACTCCCATTTATATTCCCAAGGAAAAATAAAGTGACCTTCAGATTAGTAACAGTCGGTATTGCTGATTTAGAGGTCGCGGAACCGCCAGATATATTGAGGACAATTCTTGGATCCTGCGTGGGAATATGTTTATATGACAATAAAAAGAGGATCGGCGGCCTTTCCCATATTATGCTGCCAAAAATAAGCGATTTAAACTCGGATAAAAAAAGGTATGCCGATACGGCAATTCCTATTTTGCTGGATAAGATGCTGAATAAAGGCGCAGGGATGGAATCAATAACGGCAAAGATAGTCGGCGGAGCAACAATGTTCAGACTGCCTTCAAGAACCAATTTTTCGAATATCGGAGAAAACAATGCCAGAAGCGTAAAAAATATTCTGGCTGATCTGAAAATAAAGATCGTAGGGGAGGAATTAGGCGGCGATTTCGGGCGCACAATCGATTTTTATATGGATACAGGAATGATAAAAATAAAATATTTAAACAAGCAAATCACTACAATATAGGGCGGCATTTTATAATGGAAAGCATGACCGGTTATTGTCACATTGAAAAGAGTACTTCGCAATTTTCATTTTCTGTCGAAATTAAATCGCTGAATTCGAAATTTCTGGAAATAATTACAAATCTGCCGAGAATACTGAGTAAAGATGAAAATAACATTACGCAGATTTTAAAAAATCAGTTCAGCAGGGGAAAGATCGTTTTAACAATTGAGATATTCGACTGGGTGGAAGAGAGAGCGGTATCGATCAACAGCAATATATTAAAAAAGTATTACAAGGAATTAAAACAAATTGAAAAAGAATTAAAAGTAGAAAATTATTTTTCCGGTGATATTCTGTTTTCTTTCGATAATGTCAGACGCGTAAGCAAAGTATCGCTTACCAGTCATTCACGGGACAGTATTTATAATACTCTTAATAATGCGATTGACAGAACTATAAAAATGAGGATCAAAGAAGGGAATGCAATCAGAAAGGATATACAGCATTCATTAAATGAGATTTCCAATGACCTGGTCAAGACAAAGGAACAGTATAAAGATGTTTCCAGGATATTATTCAAAAAACTAAAAAAGAATATTGAATCACTTACCGATAAAACGGTAAGTGATGTGAGGCTTTATACTGAAGTCGCAATTCTTGCGGATAAAATCGATATAAACGAGGAAATAATCCGTTTAAATGATCATATCAAGAAGTTTAAATTGTTGATGAATGATAACGGCCAGATCGGCAAAAAACTCGATTTTCTTGCGCAGGAAATGTTCAGAGAAACTAATACGATATCTTCAAAAGCGAACAGTTCACAGATATCATATATGGTCGTTAATATGAAAAATCATATTGATAAAATAAGGGAGCATTCCAGGAATATAATATGAACGGCAGCCAGTTTTTATCATTATGGAGGATGGCGCATTTATCAAATTTTTCAGAGGTGCAAATAAAGCTATGAAAGCGACTTTAATCAATATCGGATTCGGGAACGCGGTCGTTGCCGAAAGAATAATTGCGGTCATCACTCCCGTATCGGCTTCCGGCAAGAGAATTCGCGAAGAGGCAAAGGAGAATGAAGTATTAATAGACGCGACACACGGTAGAAAAACCAGGGCGATTATTATTATGGACTCAACGCATGTTATTTTATCCGCGATGCAGCCGGAAACGATTGCGAACAGACTTGCCAGCCATGAACAAACGACAGAAGAATAAGCTGTGTATCGTCGTATCCGCTCCGTCGGGAGCGGGAAAGACGACGATAATAAGTAAATTATTGGCAGAAGATGATAAATGCGAATTTGTTATCTCTACTACCACCAGACCGCCGAGAAACGGGGAAACTGACGGCCGGAGTTATTATTTTTCAACGGTTGAAGATTTTAAGGAGAAAATACAACACAACAGACTTATAGAATGGTCTTTAGTGCATAAAAATTACTATGGTATCACTAAAAAAGAATTTGACAGGATTATTTCGATCGGAAAGATTCCTTTATTCGACGTCGATGTGCAGGGAGCGGAAAAATTAAGAAAGGTGATGACAGGCGGTGTTTTTATTTTCATCATTCCTCCTTCTATGGAAATATTGAGCAAAAGATTAAGAGAACGCGGAACCGATACCGAAGAACAGATAAATATTCGGATTCAAAATGCGATAAAAGAGTTGAAAAAAGCAAAGAATTACGATTATATAATAATTAATAATGAACTGGAAGAGTCATTAATGGACTTTAAAGCGATAATAAGAGCTGAATTATGCAAAACCCGAATAGTTCCGGCAGATTATTTTAAAAAATAAGGAGAAATAAATTGCAAGTAACGTTGGATAAATTATTGTCATTTAACGGAAATAAATACATATTTGCAAAGGCTGCAATGAAAGCCATTGATAAAATTGCAAATGTTAAAGATTATAAAGAAGAAGAGAATGAGAAGGTAGTCATAAAAGCATTGAATCTTGTGCTGAGTGACAAAGTAAAATTTGAGTATTTAGCGGATAAAACAAAAAAATAATTGTTGTTTCTATACCTTGTTCTTAATAATCCGTATGAGTTTTTTTGACTTATCTTAAAATAAGTCATATGTTTCAATTTTTCGTCACTTGCTTATATAAATTTAAGCTTTTAATATAACTGATAAATATTTTTTAATGTCTTCAAACACGATCATTTAAAAATATGATCATGAAATTCTATTCCCAGAACAGGATTTAAATCAATTAAAGCTATTATTATACTCGGCCCAACCGGAGTTGGTAAAACCGATGTATCTTTTAAAATAGTTAATAGTAATTTTGAAATCGTCTCGGTTGATTCCGTCCAGGTATACCGTTACATGGATATAGGCAGCGGTAAACCTGATCGCATGGAAAGAGAAGCCGTTAAGCATCACCTTATCGATATAGTTAATCCTGATTACAATTTTACTGCGGGTGATTTCTGCAGATATGCAAAAGAATCAAGTAACCTGATATTTAAGAATAACAGATATCCCCTGTTTGTCGGGGGTACGCCTTTTTATATTGATTCTTTTTTTAAGGGTTTATCCGAAGTTCCTGAAATTGACGGTTCAGTAAAAAGGCGACTGAAGCTTGAGTTAAATGAACGCGGTCTTCCGTCCCTTTACCAGGAACTGGCGAGATGCGATGAAGTATTCTCGAAAAAGATTCATTTTAACGATAAACAGCGTATTTTAAGGGGACTGGAAGTTTACAGGAGCACCGGTAAGCCGTTAAGCGCATATTATACCGGTAAAACAGGCCGTGAGTCTGCAGATACGGTCTATATCGGACTTCATCTGGATCGTGAATTATTAAGGAAAAAGATTGATCAAAGAGTAGATCATATGATAGAATCCGGTTTTATCGATGAGGTAATTCATCTGAGACAAATGGATTATGGGCCGGACTTAAAGTCGATGCAATCGATCGGGTATCTGGAAATAAACAAATATCTGGATGGTGAGCTTGGATTTGAAGAGACAGCCGAAAGGATAAAAACTGAAACAAAAAAATTTGCAAAAAGGCAAATGACGTGGTTCGGGCGCAATAAACTTATTCAATGGATTGACGTATCCGAAATAAAAAAAATAAAAGATATTATAAAAAAATTTTTAGGTTAACTATTAAGCAAATTCATCGGGCATGCTGAATAGTTTTATTGATTCCACGCATATTAAAAATATAAAAATAAGGGTGGAGAAATGACAAAACAAATAACAAACCTGCAGGATTCATTTTTAAATTTATCGCGAAAGGAAAAAATGATTTTAACCATTTACTTGATAAATGGCGTTCCTATTAAGGGAAGGGTATTAAGCTTCGATAATTTTACAATATTGCTTGAGGTAGATAAAAAACAAAATTTGATTTATAAACATGCAGTATCGACGATTTTACCTTCAAAA
This sequence comes from uncultured Leptospirales bacterium, assembly GCA_964626055.1. Taxonomy (GTDB): domain Bacteria; phylum Spirochaetota; class UBA4802; order UBA4802; family JAFGDQ01; genus JAFGSG01. The sequence goes on from CAZVDF010000017.1 coordinate 30,755, forward strand.
CCGATACCCTATACCAATATAGAGGAATAGAAAAATAAATTGATGAATAATCCGGGTGGTTGTATAATACGGAATATAAAAAATAATAAAAAAGAATTGCATATATTGTTATGTGAATTAGTCAATGAGCAAAATACTTTAATTGAAAGGAGTGTGTGAAGTGCCTTGCGGTAGAAAAAGAAGAAAAGCTAAAATATCCAAACATAAGAGAGATAAGCGCAGAAGACGGAATAGACATAAAAAGAAATAATATAATAGAATTGTTGTAAAACTTATAATTCTCTATGAAGATACTCCCCGCCGGTTGCGGGGAGAAAGATTAATAAAAATGAATAACTCAGACTTAGGTTATGCAACAAGTCTAATAATATTAAATTCTATCATAAATCTTTATTAGACTGAATAATAATGAGAAATGCAATTTCCAATAAAAAGTCGCAGCCGAAAGAATATTACTGGAGAAGAAGGCCTTCCGAGATAAGAGGATACAGCAGGACTTTGTATATTACTACGGATGAAAATGAATATCTCAGGGTTGATTTCGATTTAAAAGAGAAAAAGATAAGGCTGTATTTGGAAGATAAAGATGAAGGCGGCAATCCATATTATTCAGTTATAAATAACGGTAAGATTACTGTCGAAAGAAACGCAACAACCGGTCGACTTACCGATTTGAATGATAAATTCAGCAAAAGAGCTGAATTATTCAATACTATTCCTATTCCGGATGTGATACGACTTATCGGTAATAATTACGGCATCGGAGGCAAACCGAAAGAAAAATTTTCCTTCAGAAAGGATCAGGACAGTAAAGATACAGTCAAGATCAAAAAAAAGACTTATATTCCCAGCTATGCCGTCGGTTCGGAGGAGCAATCGACTTCCAGAAAAAGATCAAAGAGATTTTTTTTCAGCGATATTGTAGACATAGCGGTCGGTCTTATTTTATGCATACTGATATATACATATAACCGAAGCATGGTGACGTTAGGAGTTCTATCCGCCTTTATCGGCATTTTTGTTGGTCTGCTGGATGTATATTATAGAGAAAAACGCCTGAATATAATAAAAATGCTTTTATTTTTAATCGCAGGTGTGGTATTCTATATATATGGATATTATATTTTATAACTCTTTGCAAAGGTCGGTGTTATAAGGTAATAATAATGAAAAATAAAGAAAAAAAAGAAAAGTCGACTTCGTCCATACAGATCGTATGTTTTAAGATCGGGAAAGAAGAATATGGGATCGATATTCTTAAAGTCCAGGAGATCTTAACCCTTCCTAAAATAACAACCCTTCCTAAAACTATTGAATTTATTCTGGGTGTTATTGAGCTTCGCGGTAAGATACTGCCGATAGTTGATTTAAGCAAAAGATTCGGGATAGAAACGGCTAAGGACTCCAAAGCTACCAGAGCGATCGTAGTAAATATAAAAAGCAAGGAAGTCGGGCTTGCGATAGATTCGGTAAGCCATGTAGTTAAAATTGAATCCGATGAAATTGAGCCTCCGCCTGCGATTGTAAAAGGCATCTCGGGCAGATATATTGTCGGAATCGCGAAAGTGGACGACGATTTCGTGGTAATACTCGATATCGACCAGATTTTCTCCGCTAACGAACTGCTCTCACTGGATGTAGCCAAAAAGCAATAAAAATTTATCTATTATTAATTTTATATTGATAAATTGATTCCGTAATAATCTCCTTTAGCGGCATATTCAGTTTAGTGGCTGCTTTTTTGCAATCTTCGAACTCGGGTTGAAAATTTATCTTTTTATTATTTAAATATCCGATCTTTATCCTGATCTCTTCGCCGAAAACCGATACTTTTTCAGATTTTCTCTGAAGTTTGTCCCTCTTCACATTTAATAACCTGATTCCCAGCGTTGTTGTATGATTGTATATGATTTCACTTAAACGCGGGATATTTTCAGTATTTGCGATGACTGCGAGAAGGGTACCGGGTCTTCCTTTTTTCATGGAAACCGCGCACGTATATGCATCCAGGGCGCCTGCGTTCAATAACAGCTCAATGACGCCAGGATACAGTTGAGGATTCATATCGTCAATATTGCATTCAATCTGCTGAATGTCTTCGCATGGATTTATATCTCCGGTTATGAATGCCCTGGTGTAGCTCGTGAATGGATTCTCCCTGGTTCCGAATCCTGTGCCGTTTGCCAGGATTGTAAAATCGTCGGGGATTATCTGGCGCCCTAATGTTGTTAATATTGCAGCGGCAGTAGGCGTAATTAATTCGCCGGCCCTGTCCGTTATTTTCGATTTATGATTTTTGATTAATTCGACAACAGCAGGCACCGGGACGGGTATCTCTCCATGTGAAGATTTAATTGTGCCCGTTCCAAGATGGAATGTATTATAATAAATGTTTTTTATTTCCATAATGTCAATTAATATGCAGAATGCCGATATATCGATTATGGAGTCTATCGCTCCTATTTCATGGAAATGAATTTCATCGGGATTTTTACCGTGTACCTTTGCTTCGGCATTGGCGAGATTTACAAAAATGTTAATTATATTAACAATAATATTTTCCGGCAATCCGCTGTTTTGAATAATCGAACGGATATCGCTGAGATTCCTGTGATGGGTATCGTCTTTGCATATTATATTCGCAGAGGTGCCGGCAATGCCGTATTTAACTGTTTTCTTCGGAGATACGGTCCAGCCGGTGAGTTTTAACTTTGACAGCGCTCCGATCAAATCCCCGGTATCCGGCGCAATATCAAGAAGAGCGCCGACAAACATGTCGCCGGATGCCCCGAGCTGTATGTCGAAGAACAGGTTTTTATTCATTCAATCTGCCCAATATAGGTTATTCGAAGTGACTGTTTTTTTTACTCAATTGATCTGAGTTTGTCAAGTGAGTTTAAAATTTTAAAAGCGAGAGATGCAGCCCCGAATCCGTTATCGATGTTCATTACAGCTACTCCCGGAGCGCACGAGTTAAGCATGCCGAGAAGAGGGGTGAGCCCGTTGAACGAGGTGCCGTATCCTATGGAAGTCGGGACGGCTATAACAGGGGAGTCCACGAGACCTGCAACGACGGAAGCAAGAGCGCCTTCCATTCCTGCGATTACTATTATTACCGCGGCTGAAGAAAATTCGTTTCTGAAATCCATCAGCCTGTGCAGGCCGGCCACGCCTATATCATTGATCATTTTAATTTCAAGGCCGAGCATATCTCCGGTAACCATGGTTTCGGATGCAACCGGGATGTCGGATGTGCCGGCAGTTACAACCAGTACTTTACCGGTTAATTTTTTAATTTTGTTTTTTTTATAGGTTATAGTGCCTGCCGTTTTGTTGTAATTTGCGCCCGGTATGTATTTTTTTACCGCTTTAAACATCTCATCCGCTGCTTTTGTCGCAAGAAGATTTGATCCGCGCTTAACAAGCTTCTCCGATATAGCTGCGACCTGTTCCGGCGTTTTATTCCGGCAAAAAACAACTTCAGGGAAACCGAGTCTCAATTCCCTGTGATGATCGATTTTAGCGAACGATATATCCTCGTAAGGAAGCTCCCGGATATAATCCAATATCACTTTCTCCGGGATTTCGTCTGATTTGTATTGTCGCAGAATTTTAATTAATTCGTCTTTATGCATTGCTGGAGTTATTAATATGCGGCTATTAATATGGTTTCTATTTCGTCTTTGCTCAGTTGTCTGGGGGCGTTCGCAATAAACGGATAAGACAACGCAATTTCGGCTATTTTAGAAAATTCGCTTTTTTGAATATCGAAATGGAACAGTCTTTGAGGGATATCTACATCGATTTCAAGTTTTCTTACTCCTTCCACGGCTTTAATTGCCGCTTCAATTACGGTTATATCTCTTATTTCTTCATCCATTACTTTTGACATTTGAACATATTTCCCGGAAGAGGATGTCAGGTTATATTCCATTATGTGCGGGAGCATAAGACCCATGCATTTTTCAACGGAAATATTGAACTTCGAAGACAACGCGAGGGATATCGCCAGCGACAGCGACAGTTCGGTCGTCGAAAACGCAATTCCCGACATTATTGAAGCTGTAGAGAGCTTTGCCCTGTGGTTGATATTTTTCGGGTCCCTGAAAGCCAGCGGAAGCGTTTTGAAGATAATATCAATTGATTTCAATGCATACGTGTTTACATAATCATTTGTCCTTTTTGAGACCACCGATTCTGCGGAAATAGCGAGGGTGCCTATTGAACTTTCGGCTATTGCTTCTTCTGAAGAGATAACGGCGAGTTTAGGATCTATAATAACAGCTCTCGGATATACATCTATGCTTTTATAGATTTTTTTTATCATTTCCTTAATTTCGGTTATATAGAACATAGGAATTAGTTCAAATCCGAATAACGGAAGCGCCGGCACGGTGAGCAATGTTATGGGCGGTTTTACTTCAGGATTTTCGAACAGGTCAACGCAGAAGAAGTGATTATTCGCAAGAAGTGCGACTGCTTTTGAAGCATTTATGGAGTCTATTCCTCCGAAACCCAATATAACATCGCACTTGGTTATTTTTGCATAATATACAGCAGAATCCACATATTCGGTGTCCGGATTATCGGGAATTTCGTCGTATATTATTGACCCGATATTATAATCGTTTAAGGCTTTAGTGAATGTCTCAATTATTGGATGATATTTTATAAAATCGCCTGACGTTGTGATTATCAGGACTTTTGTGCCGAATTTTTTTATGATTTTCCCGGCATCTGAGATGATATCCTGTTTTATGAATATCTCGGTAGGAATATAAAAATCTGGGCCGATTCCGCTGTTCAATATTTTTTCCGTCCTGAATAGTAAAAAAAGCGGACTTTTATAGTTTCCGCTTTTTCCAGAATCTAAATTTTTAATTAAATTAGAATTATTTTCTCAATAAATTATCAGCTATTTTGTCTGCTACCATTTTAAGCACTTTTTCGTCTGTAAATTTATCGTAAGTGCCGTTCTCGATCTGTTCTTTTATAGCATTGACTTTATCTATGCGAATATCCGGTACGTCTTTAACTATCCGGGTATACTCGGCGATTTTAGCGGCCTGTTTTCCTTCAGATGATATTTCCAGAGAATCAGTCTTTTTAAGTTCGGTATTCTTGGAAACTGATTTTGTCCGTTTGGCGTCAACTATATTATTAATATTATCTATTTTGTCTATTACCATTTTATTATCCTTTTATATTCTATTATAATATTCGGAATAAAAGGCGAATTCTTTAACTAATTATAGGATATATACATACAATTTTAAAAAAATTTACATATATTTCAAGTAAAAAAATATAAATATTTGATTATTTTAAAAATAAATAATCTACATATTGCAGGTTTTTCTTAGATTTTTTATACAAATTCATTGTTTTTCCGTAAAAATACCTATTGTAAACTCGCCCATTTCTTTAACATTATCAATATTGTTATAGATCTCCGTGACTTTACCGCTTATAAACTCTTCATAGATTTTACTCATTTCCCTCCCTATTATTATTTGCGAATCAGGGAAAATTTCATTAATTACGTTTAAAAGCTTTTTAATTCTGTACGGCGATTCAAACAGGACGATTATCCCTTTAAATTCGACGTATTTATACAGTTCTTTTCTCTTTTTATTATCGTTTTTACTTAAAAATCCGAGGAAAATGATGTTTTTACTCGGATATCCGGAAACAGATACCAGTGAAGTCAGGGCAGATGGACCCGGGACGGGCACAACAGGTATATTTCTTGAACGCGCGGTTCTGATAAGTTTTGCTCCGGGATCCGATATGCCCGGTGTCCCAGAATCCGTAATATACGCAATGCTGCCTCCTCCTTCGAGCTTCTTAACTGCGAGCTCTATTCTGGAATCTGAAGAATGAGCATGGAGCGATTGCACGGGAAGTTTAATATCGTAATGCATTAATAGTTTGCCGGTATGTCTTGTGTCTTCACAGAATATATAATCTACGTTTTCTTTTAATGTTTTTAAAGCGCGGAGAGTAATATCTTCCATATTCCCTATCGGTGTTGCTATAATGTAGAGTGTGCCCGGGTTCATTTTTTTATTTTAAATATAGTTTCTACTGTAATTGTTTTAATATTGACATAATATAAATAAAAAATTAAAATATTTTCAACATAAAAAAATTTTATTTTTTTTAAAAAAGAGATTAAGATTGTATTTGAAAAAAAATTTGAATGGGGGGAAGTGATTATTTTGGAGGTTATTTATGAAAAGCAGATATGATTTTCCGGACCTTAACGTAAAGACTCCCAATGGAATGAAGCCCGGCGGCAAGCCGTATAAAGTTCTTGTTGTGGAAAATAAAGAATTTCATAGAAAGCAAATTGTCCAGATGCTTGAATCCGAGAGATATAAAGTAGTAGCTGTTGCAACCAACGGGCAGGAAGGATTGGATCTTTATGAAGAAAATAAGAAGGACCTGGATTTAATTACAACCAGCCTTGATATGCCAATTCTAGACGGTTATGCGTTTTTATATGAGCTCATGAAAAGCAAGCCGAAAATTAAGATCGTATTTATCAGCGAAGATACTACAAAAGGTGTAATCGAAGATTTATTAAAAATGGGTGCGGATGATTTTATATTAAAACCGATTGAAAGAGTACGGATTTTAGATAGAATTAAACTGGTTATGAGAAAATAGGCCCTCACCTGAGGGGATTATTAGCATGATAATTAAACAATCCTTACCGGAATCCCGCGTTTTTTTAACTCGTTTTTAAGATCCCTTATAGGTATTTCCCTGAAATGGAAAATGGAAGCCGCGAGCGCTGCGTCCGCTTTTCCTGTCGTAAGTCCGTCGTAGAGATGATCGATTGTTCCGGCTCCTCCGGAAGCGATGACCGGCACGGTCACTGCTTCCGAAATTTTTCTTGTCAATTCAAGATCATAGCCTATTTTAGTACCGTCCCTGTCCATGCTGGTCAGGAGAATTTCACCTGCGCCGAGATCTGTCGCTTTGACAGCCCATTCGATCGCATCAATTTCAGTGCGTGTTCTGCCGCCGTGCAGATATACTTTCCATTGTCCATTTCCGTCTGACCTGGCGTCTATAGCCACGACAATGCACTGTGATCCGAATTTTTTTGCCGATTCTTCGATAATTGCCGGTTTTTCTACGGCAGCCGTATTGATAGAGACTTTATCTGCTCCATTCTCCAGTATAAGCCGCACATCTTCAACTGTACGGATCCCGCCTCCTACTGAGAAGGGGATATTTACGGTCTCAGCAACGCTTTTAACCATATTCAGAATGATATTTCTTTTGTCGGATGAGGCAGTAATATCCAGAAAAACAAGCTCATCGGCGCCTTCCTCATCATAAAATTTGCCGTTTTCTACCGGATCGCCGGCATCCCTTAAGTTCACAAAATTAATCCCTTTAACCACCCGGCCGTCTTTTACGTCCAGGCACGGTATTATTCGTTTTGCAAGCATCTTAAAATCCTGAAATTTATTATATTTTTAGGCGAAAATCAGCCACTAAATGGCATGAGTTTTTATATTTTTCGTTATTTGACCAGCAATCAAAGTACTATAACAACTATGAGTCAATTATAAAATTTATTTTTTCACTTGACAATAATGCTAAAAATCTGGTACTATCCTGTTTTGAATTTTTAAAATTGAACTGACTTGTCAGTCTATTTATTTCAAAAATTTTCAATACAAATAATATATATGAATACCCGGAGATGTAGATGTCCAGTAAAAATTACCAGTATAGGCATGAAGGCATAGCAATTATAGGACTTGGTTGTTATTATCCAAAGGCAAATGGAATTGATCAGTTCTGGAATAATATAATAAATAAGGTTAATTGTATAACTGAAATACCGAAAGACCGCTGGGATCCGGCTGTCCATTACAGTTCAGATAAAAGCGCTCCTGACAAGACATATTCGAAGATAGGAGGATTCCTTGATCCATTTGATTTTTCCATACTGGCAAAGAAATATAAAATACCGCCGAAGGTGATAACTGCAATGGATCTTTCCCAGAAATTCGCACTGCTTGCTGCAGGCGATGCGCTTGAAGATGCCGGATACGCGAATAAGGATTTCGACAGATCAAGAACAGCCGTAATCATAGGCAACTCGATGGGCGGCGATAAGTCCGATTACTCGGATTTCAGGGTTTTTCTTGGAGATGTCGAATATTGCTTAAAGAACAGTCCGTCTTTTTCAAAGATTGATCCTGCGATTCAAAAACAAATAATAGAAGATTCCGTATACAAACTTAAATCCCGCATTCTTGATATAACTGAGGATACGATGCCAGGGGAGCTTTCTAACGTTATATCAGGCAGAATTTCAAATGCTTTAAATCTTACCGGGCAGAGTATTTCAGTGGATGCTGCCTGCGGGTCTTCAATCGCCAGTTTTCAGGAAGCTGCGAGAGGCTTAAGATGCGGTGATTTCGATATGGTAGTTGCCGGGGGTTCCGATTTTATGATGGGTCCCAGCCCTTATATTAAATTCAGTAAGATAGGCGCGCTTTCCCCGGACGGTTCAAGACCTTTCGATGCGGGAGCAAACGGTTTTGTAATGGGCGAGGGTGCAGGTATTTTTATTCTTAAAAGAGTGAGCGATGCGAGAAGGGACGGAGACAAAATATACGCAATACTGACCGGCATCGGTGCATCGGCAGACGGCAGAGGCAAGGGCATCACTGCCCCAAATCCGAAGGGACAGAGTCTTGCAATTTCCAGGGCTTTTGAGGAAGCGGGATATGCTCCCGGTACTATCCAGTATCTCGAAGCGCACGGCACTTCCACTGTGGTAGGCGATCTTGCAGAGATGGAAGGACTTCTTGCCGTCTGGAGCAATAACGGAATAAGAAATAATTCGATTGGTCTGGGATCCATTAAGTCGAATATCGGGCACTTAAAGGCTGCGTCAGGCTCTGCCGCTATAGTTAAACTTGCACTTGCTCTCAGAAAAAAAATAATTCCGCCTTCGATAAATTTCAACACGCCTAATCCGAACATCCCATTCGGTAAAATCCCGTTCAGGGTTGTAACCGAACCCGAAGAATGGCCTGCGGGCATCAACGGCAATCCGAGAAGGGGCAATGCCAGCGCTTTCGGTTTCGGCGGTACGAATTTTCACGCGGCATTCGAAGAGGACACAGGAAGCAACGGTATGCCGGATACTAAAAAATATTTTAACGGGGCCGAATTTAACCGAACGGAAAATTTCAATATCCCACAGGGGGAAGCCGGCACAACAGCCTCTGCTCCATTCGATTATACACAGAAGAGATACGAGCTTTCCGCAGAGAATTTTAAAAAAGTCGAAGGCGAAACCGTGATTATAGGCGGCTCATCATGGAATGATATTAACGAAAAATTAACGGCATTAAAGCAGGAGTTGCCGGCAAAACGTGCGGGTTTGCGGGAAATAGCAAAGAGATATAATATTGAAAGCAATTCAATGGATTACAGGCTTGGAATAGCCGCCTTTTCAGCCGATGATTTATTAGCGAAATTCAAGTCTGTTCCGGAAGGATTCGACAACCTGAAGCGCAGGATGGTGCTTAAGAACAAGGGGATTTTCTACGGTGAACGTCTATCGGAAAAGAAAAAATCCCTGAGCAGGATTTGTTTTATGTTCCCGGGGCAGGGAACGCAGTATGTGAACATGCTCAAGGATCTGTATAATAAGTATCAGATCGTAAAGGAGACGTTTGAAGAAGCCGACCGGATAATGTACGACATTATGGGGAAAGGCATATCGGATATATTTTTCCAGAGTGATGATCTGTCTGATAGCGAACTCGCGGCCGCGGAAGACCTTCTGAGGCCTACTGAGATCACCCAGCCCGGGGTATTGACTGCCGACTACGCAATGTTCAGGCTGCTCTCGAGCTTCGGCATAAAGCCTGACGTCGTCATCGGCCACAGTCTCGGCGAATATGGAGCTTTGATTGCCGCAGGAGTTTTGAGCTTCAGGGACGCGCTTAATGCCGTATCCGCGAGAGGCAGGGAGATAGCAAGCGTTAAATGGGACGATGTCGGAAAAATGCTCAGTATACCTGCGCCGGCCCAGAAAGTCGAAGAACTGCTCAAGGAGATTCCGGGTTATGCCATTATCGCAAATAAAAATTGCAATTCGCAGACGGTTGTCGGCGGAGAAAGCAAGGCAGTCGATATGGTTATGCAAAAATGCGAGAAGTTAGGAATTCCTGCGCAGGAGATACCGGTTTCGCACGCGTTTCACACGAAGATACTGGAGCCGGCCGGCGCTTCTTACAGAAGGAGTCTGGAGAGCCTGACAATCAACAGTCCCAGTATCGATATCAATGCAAATTTGAACGGCGAATATTACCCAAAGAACGCAGACTCCCGCAGCCGGATCATCGATATCCTGGTCAAGCATATCTCAAATCCCGTTGAATTTATAAAACAGATCGAGAATATCTACGCTGACGGCATAAGCGTATTTATCGAATCAGGACCCAAGAGAACACTTTCTTCCTTTGTGCTCAATATACTAGATAAAAGGCCGCATCTCGCGATAGCTACAAATCATCCGAAGAGAGGCGGCATAGGCGCATTTAACGATGTGCTTGCTGCTCTATCGACATATGGATATACTATAGACTGGAACGGGACGGATGAAACCGGGAAAAAACAGAATAATCCGGAATGGAGATTAAGGAATAAATTTCTCGGCAGGCCGGAGATCACGGCAGCAGCATATGCTGTTAATGAAAAGAAAAATGAGGTTAAAGGATCAGATATGAGCGATAATGAGCAGAAAAAATATTCCCAGGAATATAATAGTGATTTTTACAATGTTTCCATGGATAAATTTTACGGCGATTTCCAGACAAAACAAAGGAAGCTTGTTGAAGAAGTTCTGAATGTTTATTCCAAAAAAAGCGAAGAGCTTCTAAAAGATCAATTAAGGGATGCGGACTATTATAAGACACAGGTAGAGAGATATAATATTAATTTTGACAGGGTTATGATATCAGGTGTTTCGCTTGGGCTTCCAGGCCAGCGCTTTAAAGTATTCGATGATTTTGCTTTTGACAGGCTTGCACAGGGAGTCAATATGATCGATCCTGTTCCCGATAAAACAAGGGAAGATATAGCGGGAAAGAATATAACGCGCTTATTGAAGAAAAGCGACGGTGAAGCCTCTTTTGTTACCATCACGGACAAGGATGAAGTAGTTAAGCTGGCAGGCAGAAAAGGAGAATTCAATTTTCAGAACGATTACGGCTTTGACCAGGAATACTCGGATAAACTCGAAATAACGACACAGCTGGCCATAGCCGCAGGAATCGAAGCCTTGAGGGATGCGGGCATTCCTCTTGTAATGAATTACAAAAAGACTTCCACAAATAAGCTCCTGCCCGCATACTGGGCGTTGCCTAAGGACATGCAGGATGACACCGGAATTATATTTGCAGCGGCATTCCCCGGCGAGAACTCCGTGGTCGATGAACTGAATAAGGCGCTTGCATATAAGTACGGAAGTAAAACAAAAAAAGAACTTATCAAGCTCTATACTTCCATTATCGAAAAAATCAAGGATGAAAAAGTCAGGGAACTGCTGAGCGAGTGGTATGCGGAAAATTATTCGTTATTAAAGGACGGGCTCGAGGAAGATATTTATAAATTCAATAATAAATTTATTTTTAAGATTCTCGTAATGGGACATTCGCAGTTCGCGGAGCTTATAAAAGCAAAAGGGCCGAATATCCACGTCAATGCAGCGTGTTCATCGACGACTGCAGGCATAGGAATAGCTGAAGACTGGATCCGTACAGGCAGAGCGAAGAGGGTACTGGTTGTCGCTGCGGACGATGTTACCACGGATAATTTTATTGAATGGATATTAAGCGGATTCCTTGCCGTCGGAGCCGTGACTACGCAGGGAAAAATTGAAGATGCTGCCATTCCGTTCGACAGAAGAAGGAACGGCTTTATTGTAGGCATGGGCGCCGCGGGTCTGGTTGTTGAGGCGGAATCCGAAATCAGAAAGAGAGGAATGGAACCGATAGTTGAGGTCGTAGCCACGGAATTTTTTAACAGCGCTTTCCATGGTACGAAGATCGATAACGATCACGTATCCATGGTAATGCAGAAAACCATCTCTAAAGCCGAGAACAGGCTGAATCTGAAAAGAAGCGAGATGGCAAAAGATATGCTATTCATGTCGCATGAGACATACACTCCGGCGAGAGGCGGGAGCGCTTCCTCTGAAGTACTCGCATTAAGGGAAACATTTAAGGAAAATTACCAGGATGTTCTTGTATCCAACACAAAGGGTTTCACCGGCCATACAATGGCGGTAGGCGTGGAAGACGTAGTCGCGGTTAAATGTCTTCAGACAGGCAAGATCCCGCCCATTGCAAATTTCAGGGAGATTGATCCGGATCTGGGCATGATAAACCTGAGCAAGGGAGGAAAGCACGAAAATATCAAATATGCGCTCAGGCTCGGGGCAGGGTTCGGATCACAAATAGCCATGAGCGTGCTGAAGCTTGTAAGCAAAAAGGAAGACAGAATTGTTGAAAAGGGAGTTTATACGGATTGGCTTAAGAAAATGTCCGGTATTGAAAAGCCCGAGCTCGAAATAGTCAAGAGGACATTACGAGTAAAAGATGACGGTTCCATAATGAAAAAAGGCGTAGCCGCTTTTACCGATGCTGTCAGAGATGAAGCCCGGGTTAATGTTGCGCCGGCCGCTGTTCAGACGCAGACTGAAGTCCGGCAACCGGTAATTGTTACAAGTGTTCCCGTTCAGGCTGTTACCGGTGATGATGTTATAAAACAAAAGATAATGAAGATAGTCGGCGAGAAGACGGGATACCCGGAAGACCTGATAGAATTCGATCTGGATATGGAAAGCGATCTGGGAATAGATACGGTTAAGCAGGCTGAGATGTTCGGCATGATACGCGAAACTTTCAGTATTCCCGCGGAAGAGGGTATCCGCATAAAGGATTTCCCAACGCTCAATCACGTTGTCGGATTCGTTAAGTCCAAGTCGCCTATGTACACAGGTACTGTTCAACAGGCTGCTGTCCAGCCGGCTGCCGTACCTGTATCTGCCCCGACAGCTTCCGGGACAGGTATGCCCGAGGGCGTTCTCGGCGAGATCAGAAAGCGGATAATGAAGATAGTCGGCGAGAAGACGGGATACCCGGAAGACCTGATAGAATTCGATCTGGATATGGAAAGCGATCTGGGAATAGATACGGTTAAGCAGGCTGAGATGTTCGGCATGATACGCGAAGCTTTCAGCATTCCTGCTGAAGAGGGCATTCGTATAAAAGATTTTCCGACTTTAAATCATGTTATAGGATTTGTAACTTCAAAGTCGCCAAAATTTGCAGGAATGGCAACATCAGCTGCTACGCAGGCACAAGCACAGGCAGTCGCATCACCTTCGCAGGCGCCTTCGGTCCAGGCAGCTGTTTCTGTACCGTCTGGAGCGCCTGTACAAAGCCAATCGGCATCTGCTTCTGCGCCTTCAATAGCAGGAGTTCCTGCAGGCATTCTCGACGAGATACGCGGAAAGATAGTGAAGATAGTGGAAGAAAAGACAGGTTATCCGCAGGATCTTATCGAGTTCGATCTCGACATGGAAAGCGACCTCGGTATAGACACGGTAAAGCAGGCTGAAATGTTCGGTATGATACGCGAGACATTCAGTATACCGCCGGACGAGGCTATTCGCATAAAGGATTTTCCGACATTAAATCACGTTATCGGTTTCGTGACATCAAAGTCGCCTAAGTTCGCAGGTATGGCCGTAAGTGCAGCTCCTGCAGCACAGGCAGTCGTAGCGCCTTCGGCACAGACGCCATCCAGCCAGGAATCTGTTGCTGTACTGTCTGGAGCGCCTGTACAAAGCCAGGCTGCATCTGCATCGCCTGCAATAGAAGGAGTGCCTGCCGGCGTTCTTGACGAGATACGCGGAAAGATAGTGAAGATAGTGGAAGAAAAGACCGGGTACCCCCAGGACCTTATCGAATTCGATCTCGACATGGAGAGCGACCTCGGCATAGACACGGTAAAGCAGGCTGAAATGTTTGGCATGATTCGCGAAACTTTCAGCATACCGGCTGACGAGACCATTCGCATAAAGGATTTCCCGACATTAAATCACGTTATCGGTTTCGTAACATCAAAGTCGCCCATGTTTGCGGAAACTGTTCAGCAGGAAAAGCCTGCGGAAGAAAAATCCGAAGTAAAAGCGGAAGCTTCCAAAGCCGCCGCAGTAAAAAGCAATATCAAGAGAATGACTGTCGAGATGATTGAAGAGCCTCTTGATAAAAAAGCAGAACCGCGCTTCAGCTTTAAAGGTATGAATTTGATCGTAACCGATGACGGGAAAGGTATCGCTAAAGCCGTCGAGAAGTCTCTCAAAGAATCAGAAGCAAATGTTGAGATCATCTGTCCGGACGAACTGGAAAGCACGGACAGTCTCGGCAAAGCGATTGAAAGGGCAAAGAAGTCCGGGAAAATAAGCGGCGTTATTCATCTTGCGTCTCTTGAGGAATCCAAATCCCTTGGCGAGATGAGCTTCGAGGACTGGAGAAAGAATATATATAGAAGAATAAAATCTTTCTTCTATATAGCAAAGACGCTTCAGAAGGATCTTATTGAGAATGCAGGTTCATCCTTTGTCGTCTCAGTTACCGACATGGGCGGAACATTCGGTATTGAAGAGTTTACATCGAACAGTCCTATTGCAGGCGGCGTAAGCGGACTTACAAAGGGACTCAATAAAGAATTCAACACTGCAAAAAGGCAGGTGCTTGTAAAATCAATCGATATTAACAATGCTGAAAAGCCGGCATCTGTTGCGAAGCTTGTATTGAACGAGATCCAGTTCGGCAATGATAAGGTTGAAATTGGATACAGAGGCAAGACCCGCATGGCTACCCAGGTCATTTATAAAGATATTGATCTGGACGCCGAACCGAGAAAGCAGCTGAGTGAAGGATCAGTATTTATAGTAACAGGCGGCGGCTACGGGATCACGGCAGCTATTGCCAAGGATATAGCGAAGAATTTAAAAGCAAGCCTTGCGGTAATTTCGCTTGAGTCCCTGCCTTCGGATATTGAAGAGCTAGCTAAACTCGACGCGAACGGTTTAAAACAGCTTAAGGATAAAATCATAAGCGATCTTAAATCTAAGAATGAGCGCGTAACGCCTGTAATGATCGATAAAGAATATGCAAAATACACCATTGCCATAGATATTTATAAAAATATCGAGGAAATGAAAAAGCTGGGAGCGCCTAAAGTCGAATACTACAGCTGCAACGTAATGGACCACAAAGCCATGACAGAAATAGTAAATGATATAAGAACAAAGTTCGGGCACATCGATGCGGTTATTCACGGCGCCGGCATTAATAAAGATAAATTTCTGGAAGATAAATCATTCGAGGATTTTTCCCTTGTGGTAGATGTAAAAGCAGACGGCTGCTTTAATATAATGGAATCCGTAAAGAATGACGGCGTAAAAGCGTTCGTTACATTCGCGTCCATATCAGGCCGTTTCGGAAACATAGGCCAGACCGATTACTCTGCTGCGAACGACCTCCTGAACAAGTACGTCCAATATGCGAACAGGAGATTCGCGCCGGACATGAAAGCCGTATCCATGAACTGGAGCGGCTGGCTCGGCACAGGAATGGCAACGCGCGGAAGCATAGCGAAGATATTCGAGGAAAGCGGCGTTGATATGATTCCCATGGAAGAAGGAGTCACCAAAGTCAGAGAAGAGCTGCTCTGGGGCAGCGACGCTGAGATAATAGTTGCCGGAAGAGTGGGGCAGATCGACTGCGACAATATTATAGCAGGATACAGAACAAAGGAATTCGTCGCATTAACAGAGCGACTAAAAGAAAAAGACAAATATCCATTGATTGATGAGATAATAAGCTATAAGCAAGGCAGGATGATAGAAGTGAAAAAGATACTCAGCACGGATACGGATCTCTATCTTACAGATCACGAAGTCGAAGGCGTTCCGTATTTCCCGGCAGTCATGGGTATCGAGACATTCGCGGAAACCGTATCACTTCTTTTCCCGGATGCAAAGATAAAGCTCATGAAGGATATTAAATTCAATATCCCGGTAAAGATCCTGAAGGGGAAAGCTGTTAATATGATAATAACCGCGGAGAAGGTTGAAGAACAGGGCACTGACATTATATTAAAGACAAAACTTGAAAGCGAATTTTACAAGGACGGCGTCAAGCTGGGCGCCAATAAGCTCCATTTCGAGGCAACCGTAGTCGTTTCCGGGAAAGGCGCCGATAAGAAGAAACTTAAAACGAACGGCGTCAATATGGAGTTAATCCGGAACGCCAGGAACGGCGAAAGAATCATCGATAATAGAGAGATTTATAAAAGATTTTTTCACGGCCCGAAATTCCAGGTTCATGCCGGCGTAATAAATATTGAAGGCAAAATGATCTACGGGGAGCTGGCCGGGAAAACAAGAAAAGGAGAGGATCATTTCAGTTTTGTAAAGAAGCCGCGCTTTATCAGCAATCCGATGGCGATAGAGGCGGCTTTCCAGAATGCCGGCATGTATGCTATGAAAAAGGACAGCAAAATGGCTCTTCCCGACGGCATCGATGAGCTGGTATTTGTGCAGATACCGTCGGGCGCGAAGGATCTGTATATGAGCGCGAAACATGTAAAAAGCGACGATCTGAAACACGAATACGATACTGTCGTGCTGGACGGCGAGGGCAATGTTTATTCCGTAATGAAAGGTTACAGGATGATAAACATAGGAGACCTTAAGGAAGATGATAAGTTTTAAGAATACATATTATGAAATAAAGCAGGGTCATAATCATACTCTTAAATTTCTTAATTCAAGCATTGCATTCATTGACGCGTACAGTGTTCAGAAAAGGCTGGATAAAAAAGGCGAGCACGCGTACGATGAATTCTTAAGCGAGTGGGAGCATTCGTACATTCACGGGCTTAAGATTCAAAAAAGAAAAATGGATTTTCTTTGCGGAAGGCTTGCCGGAAAAAGAGCCGTGCGCAGGCACCTGATAAAGAACTATCATTCCAGCATGAACATCGGCATAGAGCATCCACCTTTCAGGGATATAGAGATCAAGAGGACTGTCACCGGGAGGCCGGCAGTCTTTATAAAGAACAACGCGCCTGGAAAAGACGCGTCCAAAAACGGGACATCCGATTATTATGTTTCGATATCCCATACCGAAGGCGTTGCTGCATCCCTTGTTTCAAATAAGATGGACTGCAAAGGCATAGGGATAGATATTGAAAAGATAGAACCGCGCGACAATTCGTTATTTAATGTCGCGTTCACCGATTTCGAGATCGAAAGTCTCAGGAAGAAAGTCGCACACATGAACGGAGACGGGGATAAACTGCTTACGGAAGAAATAGCAAGATACTGGTCGATAAAGGAAGCTGTTATGAAGGCTATGGGAGTCGGTGTCAATATTGACCTTAAGGATATTGAGGTCAGGGAAACGGACGGTTATTTTACAGTAATTAATCTAACAAATGATGCGCTTTGCAGGTATGATCTTTTGAAAGGCGCGGACATTAAGGCGGAATCGACAAAGATAGAAGAATTCATGGTATCGATTGCGTGTTTGTATTAAAAATATTATTATCGGCAACATTGTGTAATTATCTTGCATGAATCGGATAGGGTGGAATTAATTATGGCTGATATAAAATCAAAATATATCCTTGAAGACGGGTTGCTAAATGAGTCTCTGGTGGAAAACGAATTCAGAAGCGGCCTTGCGCAGCTTATTGAGTCATCACGCTCCGAATCCGATGAAAAATCCGGCTCCCGTGACAATTTTGACAGTTATATATACAGATATCTGGAAAGAGTTACCAATAACCTCAATACAAATAACTGCGCTAAATTAATTCCGAACATGATGACGATCGTACTGCAGACTGTAAAATCTCTGGGAATTGACCGCATCAGCCTCAATACTTCCGCAATTACGAATATTATCAGCTTGTTAAAGCCTGAAGAAAGATCTGCAAAAAGAAATAAGAGCAAGGATAAGCGCAAGATCGTGCTGGACGCGGCTATGGTCGTATTTGCCAGGAACGGATTTCATGAAACGCATGTCGACCAGATAGCGGAGTTCGCAGGTGTTGCGAAGGGTACAGTGTACAGGTATTTTAAAAGCAAGGAAGATATCCTTAAAGAGATTATTAAAGCTAATAATGAGACTCTTACAAATGAACTCAGGATAATCTTCAACAAGGACGGTCATATTCTTGAACTGATAAAAGAAGCGATAGCTTATTATGTTGAGTTTTTTGACAACAACAAAGACCTGTATAAAATTCTGACCCATTCGCCATGGATATTAAAGGACATAAGCGATCATTTTTATAAAAATATAATTTCGCATCTTAATATAGTCAGGAAAAGGGTCTTTAATCTTACAAGAGAAGGTATTGTTAAGCCGACGGATTTTTATACGGTATTTTACGGTATATTCGGATTTATCGACGGAGTTATTCAGAAGTGGTTCAGGCGCAACTGCGAGTATTCGCTCAAGGACGAACTGCCTGTTATAATTGAAGTTTTATATTACGGATTCGTATCCGAGGGAGAAAGAAAGACGACGTTTATATAGAAACCTCACTCCTCTTGAAATTTTAATAGTAGTTCTGGCATTTGGGCTTTAAATTTTTACACTAAGTATAAAATGCTGCTGCCCCCCTAATCCCCGGAGGGGGCAATGGTTTTGAAGATTTAAAGTCAATTGCTAAAATTTATTCCAAGATGGTGCCCCCTGTGTCCCAATGGGAGGCTTCGCACGGGGATAGGGAGTAAAAAAGGCTATGACAATAAAAAGAAACATATTTTGAGACAGAAATAAAGGCAGCAAATTTTTATTACAAGGTAGCCCTGATTTTTAGGGTAATTAGAGTTAAAAATAAGAATTATAAATCAATGGAGAGCATATTTAATGGCAAAGCTTAAGTACGATGACCTGTTGTTCAATTTTGAAAAGTGCATACCGTGGAAAGATATTTCCGATGTTCTCGGAAAAGAAAATCATTTTGACGAATATATGATGACTTTTAAGACAGTCGGGGATTTTATCCAGAATCAGGTGGAACCCTTTGCTGAAGCGATAGATAATGATGAATGCAGGCTTGAAACCGACGGGAACGGCAATAAGACGGTCAGAATTGCCGGGCCCATGGCAAAACATTTCGAATCGCTTAAGGAGCTTGGCCTTTTCTGCGGAGTTACAATTCCGGAAGAGCAGGGCGGTTTCGATTTTCCCTTAACCGCATTTTTCGGGATCGGCGAAATAATCACAATGGGAGATTCAAGTCTGGGTCTTACGCCTATGCTGAATGAAGGATGCGCGCAGGTAATCTCCGAGTACGCCAATGAAAAGATACGCGCTGAATATCTGCCCAGGCTGATTTCCGGAGAAAGACTTTGCGCAATGGGGCTGACTGAGCCTGGCGCCGGAAGCGATCTTGTAACAGGCATTCAGACTTCGGCCAGGCCTGTCGATAAGGAAAAGGACAAGGATAAGGCCGGGAGAATAGCTGAGCTTGAAAAGCTCGGTGATGTCTATATTATTAATGGAACAAAGATATTCATATCGAACGGATACGGCGATTGTCTTACGCTTGCGAAAATTAATGACGGCATAAGCATGTTCCTGGTGTATGCAGAAGATAAAGTGGTGCCCAGAATTGAGCATAAGCTCGGCATACGCGGTTCCGCCACATGCGAAATATTTTATGATAATTCCCCGGGTGTTTTGATAGGAGAACTCGGAGGCGGACTTATCCCGAACATGCTGAAGCTCATGAATATCGCGAGGCTAGGTGTTGCGACTCAGGGTCTTGCGATAGGCGAAAGAGCCCACAGGCACGCCATCGAATACGCGAACGACAGGGTGCAGTTCGGAGTGCCGATCATTCAGCATTCTCCCGTACGTCAGATAATTTTCGAGAACGAGATCGAATTGCAGGCCTCAAGGGCACTCACTTACACAGGAGCATATTATTTCGATATGCGTTTAGCGGTAAGCAAAAAGTTAAAAACGCTTAAAGACGGGACTCCCGAATACGAAGAATGGAAGAACAGGCTCAGAAAGTACTCGAGGATTGCCGAGATTCTCATATCGCTTTCAAAATACGATGCGACCGAGCTCGGCAACAGGGTAGTGAATTCATCATTACAGGTTTTTGCCGGGTACGGCTTTACCAGGGAATATCCCATGGAGCGTTTTTACAGAGACGTAAGGATCACAAATATTTACGAAGGAACCAGCCAGATACAGGTCGACCAGGTTTTCAATGAGACTTTTTATGCCGATAAAGTCGGACTTATCAACCAGTTCAAGCTGGGCGGCAACCAGACTTTTGTCGAAAACGAAAAGAACAGATTGTTTTTCGACAATTATCTGAATGAATATAAGAGCGAGATCGCCGCGAAATCCGGTGGCAATCCGGCTATTTCGGCTTTGCTTGCGAAAGTGGACAAAATGAGAGAACAGCTTAAAGAAGCAAGGCAGATATTGTTTATAGAAGAGAGAAGCCGCGGTAAGGAACTAGGCAGAAAATATAACGGCATATATCAGCAAAATTACGTTGATATAGCAGCTGCGTGCATTAAAAGTTACCTGTTGCTTAAACAGTCACTGATCTCGGATCACAAGCTACCGGTGGCAAAATCCTATATTGACAGGGCGGTTGTAAAGGCCGAAAATTGCAAAAACAGCATTAAAAGCCGCATCGATGACCTTATCGGAGATGTTTACCAAAAAATTATCAGTGTAGAATAAATTTGCCGGTTATTATTACTGAAAGGCCGCAATTGATGCGGCCTTTCAGTAATTCGCTGAAAAATTATAAAGAGGCTGTTATACCGGCATTAATAACATTCCCTTTTAATTTACTATCGTGTTCCAGTTTTGAATTTGTGTATAAATATTCTGCGAATATCTGGAGTTTCAGTTTCACAGCGCTGTAAATTGTGCGACTTAATCCGAAACCGAAATAATTGGATTTAAAATATTTATTTGAAGTGGTTGTCGCGCCGGAAGATTTGACTTCGACGCTCTCTTTAACGGCATGGCCGTATCTAACGTAAGGGAAAAGCGGAAGAACCGGCAGGTCGAGCATAGCGTATGCATCAATACCCGACGATTTTTTGGTTGCATCAATATCTCCGTCCCCTTTTAATGGAGCTATCATATAAAATCCCCCGATCCCTACCGTAAACAGCAACGGCATACCTGTATTAAAATGTCCGTAAAGCCCGTACTGCCATCCGCTTACATCCGTATCGCCTGCGGCATTTTCCAGCTTGCCTGAGAATGTGCGGCCCCCGAATGCGCTGACGTCGACAATCGCGTAACTTGCGGCAGGTATGGAAAGAATGATAGCTAAAACTGTGAAAAATTTGCTGAATTTTTTAAAAAAGCCCATAATGTTCGCCTCCGTGTGTAATTTGCATTTTTACGTTAATGGATTAATTATCAAAATACTTTTTTTATTAAGTCAACTTTATTTTAAAGCGCAATACCTGGACGCGGGAACTAATTTTTTTTAGAATTATTCCCGGTATTGTATTCCTGGAGCATTGAAAATAATTCATCTCTCTTCTTCATCAGGATTTTCCCTCTATAGGTGTCTTTTATTTTAATGGGATTTTCAAATGTATCGATCGGTTCAATCATTAAACGCACTGATTCCCTCTTCTTCGCAGCATCCGCTATCTCATCCGGGGTAGGGAGTATTATTGCGTGCAGTGAGTAGGGCGTGTGTATTAGCGAATGCCCCCTGTTAAGGTAAGCCTCGGAAAATCCTCCGTCAATATTTATCGCTTTCCCGTCCTTTGAAGCTATTTTTTCTCCTTTTGAAATGTCTACAGGAGTATGGCCATACACGATTCTCTTCGCCCCGAACTCTTTAAAAATTAAATCCATAAATTCCGGCTTTTCAAGATTTTCTTTCCAGAACAGCGTTTTTTCTTTATGAGTATCTTTATCCTTATAGAAATATCTTTCGAAGGTCTTCATTGCATGTTTCCCGAAAAACGGCGATTGAGGACCGCACCAGAGATAGAACATTAAATCCAGGTTTTTTGGATGCTGAGGCTGGCCCTCCATATAATTTTTCCCGACCCTTTTTACAACTTTCTCGATATAATCGCATAATTCTATTCCTTTCTTTCCAAGGAAAGTTTCAAATTCCCCGTTTTTAGTGCTGGGTATAAGCGCATGGATATTTAAAATGTAGTTATTGATATGGTATAATTTTCCCTGTTCAAACAGAAACTTCATAAGGGATTTTATTCTCATGCTTTTTGTGAACTGCTGTACCAGATCGTCAATTACTTCTTTCTCCTCGTCCGTGAGCCTTGTGGGATCATTTATGTTCAGGGTGGGAAAGTGCGTATCGGTCAATCCGTCTATTTTTTTTTCTTTCAGCATGCCCCCGAGTTTATCGAGATTGAGTCTCGGTTCCATTTCAAATTCCGGATTGGACTTGATGGTTTTTTCTTCAAGTTTGAACTGGATCATGGCCAGAGTTTTTTCCATCTTTTTGGAGAGGTCCTGCTTGGCCTTAAAGTTGCCGGAGATCTTATCCGGGTATAGTCTTAAAGCCAGCGCGGTAAGGCGTGAAATGTCTATGCCCAGTCTTTTCAGAAATTTGAGATTGTCATAACGTACACTGATCCTAAGAGCCTCCGCGATAAGCGATCTGTTTCCCGCAGCGGCTCCCATCCATAAAATGTCGTGATTTCCCCATACGTATTTAATTATTGGCTTTATATCCCATTTGTTCAGTATCCTTAAAATTTTATCCGGTTCGTCGCCTCTATCGAATACATCTCCCAGAACAATGATCTGGCCCAGAAGAACCTGTTTCACGATTTTGGAAAGGGCTTTAATAATTTTTTCCGCGATCAGATTATTTTCATAAATAATATTCGGAACCGGGAAATTGAGAATAAGATGCTCAAGGATGTGTTTTAAGTCCTTATTGATATTTAGTCTGGCCCGGTCAAAGTTTCTTATGTTGCTGATTTTGTACTGGATGATTTTTACGAGATCGGATATTACATCCTGTCTTTCCATAAATATGCCTTCGCTTGAAAAGAATTTTTCTTTGCGAATAATTCCCGCGAGATATTCAATCTTTTCATTAGAGACAGTTTTAGGCAGAGCTTCATAACAGGTTCTCCAGACAAGACCGAATCTGCCTTTTAAAATGGAAACAAATCTTTCGCCGGCACCGTGCGGGTCGCTAATCCAGAGTGTAGTGTCAATGTTTCTTTCCAGCTCTGCTTCGATTTCCGTCAGTTCTTTTATTAAATCATGAAGTGAAGTGGTGGTTTTAAATGAGGACATATCCATGCTCCGTAGAATATTTATTATGCTCTTGCATAAGCAATATATTACTTGTGGCGAAAGCTATTTTTAAGGCGTGACACACCTCACCGACAGACAGTGCTAATAATTTTTTCAATAAAAGTCAGCCTGTCAAAATGAGTTGAATATTTAACAGATATTTAAAAAATCTGGCAGATATAAATTATTGGATTGCCATATTTTTTTTAATAAAGTAAGTTAAGATAAGCCTTATCAGTACAATTCAAAATATCGGGTGGGAAATGTAAAGCAAAAAGTTGTATAATTTTACATGATTTTGCCGCCGGTATCTTCCAGGTCTACGCTTTCTAGAAAATCCTTTAGCGTTTCTTTGTCCGCTTCCTTTGCTATTTTTCCCGGGTTTTCATATGATAGGAACAGTTTCTTTTCTACATATATAGGGGATTTTGCTCTTAGAGCCAGGGCAATTGCGTCACTGGGACGGCTATCTATCCTCATCTTTTTGCTGCCGTCGAATAGATTTATTCTTGCATAATAGATGTTGTTTTTAAGATCATAAATATCTATCGATTCGACATTGTAAGAGAGTTCGGCAAGTATACTTACAATAAGATCATGTGTAAGCGGCCTGAGCGGCTTTTTGCCCTCAAGTTCAATAGCTATCAGACTAGCTTCGAGCGGCGCTATCAGAATCGGGAGATTATCGCTGCTTCCTATATCCTTTAAGATTAAGACAGGAACCCCGCTTTTCTGATCAATATAGATATTTTCCACTCCGACTTTTACCAGGGGCATATTTTCTCCTGAAATCATTCTTGGTGCACCTACATAATTAATTATAATATTTAATATTACAAAATACAACAAAAATATGTGCCGGTTTTTAAATATATTTGCAATATCGTAACAGCGCGAGTTTTAAGCAGGTTACGGATATTCAGGGGATATTCCTTTTGCAAGCTTCATAGATATTATGAAGCCAGTCAGATCACTGACAGGATTATATGTCGTCTGTTAGAATATGTTCCATGCAAAATCATCTGATAATATTTACTTTTTTCCCTTTGGCTTCTTTGATCAGTTCTCTGCAAACGGCGTTTTTCTGGATTTCAGTTGTTCCTTCGTAAATGCTTAAGATTTTTGCATCTCTCAGCATTTTTTCTACCGGGAAGTCGCGCATATATCCGTATCCTCCTAAAATCTGCAGAGCCGAGTTTGCTATTAAAAAAGCGTTCTCTCCGCAAAATGCTTTTGCCATTGAGGAATATTTCGGGTACGAAGGATGATTCATGTCAACCATCCTCGCAGCGGTATAGGCAAGATGCCTCCCGGCTTCTATCAGCGCAGCCATATCGGCAAGCTTATGCTGTACAGCCTGCTGGGAGCTTATAGGGTTGCCGAACTGTATTCGTTCAACGGCATATTTTAAAGCTATTTCAAAAGCTCCCTGCGATAAACCCACGGCCCCGGCCGCTACAACAGCCCTCGAATGATCAAATGTTTCGATCGCGTACCTGAACCCGTGCCCGTCTCTCCCGATTAAATTTTCAGCCGGGACTTCGCAATTTTCAAAAATCACTTCCCTCGTTTCCGAGCATCTTATGCCGAGTTTTTTTTCTTTAGCTCCGAACGACAAACCGTTTGAGCTTTTTTCTACAATAAAGCATGATATCCCGCGAATGCCTTTATTCTTATCTGTCACAGCAAAGACAGTATATATATCGGCTCTCGAAGCCGATGTTATCCATTGCTTCACTCCGTTAATTACATAATAATTTCCTTTTTTTACAGCGGTTGTTTTTATAGCGGTAATATCCGAACCGGCAGCCGATTCTGTCAGCGCAAAGGCTGCAAGTTTTTCTCCTTTCGCAACAGCGGATAAATACTTTTCTTTCTGTTCATGAGAACCGGCCAGAAGTATGGGAAATATTCCCAGTCCGGAAACCGAATATGCGGTGGATACGCCGAGGCATCCCCTGGATAATTCTTCCGCGATCAGCGCGCTCTCGAACACGCCAAGACCCGCGCCCCCGTACTCTTCGGGAATGAACGGGCATGCAAGCAGCATTTCCTTCACGAGCTTGTTGATAATTTTTTCTGGAAATTCTTCTTTTTCATCCAGTTCTGCCCTGACAGGTATAATTTCCTCTTCAGCAAATTTCCTTATGGTTTCTTTCAGAACTTTTTGTTCTTCTGTTAAAAATAGCGGCATAATATTTTCCTGTTATTATTAAATTAAAAAATCGTAGAATATCATTCCGGTCAAAGCATGGAATATCAAAATTTTGACCACCGGAACGGCAGTGATGCTATCGTTCAGATATTTATCTGAAAAATTAAAATTCAACAATGGTCAAGCTATTTATTTACAGCGTATCTCAAAAATATCTTATATCTTCTGCAGCAGTTTTAATTTTTTTCTTGCAAATTCTTCGATACCGGAAAGACTAAACTGCGTTAAACTATAATTACTCCAGGATTTTACATTTGCTAAAAAATAATATTATAATTTGTATTCTGATCTTCTTTACATCCGCTTCACCGTCTTTTTCGGAGAACGATTTTAAGCCGTGGAATGCGGACGTTGCCGTGGCCGATGAAAATATTAATGTCGGCAGGAAATATAATCCTGGGATAATGAATGTTTTCAGCGCTCCTGCCGGTGGCGCGTATTTTATGATACGCGGCTTTCAAATTTTTATTTCTCCTCAGGACGGGCCGAACTGCAGATTTAAACCGACCTGCAGCGAGTACGGCAAAATAGCAGTGTTAAAATATGGCGCTCTTATGGGAGCCTTTCTTGCCGGAGACAGGCTGCTGAGATGTAATCCGTATAACAGTCCGGGGAATGACCCCGTTCCAGAATCTCTATTTAAATAACTGTACAGTAGTGGTTAAAGAAATTAAAATTTTAAGCCTATTGCCGCTTAGCCTTATTTTATTATTATTCATAGTCTTCAATCCATCTGTATATGGCGATTTGACCGCAGAATTTGTAAACAAACAAAGAAGATTCATAAATGAATTATATAAAAATAAAAGATATTTCGACTGCATTGCGGAGACGACAAGGCTATTAGGATATATCAGATCAGATTCGGATCAAAAAGAACTGAATTATCTGATTGAGTCCTGTTATTTTGCAGGAAAGCAGTATAAAACCGTGATTTCGCATTTGCAAAATATAAAAATTCCCCCTGAAGATAAATATAGTTTATCGAATCTGTATTTACTTTCGCATTCATATCTCAATATAGGCTTTTATGATCCGGCAAAAAGTATTCTATACGGATTTAATTATATCAACCTTGATGGAAAAGCACGGGATGGTTTATTTATAAACAGGATTGAGCTTTTAATTAGAAATTACGAGTATGCGAATATTTTAAATGAAATAGAAAATGCTGAAAAATATTTAACAGAGTTTAATTCATTTTTTTTAATAGATTTTAAAAAAGACATCGAATGCTACAGAGAGATTGGATTAAAATCGAAATGGCTTTCGGTATCCCTTTCGGCAATTTTACCCGGAGCGGGCCAGATTTATTCAGGAAGAATAGCCGATGGTTTGCTCACCCTGGGTGCGGTTGCAGGCTCGGCATGCGGTGCATGGTATTTTTTCAATAAAAAAGATAAACCGATGGCGTTTGCCCTTACTTTCTTTTCATGTTTGTTTTATACCGGCAATCTATATGGCGCATATAATTCCGCAGAAGACGCCAACAAAAGGATGAATGAAACATTCAGCGGAAACATAAATAAAAAGTACAATCTTTATTATGACCCGGCGGATTATTTAGATATCGGTATAATTAAATGAAATCTGTGAACTTTGCCAGAATTCTTAAAATAATAAATATTGGCTCATTCCGAAATGTTGGGAAAGGTGAATAAAAAAGAGAATATGTACTTGTTGTGAATAAACTTAGCCCCCTATCCCCCGGAGGGGGCACCGGCTTGAATAGCACCATAGAGTTAAAATGCTTATTTATA
>CAZVDF010000018.1:0-57383 GCA_964626055.1 uncultured Leptospirales bacterium
TATTAAAATGATAATTAAAGATGTAACGGTCATGGTTTTCTCCATTTTGATATTTGCTAAAGTAAGTTGGCTGAATATAAATAGCGTTGTTTTTTATAATTCGTATTATTTTAAAAAAGTCAAATATATTTATGGCTGATTCTGTGCGACACCTTCGGCTGCGGGCTGGTTCCGGAAAATCTGATTGTTTGATGCTTTTTAAACAGCTGTTGGTTTAAAAGTAATGTATAAAATATTTATTTATTATTTTTAATTTATTTAAAAATCATTTGCGCAGTATTATGATACATTTTATCCGCAAAGTGAAATGTGATAGTGCGGTTGAAAAATTATAATATTTTAAGTCTTACGCTGTTTTCTTGATATTGCCTCTATGTGCACAAGCAAAATTGAAATATCGGAGGGATCGACTCCTGAAATTCGCTGTGCCTGCCCGATTGTCGCAGGCTTTATTTTTATAAGTTTTTCTTTTGCTTCATTCTTCAGACCTTTGATGGCCGAGTAATCGAAATCTGTCGGTATTATTTTATCTTCCAGTTTTTTCAATTTTTCAGCTCTTTCTCTTTCTTTCTTGATATAGCCTTCGTATTTAATTTCCATTTCCGCAAAAGGAGCAATGCAGTCATCAATGGTTTCGTTCAGCAATTCCATAACGTGTACAAGCTTTATTTCCGGCCGTTTAAGAAGATATCCGACCTGAAGCTTTGAAGGCAAATTTTCTATTCCAGGTTTTGATAGCAAAGATTTCATTTTATCATTAACAACAATAGTTCTGTTTCTTAATTCATTCGTAAATGAATCGATCCTGTCATATTTCTTTTTCATCTGTTTATATTGATCTTCTTTTATAAGTCCATTCTCAAGTCCGTATGCCATCAATCTGCGGTCGGCATTATCCTGCCTTAGTAAAAGACGATATTCTGCTCTTGAAGTGAACATCCTGTAAGGCTCCTCTGTGCCTTTTGTAACAAGGTCGTCTATAAGAACCCCGAGATACGCTTCCGAACGTTTAAGAACAAGCGGCTCCCTGCCGTCAAGTTTTCTTGCCGCATTAATGCCGGCCATAAGACCCTGGCCCGCGGCTTCCTCGTATCCTGACGTTCCGTTTATCTGCCCTGCATGGAAAAGGCCAGAGATCTTTTTTGTTTCGAGCGATGGCCTAAGTTCCTGGGGAGGCACAAAGTCGTATTCCACAGCGTATGCCGGTCGCATTACTTCTGCGTTCTCGAGCCCCGGAACAGAGTGAAGCATCTCTATCTGGACATCCTCCGGCAGGGACGTTGAAAAGCCGTTAATATAAATTTCCGTGGTGTGTCTCCCTTCCGGCTCAAGGAAAAGCTGATGCCTAGGTTTATCAGCGAATCTTTTTATTTTATCTTCAATTGAAGGACAGTATCTTACGCCTGTTCCTTTTATCCTGCCGCTGTACATGGGCGATCTTGAAATATTTGACCGAATGATTTCATGGGTATTGTCGGTTGTGTATGTTATCCAGCACGGTATTTGTTCAGTTTGAATTTTCTCGGTTGAAAAAGAAAAAGGGGAAGGTTTTTCATCAGGCATCTGTATTTCAAGTCTGGAAAAATCTATTGAATTTTTATTTACTCTCTGAGGTGTGCCTGTTTTGAGCCGTTTAACCGGGAATCCCAGATTTCTTAAAGAATCGGAAAGAAATTCTGAAGAAAAATCGGCGAGACGCCCGGCTTTCTGATTATATTCGCCGATATGAATAAGGCCTTTTAGAAATGTGCCGGTACAGATAATAACTGCTTTTGCTGTATATTCCCTTCCACGCTCGGTTATTACACCTTTAACCGAATTATTTTCAGCCAGGATTGTCTTTGCTATATCCTGATTGATAAACAGGTTAGCCTGATTTTCCAGAATTTCCTTCATCCTGAACTGATACGCTTTTTTATCGGCCTGAGCTCGGGGCGCCCATACGGCAGGACCTTTGCTCTTGTTAAGCATTTTGAAATGGATGCCGGTTTCGTCTATCACTTTCGCCATGGCTCCGCCGAGGGAGTCGATTTCGCGCACAAGGTGCCCTTTAGCGAGCCCGCCGATGGCCGGATTGCAGCTCATCTGGCATATTGTGTCAAGGCTGCCCGTAATGAGAAGAGTGCGGCAGTCCATGCCGGAAGCGGCAAGCGCGGCCTCTGCTCCCGCATGACCGGCGCCGATTACGATTATGTCGTAGTTGTTTTGCATTTGTATTATTATAAAAGGATATAAGGATTGTGCCTAACAATTTATATATAGACATAATTATTCAACAATTAATTATCTGCTGATAAACATGTTTCGGAAGGCATTATGTTAATTCTTTAAAAATATTTTTCCATAGTTTATAAGTAACTCAAGTTGACTGACTTTTATTACACTCTTTTTTAATACTATCGATAGAATGATCAGATTATTATCAATTTTAAGGCAACATGGATGTTGCCGACCGCCGAAGAGTCCACGGATGGGATATTTGAGGCGGAAAATTGATAATAATCTGATCATTCTATCGCAGATGTTTATAAAAAAGTCAGTCAAGATGAGTAAGTAACATATACTACGTTTTATCTTATAAAAACTATAGTTTCAGACAAATTGAGATACATTACAAAATTTTTGAGGACGCCTTTCAGGTCTGATGTAACAGCCTTCGAAAACTTGAAAAACTAACCAGGAAGCCCGTTTGTACCCGGCTGATTCCGCAGAAAATTATGTAATGTATCTCAATTTGTTAAAAATTTATTCATACAATTAGATATATAATAATAAATTTTAATTATTATATCTCAATTTCCATTCCGGGCTCAACGTATCTGATCATTGGATGCCGGCTTTTTTTCATGTATTTAAGATGCGTACCGTAAATAATTGTTTTTGAATGCACGAGTTTGATTCCCTTTTCAATAAGTTCCTCTTCGCTGACATGAACAGGTTTAGGATCTCCCGGTTCACCGTTAAGATCAAGAATTATCACTTTTGTTCTTTCTTTTAAAATAGACTCGATATTATGAGACCATTTTGTGTCTGAAATATATGTAAATATTTTTTTTGCTCCGTCTTTTAAAACAAATCCGTAATTCTCCTGGGAATGATCCATTCTATATAGTTCAGCTGTATAATTCATAAGCCCAATTTCCGGTCTCTGTGAAACTGATATTTCAACAAAATCAATATTTTTTTTAACCCACTCAATGCACGGACTTCCGACTGACATAGCCTTTTCGGTTAAATTGATAAGATATTCTTTTCCTCCTTTAGGAGCAAAGAGTTTTACCTTCTTTTTCCTTTGCAGTTCAGCCTGCAGCTTGTACATTCTGAGGGCATAGAACGGAAAGCCGAATGAATGATCCCCATGAAGATGGGATATGTAAATTATATCTATTGAGGGGATATCGATGCTTTCCCTGAGCAGAGAAAGCATAACATCAGGGGGAGTTTCGATGAGAATTTTTCCGTCGATTATGAATGAATTGTAAGGCAAACCGTCGTTGAGTGCTCCGCCGTTTCCCAGAATTTTTATTTTCATATGATTTTCCTTGTAATGTATCTCAATTTATAGCTGGTTACGTATTTCAATTCTTAATATCTATTTTTTTACTTCATTAAATACTCTGCGCGAAGCAACATATCTCTGCGACCACCATTTTTTATTAAGGTCGTCGTTTACTACTCCGGCAGTGCTGGCATGTGTAAAATAACCTGGAGAGGTAGCCAGAGCCACATGGGTAATTTTTTTTGTATCGGGCGACGCGGAAAAGAACAAAAGATCACCTGCGCGTATATTCTGTCTGCTTACTGGAGTGCCTGCTTTGCTCTGGTCGCTGCTGCAGAAACCGATAATTTCCGACGGCACGCCGATTTTGGGATTAACCAGAACTATCCGTGCAAATCCTGAACAATCGATCCCGGGCTTACCGGTCTTATTTCCGTATATATAAGGCGTACCGAGCCATGGCTTAATTACTGAATAGTAATCGTTTATCGCCAGTATATGCCAGTTTTTGTTGGTTGTTTTAGCGGACTCATCTACTATTATCCCGGCTTCTTTATCTATTGCATTGTTTACGGCCGTCTGCTTGGGGATTGCAACGGCAGTTGCTGATCTAACTACCGGTTCGCTCTCTACGGTATTTGTCACAACTGCCTTTAATCCCTGCGGCGAATTCTGGGTCTGGGTATATTTTTTTTGCGTACTGGCAATATTATCTATTAAAACTTCGGCATTTTTTTCTCTCTTCGATCCGCCTGTGATATTTTTCACTATGTTGACAACCAGTGCGGGATTCGATGCTCCGTTTGCAGGCAGATTTTTCAGCAGCAGAGAAGCTGTTTTATTTATATTAAGATTATTCATTTTTGCGAGAATAAGCCCTCTCCCGCCTGCGAGTATTGAAATACCATCCCAGCCCTTTGAAAAAGAGTATCCCAAAAAAGCCTCTCTGATTTCATCGGGTATCCCGGCAATCTTTGTTTCCTTATTATACTGCACTATGAGGGCGAAATTTTTTAGCGGAATATCCTGCCTGGCGATGAGCGGGATAAGATCTTCGGCATCCAGGAAACGCACGCCGGCTTCATCGGCATGATACATATACACTATTATTCTTGCTACTTCGGGCGGGGTTAAATGCTCCATGATAGCCCACGGAATTATTCTGTCCGTTATCGTGCGTATCTTATCCCTGTTTTTTTTAATATTTTCGATTTTAAATTTTCCGGCTTCGTATGAAAAAAGCCGTTTGTTTACTTCGAATCTTATCTTAACTGTTTCCTGTTTGGTAAAGTCGCCTTTTAAAGTATCATCCAGTGAATCGGCTGAGGCGCTCATGATTAACATTAAACAGAAAGCCGATGCGGTTATTGCTCTCATAATAATATTCTCCATGCTAATATTGCTGATCAGTAACGATCTATTATTCAATATCTTTTTCAAAATATCAATAATTCTTTTGATGATAAAAAATTTTATTATATATTATAATATCTTAACTAAATAATTTTCGGAAAAGCTATTGTTTAAAATATTTGATAGGATTGATGTAAATGATTTATGTTGGAGGCAGACAATGATCGAAAAAATATTATTTGTGTTAATGCTGATATCACTTGCTGTTATCTTTGATCAGCAAAACGCATACGGAAAGGCAAAGCTTGAGAAAGCCACATTTGCGGGCGGATGTTTCTGGTGTATGGTAAAACCATTCGATAGATATGACGGAGTTGTTGAAGTCATTTCAGGATATACGGGAGGGAAGACAAAGAATCCGACCTACGGACAGATTTCGTCGGGAACAACCGGGCATCTGGAAGCTGTCCAGATCACGTTTGATCCTGCTAAGATAACCTATTCGGAACTGCTGGATATTTTCTGGAGGCAGATAAATCCTACTGATTCAGGCGGTCAGTTCGCTGACAGGGGCACACAGTATAAAACCGCGATATTTTATCATACGAAAGAACAGAAAGAGCTGGCGCTCGAGTCAAAAGAAAAGCTCGGGAAAAGCGGAAAATTCAAACAATCGATCGCAACTGAGATAAGGGAAGCCGGGGAATTCTACAGGGCAGAGGAATATCATCAGGATTATTATAAAAAGAATCCGGATCATTATGAGCAATACAGAAGAGGATCGGGAAGGGAAGATTATTTGAAGAATACATGGCCTGAGATAAAAGATGGAACTTTAAAAAAGCCGCGTAAAGAAGAACTAAAGAAAAAATTAAGCCCGCTTCAGTACAATGTTACTCAGGAAAACGGAACGGAAGCTCCTTTTAACAACGAATTTTGGAACAATAAGAGAGAGGGGATTTATGTTGATATTGTTTCAGGCGAGCCGCTTTTTTCATCAAAAGACAAATTCGATTCGGGTACAGGATGGCCGAGCTTCACAAGGCCCATTGACCGGCAGAGCATTGTAGAGAAACGGGATAGCAGTCTCTTTATGGAAAGAACGGAAGTACGCAGTAAAAAAGCAGACTCGCATCTTGGCCATGTGTTTGATGACGGTCCGAACCCGACAGGGCTAAGATACTGTATTAACTCAGCGTCTCTGCGTTTTATTCCAAAGGAAGATCTTGAGAAAGAGGGATACGGCGGGTACAGAAAGCTGTTCGGGAAGTGAGATTTAATTTTTTAAAAAAAGCCTGCAGAATAAACCGCAGGCTTTTTTACTATCATAAGATATGGCTTACTTCCTGAGTTTGAATCTCTGTATTTTACCTGTGGAGCTTTTAGGCAGTTCCTTAACAAACTCGACCCATCTCGGATATTTGTATTTTGCCATTTTATTCAGTACCCAATCCTGAATTTCTTTTTCAAGTTCTTTCGATGGTTTAAACCCTTCTTTAAGAACAACAAATGCTTTTGGCTTAACAAGTCCTTTTTCGTCATTCATGCCTATTATTGCAACTTCAAATACAGCCTTATGTTCCATTATGCAGTTTTCAACTTCAACCGGAGATACCCAGATTCCGCCGACTTTCAACATATCGTCGCCGCGCCCTGCGCACCAGTAAAATCCGTCATCATCGATATAATATTTATCGCCTGTATTGACCCATTCTCCCTGCATGGTTGCGCGGGTCTTTTCTCTTTTTTTCCAGTATTGCTGGGCAGAGCTTGCGCCTTTTACGAGCAGAAGGCCTATTTCTCCTTTCGGGACATCCTGTCCTTCATCGTCAATCAGTTTAACTTCATATCCCGGGACCGGTTTGCCAGTCGCTCCCGGTTTAACCTGACCGGGCTGGTTGGAGATAAAGATATGAAGCATTTCGGTCGAGCCTATTCCGTCAATAATGTCTATGCCGAAACGTTTTTTCCATCTGTAATAGATGTCAGGAGGCAGAGCTTCGCCTGCAGAAACGCAGATACGTACTGATGAAAATTCATGCGGTTTATTAGGATCCGGCGTTTTCCCTTTGGCTTTATCTTCTTTTTCTTTATATTCAAGCATCTGCCCGTATAATGTGGGAATGCCGAAAAATACTGTAGGCGAATATTTTTGAATATATGAAAAAACACCTTCAGGTTTGGGCGGATCAGGATTTAGAACAACCGATGCTCCTACTGAGAAAGGAAGATATCCGGAATTGCCAAGTCCGTACGCGAAGAATAACCTTGCGGCAGAGAAGAGTATGTCATTCTCGGTCAGATTTAACACACCCTGGCCGAACGCTTCGGATACTGCCACCATATCGTACTGCGAATGTATAGCGCCTTTAGGAGAACCTGTTGAACCCGAACTGTACAGCCAGAATCCGACATCGTCTTTAGTCGTAAATTCTGTTTTAATTGTGACAGGCGCGTGTCTGTACATCTGTTTAAACGGTATGAATGCGCCTTCCTTTTCGGATATTACGATAAGATCCCTTAAATATTGAAGGTCTCCTTTAATCTGGTTTACAACCTTCATAAGAGGCTCGGAAATTACGAGTACCCGGGCGCGGCTGTCGTTCAAGTAATATTCGTAATCTTCCGGCGTAAGCATTGTGTTGACCGGAATTGGGACAGCTCCGATTTTAATTGCGCCGTAGAACATCGCTAAAAATTGCGGTACATCGAGCATTAAAATCATGACGCGATCGTCGACGTGCACACCGAGTTCGCGCAATCCATTGGCTGTTTTGTTGATCATTTTTTGAATATCATTGTATGTGTAATTACGGAACTCCGTATATACGGCAACTTTATGACCGCGGCCCTGCCGTATGTTCCTGTCTATAAAATAGTCTGTCGCGTTGAAAAAATCTTGTTGTGATCCGTGAAGCATAATATTTCCCTCCGTTATTTTTAAATTTTTTATACCACTGTTTTATCCTGTATTGCATGTTTCAATAAGCATAAAAGTTTAAGTATATCATCGTCTGGCTTTTAATACCATCATAGTATATTAAATGCGCCAGCTAAGACAAATCTAAAAAAGGGTCAAATTTAGTCAATAGCATTTTTTCTTAAAAAAAGGAGAACAAGCTTACTTGTTGCAAATCCAATGATAATACCCAAAAAAATCCCTGCAATAACATCGGATGGATAGTGCTTTATTAAAATTATCCTTGATATGGATATTATTACAGAATTCACAAAAAGTAAACTCCAAAATTTTTTTACAAAGACTAAATAAACGGTAAAAAAAGCGAAGATATTTGAGGCATGATTGGAGGGCATTGAATAATCCGGCGGTTTTACGGTTGATTCGCTTAAACTTATCGTATTTTGCGAATTTTTAAGCATAAGTTCGGCAACCGGTCTCTGTCTTTTAATAGCTGGTTTTAGAATCCTGTAACACAGAAGATCGGATACGGAAACCGACACAACTGCAGCAATGACAAAAACGATAGCTTTCTTTTTTATTTTAAAAAAAGCATAAGCTGTGAATAGAGTGCATGTAAAAATGATATATATTTTGCCGCTGAAGATCTGGAATATCTCAAAAAGTATTGAATCCTTTAAATTCCAGAAAAATATTGCTATCCCATGTTCCAAATAGAGATTCCTTTAAAATTTTTAGGTTAACCTGAAAATAACAGTCTTATTCATAGTCAGTAAAAGTCAATTATATTAGAAGCTATTTTAGAAATTAGTAATAAAGTCTAATAAATTGAGATGCATTTATTAAAAATAAAATTCCCCGGGGCAAGCCCCCGGCCGAAGGTGACGTACCGGCCGCCACCTTCGGTTTCGGCGGGGTATTATGTTTCAAGGCGTTATCGATTTGCTCCGCAAATCGATAGGCTTACATCCTAGACGCAAGCGTCAATGTATTACGTCTTGAAATAAAATCTGTAAAAAGAAAATAATATTGACTAATAAGTTAGTATAATCTAAATTTATTAAAACGGCTTAATTTTATTATAAATTTCAAATAAAATATTCC
Source organism: uncultured Leptospirales bacterium (assembly GCA_964626055.1). Taxonomy (GTDB): domain Bacteria; phylum Spirochaetota; class UBA4802; order UBA4802; family JAFGDQ01; genus JAFGSG01. The sequence goes on from CAZVDF010000018.1 coordinate 8,877, forward strand.
GGGTAAGAAAATGGAAGCTATTTTAAAAACCGATCATACTTTTGAAGATACAAGTCTGAGTTCCAACATGCAGGATTATGTTGAGATGATAGAAATTCTTTCGAGGACGAAGAAAGTTGTCCGCGTTAAGGATATAGCGACAAATCTGAAAATTAAAATGCCGAGCGTCACGGCAGCCCTTCAAAAACTTGAAGAGATGGGATTGATTAATTACGAGAGATACGGATATGTAGAACTTACTGAAAATGGCAGAAAAATCGCTCAGAACGTATATGACAGGCACACATGTCTTGCGGAATTTTTTAATTCGATTTTAAAAATGGAATATAGAAGCGCTGACGAAGTTGCCTGCCGCGTTGAACATCAGTTAACATCGGAAGCGTGCAGTCAGATTTATAAATTTATTGAGTTTTATAAGGCGGAAAAAGCAAAAAAAGAACAATGGACGGAAAGGCTTGGCGGCATTCTTGAGGAACGGGCTCTTTCGGAGCTTCATCAGGGCGATACGGCAACGATCGTTCGGCTGGCTGGTTCTGGTCCTTTTAAAAAAAGACTCGCTGAAATGGGATTCAGGAGAGGAGAACAATTAAAAGTATTAAAATACGCACCTTTAAATGATCCTCTTGAGATCAGGATAAAGGATTATAATATTTCACTGAGAGTGGATGAAGCCAGGAAAATCATTACTAAACCGATCAATAAACAGGCTTGAAAATGAATAAGAAAACCATAGTCGTCGGACTGGCCGGGAACCCGAACAGCGGGAAAACAAGTTTATTCAATGCGCTTACCGGCGCAAGGCAGAAAGTCGCCAACTGGAGCGGTGTAACAGTCGAAAAAAGAGAAGGAAAACTGAATTATAATGGATATGTTTTTAAAATCGTAGATCTGCCCGGCACATATAGTCTCAGCAGTTACAGCATTGAAGAAATTGTAGCCCGCGATTTTATTATTGGGGATCATTACGGACTTTCATTCTTTAACAGTCATCACGGAAGACACAGGCACGGGAGAAATTCAGGTATGCCTGATTTATATAGAGACGGGAATCGTTCTATTGAAGAAAAAGCTGATGGAAATTCCCGCCCGGATGTGATCATAAATGTTGTAGATGCGGGTAATCTTGAAAGAAATCTATATCTTACGACACAGCTTATCGACATGAGGACAAATGTCGTGATGGCCCTTAATATGTACGATGAAGCTGAAGCAAAAGGAATTAGAATAGATACAGATACTATTGGCGCTCTTCTCGGTATGGATATTGTAAAAACCGTTGCCACGAGATCGGAGGGCATTAATAACCTTCTGGATTCCGTCATCGATGTATATACAAAACGAAGTTCCGTTTCAAGGCATATACATATAAATTATGGAAGTGATATTGAATCCGAAATTCAGAAAATCCAGAATACTATAAGATCTATTGAATTAATTCAGGAAAGATATTCCACGCGCTGGCTTGCGTTAAGGCTTCTTGAAGGTGACCGGGATGCGGAGGAAAAATTGAAGAATTATCGCGATTCGGATAATATTTTGAAGGAAGCGGCTTTAAGCAGACGCATAATTGAAAATAAATACAATGATGATATTGAAACTCTTCTTACGGATATACGTTATGGTTTTATTTCAGGCGCAGTCAGGGAAGCCGTAAGAAAGAGTGCACCAAAACGTAGAGATTTTACAGAAAAAATCGATAAAATCGTTACCCATCGCATACTGGCCTTCCCGATTCTCTGTTTGTTCCTTTGGGCGCTTTTTGAGCTCACATTTACTCTTGGCGAATACCCGATGAAAGCTATTGAACATGGTGTGATTTTTTTAAGCGGCATTTTCAGTTCACTGTTCCCGGAAGGCGTTTTTAAAAATCTTATAATTGACGGGATTCTGGGCGGTATTGGCGGAGTCATTATTTTTCTTCCGAATATACTTATTTTATTTATGGGAATCAGTTTTATGGAAGATACCGGCTATATGGCCAGGGCTGCGTTTATTATGGATAAGATAATGCATAAAATGGGGCTTCATGGAAAATCGTTCATTTCACTTGTAATGGGATTCGGATGCAATGTGCCTGCAATAATGGCAACCCGCTCACTTGAAAATCCGAGAGACCGGGTTTTAACGATATTAATTAATCCTTTTATGAGCTGTTCTGCCCGTTTGCCGGTTTATATTCTGTTTGCAGGTACATTTTTCAGCTCGTACGCAGGGCTTGTAATAACATCGTTATATACGGTAGGCATAATCTTCGCATTTTTATCGGCAAAGCTGTTTAACCATTTTTTCTTTAGAGGCCGGTCTATGCCGTTTGTAATGGAACTTCCTCCATACAGAATGCCTACTATAAAGACTACCTTACTGCATATGTGGGACAGAGGCTCTCAATATTTAAAAAAAGTAGCCGGTGCAATACTGGTTTTTTCAATTATTATCTGGGCGCTGAGTTCATACCCGAAATCACCAGATATAGAAAAAAAATATGCGAACATAATAGATCAAATTAAAAATAGTTATCCGGTTAACAGTAAGAAAATTATATATAAATACGGCCGGGATTCGAAAGAGTATAAAGCTTTTATTGATAATTATAATGCTGAGATTGAAAAAATACATGTAGAGAAAAAATCGGAGGAAATGAAATATACTCTTATAGGAAGATTCGGCACTATTGCATATCCCCTGATTAAGCCGTTGGGATTTAACTGGCAGATGGGTATATCATTGGCAACGGGATTCGCCGCAAAGGAAATAGTGGTGAGCACTATGAGCGTTTTATATCATGCTGCCGATGAGGAAAATAACGGAAGCAGGCAGAAAAGTTTGCGTGAAGTTTTAAGGAAAAGTGAATACGGGATCACTCCGCTTATTGCATATACTTTTTTATTGTTTGTGCTTTTGTATGTCCCGTGCATCGGTACCGTATCCGTTATAGGAAGGGAAGCAGGCTGGCGATGGGCTTTATTCTCTATCGCATACCAGATAATTCTTGCGTGGATCGTTTGCTTTATCTTTTACAATACCGGACTTCTGCTTGGATTTTAATTTTTTACAAAGGAATATTTATGCCTATATCAGTTTCGATTATATGTTTTAATGAAGAAAGAAAAATCAGGCGATGTCTTGAAAGCGTTAAATGGGCGGATGAGATCATTGTGCTTGATTCGTTTTCAACGGATAATACGCTGGATATTTGCAGGGAATATACTGATAAGATATATCAGCATAAGTTCGACGGGCATATAGAGCAGAAGAACATGGCTATTGATCTCTGCGCGAATGACTGGGTATTCTGCATTGACGCGGACGAAGTTGTCAGCGACGATCTCCGGGAGGCGGTTCGCGGAATTGATATTCAGTATACAGAGTATAAAGGTTTTGCGGTCCCGCGGCTGGTTTTTTATCTCGGGAAATGGATAAAGCATGGAAGCTGGTATCCGGATTATAAGATCAGATTTTTTAACAGAAAATTCGGCAGATGGGGGGGTATAAACCCCCACGATACGGTAATAGTGAATGGAAATGTTTCAAAACTGAAAGGCGATCTTTTGCATTATTCATACGAGAGCGTAAAGGCTCATCTTGAGCAGGTAAATAAATTCACAGATATTATGGCTTTTGAATACGGAAAGATCGGTGAACAACCTTCTATAGTAAATCTGACTTTAAGGCCGTTCGTAAAATTTTTCAAGATGTATTTTTTAAAACTCGGTTTTCTTGATGGCAAAAGGGGATTCATCATTGCGGTGATCGCTTCTTTTTATGTGTTTATGAAATTTGCAAAATTGTTTGAAAAGAAACTGGATTCTGATGGTAACTATCACAAAAAATAAATTTTTTATATTAATTGCTGAGTTCTAATAGAAATACATTACAAAATTTTTGAGGACGCTTTTCAGACCTGATGCACTTTCTTTCGAAAACATGATAATCTGACCAGGAAGGTCTGATTCCGCAGAAAATTTTGTAATGTATTTCTATTAAAAACAAAATATTACTTAATTTAACATGGATTTTAATTAGATATAAACTTCTCTCGGCTTGCTTCCCTGCTGAGGCCCGATGTATCCGCGTTCTTCAGCTAGCTCGATGATCCTTGCAGCCCTGTTATATCCTATCGAGAGCCTTCTTTGCAGGTACGATGCGGACGCTTTTTTCGTTTCCTCGATTATTTTTATCGCTTCCACAAACAGAGCGTCGTCGGCTGAATTATCAATATCGTCCGGATCATCGTCTCCCAGATTTTCTTCTATATCGACGTATTTGGCTTTACCGTATTTTCTGGTATGGCGGACGATTTTCATTATTTCTTCTTCCGTGATATAAGCTCCCTGTACTCGGATAGGGAACGAGGTTACGGGCGACTGATAAAGCATATCCCCCTTCCCGAGAAGTGTTTCCGCGCCGTTCTGATCGAGAATTGTGCGGGAATCGATCTTTTGCGCAACCTGAAACGCAATCCTGGCCGGGAAGTTCGCTTTAATGACTCCCGTGATGATATCCACAGACGGCCTCTGGGTAGCGAGTATAAGATGAAGTCCGACTGCCCTTGCCTTTTGCGCTATTCTTGTTATTGAGCCTTCGATCTCTTTTGCCGCGATCATCATGAGATCGGCCAGTTCGTCTATTATAATTACAATGTAGGGCAGGTACTCGTACTTTTCTTCATATCCTTTTATCCTTTCATTATACTTGTCAATGTCCCTTGCATTCACTTCAGAGAGAAGTTTATACCGTCTTTCCATTTCAGATACAGCCCATTTCAGCGCGCGAGGGGCCATATATGTTTCCGTGATTACCGATGTTAAAAGATGAGGTATGCCATTGTATAACTGGAGCTCAACCATTTTCGGGTCTATTAGAATAAATCTTACATTGTTCGGGTCATAGTTATAAATCAGATCGCAAATGATCGAGTTAAGGCAGATAGATTTGCCGGAACCCGTGGCACCCGCGATCAGGAGATGCGGCTGCTTTTTAAGATCGATCGTGACGGGTTTGCCGAGAATGTCCTTGCCCAGACCGACTTTAAGCTTCATTATATGCGAGCTGTACTCGTGTGATTTAATAATATCCCCGATAGTTACCATTTCCCTTGACGTATTGGGTATTTCGACTCCGATAGCCGACTTTCCGGGTATCGGCGCCACTACCCTCACTTTATAAGCCGCAAGCGCCATTGCCAGATCGTCCGATAGCCCGACAATCTTGTTCACTTTTATCCCGGGAGCTATCTGGATTTCGTACAGCGTAATAACAGGTCCCCTGTGAACATTGATCACACGCGAATCAATACCGAAGTCGCTTAAAGTTTTTACAAGAAGATCCGAATTTCTTTTTGCCTCGGCTTTCCAGCTGACCGCGTCAATCGGGGATGACATCACCAAAAAATCGGTCGGTACGGCATATTCATCGTTAAGCTTTATTTTCTCAAACACTCTTGGTATATATGATGAAGGGTGGTCATCATCATATTGTTTGTTTAATTCCAGAACATTATTTTTTTCATTTTCCACGTCTTCTTCTTCCGCCAAATCGTTTTCATCTTCCTCATCTTCCAATTCATCGATTATCTTTTCCGGCTTAACATCATGTTCAATTACTGCGGATTTTATTCTGTTTGTTTTTATTTTAAATGGCTCTTCTTCGGTATAATTTACATAAGGAATGTCGTCAGCGGCAGCGATCGGATTGCTGATCTCTTCTTCCGAAGAAATTTCAGAATCTTCCTCGTTCTCATTTGAATAAGAATTAATAAGCCCGTGCTCAGATACAGCCAATCTTTTCGCAAGATTTGAAATAGGGATTAATGCTCCGGTAAGTTGCACGGCTTTGGCAGGCACACCCGGATTTAATCCGGCAGGATTGTTTTCAATCAGTCTTGTTTCATTTTTATATATATGCGGCCCAATTTCAAAATTTCCAATAATCACTTTTTTCTTTGTTATCCAGGGCTCTTTTTTACCTTTTCTTTTAATTGCGTTTTCAATGTCGGTAAGTGGGATGCCTTTATCATGATCAGAAAAAAATATTTTTTTTATTATTTTTTTAAGATTATTTTTAACTTTCAGAGATATGGTTTTCAGATCTTTTTTCTTGAGATTGGCTATTATTAGTGAGAATGAGACTGTTCCAAGGAGTACAAGTCCTATAATATTAAGCATAAGGAGGACTAAAAATGCGCCGACATCTCCGAATATGCCGGCAAATACTTTCGACAGGAACTGCCCTATAAATCCTCCGGAGAAATGAGGAGCGGTGCCGTTATAGACAAGCGATAACATCGCAGAAGCTGTTATCATCAGATATAATAGCGAAAATATGCGTTCGATTATATCTGCCGCAGTATCATTCTTTAAAAAGCTCCATCCTGAAAGCACAAAAATTATAACGGTTACGAATGAAAGATAACCGAATGCGGTTCTTAAAAATTCGCTGAAATAGGCTCCGAGCGGACCTATGATATTATGAGCGGGTCTTGCTTCGGCAAGAAGCTTGATATCATTAATATCAAAGCTGGACAGTGAGAGAAGCAATATAACGGAAGCAAGCAGTAAAAAGATGCCGGTCACTTCTTTAAGTTGACGATCGGTAAACACGAAGATCCTCCAAAAAACAGATAGAGGCAGATTCCAGTGCCTCTTTTTATTTTCGGTTTTAATAAGGGATTATTTTAGCGGATTAAATAATTATGATTGTACTTCGATAATTCTGATCTCAATAAGCGGTGATCTTTTCGTTAATCCAAAAACATGCTTTTTTATTTTTTTTATAAGGCCCAATTCTATCTCTTCATGATTTAAGCCGTCGATTAACATTTTATCCAGCTCTTTTTCAACGAATTGTACAATTGAATCCGTGATCTTTTTGCTTTTATATTCAATGAAACCTCTGGCGATGATTTCAGGAGCTTTGAGAATATTCGTATCGGATATTAATGCGCTGATAAAAAGTATGCCATCTGATGACATAACCTTCCTTTCTTTTATTACATTGCTTTCAATATCGCCAATGTCCATGCCGTGAACAAAAATTTTACTGAGAGCGACAGCACCGGTTTTTTTAAAGGAATTTTCAGTAAGTTCGAGCATATCCCCGTTCTCAGCCAGCATGATTCGGGATGGTTTTATTTTCAGGGATTCCGCTATTTTCGCATGCGCTCTTAAATGCATGTATTCTCCGTGGATTGGCATAAAGAACTTCGGTTTCGTAAGGGAGATCATCAGTTTAAGTTCTTCTTCCGCCGCGTGTCCGGATGCGTGAATGTCTTCCTCGTCGTAGATTACCTGCGCGCCCTGTTTCAAGAGCGCATTGACCACGTTGGTCACGGTTTTTTCATTGCCCGGTATAATGGACGCAGATATTGCTATTGTGTCTTTATCGGTTATATGTATATGTTTATGCATACCGTTTGCCATTCTTGAAAGAGCGCTCATGGGTTCGCCCTGGCTACCTGTACAGATCACTACTATTTTTTTATCCTGCATTTTTATTGCATTTCGTATATCGACAATGAGATCTTTTTTGTAGGATAAATATCCGAGCGAGCCTGCGATTTCGAAATTTTTTTCTATGGTGATGCCGGAGAGCGCAACTTTGCGGTTGTAAATATATGCCGCATCAAGCACCTGTTGAATGCGATGTATGTTGGAAGCGAAGGCGGCAACAATAATGCGTCCTTTTGACGATGAGAATATGTCCGTTAATCCCTGCTGCAGCGAGCTCTCCGAACGCGAATAGCCTTTAACAAGCGCGTTTGTACTGTCGGACATCAGAAGCAGCACTCCTTTCTCGCCGTACTGTGCGAATTTTGCGAGGTCTATTACCTGACTGTCCAGCGGCGAATAGTCTATTTTGAAATCGCCTGTGTGTACAACAATGCCGCAGCCTGTATTGATAGCCACAGCTATACCGTCGATAATTGAATGGTTTATTCTGATAAATTCTAGAGTAAAATTTCCTATGTCGATTCTATCTCTTGGAGTAACTTCAATTAATTCCGGATCTTCTTTCGGCGGACGCTCTTCAAGTTTACTTCGGATAAATCCCAGAGTAAGGCTTGCCGCATAAACGGGTGCTGTAATTTTTTGCAGAAGAAAAGGGAGAGCGCCGATATGGTCTTCATGGCCGTGGGTTATGATTATTCCTTTTATTTTATTTTTATTTTTGATAATATAAGAAAAGTCCGGGATTAAAAAATCAATACCCGGCATTTCGTCATCGGGAAACTGCAGACCTGCATCAATGATAATGATATCATCTTTATATTCAAATATGGTTAAATGATTACCTATGGCGCCGAGGCCGCCGAGCGGGATTATCTTAAGTCGTTCGTCTTTTTTATTTATTTGTTCCTGCTTTTCTAATTCAGTTTCTTTTTGATTCTTCTTTTTTTTTGTCATATTCCGGTGTGCCCGAAACCTCCGTCATTTCTTTCTGTTGTGCTTATCTCATCAGCTACAGTGAATTTTCCTTTGTAGTATTTACAGAACACCATTTGCGCAATCCGCATTCCATTCTCAACGGTAAAAGGTCTTTGACCGAGATTCGCCAGGATAATTTTTATTTCGCCTCTGTAATCCGAATCAATTGTCCCCGGGGTATTCAGCAGGGTAAGACCATGATTAAGCGCAAGCCCGCTTCTGGGTCTTATCTGGGCTTCATAACCTTCCGGGAGTTCAATCGCAATCCCGGTTGGTATAAGCTTTATTTCGCCCGGATTAAGCATCACGGGCGACTCAAGGCTTGCGAATACATCCGCACCTGCAGAGCCATGGCTTTTATATTCCGGGATATTCGCCTGAGAAGTCAGTCTGATCTTTATTTGGATCATGTTCAGTTCTTTCTAGTTCAGTCCTTCCACGAATTCCATAATTATTTTATTTAAAACTCTGGGTTTTTCAAATTGAGCCAGATGGCCTGCGCCTTCGATAAGCGTCATTTCAGCATTTTTAATATTGTTTTTAAGATATTCTCCGTACCATACAGGGGTCATTATATCGTTTTTTGAACTTAATACAAGCACAGGCAGATTTATTTTATGCAGCTGATTTCTTAAATCAAATGAATCGCATGCGATAAAATCGTTTAACATAACGGTCTGGTCAATTACAATTATGTCCTTTAAAGACGGATCGACTTTTTTTACCTCTGTATTTGCGGGGAACAGAATATCGCTCATTCCGATTATGAATGCTTTAAAATCCTTTTTTACCGCTTCAAAGATTGCCGGCAGCACTTTTAATTTTGCGCCGGTATTCAGCAATATGCCTGCTTTGCACTTATCGCAATGGTTTATAAGAAGCTCCTGCGCAATAGCGCCGCCCATGCTGGTTCCGATTATAATGCATTTTTCGATCTCCAGAGCATTTATCAAGCCGGCGACGGATCTGGCATAATCCGAGACCGAGCTCATACCGGGGCCTTTGCTTTTGCCGTGGCCCGGCAGATCGGGAACAATAATATTGGCTTTGTCAGATAAATATTTAATTTGTAATTGCCAGCTAAGGGCAGTAGAGCCGGCACCGTGCAAAAATATAAGATTTTGTTTATTTTTAAACAGCGGCCATTTCCCGGTAAGAAAGCTTAGATTCGCTTTTTCCAGCCTTTCCATTTATTGCTCCTTTTGGCATAATTTTCACATTGCCATATAAAAAGTGCAAATATAATTGCATATAATTAAAAAAAAATATTTACATAATAACTGGAATCTCTTTACCGGTTATAGTACAGGTTAATGAACTCGCATAAAATATAGTTTTTTTGATATAGATTGTAGCTATGATAAAGAAAAAAATATTTGGCAATACATTAAAAGAACAACTTAAAGCAAGTGCCGATGACTGTCTTTACAGGTTCCTTCTGGCAGGGGACAGCGTGCGCGGCGTAATTTTAAACGGCACGAAAATGGTGAATGAAATGCGCTCCAATCATGAGCTTGGCATTCTGGAGACCGTTATTCTGGGCAGGGCGTACCTGGCTGCAGCTCTTATTTCAGCTGATTTGAGCGGAAACGACAAAATATCCATTAAAATTGAATGTTCCGGCCCCATTAAAGGATTTAATGTCGAAGCAAACGCCTTAAACGAAGTCCGCGGCTATCTGAAAAACACATCAATACGTATTGATGAACCATTGGATGATTTTAATCTTTCCAGATTTTTTGGCGCAGGATTTCTAACCGTGACAAAAAGCCTGGAAGACGGTAAAAATCCGTTTTCAGGAAGCGTTATATTGAAATATGGGAATATTGCTCAGGATATGGCCTACTATTACGCCACATCCGAACAGATACCTACGTCTTTCAATTTAAGCGTTCATTTCGACAGAGAGGGGACAGTGATCGGCGCCGGCGGGATGCTGATACAGGCAATGCCAGGTGCGGACTATACTGTTATGGGATCTCTTGAAAAAATAGTGAATAACTTTCCGGTGATTGGAGCAGCTTATTCTTCAGGCAAAACCCCTGTCAGTCTCGTTGATGAGTCGTTTCGCGATTATTCGCCGGTCATTGTTTCCAATACAGGGATAGATTTTTTTTGCAGATGTAAAAAGGAGCGAATGCTTCAGTACCTGTCAGCTCTTCCTGAAAAAGATATCAGCGATATCATAGATAACGGACCTTTCCCAGTAGAGATTGTATGCTTTAACTGCAATACTAAGTATTATTTTGAAAAGAGCGAGCTTGAACAGATATTGAAAAGGATAGTTCACTAGAAGTTATTTATAATAAGTTATTAGTCACAATAAATCGAAATACTTCTCAAAATTTATGAGGACGCCTTTCAGACCTGATGCATAAGCTTTAGAAAACATGAAAAACTGACCTTGAAGGTCTGATTCCGGAGTAAATTTTGAGATGTATTTCGATTTATTGAAAATTATTCATTTGCGCAGTCAGTAACTTTACCTTTCAAGAGCTTAACTGCGTGAGGTAAAGCTTTTTCAATAAAGGCGAGATTTTCTCGTACGGCTTTTGGGCTGCCCGGAAGATTTATTATTATGCTTTGCTTTCTTATGCCTGCAGCTGCTCTCGAGAGCATTGCATGATGAGTTATGGCTAGAGATTTTGCGCGTATCGCTTCAACGATGCCTGGTGTTTCGCGTTCGATAACCGCTTTTGTGGCCTCGGGAGTGACGTCTCTCGGGGCAAATCCTGTGCCGCCGGTAGTTAATATCAGGTCATGGCCTACGTCTGAATACTCGATAAGCTTTTCTTTTATTAAAAGCTGCTCGTCAGGCACAATGGTTTCTGCTGCGACTATATAACCCTGCGATTCAGACCATTTTTTTATCTCAGGGCCGGAAAGGTCATCCCTGATTCCTTTCGAGGATCTGTCGCTTACTGTTATTATTGCTACGGTAATCATATAGTTTCTTAATAAATAATAAAGGCACTAAGACTGTATTTCAGAAATACGTTAAATAATAAAATGATGATCTGAATGGATAATATCTATGGAGTCGAAATAGATATTATCCATTCAGATCATCATAACTGAAATAAATTCTTAGTGCCTTTCTGTTTATAGTTTAAATTTTTGTAAATAAATTTATGGTTACCTCTAAAAATTAAATAATGATGTAACCATTGGGAACAAATTATAGTAAAATCTGATTTTTTATTTAAGAAAAAAATAAAAAATCAGATTTTTTGAGGTTCCCTTATCTTAAAAAATCCATGAGCGTAGGCATAATACTTTTAGCGCCTACAGCAAGCGCGTAATTATGCACGCTTTCGAGCCATTTGAAATTCATTATGACTTCAGCATAGTCAATCCCTTCAGTCTTTGAAAGCATTTGCAGTGTATTTTCTTTTGAGTATTCGGTCCTTCTGGCAACTTCGTCAACTCTGTTCTTTCTTGCTCCTATGCCGGCTATGTTCTTGAGTATATTTTCAAGGCCGAGATCGATCAGTCCGAGATCGCGTCCGCCGATAAGCTGGATGTCATTTTTAATAAAATCGTCGCGGAGCGTGATCATCATTTCGAATATTGACATTCCTCCTACAGTCACAGTAGGCGAGATATTGTTCGGAGGATTCGGGTAGTCCGTATTTAATAGTCCGAGATCTTTTAAAACCCTGCCGCTGTCTGCGTCTTCAAGCCAGATTTGATGAGGGGTCGTTGTTTCCAGCGTAATATTGTTCGTGCCGCCCTTTAAAGCTTTAACTGATAAATTACTGTTGTTGATTTTGTCTATTATGATATCAAGATTGTCTCCTGACGAAATATTTATTTCCCTGCCGTCTATTTTTATGATCTGGTTTGTCTCCGAAACATAATTGCCGGCATCCTTATTGGATGTCAGTATCTGGTTCGTAGCCCAGAATACTTTATTGCCGGGAACGCTGACATTAATGTACTCCCCGTTGGCTACTTCTCTTTTTATTTCGCCAGTGTTTCCCTTATACTGAACTCCCGTGATAACTTCTCCCTGAATGCCTTCGGTTATTGTCTGATAAACCGGAACAAACGGTTCTGGTATCTCCTGTGTCCCGGTCTGATGACCGCCGAAGATCGGCCTGCCTGCCGAGCCTCTTGTGTTTGCTACAGCGATCATTTCTTCCAGCATCTGGTTTATCTCGGTTGCAATTGCCTCTTTTCGCTCAAAATTAGTATATGTGCCGTTTGCTCCCTGTACTGCAAGGACTCTTATTCTCTGGAAAATACTCAGAACGGACTGCAAGGAGGAGTCGACTTCGTCCAGCCTTGATTTGCTTTCATCGGCATTACTGAGATACTGCTCAATCTCGGTCATTTTTGAATGATACAGCATCTGGTTTGTTGCAGCTATCGGATTATCTCTCGGTATTCTTACGTTTTTCCCGGTGGAAAGTTTTTCCTGGGTCTCGTCCATTATTCTCTGATGCGTATTCAGATTATAATTAAGAGTATTGGTTATCATCTGATTTGTAACTCTTTGCATGGCTTATGCTCCCATCCTGATTATTGTATCCAGCATTTTATCGAATGTCGAGATCATCCTTGCGTTCGCGTTATAGCCGTGCTGGAAAGCGACCATTGCGGACATTTCTTCGTCCAGGTTCACTCCCGATATCGATTCCCGCATATTTGTAAGATTTTTAAGCAGAGTTTCCTGGTTTTCAGTTCTGTCTTTGGCTTCTTCTCCCTGTGAGCCGATTTTAGAGATCAGGGAAGTATAGTAGTCGTTGAACGTTGTATTTTTATCAATCATTGCATTTTTATGGCGGAGGTTTGCAATGAGCAGCGCGTTTGATCCGTCGCCTATGCCGTTTGGAGAATTGTAATCGCCGGTGCCTCCGATATCCCTGCCTTTGGCAGCCGCTATGTTGTCTACGTCAAACATTATTGAATCCGAGACAGCCATATATGCGGCCGGGTTATGGCGTGGCGTGATTGTGACATGTTCCCTGTCGGGCAGGAATTTTGCTATATCATTTACTCTTCTGTAATCGAACGAACCCTGTGTGCCGGACTGTTTTAAAATCCCGGTAAGTCCTACAAGGAACTGGCCGGAATCTTCGAGATGTTTTATCATGAAATTTTTTTTATCTTTATCGCCGGATATTGTGCCTTTTAACGCAAGTTCGCCGTCATGATTGATATATGCCGCAACACCGAGCTTTGCGTCATTGATCTTTTTCATAACTGTATTTATCGTATCTGTTTCATTATAATCGATCTGCTGCTCGATTTCGAACTGGTCGTTGCTTAAAAAAGTGAGAGTTCCTCTGATGCCTATAGCCGCAGAAGCGTCTACTTTATGGCTTCCGGAAACCTTGTATATCGCGCTTACATCCGCTATGCCGTCGTTGTTGAGATCGTAATTTCCTTCAACATTATCGGATATATTAATATACTGGAAAAAGTCGATGTTTGATTTGCCGTTCCTCCCGAATCCGTCTCTGTGAACTTCATTAACAAGATCGACAAGGTTTACGGCAAAGGCATTAATGCTGTTGATATTATCCCTTAGGATTTTATCCCTGATGTCGATTTGCGCCAGCAGTGACCCGCCTTTAATGCTGACATCCGTCTCAGTTCCTTTCCAGACTACCTTGTAATAGCCTTGGTTCTCCTGATCCATTAATGCTTTAAGTTCATGTACCACTTCGCCCTGTATAAGGTTCTCTGAACCGATATATACTATAAGCTCGTCCCTGTCGTTTCTGCCGACGTTGATGTTGATGAGCTCCGATAACTTCTCGATAAGCGCGTCTCTCTTGTCCTTGAGGTCGTTTGGATTGTCGCCCAGAGCCTCAGATTTTAAAATTCTTTCATTCAGATCGCGGATATCTCTTGCGTAAAGATTAATCTGATCGACCGTATGAGCGATCTGTCTGTTGGCATTCTGCTGCAGATCGTACAATTGCCTGTAGATATGCTTAACTTCATTTGAAAGTGAAACGGCTTTTTCTTTTACGACTTCCCTGGTCGATCTTTCTTCAGGATATTTTGATAATTCCTCCCATCCTTTCCATAACTGGTCAAGGCGGCTTCTTATGGACTGATCGGATGGTTCATTATATATGGTTTCAACCTGGTATAAAAGGTCGCTCTTTGTCTTCCAGTACCCGTGGACGTCTTTTTCAATCATTATTCTGTCATCTATAAAAGCATCTCTGATCCTTTCTACGGTTGAAACAATGGAGCCCTGGCCGATGTTGCCTGCTGCATTCGACCTGTTCAAAGCGGGCACATAAAGAGGATCTGCTGCCGTAATTATTACTCTTTGTCTTGAATATTCCTTGTTCGCAGCGTTTGAAATATTATGACCCGTCACATGCAACGCCTGCTGATGTGACGAAAGTCCTTTTTTCCCGATTTCTATTCCCATAAATGTGGAGTTCATGGCTTGCTCCTGTAAGATGAAAATTGATCGATGTTCAGATCTTTTTGTCCAATATTAACGAATTTAATGCTTTCCCTCTCTCTACGCCTTTTTTATTATATCCTGTTTCCAGTGAAACGGACTGTCTTACTCCCTTGATCATCTTTTTAAAATATTCAAGATTGTCGTTTATCATTTTAGCATTGGTTTCCTGCAGAAGTTTAATTCTATCCAGTGTTTTTTTAAGCAGGGTGCCTATTTCCTCAATAGCGCTGCCCGAAATACCTTCAATTCTGGCAATATCCATTAATGTAAGTTTTGTATCGGGATTGCTTTTTAGATATTGATCCGTGATTTTTTTCCTGTTGTTTTCAATCGGGGCGACTTTATATAAGTAATTTTCCTGTTCGGAGCTTAGCTTCTGCATCAGATTGCCGTCTTTTTTAATTATGGCGTCGCTTTTTTCTCTTTCAAGGCGTAAAATATTGCTGAATATGCGGAGTTCTTCGCTTAATACATCTTCAAGCTGTGTCAGGTTTTTGGACATAATCCCTCCTTGGTGCTGATAATTATCCATTATCATCTGTTTTATATTTATCGGTATATGCTTAAGAATTAATAAAATTATTTTGAGGATAATATTCAGTATTTTACTGATATTTGAAGCGGGTAATTGATTGCAACCCAATCATTTCCAGGTAATGATAATAATTTATGAAATAAAAGCCAGTCGACCAGATGAAATTATCAATATATAAATATTGACAAATAGAAAAAATCAGCTGATAATTTCATAGATTACCCGGATGAACGAATTTTTATATTGTGTTTCGGATATTGTTTTTAATGAAGAGAAATTCCATGTCCGGGATGGCGGCTAAATATCCGTATTTATCAAATGTGGTTTTGAGAAATACTCTAATTTATGTGCGGGAGGTAAAATATGAACGATCTTGTAAGATGCAAAGCATGCGGTTATATAATGAAGGAGAAAAAATTAAAGGATGTATGCCCGGCTTGCGGAGTGCCTGCAAAAGCATTCGAGCCTTTTAAAGATCCGCTTTCCGAAAAACGAAGCAGACTACTGGCTCTGCATCTGCATCCGATACTTATTCATTTCCCTCAGGCTTTTGCCAGCATAATTCCTTTTCTGCTTGCCGGCGGATGGCTGTTGCCTGTCCCGTTCGCGAGCGAACTTCTGGCAACTGCTGCCGTGCTTATTTATCTGCTTCCTGTTACCATAATTGCTGCAATAATATCAGGGCTTATAGACGGGCAGGTAAGATTTAAAAAATTATCAACTCCGATACTTTTAAGGAAAATATTCTTTGGCACTTTGCTTTTTGTTTTTTCGATTGCCGGCGCAGCAGTAGCTTTTAACGGCGGGATAGGCGAAAATACGATTCACTGGCTATTCGTTATTGGCATTGTCTGCATAGCGTGCGAGCTTGTTCTCGGTAAACTCGGAGAAAGCATAATGGAGTCAAAGCTTCCGGGGTAATTTTATTTTCGGTATTTCTTTTTAATATCTTCCGACTTTTTAAACCACTCGTCAGCTTCTTTCTGTTTGCCTGCGTTCTGTAATACCAAGCCGAGCCCGTAATACGGCGCATAATTATTCGGATTAAGCTTAATGCTCTCAGCATAATGATCGAATGCCTTCATATATTCTTTGCGGTCAAAGAAAATGTCGCCGAGAGTATTGTGCGTGGTCGATTGATTCGGATCGAGCGTATTGGCATACCTTAAATCCGCAAAAGCAGCGTCGATTTTATTAAGCACGTAGTAAGAAGTACCGCGGTTGTGATAGGCTGAAGAAAAAAGCGGATATGACCTGATTGCCTCGTTAAAAAACGGGATTGCTTCTTTGAATTTTTTCAGGCTGATCAAATACGCGCCGATATTGTTGTTTTCAACGCCGATAAACTCCTTTCTGGTCAGGTTGTTAAGATACACCCCCTGATGAACAGACTGGTCCGATATATTCAGTTTTTTTATATAATAAGCGTCAGGATAATGCTTACCGTCAACCGGTTCCCAGTTTAAATAAGTTCCGTCATTAAAGTTAAAGCGTACGAAACTGTGATTCGGAGCATAAACAGGTATCACTGGCAGGCGCAATACTTCCGAGATCGCCGTATAAATTGCGCTGTAGTTATCGCAGTCGATCTGTTTTTTATCAAGGCCGGTGTTTAGAAGAAGATTCGGTTTAAATACGAATCCCTCTTCCTTTAAAATAGAATAAATAGCGGACAATGCCGTAATGGCTTCTTCGCTAGTATATTCTTTTTTAACTTTTATTTTTAATGCAGCTTTATTTATAAGTTTGATTATATATTCTTCATGCCGGTCGCCGGCTCCGAACTGCTTTTCCATATCAAGAAAGTCATGCGCAATTGTTCTTGGAATGCCTTGATATATATCAGCTTTTGCCTGTTCAACAGGCTTAACACTGAAAAGAAACAGAAAGATAATAGCGGATCTTAAAATGAATGGTAACATATTTTTTAAATTAAACATTGTTATTGCCTCTGTTAAGGTTTCCTCTTACGGAAGAAAAATATACTCCAAAAGCAGACAGAACAGTAAAGATAATAAAGGCTATTTTTACGCTTTTGCTGAAAGATGGATACAGGGCAGGGCTGATCTCGGCATTGCCGATTATTACGCTGAATAATATTGTCGTTATTGCCATGCTGAGTGTCATCCCTACCGTTCTCATGGTGGCAACCGATCCGGAAGCGATCCCATAGTGCTTTTTCTCCACAGAACTCATGATCGCGTTTGTATTAGGAGAAGAAAAAAATGCATAACCGAAACCAAGGATTATCAGTATAACTACTATACAAGAAACCGGAATGCCGGGATTTAAAAAAATCAGAAAAAATAAACCTATTGTATTGATTGCCATGCCTATGGATGATAAAATCCACGGCTCTATTCTGTCTGATAATTTACCTGCAAGCGGAGAAAAAAAAGCCTGCATTATTGGCTGGGCAATAAGTATTGAGCCGGCTTTTTGCGGAGGCAGGTCAAGTAAATATTGCAGATACAGACTGAGTAAAAATGCTACTGCAAATGTCGATGCGTAATTTATGAGAGTCGCAAGAGATGAAAAAGCAAAAATCCTGTTATGCCTGAACAGCTTAACCTCAAAGACGGGATATTCCGTTTTAAGCTCACGCAGGATAAAAAGGAATATCCCTATTAATCCTGAAAGAATTAATATAAAGGCAGTTATTTGCGGCAGAATAGACACACCGTACATTAGCATAATGAAAGAAACGGCATAGATAAGGCTTCCGGTCAGATCGAATTTTTCTCCCTTTGCATCAGCCCATTCTCCTTTTAAATAAAAAATGGAAAGCAGTATTGAAACTATACCCAGCGGAGTTATAAAAATAAAAATTGATTCCCATGAAAAATAATATGACAGAAATCCGCCTATAAATGGTCCTGCGGAAAGCCCAATATATGTAGAAGTCACATTTATGCCTATAGCCTTGCCTCGTTCTTCGGCAGGGAATACGGATGTTATTATAGCTGTGCTTGTCGACACCAGCATAGCACCGCCTATGCCCTGGATAATTCTTAAAAAGATAAGGACAGTGATTGAACCGGCAAAAGCACATAAAAAATTGGAAAGGATAAATATCGTAATTCCCATTATGTAAATTTTTTTCCTTCCATATATATCCGCAATTTTTCCCATCGGGATCAGTAGTACAGATGTTGAAAGTAAATATGAATTAGCAACCCAGCTTAGCATTACCGCATTTACGGAAAAAGCTTTTTGGATTTCCGGCAACACGATATTCACTGATGAAAGCATAAAAGGAGCTAAAAATGTCGTTACGCTGGTAACGATAAGCGCTGATGTTCTTGTTGATCTGTCGGTCATATAGATTTGTTCTTAAATGAATTTATTATTTTAAGTTAAGTTTTAATTGTTGTTTTGTTTAACTCCCGCCATACTTTCTTTAATATCAAATAAATTCCAGCGTTTATTAACTTTATTATTTCTTTTTTTTATTATCAGCTCTTTTAAACGCAGAATTCCTTCAGGTTCATTCCCGTTCGCATGCACGAGAATGATGCTTCCGTCCCCTGGCCGTTCATCTTTTGCTAGCCAGGCGTCGCTTCCAACCGGGATCAGCCCGTACCCGGTAATTTTAAAAAATAAATCACGATTCGATACAAGTCCCGGGAAACGGAAAAATACAGACGGTACAATTCCCGTTTCAAGCATTTTTTTTTCCGTCTCGAGCACTTCTTTGTCAGTATTTGTATGCCGTAAAAGCAAAAAATTATTGTTTAAGTGCGTATTTTCGCTGAACCTGTGATTATAGGAGTGATTGATCCATGTAACAGAAATCATGTATTTTTCCTCAAGAGATTTAATCCATTTTAAATCATCTTTATGATTTTCAATCCATAATCCGCTGACAGATAAAGCGACCGGAACGGACTTTTTAAATTCATCTATTATTATTGTGAAGAAATTTCTATCGACAGGCAATCTGGAGGGGCAAAGATCTGCCGTCAGTACTGCTCCGTTATTAATGTTCGGGAAATGTATAATACCGGCGTTCTGCAAAAATGCGGCCCTTTTTTCAGACTTGATGATCGCTTTTATATATTTTGTATTGCGGTATTTTCCACGGATTTCTTCAAATGAACTTTTTTCTATTTTTTCCATTGAGGATGTCTTTTCAATAAAGGTATTCAGGTTATGCGGATCGATATTTAATAAATATTCGCAGTTGTCTGAAAAATATTTTCTTAGCGATATCCTGAATGAGCCGTTGTTACCATTGGGGAAACATATTCCGAAGGAAAGTTGATAATTATCAATTGCCGCACTAGCTGTACAAACAGCATAAAAATAAATTATAATAATAAATTTTATTATTTTCATATGATCATTGATCTGACGTTACAGTTTTTACTGATAATTTAAATCATTTTTTTGTAAAAACAAGACGATATAATGAATTAACTGCAATTTATTAAGTATTTCAAGGCACAATACCTTAATGCTTGCATCGAGGATATAATTTCTTATAATCCGTTTTGGCAAATAAATATTTGCTTATATTTAAAAAAATGCTTGTGTAAAGTATTTATTTTGGTAAAATGCGTAGATTGTCATTTTACCCGGGCTAAATATATATATATGATAACGAGACCGAATTATGGGGCGATTATCCTCCGGAGGTTTGGCTGTCATTATTTTTAAATATCAGTGGAGTTCGGAAAAATGAAGCGGATAAAAAATTTAAAAATATATTGACATTTTTCCCCGGACTAAATTCATGTTCAAAGTGTGTTTTTTAAAATGACATAATTCTTAAATATTATTCTGATTTTTATAAAATATTTTTAAAAATTGATGTAATCGTTGTTATAATTGTTATATTCAGTTGAGGATTTTGGAAGTATTGAGGAATTAATTAATAATTAGTAATTAATTTTTTTTATCTTAATTTAAAAGGAGGTGATTCTTTATGAAAAGAATTACTTTAGCAGTACTTGCTCTCAGTTTATTAGCTTCTATAGCATTGACCAGCTGCAAAAAAGCTGAAGAAATGAAACCAGCGGAACAGGCTCCAGCAGCAGATCAAAAAGATGCACCGAAAGATGCAGCAAAAGAAGCTCCGATGAAGAAGTAAATTTGTTTCGTGTTATAATATATGAAAGGGTGGTGTATCTTGTATGCCACCCTTTTTATATTAATATGTTAAATTGAATTTTTAATTATTGGATTTATGAAGACAGTTGTTTTGTTGCTCCTTTCAAATATTTTTATGACAACCGCATGGTATGGGCATTTAAAATACAAATCAAGCGCGTTGTGGTCAGTAATCTTGATCAGCTGGCTGATTGCATTGCCGGAGTATGCTTTACAGGTACCCGCAAACCGTATGGGCCACGGACAATTTACCGCCTCTCAGCTTAAAATAATCCAGGAAGTAATCTCGATAACAATATTTATTATTTTCTGTCTTTTTTATTTACACGAGCCGTTTAAATGGAATTATATCATTTCATTATTTTGTATTATTATGGCAGTCGTTTTTGCATTCTGGCATAGTTTTTAATTGAGATCAACCTGACTGACTTTTAAACATTTTTTATTCTTGTTTTGAGCTTACAGAAAGAAAATAACCTTTAAGATATTCAGTCTCAGGTATTTCCGGAATAATCGGATGATCTATATCCTGATGGCAGCGCTTTAAGATTGAAAAAGTTTTATTTTCCGAGTCCGCTGCTTTTTTCAGCATATCCGAAAAAAGTTCGTTTCGTATATGATGCGAACAGCTGAATGTGCAAAGTATTCCTTTTTCGCATAAAAGCCGCATAGCCATGCGATTGAGTTCATAATATCCTTGAAGCGCTGTTTCCAGTCCGTGTTTGCTTTTCAGGAAAGAAGGCGGATCAAGAATGATCATATCATAAATATCTTTAGTTCGTAACAGACTGCTAAGTATATCGAATGCCGATCCCTTGACGCAGATAATTGAATCGGCTATATTATTAATACGTGCATTTACACTAACCTGTTCAAGCCAATTATTTTTAATATCCACACATAATGCTTCTTTTGCACCTGCTAAAACAGCGTGCACTGAAAATCCGCCTGTGTAACAAAAAATATCCAGTACTTTCCTGCCTTTTGAAAATGTTTCAAGTCCTATCCGCGCTTTTCTCTGGTCAAGGTAAAATCCGGTCTTATGGCCATGAACAATATCAACAATAAACTTTGCTTTTTTTTCAAAAATTTCAATATTTTGTTTCCCTTCCTGTCCGTGCCAGAGAACTGCCTGTTTTAATCCTTCAATCCTGCGGGCAGAAGTGTCGCTTTTTTCAAACAGGAATCGAGGTTTAATTGTCTCATTAATAGCGCATATAATTTCATTTTTTAAAAGTTCCATCCCCAGTGTATTTATTTGAAATACAACTGTGTCATTATACATATCCGCTATAAGTCCCGGAAGTCCGTCCGATTCGCTGGAAATAATCCTGAATGCATTGGATATTTTCCGAATCTCTTCTCTTTTTTGAAGAGCAATCCGTATGTATTTGATAAAGAAATTTTTATTTATCTGTTCGTTTTTAAAGGAAAGAATGCGGATACCGATTACCGATTTTGGATTATAATACCCGGTTCCGAAATATTTATTATTATGCAAATAAATTTCCACAATTTCACCGGGATTTAGTTCCGGATCGACTTTATAAATATGGTTTTTGTATATCCATGGATGCATGGAATTATCAGGAAAAGATTTTTTAAGGATAATTTTTTTCAGGAGGGAATTTTCCATGGTTTCTTAGTTCTGCAACAAATTTAATGTAATTAATCTTGACAAAAAAAGTTCATATTTATATAGATGTCGGCATGACTGACTAGTCAGTTCAATATTATCTAATTATTTATTATCAATAATAACCGGAGACAATACATGAGTAAAGAAATATTTGCAATGCTTGACGCAAAGCGAAAAGAAGCAGTTCTCGGCGGTGGTCAGGATAAGATCGACAAAATTCATAAAGAAGGCCGTCTGACAGCAAGAGAACGCATTCAATATTTTCTCGATAAAGACAGTTTCGAAGAATTCGATATGTTTAAAGAACATCGTAGTTTTGATTTTGATATGGAAAAAAACCGCTTCCTGGGTGACGGTGTCGTTGCCGGATATGGCAAAGCAGATGGCAGGCTTGTTTTCGTGTTTGCATATGACTTTACTATCCTCGGAGGATCGCTTTCTCTGACTGTTTCTGAAAAGATATGCAAAGTAATGGATATGGCAGCGAAAATGGGCGCTCCGATAATCGGATTAAATGATTCCGGAGGTGCAAGGGTGCAGGAAGGTATTGATTCGCTTTGCGGTTATGGAGAAATTTTTCTTAGAAATACAATGTTTTCCGGCGTTATTCCGCAAATATCAGGGATGTTCGGACCATGCGCAGGCGGAGCAGTATATTCTCCTGCTATAACAGATTTCAATATTATGGTAAAAGAATCCAGCTATATGTTTATAACCGGCCCTAAAGTCGTTAAATCAGTAACAAGCGAAAATGTTACTACTGAAGAACTTGGCGGCTGGCATGTACATAACGTAAAATCCGGAGTTGCACACTTTGCAGCCGAATCCGATAAAGAAGCGCTCGATTTGATCCGACGACTGTTATCTTTCATACCTTCCAATAATAAAGAAGATCCGCCAGTTATTGACTGTACAGATCCGGTTGACAGGGAATGTTCCGAACTTGAGATTATCGTTCCGGAAAATTCTAAACATCCTTATGATGTAAAGAAAGTGGTTAGAGGAATTGTTGATAATGGTGATTTTATGGAGGTTCATAGCCGTTATGCTCGGAATATAGTAGTTGGTTTTGCCCGTTTAAACGGTAAATCTGTCGGAATCGTAGCTAATCAGCCGAATCATTTTGCAGGCGTACTGGATTACAACGCTTCAATGAAGGGCGCTAGATTCGTACGTTTTTGCGACTGCTTTAATATTCCTCTGGTAACGCTGGTGGATGTTCCCGGATATATGCCCGGCACAAAGCAGGAAAACGCCGGTATTATTAAACATGGAGCGAAGCTCATATATGCTTATGCTGAAGCGACTGTGCCCAAGATAACCGTTATACTGAGAAAAGCTTATGGCGGTGCTTATATAGTGATGAGTTCAAAGCATTTAAGAGGAGATATCAATTATGCGTGGCCTTCGGCTGAGATCGCTGTTATGGGACCGAGCGGTGCTGTTGAGATTGTTTTCGGCAAAGAGCTTAAGCAAGCCGCAGAAGCTGAGAAAGAAAAGATACGTCAGCAGAAGGAACGGGAATACACACTTAAATTCACCAATCCCTATCAAGCCGCAAGCAGAGGTTATATAGACGATGTGCTTCAGCCTAAAGAAACCCGTGTTCGTATAATCAGAGCCCTGGAAATGTTATACAAAAAAGAAGATATGAATCCTCCGAAAAAACACGGAAATATTCCATTGTGACATTCTCCTGAAAATTCCGCAGAGACGCTGGGCAAACGGAATGCGCTTTTCCTGTTCGGCCTTTGTGCCTGTGCGAGTTAATTAAAAAGAATTTGCTTGACCTATGAAACGAAATAGTTGTATATACTATTTACAAAAATATAAATGCGGAGGGTTAACAATATGAGGATAAATATAGCATTTTTAACTGCATTATCCATAATTTTTGCCGGTTGTGTAACCATGCCAGATCCTGTTGACGACATGTTCCTGAAAGAAAAAACACAGGAAGAGGCGGTAAAACTCGAGAACATTGAAAGTGATATTATTGCCAAGAACAAGAACAGAGATATGGTCGAGAAGGATTCCGAAATAGCCGCAAAGAAGGCTGAATTAAGCCGTAAGGAAGTAGTTCAGAAAGAAGCGTCGATTGATGTTTTACTTGAGAAAGAAAAATTATTTGCATCTACAAAAGACAGTAGACTCCCGGAAGTCCAGAAAGAAAGAGAAAAAGAAAGCCTTAAGCTTAACCAGTTGAAAGCAAAGCGTGACTATGATATCGCAAAAAGCAATGAGGCAAACGCACTTCTCGAAGTAAAGAAATATGAGCTTGCCGTCAAGGTAGCCGAACTGAGTTATGAAAAAGCGCAGATCGCAAAAGCATATCAGATGAAGAGACAAAAAGAATATGCAAAAAAGATGGTTGATGTTGAAGACTATAAGAAATTTTTAGATAATCAAAAAATAAAACTGGAAGATGCCCAGAAAGATTATGAAAAAGCTTCCAAAGCCAGCGCGGGAAAAGAGGATATATTAAAGAAGTCCGGATATGAGGGAGAGAAATGAAAAAGCACATAATATTGTTGAATAATAGAAGTAAATTCAGATTAGCCCGTGTGCTGTCTGTACTTTTGGTATTAATATTGTTCTCATTTCCTGCCGGAGCGGCTCTTTTTTACTCTTCAAGCGAATACAATGCTACCTATAATGAAAAGGTCGCCGCCGAGCTTGAGCTGAAAACCGTAAAAAGGCAGCTTACAAATGAGATTTCAAATCTTCAGGGACGGGTAAAAGACCTTGAGAAAAATATTGATGAATTGAACGGTAAAATTTCCGTTCTGGAAAAAGGAAGAGCGGATGATAAAAAAGCTTGTGAGGGTAGGGTCAAGGAGCTTGAGAACGTAAGGGATATTCTTCAGAAAAAGGGCGGTGACAGGGAAAAGCAGCTTATTGAAGAAAACAGGGCTTTGCAGAAAAAATGCAATGAAGAGAACGAAAAACTGCGTTCGGAATTGCAGAAAGAGCGCGAAGCAAAGATAGCCGAACTTTCAAAGCTGAAAGCTGAATACGAGAAAAAGTTAGCTGAAATGCAGACGCGGCTCGCAGGCATGAGCAATGAATTATCGGAAATAAAGAAGCTGAGCGAATCCCAGAAGAGGGAACTCGACCGCATGTCTTCACAGGCAGGCGAACTTGAAAAGCAGCTTGAACAGGAGATAAAAAAAGGCGAAATAAGACTTAAGAGGATGCATGAAAAATTAATAATAAACATCGATGACAAAATATCTTTTGATTCAGGACAGGCTGAATTAAAAAAAGGCGTTCTTAACGCGCTGGATAAAATTTCCAAAATATTATCCAGTTATCCGGAAAATTCGATAATGGTAGAAGGGCATACCGATAATGTCCCTATCAGCACCAGGAAATTCCGGGACAATTGGTCTTTGTCAACTGAGCGCGCTCTTGCCGTATTAAATTATCTTCTTAAAAATACAAAGCTCGACCCGGTGAGATTTGCCGCTGCCGGTTACGGTGAATATCAGCCTATCGTTTCGAACGATACTCCTGAGAATAAAGCCCTTAATCGCAGGGTTGATATTGTAGTTATGCCCAGACTGGCCAAGAAATAATTTGATCTGTTATTTCTTAATTGTATAATAAGTTACTAATTTTTTTATATAGTTTATAACAGAAAAACAATATAATGCATTTAGCAGCGGCAAATAAATGGCTTTTACATTTAATGGCAATAATAAGGCTGTCTAAAAAATATTTGTTTGTATTTATTGTATTTTTTTTATTTTTTTTCTGGATAGTTATTCTGATGGATATTCTTTACTGGTTATTTTATTAGAAATTTTTTTCAGCAGATATTTTATTGTTTTTAACCGTTTCTCCGGAATTAGTCCCCGCCCTGGGAGCGGGATGGATCGCAGATTAAAAAACAGGTCTGATGGAACAGCTAATTAAAAAGGTTAAAGATTCGATTGATAAAATGCCGACTCTTTCACCTTTGACCCATAAAATAATTCAGGTAGCGAATGACAGGAGATCATCCGCACAGGATTTAACGGAAGTTATTCAGCTTGACCCTGTATTGACGGCAAAAGTAATAAAGATGGTCAATTCAGCTTATTTCGGTCTGCCGCAAAAAGTAAAATCCCTGAAGCAAACAATAGTGATGCTAGGAATAAATACCGTTAAAAATGTGGCTCTGTCGTCATCATTCGCGGGTAATGTGCGCATTAAGGAAAAAACAAAGCTTTCCGGCAATGATTTCTGGCAGCATTCGCTTGGCGTGGCCGTCGCTTCCAAAATTATCGCAAAGGAATTCGGTGTTGACCCGAAGTTCCTTGAGGAATATTTCATCGCAGGTCTTATTCATGATATAGGAAAAGTGCTTATAAATAATTTTTTTACAGAGGAAATGGATAAAATACTGGAAATTTCTTCTGAGAAAAAATCCTCGATCATTGATATTGAAAAGCAGGTATTAAAGCTTACTCATGAAGAGATCGGGATTGCGATCGGTAAAAAATGGAATTTCGAAGCCCCTCTTCTTTTTGCTGTAGGGAGACATCATGTTCCTGCGACTACGGGAAGTTCAGCCATTATATCCATGATCGTAAATGTGGCCGATACGTTCGTGAAAATTCTACAGATTGGTTTTAGCGGCAATCATAAAGTCGATCCGGTCAGCGAAGAAGTATGGAATGCCCTTCAGATCAATGAAGAAAAAGTCTTTGCAGCTCTGTCGACTATAAACGAGGAAATAGAAAAAGCCAAGCTCTTCTTAAAATAATATGCCAGGATTAAAATTAACCTTTTTCGGAACCCGGGGCTCAATACCGGTCCCCGGGCCCACAACCATGAAATACGGCGGGAATACCGCATGTCTCGAGATTAAATCGGAAGACGGGGACTGGATCGTATTCGACGCCGGAACAGGCATAAGAACCCTTTCCGAATCCCTTAATTTATCGAAAAGTCATAATATTCATATTTTTATTTCCCATCCTCACTGGGATCACATCAGCGGTTTCCCGTTTTTCGCTCCGGCTTTCATCCCGGGGAATAAAATTACCATATATGGACCCGGCACGTTTGAGAAAACTCTGGAGGAGATTATCAGGGGACAGATGACCTACTCGTATTTCCCGGTAAGAACGGAAGAACTTCAGGCGGATATCAACTTCAGAGAACTTAAAGAGGAGACATTGTCTATCGGGAATTTCAGGATTGAAACGACAATGCTGAATCATCCCGTCACATGCCTGGGTTATAAAATATTTTTTAAAGATACAGTATTTATTTATCTGGGAGATAACGAACCCTATTATAACTTATATAACGACAATGACAGTGAAATGGATGACACCGTCAGCAGCATGAACAGAAGACTGAGACAGTTTATCAAAGGAGCGGACACTCTCGTAACCGATTCGCAGTATATTCCTTCGGAATATGAAAGCCATAAAGGCTGGGGCCACAGCACAACTCACGATTCTGTTAACATAGCCATCAATGCGGGTATCAAAAAACTTTTTTTCTTCCATCATGATCCGCAGCGTACGGATAACCAGCTGGATTATATAGTAGATCATTACAGGAAAAAGACAAAAGAAAAAGGCTATGAACTTGAGATATTCGCTGCAATGGAAAAAGAGACGTATGATGTGTAGGAGTTAGATCGTTTTTCCTTTTTTAACGTTATATTCCCACAACTCGACGAGTTTATCGAATTCCCTGTCCCTTGGTCTTTTCTCGAAAGCTATGTTGCGTCTTTTAATTAGATATCTTGTTGTGGTATCTTCCAATAAAAATTTCTGTTCCTGTTCGTTGAGTTTTCGAATAAGATAATTGAGATTGTGGGTCTGGTAATCCCCTAAATAACCGGATGACGCAACAGTAGGTTCGTATTTTATCAGAAGTTCCGTAAAATACAATGACAGTCTTAAGGAATCGATGCTGCCGGCAAGAGCTTCTTTATAATGCATGCTGACTTTTTCATAAAGAGGCATCCTGTGATAGTATGATTCGAAAATTACAGGCATGTACTGGGGAAATATATTCATTATCTCTATAAGATCAATTGGCTCGTTTTTTTCAATAAAATAGTCAAAAATTTTCTGGCTGTGTTCATTGTTTGGCAGTACATCGATCAGATCAATATACATGTCTTTTATGATTGTCCGGACAATGCCGGATTTTTTTAAATAAATCTCGACCTCAACTGGTTCGACATAATAGTTTATTTTGTCTTTGGGTTCCAATGCAATGAATTTATATTAAATATTTTTTAATTATCAGACTTGTTGCGTAACTCACTGCAATATGAAAAAGGATGTAAAATATTCTTTCCGAGCCGCAGGCGGGGAAGGAATATTTCTGTAAATTCTTAGTTTTGCAACAAGTCTATTTATTAAGTCCTTTTTTAATCTCGTCTATTTTGGTAAAATGTTTATTTGAAAATGCGAGGCTTTGCGCCTTATTAAGTAATTCCGTTTTCTCGGCTTTGGATTTTGCTGCATTGATTTTATCAACGAGTTTATAAAATTCAACCTGAATTGCCATAAGTTTTTTATCTGAAATATCCCAAAGCGTATCGCCTTTTTTTACCAGTATTTTTTCATTATCCATGAGATAAAAAATATTTCCCGGGAATATCCAGTTGGGATTTTTCTCTTTTAAGTCTTTATAGTCGATCTCCCTATAGCCGTTTTTCTTTGCGACTTTATTGGCATATATGTAAATATCGTGATCTGAAACACGGATCTGATATTTTTCAATCAGTTCCTGTCTTTCAGTTTTTTCTTTTTCCGCCTGGATTCTCTGTGCTGTCTCTTTCTCAAGTCTATCTTTTTCCGCTTTGATGCTTTCCCTGTATTCCATATAATAATTAAAACCTTTCATGGAAAGAAGAGATAATAATGCCGCGATAAGGATTATCAGAATGATTTTAAATACTTTTTTTAATTTTGATAATTTTAACTTAAGCAATCCCCTGTGTAATTCTTTTTTATCTAAAAATTTTTCTTCCGTGTTGTAAATTTTCTTTCTTCTGCTGATTTCATTATTCAGGAAAGTGAAATCTTTTTTTGTTTTATTTTGTGAAATTTTATATAATTCAAGCAACTGCATAAATCTGATTCTGTCGTTTTGAATTCTTTTATTTAAAAAATCATTGGATTCGGCGCAGGTATTATTTTCTATGCCGCTATTCTCGTAAAATTCATATATTGAATAATCATAAAAATACAGGGAAATCCTGATTTTATTTGCTTCTTTCCGGATGATTTCTTCCTTGTCGAATAAACTTAATGCTTTTTGGAGAATTTTTTGTATTTCAGCGGAGAATTTTCTGTCTCTGGTGGTGTTTAAAACGATGCGCAGGACAGAAGTAATGTTTAAAAAATCTTTGATGTCATTGAATTCAAGATTTTCTTTTAAATGAAAATTATTGAACAATATGCTTTTAATTTCGATTGAATTTTTTGCATTAATATAATCGATTATGTCATTCCCGGGAAGTAATTTTGCGGATGTTTCAATTAATACGTCTTCCTCGAATTTTAGGAATTCGTATTTTACTTTTTGGTTTAATATAATAATATTTTTGCCTTTTAATTTTGAAATGTTTCTATTTCCGTCATCCGCGCATGCGACAGGCGCAAAAGTCGAATTAAAATATACGGATGCTTTTTCATAGATTGAAAACGGAACAATAATTCCGTCGAGTTTTTCTTTGACTATCTCCCGGATTCCCGTATACTCCTTCAAATATGCCAGTTCGAGTTTTTTAAAAGACGGTGCCGTGTTTCTATAAATGATTTTTTCGTTAAGCGAGCCGGGATAGTTTTGTACTGTAAGCCCGTCACCTGTTTCGAACGAATGACCGTGAAAATCCTCAAGCTTCAACGATATATCCGGGAAAAGCTTTTGCATCGGGAAGAGCGCTTTTTTAAAATTGGAAAATATTTTTAAAAGGCCTTTTCTCGAATTATTCCATTTTAAAAAATTAGTAATGTCCGTAATACTCGAGGAGGGGAGTATTAATTCCCTGATTTTTGCAGGATCAATATTAAGGTATTTAAAATCATTCAGATATTCCCTGGGGAACTGATAGGATGTGAAATAGCGGTTTTTATAAAACAGAATATAGTTGCTGAACAGTATGATGCCTGTTCCGGAATATTTTGTGGAATCTTTATTAATATTTGAAACAAGATCATGCTCTTTTATGCATACAGGTGATTTATTTTCAAATTCATTTAAATCAAAAAGCGTTTTGTCTTTATATATTACACGAAAATTTCCATTTGTATAAAATATCCCCAGAAACGAATCTTTGCTTGAAATAGATTGTTCTTTTGAAAGGTAAGGCAGGTCTTTTTCGATATCCACCACCGAAACATTTGTTAAATCGAGTCCGAAATTTTTTTGAAAATCCAGATAATTCTGTATAACCTGCCTGCTCCCGATATATCTGTTGGTTGAGAGAAGTTCCGGATCTGTATTGAACTGTTCGTGCGCAGGATTACCCGTTATAGAATCCGTTACAATGATATTTTCAATAAGAGGTATGCATTCCGACGGAAGGTCTAGCCAGTTCCCAATACGGATAAACGGTTTCTCATCAGTAAGATCGTCGGCCGTAAAAATTATAAAACATTCGTTATCGAGAACGAAAAGTCTGTCATTATCCGATCTGATTATTTCATTAAGTTCCATAAATTATTTCCTTAGACCCGTATATTGGAAATAACCGAGGGTCGTTCATAATGTTAAGAAATAAAAAAAAAGCAATTAAAATTTATGAAATTAATAAAATTTCGAATTTACATTCCGAAAGTTTTATGCTGTCTTGATTTTCCGGCTTATCTTTAAACGTATCCTGAAAAACAAGTAGCGTTTCGGGCCGTCGGAGGATTCAATGCAGCCAGTATTTTTCGATTCTTTCACTCTGATATTTGTGGGATTATAGAACTGGAATTTTTCAAAATCGCCCGCGATTGATTTTACTATTTTTTGCAGAAGGCGATTCTCCGTATCGCTTTATTATTTTTTAGTTGACTTCCTGCTTCAAAAATCTATTATATCCATCAAGTGGACATAGATTTCATTTAATGAAATTACTTAAAAAGCCGTACATTGCTCTCTCTTTTAAAATTACTCCAATATTTTAAGACATAAGCATTGTTGCGGTTCGCATAACCATGGAAACTCCAGCAAAACATACAGTCCATTAAATACAGTATTCCGGCAAAGACGGGAGAAAAAAAGAATCCCGATTTTTCAGCGATTTCATTCTATCAATAGTGTTAAAAATTTACGTAATAATAGTCGGCCGAATCAGGGATATAAGTTTTTGAAAATACTGTCGATCTGACAGCAAATTCGGAAGTAATTTTCAGGAAATACAAAACCAGGAGGTAAAAACGATGGAATATTGGAATCCATATTTGGAAACATTGCCGCAGGAAAAATTAAGGGATCTTCAGCTGGGTAAATTTAAAAGAATTTTCGAATGGGCATATAATAATTCGCCATTTTATCGGAAATTGTATAAAGACGCCGGCGTTCAGCCCGGTGATATTAAAAAATTCGAAGATATAAAAAAGGTCCCAAAAACTGACAAAGGAATGCTGCGCGATGTACAGTCTAGAGAGCCTTTCCCATACGGGGACATGCTTGCAGTTCCCATTTCGGAAATTACCGAATTCCGTCAGACAAGCGGCACAACGGGCACGCCCGTATATCAGGGCGATACATGGCAGGACTGGGAATGGTGGGCAGAATGCTGGTCATATATTCTCTATGCCCAGGGGTACAGAGACACGGACAGGGTATTTTTACCTTTCGGATATAATATTTTCGTGGCTTTCTGGGCGGCGCATTATGCGGTTGAAAAAGTAGGCTGCGAACTGGTGCCCGGCGGAGTGCTGGATACCGAAGCTCGCATTCTGAAAATGAAAGAACTGAAATGCAATGCGTTTATGGCAACTCCGACTTATGTTCTGGGTATGGCAGATACGGCAAGGAAAATGGGGATCGATCCTGCGAAGGATCTTTTTATTAAAAAGATAACCTGTGCAGGCGAACCGGGAGCGAGTATACCGACAACCAAAAAGCGCATAGAGGATGCCTGGGGCGCGAAAGTGTACGATCATATAGGCGCAACCGAAATAGGAGCATGGAGCTACGGATGCACGGCTCAGACAGGCGGACTTCATGTAAATGAAGCGTATTTCATTGTAGAGATTGAAGATATCGATACAGGAGAAATTATAACAGAGCCTAACAGGCGGGGGAAAATGGTCATCACCGCGCTGGACAGGATAGGCAAGCCCTGTATCCGTTTCGATTCCAAGGATGTAATAAAGTGGGCGGATTACGCATGCACCTGCGGCCGCACCTTCAGAGTAATCGACGGTGGAGTCATAGGAAGAGCGGACGATATAACCAAGGTAAAAGGAG
The DNA here is from genome assembly GCA_964626055.1 of uncultured Leptospirales bacterium. GTDB lineage: Bacteria > Spirochaetota > UBA4802 > UBA4802 > JAFGDQ01 > JAFGSG01. Next base: position 41,447 of record CAZVDF010000018.1, read on the forward strand.
TGCTCCTTGCGCCGACGGCAATCGAAGAAGTTGTGAGAAGCATACCCGAACTCGGGAATGATTACGAAGTAACAGTGACAAAAAAGGGAGATATCGACGATATAAAACTTGATATTGAAATAATGCCGGAACATCTTGACAGGAAAGAAGATATACTTAACCGGTTGAAAGACCAGCTAAGGGTCAGGGTAAATCTCGGATTTAAGATTGAAGTGCACCCGTACGGCAGTTTGCCCCGTTATGAAGTCAAAGCAAAACGGTTTAAAGATTTGAGAAAGGAGGGTCATTAATGGATATTAAAGAGATAAAAAAAATAGACAAAAAAATAAGAGAGCTTAAAAAAATAGCCGAAGAGATAATGGCTGTAGGCGGGGAAATTGAAGCGGTGAAGAGAAATACAAAGCGCATATTGGCAAGCACTAAAATGCTTGAAACCAACATATGTGACTTGAATGATTTTGTTAAATAGCATTTACTGAAAAATTTTTCTGTTACAGAAATAAGAAACCTTCCGTTTTCTTATTGATCGCATGTATCCGTGTTTTATTTGAAATTTAAAAATGCTGACGTGCTCTTTTGTGCTCGGTTTTCTATACTTTGATCGAAAATAATGCCATATTTAATGACGGCTGATAAATTCAGCAGTGATTGTTTATATTTTATAAAGGACGGGGAAATAGTCGTTTGTATCTAAACCGCTTTATTTTTATTGGGGAGATAGATGAAGAAAAATGAAGGAGAGACTTTTTATAACAGATCGCTTGAAAGAGCACTTCAAATACTGAATGTTTTTACTTCTTCTGAAAAACAATCTCTATCGCTTGCCCAGCTCTCGGAGAGCCTGAATCTTTCCAGAGCCACTGTTCTAAGATTATGTTCAACATTGGTGAAATATCACTTTTTAAAGCATGACTTATTATTAAAACGATATTCTCTCGGTGTTAAACTATTTGAGCTGGGTAGTATTGTTTATAACTCTTTTTCGCTCAGAAGGGTTGCTTCCAGCCATTTGATTCAATTGGAGGCTAAATTGAGCACTACGGTATTTCTGGGGATAATAGATAACGATGAATTGCTTTATATAGATAAAATAGATGATCCGAAGCATGCTATTACTTTTACTTCCAGGATCGGCACCCGTCGTACACCGTATTGGGGAATGGTCGGAGCAGCTATTATGGCATTCCTGCCTGAAAATGAAATCGAGAGACTTCTGCAAAAATTTCCGCTTAAACGTACTGCAAAAAAGTCTATTACCAATAAAGAAGAGTTTTTGGAATATCTTAATAAGATACGAAGCCAGGGATTTGCCTATGATGATGAAGGCACTATGGATGGGGTCAGCGGGATAGCCGCACCGGTATACGATCTCAGCGGTAAGGTTACCAGTGCAGTGGGCATAGCCTTTATTTCTTCCTCGGTAGATCCGAAGGCAATTAAAAAAATAATTAAAGAAGCGGTATCAACTGCCAGAAATATATCAGCCGAAATGGGTTATCCGGGAAAAGATAGCCAGCCTTCCTGAATAAATTAAAAATATAATATAAAAGCGCATCCCAAATTTTATTTACAGCAGCGGGTAGTCTATGGTTATAATTTGACTGGTATTGTTGGCTTTTTGTCAGATGAACAAACCTGCTTTTGAATTTGTTGCATTAATTTTTGATATGTTTTATAATAATCCGGGAGGCATGCCGCCGATTAAACCTGTCGTTTAATGAAAACCTGTGAACTTTTTTTGTTTCTATGTATTTTTGCCTTGACAAAAAAGGGGTACATGCTTGAATATCATCAAATGAACATTCATTTCATTAAATGAAATGAATGTAGCAGGGGGGGGAATTTTCTGCGAAGAGCGATAAATAAGCGGTTATAATGTAAAAAAATATCTGGCGGGAATATATTGAAAATGTTATAAATATAATACTTTTAAAAGAGGGCTTGTCCATGCAATACTGGAATCATTACACGGAAACACTTCCAAGAGAGAAGTTGCAAAATATTGAATTCAGGTATTTTCAGAACCTTTTCGCCTACGCAAAATCTCATTCAAGACTTTATCAGGAAAAATTGAAAAATATCGAGCCCGGCGATATCAGATCTTTTCAAGATATTAAAAAAGTGCCGTTTACCTACAAGGAAGAACTCAGGAAGTGGCAGGAAGATGTATCTCCTTTTCCATACGGGGGAATTCTTGGGGTAAATATCGAAGATGTATCCAGTTTTCGCCAGACGAGCGGGACAACCGGAAGACCTGTTTACGTGCCGGAATCCTACGAAAGCTGGCAATGGAGAATAGAAGCATGGTGTCATATACTGTGGATGGCGGGATTCAGACCAAGACACCGTTTATTCCTTCCTTTCGGTTATAATGTCTATGTTGCATTCTGGGAAGCTCATTATGCCGCGGAGAAACTTGGCTGCGAAGTAGTGCCGGGAGGAGCATTGGACACGAAGGGCAGGATAAACAAGATCCTTGAAATTAAGGCAAATGCGCTTGCAGGAACGCCGACATACCTGTTAAATATTGCCCAGGAAGCAGCGAGCATGGGTATTGATCCGAAGTCATTCGGCATTGAACGCGCATTGGGCGCAGGGGAGCCTCTTCCTGAAGCTACAAGAAAAAGGATCGAGACTGTTTACGGATGTAAAATGTTCGATCATATCGGCAGCACGGAAACCTGCGGATTTGCCGGGATGTGTGAAGCTCAGCAGGGACTTCATATAATCGAGCCTTTTTTTCTGGTAGAAATGCTGGACAGGGAGACCCTTTCAAAAGAAGTCGCAGAAGGTGAACACGGGGTTATTGTCATCACTCCGCTTGGCCGAAGATCCTTCCCGGTAATAAGATTTAATACGAACGATGTTGCGATCAAAGGACCTTCCGAATGTGAATGCGGAAGAACATCGTTAAAGATGATGGAAATTGTCGGTAGAGTCGATGATATAAGCAAAATAAGAGGCGTCCTCTTCTCGCCAAAGACAGTTGAACAGTTAATCAGGTCTGAATTTCCTGAAATCATAGAATACGAACTTATTGTGACACGCGAAGATATTATGGATGAGATAACTCTCAGAATAGAAGTTGATCCCAGGCTGGGGAATAACGATCGTGAGGCTGTTTCTGAAAGACTGAAGGAGAGGCATAAAATTAAAACAAATTTGTCCTGCAGGGTAAAAGTTGAACCGGCAGGCACTTTGCCGCGATATGATCTAAAAGCAAAACGATTCAAAGATATGAGAGGTAAACATTAATGAAAGAAATCAGAAAAGAAATTGAAAATATTGAAAAGTCCGTTAACAGATTAATTAATATGGCTAATGATAACAACGCTGTGCGTAAAAACGCAGAAATTTTGTTAACCTTTTTGTATATTTTGAAATTTATTACGCCTATCGAGGAATAGTCGAATAAATATATTTTAGAATAAAAGATGAGTGATTTTATTAAAAAGATGAAAAAGGAGGATGGATATGTCGTCTGAAAGGAAGTTAGCACTGGTAACCGGCGCTACAATGCCGCACGGGATCGGGAGGGCGGCAGCGCTGGCTTTAGCTAAAGACGGAGCGGATGTTGCAGTAACAGGCTTCAATCATATGGAAGGCGCGGAAGCAGTAGCAAAAGAAATTAAGGCCATGGGAAGGAAATCAATGGCTGTCAAGCTTAACGGCAGGGACTATTCAAGCGTGCAGGCAGCATTCGCAGCAATAAAAAAAGAAATGGGGCCTGTAGATATATTAGTAAACAACGCTGCTCAGATGCGTCATATGGTTACGATCGCAAAGACAACCATTGAAGAATGGGACGCGGAGATCAAACTCTGTTTGAACTCGGCTTTTTACTGCATTAAGGAAGCCTGGGCCGATATGTGTGCGAGCAAATGGGGACGCATTATAAATATGTCATCCGTTGCCGGCGTTATGGGCGGTTCGGGACAGAGCAGCTATGGCGCCGCAAAAGCCGGCTTAATAGGGCTCGCAAAATCAGCAGCGCTGGAAGGTGCAAGGTTTAATATAACCGCGAACGTCGTTCTCATAGGGACGGCAAATACAGAAGCTTATTATGAGCCCATACCTGAAGAAACGCGCCAGAGATTTGAGAAGAGAATAGCTCTTCGAAGGACGGCGGAACCGGATGAAATTGCAAATGCCATAGCATTCGTTGCGTCCGACAAGGCGGCATATATGACCGGCGCAGTTGTAAACATGATGGGCGGTCTTGATCTATTTGTATTTTAAGTTATTTTCCCTTCGGATATCCCATTTGAAATAGATAATGTAAAGGAGATATCAAATATGAAAGGTTATACTAAAGCATACATACCGTATGGCGCGTATTATTCAACTCCGTTTTCCCGCTGGCAGGGAAGCCTGCAATATGATAACGCAATTTTACTCGGAGCGACTACCGCGAGAAGATGGTTCCTTGAGAAAAAATTTGACCCTGCTCTGCCTGATTATATGTACTTCGGCTCGACTGTAGCTCAGAAGCACTGGTTCGTGGCTCACAATTTTGCCGCGTCAATTTTGACAGACGATAAAAAATTCCTGCCGGCTCTTTTTGTCAACCAGGCATGCGCTACTTCAACAACAATACTTAATCTAATGGCAAAAGACCTTGAAGTCGGTATGTACGAAACCGGATTTTTGCTTGCAACAGATCGTTGCTCAAACGGCCCGCATACTGTATGGGCCGATCCGCTTGGTCCCGGGGGCCAGCCAGATAGAGAAGACTGGAATATGGATAATTTTTCAGGCACTCCCAGGCACAGAGCATTTATGGCGCAGACGGCGGAGAATGTAGCGGCGGAAGTCGGCATAACAAAGGAAGAATGCGATGCAGTTGTGTTAAGACGCTATACGCAATATCAGGATGCTCTGGCAAATAACAGGGCGTTCCAGAAGCGATATATGTTTCCCCCGGAAGTAACTGTCAATAAGAAGACCAGGAAGCTGATGGAAGAAGATGAAGGGTGGACGCCGACTTCGGCAGAGGGTCTGGCTAAGCTGAAGCCGCAGTTCCCCAACGGAGTTCTAAGCTTTGGGGCGCAGACTTTCCCGGCAGACGGCAATTGCGGAATAATTGTTACGACAAGAGAGAAAGCAATGGAAATGAGCATGGATGCCAAAAAAGAGATACAGATCATTTCCTACGGCTTTGCGCGCGTTAAACCCATGTTCATGCCTGCTGCGCCGATTCCTGCTGCGCAGATGGCGCTTGCAAATGCAAATCTAAAACTCAGCGACATAAAGGCGGTTAAGACTCATAATCCGTTTGCGATTAATGATATAGCTTTTGCAAAAAAGCTGAATTACGATGTAATGAAAATGAATAACTTCGGGTCTTCGCTGATATACGGTCATCCGCAGGGTCCGACAGCCGGCAGAGCGGTTATTGAGCTGATTGAAGAGCTTGTTCTTCTCGGTGGAGGCTACGGCCTTTTTACCGGGTGTTCGGCCGGCGATACGGCCGCATCATTAATTATAAGAATTAATTAATTTAATTAAGATTATAAACCGGAAAATTTTTCTATAGTTGGGTGAAAATCTTACTCTTTCGTCATAAGCATATCTGCAGCTTTACCTTGTAAATAATTATTAAGGAGGGATATATGCTGAGTAAATTGGAAGGATTTATTGTGTATTTAAGCAAAATCCTGAGCATCATAGCAGGTATTGCTCTCACTATTATGATGTTATTGACGGTGGTTGATGTATGTTTAAGGGCATTCGGAGCTCCGATCATCGGTACTTATGAAATCGTAGGATTATTATTGGCACTGGTAATCGGTTTTGCTATTCCCCAGGTTTCCCTGGATCGCGGTCACGTTTATATGGAAATACTTATAAATATGGTTTCCTCAAAAATGAATAAAGCGATTTTAAATACTTTTACGCGTATTCTCTGTATTATTCTTTTTATACTCATCGGTTATAACCTGTTCGGAGTAGGTAATGAATTTAAAATGTCCGGTGAAGTCTCTCCGACTATTAAGCTGCCTTTTTTTCCAATGGCCTATGGGATAGGAGTGTGCTGTATAATTGAATGCTTTGTATTTGTTATAGATATTTATAAGATATGGAGAGGCAGATATGAGTGAGATGATGATAGGTCTTATTGGTCTGATTTTACTTCTTCTTCTGTTTACTACCGGCATAGAACTGGGATTTGCCATGGCATTGGTCGGGTTCGTAGGATTTGCATTTCTTAACGGCATTCACGCCGCAATGAATCTAATCGGTCGCGATGTTTACGATGTTATAACAAATTACGGATATACGGTGTTTCCTTTGTTTATCCTCATGGGACAAATAGGTTTTAACGCTGGTATTGCGCAAAAACTATATGCTTCCGCACATAAATTTATCGGGCATATTCCTGGAGGACTCGCAATGGCTACTGTACTCGGCGCCACGGGCTTCAAAGCAATATGCGGTTCTTCAGCTGCGACTTCGGCCACCTTTGCAAGCGTTGCGATCCCAGAAATGGATCGTTATAAATATGACAGAAGACTTTCGACGGGAATCGTGGCTACGGTCGGAACGCTGGGCTGCATTATCCCCCCCAGTGTTGTTCTTATTATCTTCGGTATAATTACGGAACAGTCCATAGGCCAGCTTTTTCTTGCGGGGATAATTCCCGGCCTGATCATAGCATTATTTTTTATGGTAATTATATATACATGGGCAAGGATCAATCCTGAGATAGCTCCCAAGTCGGAAAAGTCGTCTTGGAGAGATAGGTTTAAATCCCTACCGGAAGCAGCCTGGGTAATAGTTGTTTTCTGCCTGGTTGTCGGAGGAATTATGACAGGATTTTTTACGCCGACGGAAGCCGGGGCAGTAGGAACATTTGCATTGCTTGTCCTGGCAATAGTGAGAAAAGGCATGAATTTCCATGGTTATATTAAATCAGTAAAAGAGTCGCTCCGGACAGCAGGGATGCTTTTGCTGCTTATTGCAGGGTCAGTAATACTCGGCCATTTTATTGCCGTAACCAATATCCCGCAAAAAGCGGCAGACTGGGTAACAACACTGGCTTTAAACCGTTATATAATTTTATTTTTGATATGTATGATATACCTGATCGGCGGATCGTTTATTGATGATCTTGCATTCATGATACTTGCCACACCTATATTTTATCCTGTTATCCTGAAGCTTGGATTTAATGCGATCTGGTTCGGGATAATAATCGGAGTTACTGTAATGGTCGGAGTAGTCATACCTCCGGTAGCGATTTGTGTTTTTGTCGTAAAAAATATTACCAAGGAGCCCATGAGCAGGATATATCAGGGTGTTATGCCGTTTCTGATTTCTTTAGTAGTTGCATGGGGCCTTTTGCTGGCATTTCCTCAACTTGCTTTATGGCTTCCGTCGCTTTTTTTCAGATGAGCGTATTTATTATAATACGTAATATATCGATTTCGTACACATCGAGGAAGTAAGTCAATCGGTCTGGATCGCAAATTGAGTGAAAATATATGGATCTATGATTTTGAGATGGCTATTTATTAAAATTGTTAATAATATCAAACTTGGAAATAACAGATGTCTCACTCCCTAAGTTTACTATTAATTGCCGCTATTGCCGGTAATGATAGAAAATATATCTAATAAGGGTCAGCCGGTTTTGATTCGCTGATCTTTTAAAAGGAGGTTGCAGTATGTTAAAAAAATCAGGAGTTTTAATGTTTGTTGTTCTAGTTTTATTCTTACTATTTTCCTTCTCTAACGCAGAAGAACCTGTTAAGATCAAAGTGGCGAATTATTTTCCCCCCACTCACATGGCTGCCGTGCTTCTGGGTAAATTCTGTGAAGATGCAAACAAACAGCTTAAGGGTAAAGCAGAGCTGACGTATTATCCGGGAGGCACTCTGCTGACAGCATCTAAAATGGCGGCGGGCGTAGCCAGCGGCATAGCGGATATGGGGCTTTCCCACTGCGCATATACAAGAGGACGTTTTCCGGTTATGGAAATTGTGGAATTACCTCTTGGATTTCCAAGCAGCTATATCGCCACACACGTAGCTAATGAGTTTTACAATAAATTTAAACCCAAAGAATGGGGGGACTTTAATGTTCTGTTTTTCACGACCAGCCCCGTCAATATTGTCCAGACAATAAGAAAACCGGTGAAAACGCTGGAAGATTTTAAAGGATTGAAACTGAGAGCAACCGGACGGATCGCCGACATAACGAAAGCTCTCGGAGCCGTGCCAATGCCGATTGAAATTGTAGATCTATATGAATCACTTAAGAGAGGAGTCTGCGAAGGAGCTTATCTGACAATGGAAACTTATAAGGGTTTTAAAACCGGTGAACTCCTGAAATACACGACTGAGGCCTGGAAACTGGGCAGCGTGTTCGCTTTTTATGTTGTAATGAATAAAAACAAATGGGAATCGCTTACGCCCGCTGTACAGAAAGTATTCAACAATATTTCAAAAAAATATATTGAAGAATATGCTGTAGGTTTCAACAAGATAGATATTGCAGGCCGGGATTTCTTCATTAGTCAGGGCGGCAAAATGGTGCCAATTTCCAATGAGGAAAGCAACAGATGGATAAAAGCAGTACAACCTGTTATTGCGGACTTTAAGAAGGATCTTGTAGGAAAAGGCTACAGCGAAAAAGAAGTCGATGGCTGGCTTAAATTTGTCAGAAGCAGGATAGAGTACTGGAAGGGACAGGAAAAAGCAAAGAAAATTCCTACTCCGTTTAAATATTAGGATGCATCAGCATGCGGATACTCACAGAAGCAAGAGCCCGCATACCGTCCGTCCGGACGGTATGCGGGCTCTATTCATTTTTTTGTTGACTTTCCACCTCCGTCTTTTATCGTTGTCAATAAGCAGTGGAACATTTGATTGTTATATACAATTAAATATATACAAATATTATTTATAATTAACACGGTTTTTCTTACTCGATTGGGGGAATAAAATCGTTTTAAAATAGAATTCTTTCGACTTTATGTCCTTATACGGGTATAATTTATTAAAAATACGCTAATATTAGGAGGATTAATATGGATATTAAAACCATAGGGGTTGTAGGCGCGGGAGCCATGGGAAGCGGCATTGCACAGGTATCGGCTCAGGCGGGTTACAATGTAATCTTGAGAGATATTGAAGACAGGTTTGTTGAAGGCGGAATAAAAAATATCGATAAATTTCTCGGCAAGAGCGTTGAGAAAGGCAAGATGAGCGCCGACGATAAAAAAGCCGTAATGGGAAGGATCAAAGGCACTACGAAGCTGGCGGACATGAAGGATGCCGATTATATAATCGAAGTCGTCATTGAAGTCATGGATGTTAAGAAAAATGTATTTGCCGAACTTGATGAGATTGTTAAGCCGCATGTTATTCTTGCCTCGAATACTTCTTCCATGTCGATTACGGAAATAGCTACAGCTACAAAAAGACCCGAAAAAGTCTGCGGTATGCACTTCTTTAATCCGGTACCTCTGATGAAACTTGTGGAAGTCATAAGAGGAATTAAGACCAATGACGAGACAATAAAAACCGCGCTTGAACTTTCGAAGAAAGTAGGCAAAGAACCGGTAGAAGTCAAAGTTGATGTTCCAGGCTTTCTCGCAAACAGACTTATGATCGCAGTTGCAATCGAGGCCATTAAGCTTTATGAACAGGGTATCGCTTCAAAAGAAGACGTGGATAAAGCTGCAAAGTTAGGACTCAATTATCCTATGGGACCGTTCGAGCTCATGGACCTTACGGGAGTCGACATCAATTATCATGTAATGGATTATTTTTATAAAGAATTGCCGAAAGAATTAAAATGGAACCCGCCGCTAACCATTAAAAATATGGTTAAAGCGGGACTTCTCGGCAGAAAATCCGGCAAAGGCTGGTTTGATTACTCCAAATAATAAATGCGGATACTTGCCCGGTTTTCGGATTTCATAATAAATAATGAAAATTGAAAAATGCCGCGCAGACGCGAAAGGAGAGCAATATGGGTTACGAAACATTAATCGTCGAACGGGAGGATAAGGTAGGCATAATAAAGCTCAACAGGCCGCCTGTTAATCCTTTGAATAAAAAATTATATCTGGAACTCTATGATGCGGTAACCGAACTGGATAATGATGCCGGCATAGGCGCTATTATTATTACGGGCAATGGAGAAAAAGCATTTGCAGCGGGTCTGGATATAAAAGAAGTCATGGGCAAATCGATTGTAGAGGTACTTAACTTTTGCTGGGAAGGCCCAAGAAAGTCTTTTGATAAAATCACCGGCATTGAGAAGCCGACAATCGCGGCTGTTTTCGGTCTTGCGCTCGGCGGCGGATGCGAAGTCGCGCTTTGCTGCGATTTCAGGATAGTTTCCGAAGACGTTGTGTTTGGACTGCCGGAGATAAATCTCGGCATAATGCCAGGGTCAGGCGCCACTCAGAGGCTTACAAGGCTTGTGGGTCCGTCCAGGGCAAAAGAATTGCTTTTAACAGGCGACAATGTTAACGCACAGGAAGCTTACAGAATTGGGCTCGCTAACAGGGTTGTGGCCAAAGACAAGCTTTTAGGAGAAGCCAAAGCTTTTGCCAAAAAACTGGCTTCGAAACCAAAGGTCGCTCTGGGTCTTATAAAGAAATGCGTGGATAACGGGCTTAATACCGATCTAGCATCCGGACTTACAATGGAAATGAACGCGTTTTCAATCGCATTCGCATCGGAGGACGGCAAGGAAGGCATAAGCGCGTTCAACGATAAGAGAAAACCGAATTATAAAGGCAAATAAGTTTGCTTTTATTGTAATCTTGTTTGTTTTTAAAGCTTTGTGTTTATCCATGGCTGAAAAATAAAACAGGAAGATTCTGAAAATTTTAATAAGATATATTATTAAATTTATCAATTTAATTATTTTAAAGGAGAATGTATATGAGTACATTTAAAAATGCGTATATACCTTATAACGGCTATTATTCAACCCCATTCTGCCGTTGGCAGGGAAGCATGATGAATGAGAACCCGATTGAACTCGGGGCAAAAACAGCCAGAAGATGGTTTCTGGAAAAAAAGAAGATAGATCCAAGTGTAATTGATTATCTATACTACGGATGGTCTATTGCTCACAAATACCAATTTTACAGCCATAACTGGGCAGCAGGCATGCTTACAGATAACAAGAAAAATCTACCCGGTTGTATGATCAGTCAGGCCTGTACGACTTCTACAACTATTATAGCTCTGCTGGCAAGGGATATCGAATTAGGCGTTTATGATGTGGGTTTCGGACTGATGTCGGACCGTGCTTCAAACGGCCCCCATACTATATGGCCGAATCCGATGGGACCGGGCGCAGAAGTGATACATGAAAACTGGCTGATGGATAACTTCAACGGCGATCCGAACGTAAAACCGCCAACAAAGATGGTGGGTACTGCCGAGAACGTCGCTAAAATGGAAGGCTTTACAAAAGAACAGTCAGACGCGGTAGTGCTTCGCAGATATGAACAGTATCAAATGTCATTGGCAAATGACAGAGCCTTTCAAAAACGTTATATGTTCCCGGCTGAAGTTAAAGCAGGTAAAAAAGGCACAAAACTGGTCGAATTGGATGAGGGCGCAACACCTACAACGGCGGAAGGTCTTGCAAAGCTCGGGCCTGCAGAAAAAGGGGGAATTCATAGCTTCGGCGCGCAGACATTCCCTGCGGACGGCAACGTTGGATTTATCGTGACTAATCGCGATAAGGCAAAAGAACTGAGCGCAGATAAAAATATAGAGATCCAGATTATTTCTTATGGTTTCTCCAGGGTCAATCCGGGCTTTATGGCTTCCGCACCGGTACCTGCGGCAGAAATGGCTTTAAAAAATGCAGGATTGAAGATCACTGATATGAAAGCTATTAAGAGCCACAATCCCTTTACAACCAACGATCTCAATTTTGCTAAAAAATTCAATATCGATGTCATGAAAATGAACAACTACGGCTCATCTCTCATTTACGGGCATCCACAGTCTCCGACAGCTGGCAGAATTATAGCCGAAATGATTGAAGAGATGACTATCATAGGCGGCGGTTATTGCTTATGGGCAGGCTGCGCGGCAGGCGACACAGGAGCATCGATGATTTTAAAAGTTGGCAAATAATATTTGAAAATAAAGATTCATTATCAAAATTAATAATATCCCCGCAAAAGCGGGGATATTTTTTTGAGTATCAATGGGAATAATTAAATACTATAGCCCTTTTCATATTTGAACACGGATGCCTCGTTATGATAAACGCATTTATTTTAAATAATATCCGACTTCTTGAACTTATCGGCGTACTGATGAGAATATTCAGCTTTTCGCTCGTAAGCTGGCTTGGTCCAAACAGTCCTTTTTTATTTGTGTGGGTACTGAATACTACTGACGCAATTATACTGTCATGGTGCGCTGTTTTAAAAAAGGATACGGCATATTCTCTTTTAAATATATTCTGGATCATGGTTGGAACAGTCGGAATTTTAAGAACTCTAAACATTATTCATTATAACGGATCATTATAATGAAAGAATTAAATTCGGATTTGACTGGAAGTCATCTTAAGAATATTATTATAAGCAAGTAAGTTGCAATAAATCGGAATAGAATGTAAAATATATTAGGATGCCTTTCAGGCCTGTTTCCAGAGTAAATTAGACAATCAATTCCAGTTTATTAAAAATGATATGTAATCTGGAGATATCAAATAATAATATTTTAAAATGGTATATTTTATGAAGAAGGAAATTCAAAATCCTTATGTTGACAATAATTGCTTCTTTTGCGGAAGCGATAACAAGGCCGGTTTGAAGCTAAAATTTTACAGGGATGATGAGAAGAAAGAGTTATCCACCGAATATCTGCCCGCCCCGCATTTTGTAGGCCTCGGTAATATTCTTCATGGAGCCATACAGATGGGTATAATCGATGAAATTATGGGCTGGACAAGCTATATCTTCACTAAAGAATTCGGCGTTACGTCATCAATCGCCCTAAAATTTTTAAAACCGGTATATATTAACGGAAAAATAATCAGCGCCACGTGTCGGGTGGTTTCAAAAGAAGGATCTAAAGTCAGCCTGCAGGCAACTCTTTGGAATAAAGAGAACGAAGCATGCACAACTGCAACCGGGATTTATCATATATTGCCTGAAGATAAATTTACTGATCTTATTCACTTTAAATCATAAATTTTGAAATGTATACGCATCTAATTTAAGAGTATGGAATTTAAAAAAGTTTATATGGAAAATAAAGAGTTATCAGATGAATTTAGAGCAGCACTTGAAAAATGGGCTGATGAAAATTTAAATGCGATGGGTATTTTTAAGGATAAAATTGCAGATTATGAAAAATGGCAGGAGAAAGCCATAAAGCAATTAATGGTTTCCTATTCATATAAAGCAATAGAAATGTTCTTACTGCCTAAAAACCGGGGCATGATCGATTCTCCCGATTGTTCCGCAAAGATTAGCGGCAGAGACGGTCATTCAATGGAAATATTTATTAAAGCTGAGAATGGTATAATTACAGATCTTTCTTTTCAGACCGACGGCTGCAAAGGTTACATTGCTTCCGGGGGAATGCTAGTGGAATTAGTCAAAGGACAAAGCATCGATAAGTCGAAAATATTAACGGCACAAAATATAATTGATGCTTTAGGAGGCCTGCCGAAAGAGAATGTGCATTGTGCATTACTGGCAGTAAATGTTCTGAAGGAAGCATTAAAAAAAACCGAAGAACGTGCTAAATCGGGACAATAATTCGTATATTAATTACTTATGATTCAATTTTTCCGGTTTTTATGAGTTTTAAATGGACTTCTTTGCGTCCGCCGCCGTAATATTCAAATTTATAACCATGCCATTCGAAATATTGGTCCATTATTGATGAAAAAGTTATTTCTTCTTCAACTTGAGGTGTTTTCATATTAATGATAATATTCATTTCAACTTTTCTTTCATTGCCGATCCATTCTTCAATAATAAATAAAAGAGTCATCTCGAGCTGATCATCCAGAATAAATGGCTGATCAATTAATAACCTGATATTTTTATTCATATATTTCTCACTTTGAAATTAAATATAAGAGAGGGTAGCGCCCGACTTTTTCTTTGCCTTCGGGCCGGCAAGAAAGAATTATGCGTTTTGAAATAAAAAAACAAGGTCGAATTCCTTGTTTTTTTATTTCAAAACGCATCAAAATAATAAGAACACGGGGGTGTTAACCCTTCGTTCAGTATGTTGTACCGTTCGATGTATCGATTCGCTAAACTAATTTTTCCTGGAAATTCTTTGCCATTTCCTTTTCCATATCTTTCGCTTTCGCGCGTATTATTCTGTCGCCTACCACTGATACTTTCCCGGTAATGTTAAAGCTCGCTTTATAAGAAACTTCTACTTCATCTTTTTTAACTTCATTCAGGTCAATTATAAGATCCCCGATTATTAATCCCATTCCTCCGAGCAACTCACCCTTGATCGTTCCTTTTAAATGGTTTGTAGGAGTGAACTCTACCCAGGTTACGCTTCCGTTGACTTTAATTGAAAAGGGACCGAGTTTTTGTTTGATAACCCCTACATATTCCTTCTCGCCCTTTAACACCAGACTTTCGGCGCCGGGAACTATTTTTGCAAGAGTATTCGGCTCTAAAATGTTGTCCCAGATTTTTTTAATAGGTGCATTTAACGTTACTTTTCCTTCGATTAACATTTTTAATTATATCTCCTGTTTTTAATTTTTAAATCAAAAGGATAATTTACTGAATCTGACATAATCGATTTTTCTATTGAATGATTTTTTTCAACATGAAACCGAATTTTGCGAAAAATGAAATTATCCAAAAAGAGTATTAAACTCTATTCATTCGATTTAAAGTCTCAGTTATTTATAAGCGTAATGACCGAGGCTTACAAAGCCATATTTCAGAATTGAATCATTTATTGAGTCAACTGTTGCTTCTTTTTCGTCGATACCCTCAACATAATGCTGATTAAAACACAGGCTGTAGTGCCTGCTTCTATAAAGAGGGCAGTTTTTACATGAATTTCCGGTAAACGGACATCTTGAAAATTGTTTTGCCATTTTATTACCTTCTTACAATCATAATTTTACATTAAAAAAATGTGTTAATTATTGTCAATCGATATAAATATTTTTTAATACAATATCAATTTATTAAATTAGACATCGTATTTAATATTAAAACACTCTGTATATAATGTATTCAATAACTTATGCTATCGTCAAGTTATTTTTAGATGTTGATATAAAAACGAAATTCTTTTCAGCGTATTTATAATATTATAAATAAATAATTACTTCAAGTTAAAATTTACTATAAGATAAAAATCGTCACAATTGCAGGGTATTGAAGGTGAAATTTGGTAAATTTTTATTGACTTTTCAAGTGAAAAAGAGGATACTGGACTTGGTGTATAATATTTCGCTTGTATATCTAATTTTTTAAATAAAAAGAGTTAATTTTTTATATTAAGTATCAATGGTTCATCTTTAAGTCTTTTGGAATAACAAAAATAGCATGTTTTTTATAATCTGCGCATATAACCAATGCCCGTTTTTTTAAAAAGCCATTTCTATTTTTGTTTTTTCTTGAATCGGTAAAGTAAATAAGTTTTATTTAAATTATGGATTAACATCGGATTAGACGTAAAATTGCCGCGAAAAAATGCCGGTTGAATTGTTCCGCGAGATAGTGGATAAATTTTTATCATCCAATATAAATATATTTATTTTACTAAATTCTGCAATTCTCCATTCTTTTTAAAAACGGGAAATTAATTTGACTTTTAATGGGTGCCTGTTGATACTGGTAATAGTAATAAAAAAATACTCTGATCAATAATTAAAGGGGGTTCAAGTCAAAATGAAGAATATTGTCAATGGTTTTGAATACTTTGCTCCTAAAACAGTGAAGGAA
>CAZVDF010000019.1:0-51834 GCA_964626055.1 uncultured Leptospirales bacterium
CTTAAAATTGATAATAATCTGATCATTCTATCGCAAATGTTTATAAAAAAGTCAGCCAACTTGAATGATTAACTAAAATCGTAATTATTTTAAGATGGCTTCAAATAGTAATTTCATAGCTGTTCGCGGCATTAAACTGGAAAGCGTCTGGTATGGCCCGCCGCCTGATGTCGCGCCGACAATAATTTTCCTTCACGAAGGCCTTGGTTGTGTTGAGATGTGGCGCGATTTTCCTGAGAAAGTCGCAGATGCAACAGGGCTCGGAGTTTTGGTTTACAGCAGGCAGGGATACGGCAGATCCGATAAATGCGATCTGCCTCTGCCGCTTACGTTCATGCATAATGAAGGCCTTTATGTGCTTCCCGATCTTATAAAAGCTGCCGGCATTCGCAGTTTTTTTCTTTTCGGGCATTCGGACGGTGCTTCTATTTCGTTAGTATTCGCAGGCGGAACGCCGGCGGAAAATTTGCTCGGAGTAATTGCCGAATCCCCACACGTATTCTGTGAAGATAAAACCGTCCGCCAGATACGGCAGGCAAAAATAAACTATGAACGGAATGACCTGCGCGAAAAGCTGAGAAAATATCACGGCGATAACGTGGAATGCGCTTTCTACGAGTGGAACAGGTCATGGCTCGATCCAGAATTCGGGAAATGGAATATTGAGGAATATCTGCCCAGGATTAAAGTTCCTATTCTGGTGCTTCAGGGAGAAGAAGACGAATACGGAACGCTTGAACATATGCGCAGAATTGAAGCAAAAGCCGGCTCTGAGGTGAAAGCAGTCGCATTCCCGGGCTGCGGTCATTCGCCTCACAAAGACAGGATAGAGTCTGTATTGCCGGCAACAAAAGAATTTATTTCAGGGATTCTATCGCCTAGCTGATTTTTAAAGTCATTTGTCTGTATTTTTTAAGAATTCGCTTTTTTCGTGACATAAAATAAACGACCGCCAGCAGGGCTGGTGGTATTATTTCATAATAAATAAAAGGACGGTTAAAAATGGATCTCTTTACAGCAATAAAAGAACGAAGAAGCTGCCGGGCTTATCTGCCGGATCCGGTCAGCCCTGAGAGTGTTGAAAAAATACTTGAAGCCGGATCGTTTGCGCCATCCCCCATGAACATGCAGCCATGGCAGTTCATAGTGATCACAAAGCAGGATGTTAAAGACCGGATCGCAGAAGAGGCAGAGCGATGCAGAGAGTGGGCGGTTAATGACTGCGGCCAGAAATGGGCTGCAGGTTATAAAGTTGATTTTGTAAAAATGGCCCCTGTGCTGATAGCAGTTACAGGCGATCCTAAAAAAACCGGCGTTGATGCCTATATGAAAAATGACGGGAACGTTGGCTATCAGCTCGCGTGCGCGGCTGCGATTCAGAACATGCTTCTTGCCGCACACGCTCTGGGATTCGGCACTTTGTGGTTTACTTTTTTCGAAAAAAAGAATATTACGAAAATTCTGGGCATCGAAGAAAGCAAGATCCTTATCTCGATCGTTTGCCTCGGCAAATGCATATCGACACCTGCGCCGTTGCCGAGAAAACCGGTCAGGGAAAAAACGATCTATATATCCTGATATATTTAGATCTATCAGCGGATATAAAATTTTTTTGAGATAGGTTGTTGACACTGCACGGCAAACAAATAATTTGTCTTCGATTGTGCTGAAGATACTTAAAGATGCTTATTTTAATTTTTTCTTTTTCTGAATCGAATTGTAAATCGCCTGTGTTGTATCTACGGGTATGCCTAGTTCTTTCCCCATGCGGACTATTGTCCCTCCGAAAAGTTCGCGTTCGTCGGGCTTATCAACGCTCTCAATATCCCTCTGAAAAGAGGTTTTCGTTTCCGGAGGAAAACCTTTTGCTTTCGTGAAAACCTCGTCTATTACGTTCGGGGAAAGTGCAATGTCTTTCTTTTTTGCTATACCGATGATCTCGTTCATTATATTTCGAACATAACTGCTTAACTCTTCAGATTGCATTACTTCCCCGAGTGTTTTACTGAAATTGGCGGTTACCAGCCCGAAAGGCGCGACAAAAATATATTTGTTCCATATCTCGGTATAAGGATATTCCTGCCACTGGAACTTGATTTTTGCTTTTTTAAACAGATCAAGGATTTCTTCATTGAAATAATCATTCTTCGGGTCTCTGCCGAAAAAAATTGTGCACGCGCCGCCTCTCTGCATCACTTTGCCTGGTCTTTCTATATGAGTCCCTATATATACGCATGACGGCAGAACTGCTCCGTTATGAATCCTTGCTCTTATTCTTTCGTAGATATCCACTCCATTAAGCAGGGGCAAAATGATAGTATTGGATGTTACCTTATTTTTAAGATTTAACAGAACATTATCAAGATCATAGCTTTTTACACAAAGTAAACAAAAATCTATTTCGGGCAATTTTAAAATATCGTCAGTCGATAAAGTCGGCTTGCAGTCCATTATTCCTTCGTCCGTGTCGAGTATCAGGCCGTTTTTCTGTATTTCTGCAAGGTGCTGTCCTCTTGCCACAAAATATATATTAAGATCTTTTGCGTTACTTAAAAGCTGAGTAAGCTTTCCGCCGAAGTATCCTCCGACCCCTCCGATTCCCATAACAGCTATGTTCATACTGCAAAAATCCTTCCGAATTATTATTGAATTAACTCCTGTTCAAGGGGGGTGCCGAAATCGTATTTACGTTTTATATATTTAATAATGATCGAAGTTTCTACCTGTTCAACCCCATCTATGTGGCTGATTCGATTATATACCAGGTCATGCAGTTCTTCAAGATTTTTAACTACGAATTCCGCATTAATGTTGGATCTGCCAGTTGTTGTGACAATATACCATAGTTCCCTGAATTTACTGAGAGAATTTATAACGCTTTCCATCTTTTTCATATCGACCTGGATATAAAGATCACCGGTGATTTCAAATCCCAGTTTAAGAGGATTCGATACGGCAACTATTTGTATTATCTCGTCATCAATGAGGCGTTTAATTCTGCCGCGGATCGTCGCTTCCGATACATCAAGCGGTTTTGCTATGTCGGTATTGTTTATTCTCCCGTCCGACTGAAGAATTGTTATTATCTTTGCATCAAGATCATCGATATTTCTTTTTTGGGCCATAAATATTTCCTATTCAAAAGAGTGTTCTGCCGAAGGGAATGAGCGTTCCTTGACTTCTTTATTATAGGATGCAACTGCATTCATTGAAGCCGAATAAAGGTCGGCGTATTTTTTAACGAATTTGGGATTGAATGTCTTGTCTATTCCCAGCACATCATTTATTACAAGAACCTGTCCATCACAAAATTTTCCGGCACCTATTCCTATAGTGGGGATGGATAATTTTTCAGATATTTCCTTCGCAAGAGATTCGGGTACTTTTTCAAGCACGACTGAGCAGACTCCGGCATCCTGAATGATCAGCGCGTCTTCTATAATCTTTTTCCTCTGTTCTTCCTCGCGTCCCTGAACGGAGTATCCGCCAAGTTTGTGAATCGATTGAGGCGTCAATCCGAGATGACCCATCACCGGGATTGACGCCGCGGTTAATGCTTTTATGACATCCCTGAACTCCCTGCCGCCTTCAAGTTTGACTGCGTTAACACCGGTTTCTTTCATCATGCGTCCTGCATTTCTAAGCGTATCCTCAACTGATACATGATAGCTCATAAACGGCATGTCGATTATCACTAATTTTGAAGGCGCACCGCGTTTTACGATTGCAGAATGATAGATCATCTGATCTATTGTCACGGGAATAGTTGTCTCGTATCCAGCAAAGACATTGCCGAGTGAATCCCCTACAAGTATTACATCGATCTCTGTCTTTTCGAGTATGCGCGCAAATGCATGATCATAACAGGTTAGCATTGATATTGGAATACCATTCTTTTTATTTGTTTTAAAGTCATTGATTGTAAATGCTTTGGTTTTAGTATTTAAATACATGTTTTGCCTTCTGATCTTACAATATTTTTATGATAATTATTTCGAATATCGATTTTTTGTCAATAATTATTACGATTTATTATAAATTTATTATAAAAATTTACTATTTTAGAATAATTGTTATCGAATAAACCTAAAATTATCGCCCGGGATCATTATATTTCGGAAGAGAGATTTTTACATATTTGAAAAATATTCTATATCCGTTTAATTTTAATTATTGACTATTCATTTGCGGAATTAATAAACATATAATATTAATTTTTTAAGAATAACTGACGAATAAGTAATTTACCGATAATTAATTAGTATCTGGTATATAATTCAGTTAAATAAAACAGAGACATGATTCTATCCCGCCGTCGGCGGGGAAAGAAGATTGCTCACTCAATTATCATATTAAGTTCAATTTTATAAAAAAGCTCAGGACCCTTTTATGGAATTAGAATTTGTCGGCGGGGCAAGGACGGTAACAGGCTCCTCATATATACTTAAAGATAAAGATTTTCAGATAATGATAGACTGCGGGATGTTCCAGGGAAGAAGCCAGATAAGGGAAAGGAACATGCTTCATTTAATATACGCGCCGTTAAAAATTAATACTTTGCTTTTAACGCATGCGCATATTGATCACAGCGGTCTTATTCCCAAGCTTGTCAAGGAAGGCTTTACCGGCAGCATACTCGCCACTCGTCCCACAGTCGATCTGTGCGGAGTAATGCTTCCGGACAGCGCCCACATCCAGGAAATGGATATGGAATGGATAAACAAAAAAAATAAAAGGCTCGGGCTGCCGGAACAGGAACCGATATATACTGTCGCCGATGCGGAAGAATCGATCTCGCGTTTAATATCCGTTGAATACGGAAAAACAATAAAAGTCAACGATCGCATAGAAGCGGTTTACAGGGACGCCGGCCATATACTGGGATCGTCGATTATCGAATTATGGGTTAAAGGAGAACGCGGTACGACTAAGATCGTTTTTTCGGGAGATCTCGGGCAGAAGGATATGGCTTTTATAAAAGATCCGGAAATTATTGAAGAGGCCGACATACTTTTAATAGAGTCAACCTATGGAGACAGGCTTCATAAGAAAAAAGAGGACACTCTGAATGAGTTCAAACAGATCATATTGAATTCGTATAACAAAAGAGGAAATATAATAATTCCGGCTTTTGCCGTCGAAAGGACACAGGAAATCATTTTTGAGCTGTCAAAGCTTTTTAAAGAGAAGGCGATCCCGGAAATCCCGGTATATATCGATTCGCCGCTTGCCATAAGCGCTACTGAAATATTCAAAAAGAATGAAGATTATTTCGATAACGAAATGAAAAAGATACTGCTATCCGGCGACAGCCCGCTTGAGTTCCCTAATTTATATTTTACAAAAACTGCTGAAGAGTCAAAGAGGCTTAATGAGGAGGTCAGCGGCGCGATCATCGTCTCCGCCAGCGGGATGTGTACCGCCGGTAGAATTAAATATCATCTGCTGCATAATCTTTATAAACCGGAGTCGTGCGTTATTTTTGTCGGCTTTCAGGCGCAGGGGACTATCGGACGACGGCTCGTCGACGGCGCAAAACGGGTCAAACTGTTCGGAGATGATGTAATAGTGAACGCAAAAATACACACTCTCGGCGGATTTTCCGCTCACGCCGACAGGGACGGCCTCCTTGAATGGGTAGGCAATATCAAAAATCCCAAGCTCAAGGTCTTTGTTGTCCACGGTGAAGAAGAGGCTTCGCAGAAATTCGCGGAATCGGTAAGGTCTAAATTCGGGTACGACACATACGTTCCCAACTGGGGCGAGATAGTCGATCTGAGTTCGATGCGGTCGAGAATCGCTTCCTATGGAATAACGGATAATTACACAACGGTAGATCGAGAGGTAGAAGCATTGTCCGATTCATTGAAATCGCTGATCGGACAGTATAAACGCGCTCGCGATGATGGAAGGATCAGGGATATGAAAAAACTTCAGTCTGATTTAAACGACGCGCGCGAAATGCTGGCTTTAATTACGGATGAACTTTAACGAATGGAAACAAATAATATTAAAGAAATAAAGAAACATGTTTTTATCTGCATGCCGCTTACTAATTTCGATGAACGTAATATGGCGCTTGTCAAGAAATACCGTTTCAATCTTGAAATATTGCTGGATTTCAGAGCACTAGACCGGTTCTCCGATACGTATATTAAAAAAACAGCGAAAAGTCTGCAGAAGCTCGGCCTTAAAACAACAATACATGCTCCTTTCCATGAAATTTTTATCGGCGCGCCGGACGGCGTTATACAGAAAGCCGCTCTCAGGAGAATGGACGCGGCGTTTAATTCGGCGGTTTATTTTAAACCGCATGCGGTAGTTGCTCATCTTAATTATGAAGAAAAGCGGTTCCGTTATGTTTATGACGAATGGCACAACCGGATTGTTCCCGGTCTAAAGCACTATGCCGAAAAATGCGATAAGATGGGAGCGTTTCTTTCCGTAGAGAATGTCTATGAAGAAACCCCCGATGCGATGACGGAACTTTTTTCAGAATTAAAGGATTTCCCTGTGTACCACTGCCTTGATGTAGGACACCTTAACGCTTTTTCAAAAACCAGCCTGGATATATGGCTTAAAAGTCTTGGACGTTTTATCAGGCATTTACATTTGCATGATAATGACGGCTCAGCCGATACGCATTCCCCTATTGGGACCGGTAATGTGGACTGGGGAAGAATAAGGACATTTATTTCAGGAATGGATCCAAAACCGCTTATAACGCTTGAACCTCACACAGAAGAGGATTTATGGAAGACCTTCGAAGGCTTCAACAAGACCGGCCTCCTGTGGGCAGTAGAAACATAATTTATACTTAACTTGAAAATAAGTTTTACTATTTTATTTATGGTTTGCTATCGGGTTAAATCAGTATTCGTGAAATTTCCTCTTCTTTTTTCTCCATCATTTTTTTATCTTTTTTAGATTTTTCATGATCGTATCCGATGAGATGCAGGATGCCGTGCGCGATGAGCCGTCTCAGCTCTTCCGAGAGGCCGGAGCCATAACCTTCAGCGTTCTCCGACGCCTTCTCAAGGGAAATATATATATCGCCCAGCGTCTCCTGTCCTCTCTTGATTTTCGGAAATGGATTTTCCCTGTAGGCAAAGGCGATGACGTCCGTGGATTTATCCTTTTTCCTGTAAACCCTGTTTATCTTTCTGATATAGCTGTTATCGCAGATGATTATGGTTATGGCGATATTCCCCAGTTCAAGGTAGGAGCAGATTCCGGCAGCGTACGATTTGATCGTTTTGAAGCTTAAATCTTTATTTCGGAGACGGGGCAGGGAGATTTTTCCTTCCGTAAAAAGATCAATTCTCATGTTTTTTATTCATTAAGGTCATCGTCATTGCTGAGGACTTTATTTTCCAGCTCCTTAATTTCCTCGTCTTTCGGATATTCGAGCCTCGTATGGAAGAGCCCGTTCAGGATTCTTATGATCGACATCTGGATCAATCTGAGATCCGATATGTTAAGATTCGAGTTTTCGAGTTCTCCGTCGTTCAATTTATTATAAATGATCTTTCTGACCAGGCCTTCCAGCTTGATGCTCGTAGGCTCCTGAATGGACCGGGACGCGGCTTCAACGGCATCCGCAATCATTACAACGGCCGTTTCACGGCTTCTGGGCTTGGGGCCATTATACTGAAAGTCTTTTTTATTTATTTCCGTTCCGCCGCTGCTGTCGGCGTTTTCCAGTGCCTGATGGTAAAAATATGTCATTACTGAAGTACCATGATGTTCTTTTATGAAATCTATAACGGAATCTGGAAGTTTATTTTCCTTTGCCAGTTCAATGCCGTTATCGACATGCGATAAAATCAGCTTTGTATATTCTTCAGGCGGGAGTTCCCGGTCTTTCTCCCTGTTGACCTTGTTCTCTACGAAGTACTGGGCGTTATTCACTTTACCGATATCATGATAATATCCGCCGACCCTGGCGAGGATAGTATCTGCCCCGATTGCTTCGCAGGCGGCTTCCGCCATATTTGCTACCATCAGGGAATGATTGTACGTGCCGGGCGCTTTTACGAGCATCCTCTTGAATATCTTGGCGTTCAGGTCGGATAGTTCGAGCAGTTTTAAACGTGTGGTCACACCGAAGAGGTTTTCGTAAAGAGGAAAGATTCCCATCACAAGTATTGAATTCAATATACCGTGAGCAAATGACAGCTGGATATTTTTAAAGACGTTATATGCATCCGATTCTTCCATAAGACCGATCGCAATAACGACAATGGAATTGATGAATCCTATGGAAAACCCGACACGCAGAAACTCAGTTCTTTTTTCTATGTTACGGACGACAATTATGCCTAGCACAGCCGAAGTGAATGTAATGATCATTGTGGGGAAAGAGGCCATGCTTATAAAATAACTGAAGAAAACCATAAAAATACTGATTATCATTGCCGTAAATCTGTCGTTGAAAAGAGTGACAATGGTCATTGTCACGAACGGTATTGGCAGCAGCAGGCCGAACATTAAATGAGTGTTAAAGATGTTTGCAGACCTCGATAAAGCGAAAGCGTATATCATAAAGAACATTACGAGGGAAAAGACAATGACCGGTATTTTTTTATTTTCAAGTTTTTTATTTTCCGATTCATCCGAAAAGAAAATTGAAATAAAAACTATTACCAGCTGGAGCAAAAGTATTCCGATCGTATAGGTTATATTTGTGGATGCAGTATTTTTATTTAAAATAATTATGTTTTTTAACGATTCTGTCGTGATCGTATCGCCGTCCCTGGCGATCATCTGTCCTTTTTTAAGAATGCCCATTACCGGCTTGATCGTCTTTATTTTTTCATCAATTCTTCTTTTCGTTTCTTCGGAATTATATTTTAAATTAGGCCTTAATTCCGCGCTTACTACATCGTAAATTGCCTGGAGCTGCTCCTTTGACTTGTTCGGCGAAATCGAATAGCAGATCGTATAAAGCTCTTTTTTAATATTATTCAGAATCTTGACATCGTCGAGCCTGCTGGATTTTTCCGGGATTTCCTCGGAGGTGTTTATGGTCATTATGGTTATGTTCTGATTGTCCGCGCTTATAGGATTTTTAAATTGCCGATCGAGAATCCCGTTATCGAAAAGAAAAATCAGTATTCTGTTTATCGTTCTCTTTAATATGTCGATGTTATTCGTTTTTAAAATATTCCATAATGTTCTGTCGTCATAATGAAGGTCTTTGGGAAGAATGTCCTTTAGGGCGATCAACTGGAATGTTCTGTCTTCGGAGCGGTTGGGAGGATTTTCGCTTAAAACTTTTGCGGGATATAAAAACAGCCTGTCGATTTTTCTGAGGCTTTCTATAAGCACGGATTGATCTTTGTCAAATACCAGGGGGACTGTTTCGGCTGCTCTCTTTTTTGCTATTTCCGTTTCAGATTCGTTTAAGTATGATATTTCGCGCGGGGCTTTAATATCTTCTCCGGCAATATCCCCGATGTTATAATCATATGTTGTGCCTACAGCATTAATGGAAAGAAAAGCGGTTGATAGAATTATCACAATCACGATCAGATAAGTGACGAATCTGAAATTCGGTTCCAATATAAACCGTATGTATTTTTTCTTGATTGCCCTGTTCATATTTGTGTTGGTTTTAATTTTTTCTATACCTTCATCCAGGAAGCAAATTTGATCGTTTCTTATCCCTTCCCGCGGACTTTCGGGGGAGAGGGCGGGCAGCTATCAGGCTGGCCCGGGTGAGGGTGCTATTTCTTCTCGTTTTTGCTATGATTATCGTATGCTTCCACTATTTTGTCAACAAGCGGATGCCTGCAAATATCCTCCCGCGTGAATTCGATAAAACCTATTTCTTCTATATGGTGTAAAACTCTTCTGGCATGCAGTAACCCGGAATCCCTGGGCCTGTCAAGGTCAATTTGCGTAATATCCCCCGATACTACGATCCTGGAGTTGTTCCCAAGCCTGGTCAGGAACATTTTCATCTGGGATATGGTCGTGTTCTGTCCTTCATCCAGGATTATAAACGCGTTGTTCAGAGTTCTTCCTCTCATATAGGCCAGCGGAGCCACTTCGATGCTGCCGGCATCGATCAGTTTCTGGATCTTTTCGTACGGGAGCAGATCGAAAAGCGCGTCATACAGCGGCCGGAGATACGGATTGATCTTTTGAATGAGGTCGCCCGGCAGAAATCCCAGGCTTTCGCCTGCTTCAACCGCGGGTCTTGTAAGCACGATTCTCTCGACTTTTCTTGCCGAGAAGAAATGCATTGCCGCCGCGACTGCCAGGTAGGTCTTTCCTGTGCCTGCCGGCCCTATTGCAAATGTTAAAGCCCTGTTCTGTATTGTCGATAAATAATTTGCCTGGTTGATTGTCTTGGGCATTATAGTCTTATTCGACTCGTTTATAGTTATTTTTAATTTTTTTATTTCGTTGGCGTCTATGGTTTTCCCGCCTGCGATCGTTTTTGCCAGATATCTTAAATCCAGATCGTTGAATTCGTAGTTCATGTCGTTTATATGGAGATAATCGCCCATTAAGTGGATCAGTTTTATGGCCTTTTCAGTATTCTCTTTGCTGGAATCAATTATCAGCGTATTGCCTCTCGGGATTATTTTTACTTTCAATAGCTGTTCTATCGTGCGTATGTTCCTGTCTTTATAACCGCATAATCTTTTGTACAACGATACGTTCTCTATTTCAACCGTGTTCTCTGTCATAGTCCTTTTAAGTTGTTTTTATTGATAATTCCAGCAATTGCTCTTCAGAAACATATGAAGGCGCTTCGCTCATTAAACACTGGCCTCTGGCTGTTTTAGGGAACGGGATGACGTCCCTGAGCGAATTTCTCTTCAAAAGCAGCATTAATATTCTGTCGAGTCCGATCGCGAGTCCTCCGTGGGGCGGAGCGCCGTATTTCAGTGCGTCCAGAAGAAAAGAGAATTTTGCGCGGGCTTCCTCTTCAGAGATCCCGAGAAGTGAGAAAATTTTATTCTGTAGCTCCGTATTGCTTATCCTTATGGAACCGCCTCCTATTTCGACGCCGTTGAGTACGATGTCGTAAGCCTGTGCTTTTATGCTGTCTACGTTTTCCGGCGTAATTTTATCGAGAAGCGCTATATGCTCGCTTTTAGGTGAGGTGAAGGGATGATGCATTGCGTAATATCTTTTATCGTCCGCATTGTATTCCAGCAGCGGAAAATCCGTTATCCAGACAAAATCTAAAATATCCTGGCTTATAATTTTTAAATCATTGGCGATGCGGATTCGTAGATTTCCTAGAGTGTCATTGACGACTTTTTTCGAGTCGCTCGCGAAAAAAATGATCTCTTCGCTTTTTAATGCAAGCTTTTCAATTAAAGCGCTCTTTTCGCTCTCTGATAGAAATTTTGCCATGCCGCCGTCGAATGATCCGTTCTTGAACCTTACGTACGGCAGGCCTTTTGCTTTAAAAGTTTTGACATATTCCGAATATTGATCTATATATTTTCTGGAAATTTTTCCGCCGTCAGCGAAAACCATTGCTTTAATAATTCCGCCGTCGTTTATGGCTGAAGAGAATACCTTAAACCCGGATTCATGGAAAATACCGGACACATCTGCAAGCTCCATCCCGATTCTCATATCGGGAGCGTCCTTGCCGAATCTGGACATCGCTTCGTCGTAGGTAATCCGCTTTATCGGGAGATCAATATCCTTCCCTGTAAGGTCTTTAACTATTACTTTAATAAGACCTTCGACAATTTTTATGATCATGTCAATATTTATAAAAGACATCTCGATATCGATCTGAGTGAACTCCGGCTGCCTGTCGTTGCGCAGATCTTCATCCCTGAAGCATCTGGCGATCTGGAAGTAGCGGTCAAATCCAGATATCATAAGTATCTGCTTAAAAAGCTGCGGCGACTGGGGCAGGGCGTAAAACATATTTTTATTGATTCTGCTGGGGACAAGAAAATCGCGGGCCCCCTCAGGCGTGGATTTATTTAAAAGCGGTGTCTCTATTTCCAGGAACCGTTTTCCGGAGAGATAAGTTCTTGTGCTTTGCATCAGCTTATGGCGCTTAATTACCGCATCCCTCATCTCTTCCCTTCGAAGGTCGAGAAACCTGTATTTTAAGCGCAATTCCTCGCCGGCCCCTTCGTCAGTATCGATATCTATCGGTATAGGAGGCAAAAGCGAGCTGTTCAGTATTTCAATATTTTTTGCAATAAGCTCGATCTCTCCGGTCTTCATATCGGGATTTACTGATTCTTTGGATCTGGCATTTACTTCGCCTGAAACAACCATGCAGTATTCGCTTTTAATGTCATTCAGGATATTTGCCATGTGCGGCGACTTGGCGGAATCGACGGTAATCTGAATTATGCCGGATACATCGCGCAGCTGAAGGAAAGTTATTCCGCCAAGATCTCTTTTCCTGTTTACCCAGCCCGCAAGAATGACGTTTTTACTTATATCTGCTTTAGTCAATTCTCCGCAATAGCTTCTGTTCTCAAACATTTATTTTCGCCTTTATTGAATTGGATAATTGTAATGAATTTTAAATATTAAAACTCTGTTTTATAAAAATACATTCTTAGCGGATTGGGATGTAAAAGTCTATAATTTTTTGAGGATTGATATGCTTGCCGTAAAGATATGAAATATCTGGTCAAATTGCTGTAATTAGCGGAGGAGGGACTCGAACCCCCCACACCACGGATATGAGCCGTGTGCTCTAACCGACTGAGCTACTCCGCCATAATTAGCGCGGGCAGGATTTGAACCTGCGGCCTTTGGGTTATGAGCCCAACGAGCTACCAACTGCTCCACCGCGCGATCTTGGGAGAACTAAAGAGAAACGAACGATTAGTGTCAATCACTTTTGTTATTAAAAGTATAATTTTTACATTCAGCCGTTTCTCATTTACTAATGTATATTAATTTTATCTGTAATGCAACATAAATAAAAAATATAAAATTATGCCGGAAATCAATTAATGCTTGATTTACATTTATTTGAATGTTTAGAGTTATTGTTTAACAACAATTCATCTTATTAATATTAATGTATTTCGATTTATTAAACAATAAAACCTGGTTTTAAGTTGATTTCAAATATTTTAAAAATTATTCCATTACTTTTACGATTACCTAATTATTAATTTTTATACTCCATGCGATATTTACTTAAAAATATTATATTGATTTTTCGCGAAATTAAAAAAAATATCCCCGGGACTCTCCTTGCAAGTTTTGGAATTATTTTCTTAATAGCTTTTTTTATTATTTCTCTTTCTTTAAGAAATTCGGCTTCGGATTTTTTAAAAAAGCGGGTATTCGGCGAGCTCAAGATAAACCAGATAAAAGTTACGCCGCCCAGCCAGAAATCCATGCTGAGATTTTCCGCATCTGAAGCGGCAATTATTGACGATCAGATTAAAAAGATAAGGAATATTGAAGGATTGGAGAAAATTGAGGAAATCGTAAGACTGAATTGCCCGACGTCCATAAGAGCAGGGATGCTGGGAATGTACCTTAAATCCGATATGCTCGTCAGCGGGGTCGATAAAACTTTTTTTAAAGATTCAAAACTTAACTGGAAAGATTTTAAACAAAAGGATTATATACCTGTTGTTATACCGCTTTTCGTAATGGATGTTTATAATAATTTCGCCGCCTCCAACGGACTTCCGGCATTAACACCGAAAGCCCTGGGTATACTTTCCATAGAAATGATAATTGGCAGGTCTTCATTTGTCAGAAACGGCAAAAAAGAGCATAAATATAACGCGAAAATTTTCGGATTTACGGATACAATAACGACCGCAGGCATTATTGTGCCTTCCGATTTTATAAAGGATTTTTGCAGGACTAACGGCGGCGAAGTTCAGCTTGCCGATAAATGCTATTCCACTATCATGATTATAGGAAGCGTAAAAGAAATAAGCCGGATCCCGGCCATAACAAAGCGAATTCAGGCTCTGAGACTCAACGTCGAATCGCAGGCCGATATAGCTCAAAAGACCGAAAAAGCGTTATTTTTGCTCAATATCACTCTTTCTTCAATACTGGGAATAATATTTATATTAACAGTTATTTCCGTATTTAATTCGTATCTTGCTGTTGTTTACAACCGGAGCTATATGTTCTCAATTCAGAGAATGCTGGGCGCTTCAAAACTGCGTATCGTACTTATTTTCGTTTTTGAATCCGGCATTATCGGAGCTGTATACGGCTTGGCCGGATATTTCATTGCTTATTTCCTTTTAATTTATCTGACAAATAATATCTCCGTCTGGATTCCGCTTTTACAGGGATTTGATCTTAGACTCGGAACGCACGAATATCTGCCTGCCGCCGTCGGTTTTTCTGTATTCGTATCCTGTGTTTCTGCTTTGATCCCGGCAATCTTTGCGTCGAACTTGAGCCTGTTTAAAGCCGTGAAAAGATAAAATGAAATTTTGAGATGACTTATATGTGCATCCTAAATAAAAATAATAAATATTATACAGTACCTATGATAAATGTATTTAATGTATTACTATGAAAGAAAAAACGAATAACAGAAATCGATATAATAAACTAATAAGACTTATCGAGAAATATAATTATAATTATTATAACCTTGATGCTCCTCTTGTCGATGATTCCGAGTATGATTCGCTTATGCAGGAACTCATGGACATTGAAAAAAAATACCCTGAACTGAAGGCGGAAGATTCACCGTCCCAAAAAGTAAGCGGTTTTGCTTCCCGGACTTTCTCCGAAGCGGAGCACGATCCTCCCATGCTCAGCCTTGGCAACATATTCACAAAAGCTGAACTTATTGAATTCGATCAAAGATGCAAAAAGAATTTAAATATTAATAATGATTTTTCTTTCTGCGGCGAATTAAAATTTGACGGTCTTGCGGTTGAAGCGATATACGAGCGCGGCAGATTCGTCAAAGGATCAACCCGCGGCAACGGATTCAAGGGAGAAGACGTTACGGCAAATCTTGCGACAATCAAGGAACTCCCGCTCTCGCTTAAAAGCGGAGCGCCGGATTTTCTTTCCGTAAGAGGTGAAGTATTTTTAACCCACAGCGAGTTCGACCGGCTTAACAAATTAAAAGAATCCGCCGGCGAAACCCGGTTCGCCAATCCCAGAAATGCCGCAGCCGGTTCATTAAGGCAGCTTAATCCCGAGATCACAGCCGGGAGAGAGCTTAAAGTGATTTTTTATAATACAGGAAAGATGGGATCTGAAAGACAAATAAAAAATCAAAAAGAAATGTATGAATATCTGATGGATCTGGAAATCCCAGTTTCCGATAAGGTTGAATTCGGAGATATCCAGAAGATGGAGCAGTATTTTGATTACTGGGCGGAAAATCGCTATAATCTTGACTATGATATAGACGGAGTAGTGGTCAAGATTGCGGATTTCGGATACAGGGAAAGGCTCGGCTCGACGAGCAAAAATCCGAGATGGGCAGCCGCATGGAAATTCCCCGCCAAAGAAGCTATAACGATTCTGGATAGCGTGGATTTCCAGGTGGGAAGAACCGGTCTTATTACGCCTGTCGGGAATCTGCGTCCTATAAACATCGGAGGTGTACTTGTCAGACGCGCAACCCTGCATAACTTCAACGAGATTAAACGCCTGGATATAAAGATTGGAGACAGCATAAAAGTAAAAAGGGCAGGGGATGTCATCCCGAAAGTCACCGATGTTATTCATGGTAAAAGACCATCAGAAGCCGGAGAAATACGGGTCCCTGTAAATTGTCCGTCATGCGGAAGCGGGTTAATCAGGGAAGAAATATATGTACGTTGCGTCAATCCCGATTGCGAAGCGATCAAACTTGAAACATTAAAATTTTTTGTTTCAAAAAATGCAATGGATATTGAATATTTCGGACCTGAACTTGTTCTAAGGCTGTATAACGCCCGTAAATTAACTTCGATCTCCGATATTTTTAAGATTACGAAAGACGATCTCATTAAAGTCGAACGGATGGGAGATAAACTCGCGGAGAAAATTCTTTCTGCCATTGAAAAACGCAAAACAATATCCCTGTCCTTCTTTTTACGAAGTCTGGGCATGAGGAATGTCGGCGATCATCTGGCAAAAGTTATTGCGAAGGATGTAAGAAGTCTCAGTGAGCTTTTTAAAAAAAGCAAAGAAGAGCTTTCTAAAATTTATGAAGTAGGCCCGGAAGTCGCCGAATCCGTTTACAGCTTCCTGCACGATAAGAATTCCGTAAAACTGATAAAAGAAATCCTGGACTCAGGTGTGACTGTCGTGGATGAAATTGTTGATGAATCCGGGATTGATATTATTAAAAACAGGACATTTGTTTTCACCGGATCACTCGATCATTTTTCGCGGGAGGAAGCGGAAGCACTTGTGGAAAAGTTCGGCGGACGGGCTTCCGGTTCCGTGAGTAAAAAGACGGATTATGTTGTGGCAGGCGGATCGCCGGGTTCGAAATTTAAGAAAGCCAGGGAACTTGGAATAAAAATAATAACCGAAGAAGAATTTATTTCGATGGTTAAAGAATAGACTGCTATCGGGAATATTAGAAGCCATTTATAATTTATAGATTCATATATATATCTATAATTTTGAGATGACTTCAAATATGTTGTGGAGTAAGTTGTAAATTAATGAATATTATAAAAATTATTTTTCGAAAATATTATTATTTACTGACCGGGCTGCTGATGTTCCTGTCATTCCCCGTCTATGATGTATGGTTTTTAAAGGGCTATACTTTCTTTGCGTGGTTTGCTCTTATCCCTTTATTTATATATGTCAGGAAAAACAATTTCAGAGAAATATTATTCTCATCTTTCATTGCCGGGTTTATAGGTAATTTCTTAGTGTATAGCTGGATAGGGGATTTCGGTGCGAACGTTGGCGGAGGCGGCTTTATTATACAGTTATTCATGACCCTTTGCCTCACCGTATATTTTATCACTAAAATAATTGTCTCGGAATACCTTTCAAGAAAATTTGAGAAATGCAGGCTGTTAATCTATCCTTCCATATGGATCTTTATCGACTGGGTCGAGTCCATCGGGTTCCTGGCTTTTCCGTGGGTGTACTGGGGATACTCACAGTTCCAATTTACGCCTTTTATGCAATTGTCTTCCTTTACGGGCATAATGGGGATCACTTTTATTTTAATATTTTCAAACAATATTTTCTCGGATTTTATCCATAAAAATTTCAAAAACGGCGTCACTTCAAAAGAGGGATTCCAGGTGTCCGGACTTAAACAAATAATTATCTTTATATGTTTAATATTTATTATTACCGGATACGGGCAATACGTATTAATTAAAACCGATACGACAAAGAAACGAGATATGCGTATAGCAGTAATTCAATCATGCATTTCACCATGGGAAAACTGGAATCAGAATCGCTTTGAGTATCTAAAGAATCTTAGCTATTACACCGGGCTGTCGCTTGAGCACGATCCGGATATTTTAATCTGGTCCGAGTCCGCGACTCTTGAAACGATATCCCATCATTACGTCAACGGCAACCTGAATGAGTTCGAACGCAAAGTAATAGATATGGCAAAGTCTGCAGGGAAGCCGCTCGTGACCGGAGAGATCGGCGTTGTTTATGATCCCAGAAGTCGCAGGCATTATCCTCAGAACAACGCGGTTCTGATAGACGAGAAAGGCAATGTTGTCGACACTTATGCTAAAATAAATCTTGTCCCGTTCGGCGAATGGTTTCCGTATGAGAAATGGTTTCCGTTCCTGAAGCAGCTTCTGGCGGAATTCGGAGCTTCAAACTTCGTGCCCGGCCGCGTACCTTTCGTATTTGAGTCACTGAGCAGAAAATTCGGGGTTCTAATCTGCTATGAAGGCATTTTTTACCGTCTCTGCCGCGAATATAAAAATCTGGGGAGCGATTTTCTGATCAATATTACAAATCTAGGCTGGACCGAAAAATACGCGGGGCATATACAGCAATTTGCCGCTTCAAGATTCAGAGCGGTTGAAAATGGCATATGGTTTATTTGCGCCGGCAATACGGGCATTACGTCTTTAGTGGATCCATGCGGCAGAATTATCGATGCCATTCCCAGGCTGGAGAAAGGTTTCCTGATTTCTGAAATGAATTTCGATAGAAATCGCAGAACATTTTATTCCGTTTACGGCGATATTGTTTTGTATGCGGCAATGATATTCATTTTTGCGTTAATTATTATATTGCCGTTCAGAGTGTTACCGGATATCTTTAAGGACATTTTCCGTAAAAATATTTAGAACTCATCTCAAAATTATATTTTTTTATAAGTAATTAACGATAAATCGGAATACATTATAAAATAAAATTTGAGATGAGTCCTGACAGAATAATTCTTTTATTTTTTTGTTTTTTTAATCTGGCTGTAATAAATTTTTCTTATATTGTAAAAAAAGTCCATATATTCCGGTTTCTTATAATCCGGGTATGTCCAGTCCCAGGGTTGATATCTTTTTTCTACATACTTTAATTCATTTTCAAGGTAGACGCCCTTATCAATGTATATTCTGTGAAAGTACTCTTTACAGGACGCAAGATAAACGTTAGATAAAGTCAGGTATCCCGGATCAATATTTATTTTTCTTTTTTCATTATGAATTTTTTTTTCCAGCCTGTTTGTGTAGAGTTTTATGGAAACTATCTTTTCTCTTGGAATTAACTTTTTGAATGATATAAGTACTTTAAAGAGTCCGCTGCCTATGGAATTATAGTATTCCGTATGCACAAACGGGATATTCGGCGTTTTGAAATCAATAATCCCGAATTTTTTTTCTAACCATGTCTCAGTAAAGTATGAATAGTCTTCATATGCCGTTAAAATGCCTATAAACAGTTTAGCTTTTGACGGTATTACGGGTTCTGCCATATATTATCCTTAATTTTAAAAGAAAGTAAATTCAGCCGGCAGGATTTGCCAGCACTAAATGAAATATAGTATAAAATTTTTTTAAAAAATTAGAATTTTTTATTGACACATAATGAGGTTTGTTGGAATATATGTCCAACATAAAACAAGCATATATTTCCTGGTGATTATAGAGAGATGGTCACACCTGTTCCCATTCCGAACACAGAAGTTAAGCATCTCATCGCCGATGGTACTGCATTGGTAACGATGTGGGAGAGTAGGACGTTGCCGGGATTGGCATCATACTTAATCTAATATTTTAAACCCGTGTCACAAGCACGGGTTTTTTGTTAGCTCCGTGCTAAGCCTCCCCTAAAGAGGACTTTTAAAAACGGGAAAATAACAGTTATTATAGAATATAAAGTTTTATATCTTATGATTGCCTGTGCCATAAGATATTATAGCAACATTGGAATTATTATTATTAGAATTAAATTCGGATATTAAAGTACCAATTCTTCTCCCCTTTAGGGTGCGGGGGTCAGAAGTGAAGAATAGCGCTGAAAATGCAGATTCGAAATATCAGTATTTAAAATGTAAGCGTAAAATTCGATCGAATTTAGAAAGTTAGTAAAATTGCCGTATTAATTAAAATAGTCGCAGATTGGTTTTCTGCGACTATTTATAAATTTATATTTTTGTAATATCAATTCCTATTTTGTAACGGCTGTTCCGCTATCGACTTCTTTTCTTAGATTTTTCTTCTCAACCTGATAAACTATTTCACAGTTATCGTCGTCGTCGTAAGTTGATTTTACGATGGTTCCGCCCTTTACAAGACCGCCGAATTCTTTCGAAACAGCAATACCTGTCGAGGCATAATCTGCAGCACCGGCTGCGCCTTCAAGCCTTGCTCCGACGAACTTTTCAATAATTCTTTTTTGCGCCATGATCTGGGCAGCTTCCTGTGCCGTTCCGCGTCTTTGGATTTTATTCTGTAAACCTTCTTTAGGTACACCTGTAGCTGTTACTCTGAATATATCTGGACTTACCCAGCCTTCTGTAACGAAACTTTCTCCTTTAACTGCTCCACCCATATCACTTGAACTTTTGCATGCACTATAAGCCATTGCCACAGCTACGAGTAAGCATAAGCTAAAGAATCTTTTCATAAAAAAATCCTCCTTATTTATTTGGGGAATCCCCCCTATTTTTTCAAATCCGGGTTATAATAACGGATTTCTTTCAAACATACTTTAGCAATTCAAACTATTACTTAATTAAGTAATATCGTTTTAAAGTAAAGTCAAGTGTAAAAACGTTTTTTTTAAAAAATTCAAATATTCAAAAAAATATTTATTTCTGACATAAACGTATATTTTGTTTATTTATTATTGTAAAATCACCTTATTCCCGCGTAATTTTATTCGGTCTTCACAAAACAATTTTACGGATTCGGGTAAAATTTTATGTTCTTCCTTTAATATTCTTGCAGACAGGGTTTCTACGGTATCATTCTGAAGCACCGGAACGGCAGCCTGTAAAATAATCGGACCTGTGTCTGTGCCTTCATCTATAAAATGAGTAGTGCAGCCTGTGATTTTAACTCCTTTATCAAATGCCTGTTGTTGAGCATCGGTACCGGGGAAAGATGGCAGAAGCGCCGGATGGATATTTATAATCCTGTTTTTATATTCTTTGACAAAATATGGGGTCAGAACCCTCATATACCCGGCTGCCACAACCAGGTCTGTTTTATATTGTTTTAATAATTTTACCATAGCTTTTTCATGATCCTTTCTCGAAGTATACAGCGCCGGATCTACAAAGAACGATTTCATTCCAAATCTATCTGCCAGGTTTAACGCTTTCACGTCTTTTTTATTGGATATCAGTATGCCAGGAACGGCGTTTATTTCTCCGGCGATAATTTTTTCTGCTATTGCTTTAAAATTTGATCCTCTGCCTGAGGCCAGAAAGGATACTACCTTTTTCTTCATCGGATTACCTGCTGTTCTTAATTAATAGATCCCATAAATCGATTTGTCTTCGCGCCTGATATTAGCTGATATCCGGGCTGAGTCAATATAAATAATTTAAAAAACAGTTGATATTTTATCATTAATCAACAAATGCTGAGGCAATTCAAACGGCTGAAATATTTTTAAAATAATGTTTTTCTCCTGAATATAGCGATAGCTTCGAGAAAAGCCGTATACATTGTTTGAATCTCTATAAAACGAAAATATGTTTCGCATTATATAACATGAATATTTTATCACTTACAGGCGTTAATAAATCATTTAACGGCAGAAAAATACTGAACAATATTAAATTGGATATAAAGTCCGGTTTAATGATAACAATAACCGGGAGATCCGGTTCAGGGAAGACGACATTATTAAGCATTTTGTCGGGATTATTAAAGCCGGATTCGGGCGATGTAATTTATAAAGGAAATAATATAAATAAATGGTCCGATTTCAGGAGATCAAAATACAGAAATAAAAATATAGGCTTTATTTATCAGTCGTTTAATCTTTTACCGGAATACTCAATATATGAGAATATTGTCTATCCGGCCATTCTTAATCCGGCTTCCGTCGATATTGGGGATCGCGTCGGTTATCTGATGAAATATCTTGAGATCGATAATATAAAAGATCAATTGCCGTACACCGTATCCGGAGGAGAGAAACAGAGGGCTGCGGTTGCGAGGGCAATGATAAACAATCCCGGAATTATTCTTGCCGATGAACCTACAGGCAATCTGGACACCGCGACAGGCAAATCCATATTTTCACTATTTAAGGATATCAATAAAAAATACGGCATTATTTTTATAATTGCTACTCATGACAGGAATATAATAAATAATTCCGATGTCCATTACAGCCTCGAGAAAGGCAGCCTGATAAAAAGGAACAGGAGGGATGCGGTTTGAAAAAAATTACAGAATGTAAATCTCTCGAAGAAGTCAGGGCAAACATTGACCGGATCGACAGGCAGATAGTCGGGCTTCTGGCCGAACGCGGAGCTTATGTTAAACAGGCCGTCAGTTTTAAGAAGACAGCTGCAGATGTAAGAGCTCCGGAGCGGGCCGGACAGGTAATTGCCAACGCAGCCGCGCTTGCGCGCGAACTGGAGGCCGATGTTTCAGTAACCGAGAAGGTTTTTCGCGCAATAGTCTCCGCGTTTTTAAGCATGGAATTAAAAGAGCATGAAGCGCGCAAACAATGAGATAGTATGTTTCCCGGAATTTATGATACGGTTTTACGTTGTAATCAATTGATATTATTAAAGCAGGAAGAAATTATATTACGCCAAATATTATCAGTAGCAGTATTATCAGACCGATTATAATACGGTAATATCCGAACATCTTAAAACCATGTTTTACAAGATAAGTAATAAATCCCTTTATTGCCAGAAGTGCGACAATAAAGGCAACGACATTGCCTATAAGAAGGATCTGGACATTTTCCGCATTTATTTGTTTAAAAAAATCGAATATTTTTAAAACTGAGGCGGCGAACATAGTGGGCACAGCCAGAAAAAATGAGAATTCGGCTGCGTTTTTTCTGTTCAGCTTTTGGGACAGCCCTCCAATGATTGTTGCGGCAGAGCGCGATACCCCGGGAATCATGGAAATGACCTGGAACATGCCTATTACGAGAGCTTTTGGATAAGTAACTTCCTGACTGGTTGATTCGTCTTTAAATAATTTGTCCACAAAGACAAAAAAAATACCGCCTATTATAAGAGATATTGCGACTACAAGCGCGCTATCGAGCAGAAGATCGATATATTTTTTAAATAATAATCCGAAAATTGCAGCCGGCAGGAATGCGATAAATAATTTAAAATAAAAATCAATAGATTGTACAAATTTTTTCCAGTACAGGACTATTACGGAAAGTATCGCTCCGAATTGTATACATACGGTAAACATTTTTACAAAATCGGAGCTTTCAATATTCAGCAGCTTTCCAGCGATTATCATGTGGCCGGTAGATGAAATCGGCAGAAATTCTGTAATTCCCTCTACAATTGCTATGACTATCGCCTGTAATATATCCATAAAATTAATTTGCCTGCTCTGATTGTGTAATATGAATTATCGTAATTGATGTATTTGCTTTCGGGTTGTCAACTATTTTATAGTTATAAGCGATGTGTATATATAAAAGTATCCTGAAAAAGCCCAGGAAGGTTTTTTTCAGGATACTGCTAAATATTATAGCTATATAAGACTCTTGACAATAATAAGTTAATGACTATAATAATGGCCGTTATTTTTTAAACCGTTAAATCCTTCCCGCAGGAGACAGATAATGGAAAGAAAAAAAACAATTTTAATAATCACAGGCATATTTGTTATATTCTTGAATGCAATAGGTTCCGGACTTGAAGTCGATATAGATGAAATTAAAACGAAACCGGTTAAATTCATTAATTATGAAGGTAAATATGAAAGGCCGGATTCTCTTAAGGATGTCGGGAGAATAGGTGAGAAGCTTGCGGCTGCGACAAAAGAGAATGAGCCTGTCCGCTTTCATATGAAATATTCGATTATACATGCCGTTTCCAAAGATGAACCCGAGAAATTTTCAGCAGACATATTCTCTATTGATAAAGATGCAAAGGTCGGTCATATCGACATGATCCGCAGGATTATGACCTCATATCTGATGAAAAGGTATAATTATTCAAAACGGGACGCCGGCGCCATTTCGCTTTTTCTTACTTATTATAATGCCGTATACAGAGGAAATATAGATTATTATACTCCGAAATATAAAACAGTCGTGATGAAATACGTAAACGCAAATAACGTCGGAATATCTACAAAATATAACGAATGGGCAGGAGCCACAAAAATGCTTTTCCCTTTAACGGAAAAAGCCCAGAAAGGAAAACTTGACGCAATAGCGCCCGATATTATATCCGATAAAAAGGTAAGGAAAGAAGTCGGAAGGGATGAGAAAAATATCCCAGCCAGGAAGGATATGGCTGATATAAAAGAGCGCGTTCTGGAGAAAGACAAAAAAGCGCTTGAAGATAAAAAAGAAGTATTGAAAAAAGAGGAAGCGAAGATCGAACAGGAAAAAAAGCCTGTAGTAAAGAAAAGGGAAGAAATAATAAAGCGGGAAGAGGAACTGAAAAAAGAGAGGGAAGAAATTAAAAAGATAGCCGAACCGGAGAAGAGAAAGGAAAAGGAAGCCGAAGTCGGTAAAAAAGAAAAAGAGCTTATAAAAGAAAAGGAAGAAGCAAAAAAGAAGCAGGATGAATTAACCAGAAAAGAAGCTGAAGCGCAAAAGGAACAAAAAAAGATTTCCGGGCAGGAGATAAAAATAGCAGAGCGCAGTAAGGAGCTCGAAGAGGAAAAGAAGGAGATCGCTAAGGACGAGATTAAACGCGATATAGCCAGGGAACCGGAAAAAGCGCAGGCAAAGCTTGAGGAGAAAGCAAAAGAGCTGGATAAGCGTGAGGACGCCATACGTTCCGGAGAATTAGATAAAAATATATATGCAAATAAGCTGTATTACCTTAAGATAAAAGAGTATCTTGACGGCGGCCACTATAATAACGATATGTATATGATTGATGCGGCCACTATGAAAGTGATGTTCAAATCGCCCGTAGAATACATATGCGGAAGCAGATATGATATATTTTCAGGCGGCGTTGTGGTAATCACCCACAGAGGCAGCCATACCATGGGGCACAGGCTGACCGTTCTAGATCGCAACACGCTAACGGCAACTGCGAACGGCGAAGATAATATTTTCTGGCGCAGTTTTATTGAGATCAGGGACGGTTTTATTTACGTAATCGTAAATGATAAAGGCAAATATTATCTGGGGCGGTTTGACGGCAATTTAAAACTGGTTGTCAAATCGAAAGAAGAGATATCGGAAGATACGTTCATCAGTTTTTTTGAAGATAAAATTTATATCAACCGGAGTGATAAGACCATAATTGCTTTAAATAAGAACGATCTTTCACTTATTGGTGAAATAAAGCCGTAAATTCTAAAATTATTATTACATTTAATGACTAAACACGCATTCCTTTTTGATTTCGACGGTACACTTGTTGACACTATGGACGGTTTTGCAGACATAGCAGGCATGGTGATTCACAAATTCCATTCGGAGATGAGCTTCGATGAAGCAAGGGCGAATTATCTGAAGACCTCGGGTGCGCCGTTCTTCCAGCAGTGCGAAATGCTGTTCCCCGGCCACCCATCCAACGCCGAGAAAGTAAAGATATTCGAAGAAGAAAAACAGGCAGGTTTTTTCAGGCAGAAATTCTCGGATGATGTAATATTTTCGATCAATGCTCTTCGAAAAAGAGGAGATATTGCGGGAGTATCGTCGAATAATTATCAGGAACTGATCGATAAGTTTGTCGAGAGGGAAGGGCTTATATTTGACGTTGTGCTCGGTTTTAATAACGGATTCCAGAAAGGAAAAGATCACTTCGAATATGTAATGAGCAGATTTTCGTTAACCAGGGACCAGCTTACATTTATCGGGGATTCTTTAAAAGACGCCGAGAAAGCATTCGCAAATAAAATCAATTTCATAGGTAAATGCGGCACTTTTAAAAAAGATGATTTTCTAAAGCTGGACGGCAGTATTGTAACTATAAATAATATCAGGGAGCTATTGAACATATGAGGGCGGTAGTACTTGCGGCAGGCACGGGCAGCAGGCTGGGGGAGATTACCAGGGCGCGCACAAAAGGCATGGTGCCTGTTAAAGGCAAACTCCTGATAGATTACCTCCTGGATTTTTTCGAGATAGAATTTTTCGATGAAATTCTGATAGTCGGCGGATTCCATTATGAGGATCTGAAGGATCACATAGATAAAAGGAAGCTACAAAACCTTAGAGTCCTGGAAAACAGGGATTATTTGAAAGGTAATATTTTCACTCTTATAAGAGCTATGAATGAATTTACAAACGATTCGTTTTTAATAACTAACGTGGACCACATCTACCCGAGAAAGATGTTCCTGAAGATGAAAGAATCTTTCAAATCGATCACCGCTATGTGCGATTTCGACAGAAAATTGACCAGCGACGATATGAAAGTCAAACTCAGAAAAGGGTCAACGATAGAATCTATCAGAAAAGACCTCACCGATTTTGATTGCGGTTATATCGGAATGACTTACGTTGACGGAGCTGCAAACGGCATTTATCGCGGCGCTGTTAGAACAGCACTCGAAAGATTCGGGGAAAAAGCGGTAGCGGAAAACGTGCTCCAGGTTCTCGCCGATAATGCAAATACAGCTCCTTTAATATGCGATCTTTCCGGTATAGGCTGGTATGAAGTAGATACCGAAGAAGATTTAAGGAAAGCCGAAGCCGGTCTGAATACTGATGTGAATTTTAAATGATAGGGCTCATTCCGGACTAGTGTGAAAATTGAATAAAAAAGAGAATATATAATAGTTGTTATGAATATATACTACCCCCCTATCCCCCGAAGGGGGCACCGGCTTGGATAGTAACATATACTTAAAATGAATATTTTTATAATCCGGTCTCTCGGTATATATTAATAATAGATAATATTAATACTGTTTTAAAAATAATAAAATATAAGTTTCAGTGATGGTGCCCCCGCCGGGGGATAGGGGGGTAATGGTTTTTAGGAAATTGTTTAAAAATAAGATTACTTAATCGATCAGAATTGTAATAATTTTTTACCAGATAAAAATAAGAGGATTGATCAGCTGGCCATGTCTTTTGATCATGAAATGAAGATGAGGCCCGGTCGATCTGCCGGTGGAGCCTACGAGCCCTATCACATCTTTTTTTATTACACTTTGCCCCGGTTTGACTTTTATCGATGAGCAATGACCGTATGTGGTTTCATATCCGTCCAGATGCTGAATTATAATTGCAAGTCCCAGATCGTAACGCCAGCCCGTAAACGAGATTATGCCTTCCCTTGCCGGGTAGATCGGATCTCCGAATCGTGCATGAATATCAATACCGTTATGAAATTCCGTATTGTCTATCATCGGGAGGAACCGGTTCCCATACATGGAAGTAAATCTGCCCTGAAGAGGCGATTGGAAAATTTTACGCATAGCGTACAATTTTTCAAGGGAATCATTTACAATTTCTGGCACAGCTCCTCTGAAGAATGCGAAACGCATATCATCCAGCGAAAATATTTTAAATATAGATTGGATATAACTTCCTTTGATTGATCCGTTATAATCGACAATAAATGACATGCGGACTACGTCCAGCAGATTGTCAAAAGGCATTAAAATTCCGTCTTCCGACGGCAGTACGATTTCGACGCCTTCTTTGGCGAGAAGAGACTGTATAAAAGGATTTGCAGCGATCAATGTATCCATTGAAATATTATTTCTCATGGCCACATCCCAGTATGATTCGCCGTAGGCCATCCGGTATGTTT
Source organism: uncultured Leptospirales bacterium (assembly GCA_964626055.1). Classification (GTDB taxonomy): domain Bacteria; phylum Spirochaetota; class UBA4802; order UBA4802; family JAFGDQ01; genus JAFGSG01. The sequence goes on from CAZVDF010000019.1 coordinate 27,296, forward strand.
TAATCTTTACCCCGAAGTCGTAAGGATAATCTTTGATCAGTTTAATATATTGTTCGGCAGAGGTGAAGAAAGGGAATCCGTTCTTAAAAAAATACGCATCCGGATTGACCCTGATTTTTGAAACTAGAAAAGCGGTCAAAATATTACCGATAAAAAATACGGCTATTAAAATAATTAAAAATATTTTACTGTATTTTTTTATCTGCCATATGCTGTAGTTCGAAATTGGAAATCCGTTCATCTGACTCAGCTGCCGAGTTTTTCAGATTTACACTTGGCTGCCTCAATGGCATCCATTAAAATTCCGGAAAATCCGGACCTTTCCAAAATATGCACAGCTTCTATCGTAGTCCCGCCGGGAGATGTCACTTTTCCCCTGAGGGTTATCGGTTCGTCCTTGCTTTCAAGCACCATCTTTGCCGCTCCCAGGATCGTCTGAGCGGCTAGAATAGAGGCTTTTTCGCGAGGAAGACCCATCCTGACCCCCCCGTCTATCATAGCCTGAATCACAGTAAATCCGTATGCCGGGCCGCTTCCGGATACTGCCGTGACCGCATCCATCAGTTTTTCCGGAAGAACGATGACCCTGCCCAAGTATGAGAAAATCTCTTCAGAAATTGCAAGCAATTTATCATCGGTCTCATTTAAAAACGGCGATATTACCGACATTCCCTCTCCTATCAAAGCCGGTGTGTTTGGCATTACGCGCACTATGTTCTTTGGAGAGTGAATTATATCGTTTATGTAACTGATGCTTATGCCGGCAGCTACTGAAATCATGTATTTATTCGCCGTATTTTCTTTAATATCCTCCAGTACGGACCGGATAACATCCGGTTTGACTGCTAATAAAATTACATCGCTCTTGGCCGCTAGATCTGCAGAAGAGCCGGCGGTTTTAATTCCCAGTTCCGATTTAATTGATTGCAGTCTGGATTTATCTTTATCGAAACAGATTATATTATCTTTATTTATTTTTTTTGCAAGGCCGGATAAAATGGCTCCCCCCATATTCCCGGTACCTATGCACCCGATCGTCAGATTTTTTAGAACGCTCATTGCGCGTATGTCCTTTGCCCGAATATTGCGCTGCCGATCCTAAGCATTGTCGCTCCCTCTTCGACCGCGATTTTGAAATCGGATGACATCCCCATCGATAACTCCTTCATGTTAAGCCCGAGTTTCGCGTTAGCTTCATCAAGGAGGTTTTTCAGCATCCTGAACGATGACCTGATGTTTTCTTTGTCTTCCGTTAAAGGCCCTATGGTCATCAGGCCTATGAGATCCAGACTTTTAAGAGTGAGAATTTGTTTGCATGTATTAATCGTCTCTTCAGGAGCAAGGCCGCTTTTGGTTTCTTCGCCTGAAGTATTCACCTGAACCAGAATTTTCTGGATCTTGCTTATTTTTTTTGCTTCTTCCTCCGTTTTTTGCGCCGTACTGAATTTATCGATTGAATGAATGACATCGAAAATCTTTACCGCATCCTTTGCCTTATTCGACTGGAGATGTCCCACAAGGTGCATGGCAAAGTCTCCTTTTAAAAAAGCGATCTTTTGTTTTGCTTCCTGTACTTTATTCTCTCCGAATAATGATATGCCGTGATCTATCGCTTCCTGTACGGCTCCCGGAGGGAATGTCTTGCTGATTGCCACTATCTTAATTGATCCGGGGTTTCTACCTGCTGAAGCAGAGATGCGTTCAACATCATCACGTATTTCGCGATAGTTCTCAAAAATGCCCATTATTAATATTATTCACAGGTAAAATTACCCAATCAGATTAATTTACAATATATAATATGTCAATATTTTTTTTTTGTTCAATAAAATGGTTTGTGAGGAAATGTGTATATAAAAAAATATTTAATCATAAATTGTCTTGCAAAAATTATTATATTGTTAAAACTCATTTAACAATTCCCAAACTTGAACATATAATACATTTTAAATAAGGCATGTTTGTTCGTGATGTTAAATCATTTTTATATCTTATACCTTATCATTTCTTTTTGCACGGGTCTGGTTTTTTATGTACCAAGCATTGTCGTTTATTTGAAAAAGAAGCAGAAATTTAAATATTATAAAAATTATAAATATTACTTCCATTTCTTTACTGCCTTTACGGTATTTTTATTCTTTTTAATTCCTATTCGCAGATATATCTGATTTTGAGAAGACAAATTTAGAAAATACTGATAATTTATCAGTTATGGATAAAGAAATAGAATTATATTAAGAAAAAATTGTCAGAATTAAAAAATGGATACTTGTATTATATTTAAAATGAAATAGAAAAATAATAATAAAGTGCTTTACATTTTTTAATAAAATTTTATTTACTAAATATAGTGTCAATTAATATTCTGTTTTAGGTTTAAGTGATAATGCATTTTCATTCAATTCATAAAGAGATAAATGCACTCTTATATGTGATATATCATATTATATATATGCTGGCGGTTTAGTAACAACAGCCGTATATGTAAGTGTAAAAAATATAGCTAAATGGTCAAACTAATGAGAAAATATTTTTTCCAAATTCTTATAGCTGCTTTTATCGCTTCCGTCTCAATATCCGCTTTTGCTCAGGATGCAAACATTAAATCCGAACAGGATATAATTCCGGAACCTAAATCGATTAAAACATTTAAATTCAAAGCAGAAGCAGGTCCGGAGGCATATTATGGTTATACTTTATACCAGATAGGCGGTGAAATTATTGAACCTGACGGCAGTAAATCCAGAACATGGTTCCCGTTAAGCGAACTGAAATTCCCATTGAATGTATATATGTTTTCCGGTGATATAAAGGGAGAGATTTTCGAGAAATATATTTTTCATATTAATATTAAAAAAAATATTACTGAAGATGCAGGCAAGATGAAGGATTCGGATTGGGGAATTTTTTCAAATAATCCCAATTCTCTCGAAATTTATTCTGAAAGCGATGCCAGACTCAATGCATTTATTATCAATACGGATTTTCAGGTAAAAACGTTCACCAAGTCCATTTTTTCTTTGCTTGCCGGAGCAGGATTTTTATATCAGAATTTTCAATTTGATATAAGAAATTGCAACCAGACATCTGTTAATCCGCTATACCAAGGATATGTACCGGGAAAAGTTTTGACCTACAAGATTGATTATTATATTCCATACATGGAAATTACCCCATGTCTGAATATTAATGAAAAGATAAAGATCATGCATAGTATTGCAGTCTCTCCTTATGTAATTGCGAAAGATGTGGATGATCATTTATTAAGGTATAAAAAATCAAAAGGGGATGCCCGGGGAGTAGCTTTTATTACAACTTTAAAAACTGAATTTTATTTAATTCCGGTTGTTTATTTTAATTTGACTTTAAATTATACATATATATATGCGGAAGGATGGCAAAAACAATATCAATATAAAGAATATTATGATGGAACTGAAACAATTCCTGTGGGTCCAATAGGGAAAATACAAAATAAAATTAAAAGCTCGCAATATTCAGCAGGGATCAATGCCGGGGTACGTTTCTAAAAAATTTATTTAATGTTTTTAACAATATTCCCTGCAATTTCCTTGAATTCTTCGACAGATAAGTTCTCGCCCCGTATATTCTCATTTAATTTCAAATCCGAAAATACTTTCAGGAGCACATCTTTGCAGTATCTGTAATGCGGCGATTCCAAGAGGCATTTTTTTAGGGTTTTGCGCCGGCCCCAGAATGCTGACTTCACTATATTATGGAAAACTTCGGTTTCGGATTCGCTTAGCCCGGTATCTTCATTACGTTTAAGATAAATAAAAGAGGAGGATACATCCGGCTGCGGATAAAAAGACTTTTTATCAATGTTAAAAAGTTTTTTAGATTTGTAATGCAGGCCTAGAGATGCAGTCATTGCCCCGTAGCTCTTCATGCCCGGACGGGATAAGATCCGCTCGCACATTTCTTTTTGAAGCATGACATATATTTGAGCCACTTTATATTTTAATGCGAGACTAAATAGTATTTCCGAGGCGCAATAATATGGCAGATTGCCTATTGCCTTGGTGAAAGCATCGTTTATATCGGCTTTGAGAAAATCCGCATGGATTAGTACAATATTTTGTATTTCGCCGAATTTTTCTTTTAAAAAAGCGAATAAACCTGCATCGATTTCAACTGCTGTGACCGAGCCGGTTCTTTCGGCTAGCATTGCGGTCAGATCGCCGAGTCCCGGGCCGATTTCCAGAATATTATCGTTTATATTCACATCCGAAACTTCGGTAATTCTTTTTAAAATACCGTCGTTACATAAAAAATTCTGTCCCAGTTTTTTATTAGGGTGAAGATTATTTCGTTTTATTATTTCTATTATTGCCTGAGTATTCATAAAATATCAGAACTGCTATGATGTGATAATAAATAAATTCAATTTAAATAAAAAAGATATTGATAATTAATTTGCAACAAGAAAAAATAGAGATAGTCATTCAACCTGAATATTTAAGGAGAATATATGCCGGCGATGGATAAGGAATATGTTTTAAAAACTGTGCACGACAGAAATGTAAAATTTATAAGGCTCTGGTTTACCGACGTCCTGGGTTTTTTAAAAAGCTTTGCTATTATGCCGGATGAGCTTGAAGAAGCTTTGCACGAAGGAATAGGCTTCGACGGATCGGCTATCGAAGGCTTTGCGAGAGTTCACGAAAGCGATATGATCGCGGTGCCTGATCCCGGCACCTTTGTTTTGCTGCCGTGGCGTTCAACCGATGACGGGATCAATGTCGCGCGTATGTTTTGCGACATTCAAAAGCCGAACGGAAAACCCTTCGAAGGCGATCCGAGATATATATTGAAAAAGAATTTAAAAAAAGCAGCGGATATAGGCTTAACGTTTTACGTCGGGCCTGAGCTTGAATATTTTTATTTCAGGAGTTCGGAAAATCCTCCACTGATACTTGATTCGGGCGGATATTTTGATCTGACTCCTCTTGACGTAGCCAGCGATCTTAGAAGAGACACGATCCTTGCGCTTGAGAAAATGGGAATAAGCGTTGAATACAGTCACCATGAAGTGGCTCCGAGTCAGCATGAGATCGATCTTCGTTACATGGACGCGCTTACAATGGCCGATGCCGCGATGACTTATCGTCTTACGGTCAAGGAGATCGCTTTGAAATACGGAATATATGCAACCTTTATGCCCAAGCCGCTTTTTGGCGAGAACGGGAACGGGATGCATACGCATCAATCTCTTTTTGAAGATGAGGTGAATATATTTTTTAATCCAAAGGATAAATATCATCTGTCAAAGAGAGGAAAGTCATATATCGCGGGTCTTTTAAAGCATGCGCGCGAGATATGTCTTGTCGTGGCACAGTGGGTGAATTCGTACAAGAGGCTCGTCCCGGGTTATGAAGCTCCCGTTTATATTTCGTGGGCGCAGACAAACCGGTCCGCGCTTATCCGGGTGCCTATGTACAAGCCAGGGAAAGAAAAAGCCACGCGCGTTGAATTCCGGTGCCCGGACCCGGCATGCAATCCTTATCTGGCGTTTTCCGTTATGCTGGCTGCGGGTTTAAAAGGAATACAGGAAAATTACGAACTGCCCGATCCTATCGAGGATGATATATTTGAAATGTCGCCGAATGAACGCAGAAAAAGAGGCATAATTTCTCTGCCGGAGAACCTTGGTGAAGCGATCAAAGAGACAGAAAACAGCCAGCTTGTGAGGGACGCGCTTGGTGATCATATATTTGAAAAGTTAATAGAGAATAAAAAAATAGAATGGGCAGATTATATGTCCCATATCAGCCAGTTCGAGCTGGAGAAATATTTGAAGATATTATAATTTAATTTGGGGAATAGTAAATGTCAGTGATTAAATGCGCAAGTTGTCCCTTTAGGGCAAAATATGATAATAAACCGAGATCAATGCTGGGCAGGATATGGAGATGGCACATTAATTGGTGCCCTGGCTGGAAATTGTATATGAAATCATTATCCGATAATGACGGAAAAAAAATATTAAAAAAATATAATTTAAAATAATGTCAAAGGTAGCGATCGTTCGCTGCGAAAGTTATGATTATTCTGAAGTAAGAAAAGCTGTACAGAAAGGCATAGACCTGATCGGCGCCGCAGGCAGGTTCGCGGGGAAAGGTCAAAAGACGCTTTTAAAAGTAAACCTGCTCGCATCTGAACCGCCTGAAAAATGCGTCACGACCCATCCTTCGGTATTCAAAGCAGTCGCAGAAATATTTATAGAAGAAGGCGCAGTCGTAAGCTGGGGAGACTCGCCTGCTTTCGGTAATACCGCCGCGGCAGCCGCCAAATCCGGTATGTTAAAAGCCGCGGATGAGCTCGGCATTCCGATGGCGGATTTTAAAACCGCTGTCGATGTATTTCACGAAAAAGGAATGCAAAATAAAAAATTCGTGATCGCAAAGGCTGTTATCGACAATGAAATTATAATCAGCATTCCCAAACTTAAAACACACGCATTTGAAAAATTTACAGGCTGCGTTAAAAATCAGTTCGGCTGCATTCCAGGATTAAAAAAGGGCGAGTATCATGTTAAGCTGCCGGATTCCGAAAAATTTGCCAGAATGCTGGTAGATTTAAACAATTTTATTCATCCGGCATTATATGTAATGGACGGCATATATGCAATGGAAGGTAACGGCCCCAGGGGAGGGACGCCCAGAAAAATGAACATGCTTCTTTTTTCAAGCGATCCCGTTGCAATTGACGCTACCGTATGCAGGATGATCGATCTGGATCCGGAATTTGTTCCTACAATAAAGTACGGACACGAATCCGGCGCCGGGACCTACATCGAAGACGAGATAGAGCTTTTTGGCGACGATCCCGGCAATTTTAAACAATTTGATTTTAAAATTAACAGGCTCCCTTTAAAGGCTTATAAAGAAAAAGGTATAATGCGATTTCTCGGCAATCACTTTGTACCGAAGCCATATATTATACATGAAAAGTGCGTTAAATGCGGTGTATGTGTTAATATGTGCCCTACAAGTCCGAAATCGGTCGACTGGCAAAAAGGCAGCAGGAATATCCCTCCGGTTCATAATTACAAAACTTGCATAAGATGCTACTGCTGCCAGGAGATGTGTCCTGAGAGCGCGATTGAACTCAGGTATCCGCTTTTAAGAAGGGCTTTCGGGGGGAAGATTAATTAGAGATACTTTTAGAATATATCATTTATTCTGAAAATAATGCTTAAATTCGCAAACCATTCTTTGCCAGTGCCTGTAATACCTACGGAGTTAAGTGAGCTGAGAGTATCTGCGGTTCCGGCGTGTCTGCTGATTCTATATCCTCCGTCAAGACCTAAGGTGATAATATCTTCTATATTAAAATTAAGGCCGGCGACGAGGGCGCCTGCAAAGAAGAAAGTGAAAAAATTGTTATCTTTATCCGATGGAGTCGCCGCATCGTATTCCCCATTAATATAACCAAATCCGATCTGCGGGCCAAGCCAGACTCTCATAATTTCGCTTCTGAATATACCAAAACCAAATGTATTATATAAATGATATTCATTAGCTTTGATATCGGATGTTATTACAGAGTGCTTTTCATTGTCGATATTCATCTTTGTAAAACCAATGTTAAGGCGATAGTTGAAAAGCTTGTCCATAGCAAGGCAGGTATCAAGTACGAATCCTGCCCCCATTTTCGTGACCTTGGAGTCGACATCAAAATCAGGGATGTCGCTTTCATGATATGTCCAAACATAGTTAGCTTTGCTTGCCGTTCCGTATACGCCGATCCCGAAGGCGTATAATGATGACGAAGCTGATAGTAAGATTAAAGTTATTATACTCAGGAAAATAACGAATTTGATTTTCATATTTAGTCTCCTTATAGTTTTAAATTGTTAAAAATACTTTAAGATGCATAAAACTTTTTAACTGGAAGCCATCTTAAAAATCACTGATTCAAATGAAAAATGATTTTGAGATGGCTTTTATTAAAAAGCAACAAAAAAATCAGCTAAAAAAGCTATACTCTTTGTTAAGATTAACATCAATGCACTTCAGGATTTTCGCGGCTCCATTCATACAGCTTGGCCGCTTTTATGCCGTCGCCTTCATCGCAGAAGAACATGCCGATTATGCCTGTTATAAAAAATCCGGCTGTTGAGAGTATAGCTATGCGCCGGTCGCCGCCGGAGAGAAGCGTAAAGAGACCGAATGTCATGGGGCCTATGATCGCGCCGACTTTTCCCGCAAGCCCCCAGAAGCCGAAAAATTCGCCGGATTTGGATTCTGGCGATAACATGCCGACCATCGCCCTTGAAGCGCTCTGCGTTGAGCCAAGCGCGAGACCGGCGATGTTTGCAAGCATCCAGAAGCTGCTTTTCGAATATGAGAAATATGCCCACGTTACCGTAATTATCCATAATACAAGCGTAACAATAATTGTTTTTTTTGAGCCTATTTTATCCTGGATGAACCCGAATATAAATGCCCCTATGGAAGCTGTAACATTAACCACAATTATTAGTATAATATTTTCCTGCATTGAAAAATCCAGAACATTCACTGCATAAATAGAAGCAAATGAAATTACAACCATTACGCCGGAATTGAATATTAAAAAAATTATTAAAAATTTGATAAGCTCCTTAAACTCTTTAACGCTTTTATAAGTATCAAATAAACGTTTAAAGCCGATTGTCCAGTAATTGTGGCCATAGGGCATTTTTTCTGTGCTTTTTCGTTCTTTAAGCCATAAAAAAGTCGGGATTGCGCTTAATCCGAAAAATGCTGCCGCTACAAGGCATGAAAGCCTCATTGGCAGTGTTTTATCCTGAAAGCCGGTCATTAATATTATTATTCCCAGACAGCAGGCGAGTGATATCAGTCCGCCCCAGTAGCCGAATGACCAGGCATAACCCGAAAGTTTGCCCATTTCTTCCCTGTGGGCAAGCTCGGGAAGAAATGCTGAAGCAAAATTTTCTCCGGAAGCATAACCGAAGTTCGATATTACTATGAATAATATCCCTTCTGCAATATCGCCTTCTTTAATGAGAAAAAGAAGTGCGGTGAAAATTATGCAAATAAGGTAAGAACCGAACAGAAATTTCTTTTTGGATCCGGAAAAGTCCGCCAGCGCGCCGAGTACGGGTGCGGTAATAATGACCAGAAAATACGAGATCGGTATAGCCACGCTTCCCCATAAAAATTCGCCGTATCCTTTCCCGAATAAATTTTCCGATACTACAATGCTGACAAAGTAGGCATTAAATACGGCGGTAATTATTATTGTAGTGTAGGAAGAATTCGCAAAATCGAACATGCACCACCCGAAAATTTCTTTTGGAGATGCTTTTGACTGTTTGTTTCGTATGTTGGTGATCATCGTCTTTCCTTTCTCTGATAAATATACAGTTAGTAAGTGAAACCTTGATTAAATAAATATAAAGATCGTAAAAAATCAACAATTTCTTTGTTCACAATGAACAAATTAAAAACTTGACAATATTTGGTAAGATTTTATGTATCTATAAATAGAATTGAATAATATTTAAGAATATAATACTTCTATGAAGAAAATAAATGAAATAGCGCGAGTTCTGGCAATAACAAAAGATAAAAAAATAATAGAAAAATTTCTTTTAAGTCTTTTAACCAAAAACGAAGTTGAGGAAATTTCTTCCCGCTGGGAGCTGGTTAAACTGCTGAATAGCGGGCTAAGCCAGAGAAAAATTGCCAATAAACTGGGATTGAGCCTTTGCAAAATCACGCGCGGCTCAAAGGAACTTAAAAAGAAATCTTCCGCATTCAAACACATGATTAATGTTTACAGCAGGGTTTCAAATAATCATTAATTTTGAATTTGGATTTTTTCCAGTTATTGCAAAATTGCGTCGGCTCTGAAAGGCGTATTAAAAAAATATTCTGCAAAGAAGTAAAAATAAAGTCATAATATTTGCATATTTGAATAAAATTAATAAGGGGATTACCATGGCAGCCAAAACAAGTAAAAAAACAAAAGTGAAATCCGGTGTGAAACCGAAGACGAAAGCAAAACAAAAGGTAAAAACAAAGGCTAAAGTTAAAATTGCGGCTAATGCAAAAAAAGCATTTAATACAGCCACTAAAATATTTTTAAGCGAGGATGAAATTCCACGCAGGTGGTATAACCTTGCAGCGGATCTTCCCAGCCCGATGCAACCGCCTTTAGGTCCGGACGGGAATCCGGTAAGCCCCGATCAGCTTGCCCCTGTTTTTCCGATGAATTTGATTGAGCAGGAAGTAAGCCGGGAAAGATGGATCGATATTCCCGGAGGCATACTTGAGCTTCTGTACAGATGGAGGCCGTCTCCCCTGCAAAGAGCAATTCATTTTGAAAAAGCCCTTGGAACTCCGGCCAGAATTTATTTTAAGAACGAAAGTCTGTCGCCTGCCGGGAGCCATAAACCCAATACAGCCGTCGCACAGGCGTGGTATAATAAAGAATTCGGCATTAAAAAGCTTACAACGGAGACAGGCGCCGGACAGTGGGGAAGCGCATTGTCGTTTGCCTGTTCGTTAGTAGGTCTTGAATGTAAAGTGTTTATGGTGCGCATAAGCTATGAGCAAAAACCATATAGAAAAATGATGATGCAGGTCTGGGGAGGGAAATGCATCCCGAGCCCGAGCATGGAGACACAGGCCGGACGGGATATCCTTGCAAAAGATCCGACCACTCCCGGAAGTCTCGGAATAGCGATCAGCGAAGCCGTCGAGGCTGCTGTTACCGATGTTTCCGGGCAGACGAGATATTCACTGGGCAGCGTGCTCAACCATGTTATGCTCCATCAGACTATCATCGGACTTGAAGCGCAGAAGCAGCTTAAGCTGTTCGGCGAGAAGAAACCGGACATTGTGATTGGCTGCGCGGGCGGCGGCAGCAATTTCGCAGGACTTTCATTCCCGTTTGCCAATGACAAGATCCATGGCGCAAATATTGAGATCATACCTGTAGAGCCTACTTCATGTCCAACCCTGACCCGTACCAAGTTCGTATATGATCACGGCGATGTTGCGAAGATGACCCCGCTTTTGCCTATGTATTCACTCGGTCACAGCTTTATACCCGAGCCGATACATGCCGGCGGATTGCGTTACCACGGTATGGCGCCTCTTGTTTCACAGGCCGTTGTGGAAGGATTAATGACACCGATGGCAATACCGCAGCTTGAATGCTTTGAAGCTGCTCTTACTTTTGCCCGTTCCGAAGGAATTATTGTAGCACCGGAAACCAGCCATGCTGTCGCGGCTGTCATAAGAAAAGCAAAGGAAGCAAAAGAAGAAGGAAAGGAAAAAGTGATTATTTTCAATCTGAGCGGACACGGCCTTCTTGACCTTGCCGGATACGAAAAGTATATGTCTGGTCAGCTTGACGATCACGAAATGTCGCAGGAAGAAGTCGATAACGCAATGCGCGAGCTTGAGGGACTTCCTAAACCTGCTATTAACAGAACCGGCAAATGGTAAAAATAAATTGACTCTAAAATAGCAAAGTTTATTAATTGCATTGAGGCGGGTGTATAGCCCGCCTCACTCATATCCGTATTAATACAGGTTTTAAAATGAGAATATCCAGGTTTATTCTTCCTACAATGAAGGAAGATCCTTCAGACGCTGTTGTAGTCAGCCATAAACTCATGATGCGCGCCGGTTTGATCAGAAAAGAATCGGCCGGTATGTACATTTATCTGCCGCTGGGCTTCCGGGTTTTAAAGAAGATAATAAATATTGTCAGAGAGGAAATGGACAGGGCAGGGGCCCTCGAGTTTCTAATGCCGGAACTTACCAGCGCCGACCTATGGAAGGAGTCGGGCAGGTGGGATACTATGGGTCCGGAGATGATCAGGATAAAGGACAGGAACAACCTTGAATACGCTCTGGCCCCAACCCATGAAGAAGCTTTTACTTCAGCAGTGCGTTCTCTCATATCATCATACCGTGATTTGCCGCTGAACGTCTATCAGATCAACACTAAATTCCGCGATGAAATAAGGCCCCGCTTCGGAGTAATGAGAAGCAAAGAGTTTATAATGAAGGACGCTTACTCATTCGACATAGACGAAGCCGGACTTGAAAAATCATATCAGACAATGAGAAAAACCTACAGGCGCATATTCGAAAGGTGCGGCCTTGAAACCATCCCTGTTCAGGCGGATACAGGAAGCATGGGAGGCAGCAATTCCGAGGAGTTCATGGTCGCTTCCGAAGTAGGTGAAGAAGCGCTCCTGATATGCAAAGCGTGCGATTACAAGGCGAACCAGGAAAGAGCGGAGTACGGGCGCGTTCCGTCAGAAAAAGAAAAGCCGCAGAAGATCGAAACAGTCGATACGCCGGATGTAAAAACGATAATTGACCTGGCCGAATTTTTTAAGTGTTCTGCTGATAAATTCTTAAAAAGCATTATATATCTCGCAGACAACAAGCCTGTAATGGCGGTTGTTCCGGGAGGCAGGGAGATAAATGAGCTTAAGCTTAAAAATCACCTTGGTGCGTTAGAACTCGTTCTGGCACCGGACAGTGTTGTTGTAGAGGTAACGTCCGCGCCTGTCGGATTTGCCGGTCCGGTAAATGATTTTAAAGTAAGAACAGTATTCGATATTTCCGTCAATAATATTGTGAATGGTATTACCGGTGCAAATCAAAAGGACAGACATTTTAAAAACGTTAATCCGGGAATAGATTTTGTAATTAAAGATGAATCGGACATTACCACTGCTGTGGAAGGAGACATGTGCCCTAAATGCGGCAAACCTATGATAGTAAGACGCGGAATCGAGGTAGGGCATATTTTTAAGCTTGGATACAAGTATACAAAATCAATGAACGTAGCAGTTCTGAATGAGAATAGTAAGGAAATCCAGCCGATAATGGGATGCTACGGCATCGGAGTTAACAGGACAATTGCGGCTGTAATAGAACAGAATTACGATGATAAGGGAATCATCTGGCCTTTAAGCATTGCTCCTTTCCATATTCATCTTGTCGGGCTGACGAAAACCGATGAAGAGATGCGAGCGGCCGATGAAATATACTCGGATATCGTTAATTCAGGACTTGAAGTACTCTTCGATGACAGAAAAGCGAGTCCGGGATTTAAGTTCGCGGACGCGGATCTCATAGGAATACCGGTAAGGGTCACTATCGGGAAAAGCTACTACACTAATAAAGAGATAGAAGTAAAGCTGAGAAGTTCAAAGGACATGAAGGAAATTAAAAGGATTTCCAGGGAAAGATTTTTAATATTTTTGAAGGATTTAAAAAATCTGATTGATGATCAGAGCAATTCCGCGGTAGAATTATTTAATACGTTGAATTAGATTTCATTTAAATCAATTGTTAGTCTGTATAGAACAGTATTTAATAATATCAATGGAGCAAGCGATAGGATGTTGCTGGAACGGCGTAAAACAGGACATTTTTTACTCAGTTTCGGAATAGAAAATAATTAATACTGTTCTACAAATAGATATAATCTGTAATTTTTTCAATAGAGTTGTGTTATTTTTTTATTGACTCAGAACAGGCCGGTATGTATTTTTCACTTTCTGAACGGGGCGTGGCGCAGCCCGGTAGCGCATCTGGTTTGGGACCAGAGAGTCGGAGGTTCAAATCCTCTCGCCCCGAATAGAAATATTATTGCGCCAGTAGCTCAGCTGGATAGAGCAACAGCCTTCTAAGTTGTGGGTCACAGGTTCGAATCCTGTCTGGCGCGAAGGCTAAAACCCTTATGTTATACAGGGTTTTTGGCAAAAAATCGAAAGCAACTATAAGAATCGGCGCTTTTCCAAATACGAGAATGAGAAAATAGTATGAGATAACTATTTTCGAAGGAAGGAAAATGCGTCGAAAATACTGCCTCCACAAAATGAGGAGTTAAATTTAGCTGCCGCTACCCGCCCCCTAACAATATCAAATTCAAGGTCAAAGTGTCACCGTCATGGAGTTCTGTTTCGAGGCCGTCCGGCAGATTATGATATATGATATCGTTCAAAAAAATTTTAATATGCTGGTCAATGTCTAATTCACCGGTTTTCTGATCTACAAGCTCCTTGAAAAAATGTGTTGTTTTGAAAAGTCTGTCGACTGCATCGCGCAGTTTGCCCGATTCTATTTCCATCTCGGTCGGAATTTCTGGAATGTTAATCATAGTCTTTATCAGGATGCGCACATTATCCTCCCTGGAATCGGTAATGTCTCACTGACATGCGTTTTGATATCTGTCTTTCAGTTCCCTCTTTAAGATCTTTCCCTGGGGGTTTTTGGGCAACTCGCCGACAAACTCAATGGATCTCGGTGTTTTGTATCCGGCGAGGTGCTGCTTGCAAAAAGCAGTGATCCCGGCCGGGGATTTTTCGCAGCCTTCTTTCAACACTATCAGGGCATGAACCCGCTCTACCCATTTATTGTCGGGAACACCGATAACCGCGCACTCCAATACATCCGGGTGCCGGTAGAGGACTTCCTCAACCTCACGTGGGTATATGTTCTCACCTCCTGTAATGATCATGTCCTTTTTCCTGTCGACGATGTATATAAAGCCCTTTTCGTCGTAATAGCCCATGTCTCCAGTGTGAACCCAGCCGTTTACGATGGTATTGGCCGTTTCCTCCGGCATCTGCCGGTAACCCTCCATAATCGATTTGCCTTTCACCGCGATCTCACCGACAGAACCAGAGGGAAGCTCGTTGCGATCTTCATCGACAATCTTCACGTGAACGCCCGGCCACGGCTGCCCGCAGGAAGAGAGCACTTTGAGTTCCTCGGGCGATTTGCCGCTAAGGGTATGGGAAGCCTTTGGGAGGAATGTGACGTCCGGTCCGGTCTCCGTCATGCCGTAGGCCTGGATGAAAACCTGCCCGAATCTGTCGATTCCTTTTTTCAACAATTCGACCGGCATCGGTGACGCTCCGTAAAGAACCCGCTTTACGCTGGTCAGATCATATTTGGTGGTATTAGGTAAGTTTAGCATGCCTACGAGGTGGGTCGGCACAATATGAGTATCGGTAATTTTCTCATCCTGTAGCATTTTCAATGTGGCAGCCGGATCATAGGACCGCTGGGTCATGATGAAATTGCTCGCGGCGACAGGGAAGAAGGCCCAGGCATGCGACCATCCTCCGATGTGGAAAAACGGCATAATCATCAAGTGCTTATCATCGGATTGCAGGCCAAGAAGAAGGGCCTTCGTCTTCGCATTCTCCACCTTTGCCCTATGGGTGTAAAGTGACCCTCTCGGAACTCCTGTTGTACCGCTCGTATAAAAGGTGATAAAGTGATCATCTTCCCGGACAAACACATCCGGTTCGGTATCCGGGTATCTGGCGAGAAGTCCTCTAAAAAATGTCATCCCCGGAGCCTCCTTCTCAATTGAGACGAAATGGACCACATGGCAGAGATGCGGCCGCAACCGATCGACTATGGACACTAACTCAGGCCCAACAAAAAGAACCTTTACATCGGAATAATTGATAATGTAACGGAGTTCCTCCTCGCTTAGCCTGGGATTCAAAGGAGAGGCTATAAATCCGCCTTTCATCGCAGCACCTGCGATATCGGTGCATTCGAGACAATTCCAGGCCAGAATGCCGATTCCATCTCCTTTCTCAATCCCCATCGAGTGGAGTGCATGGATCAGGCAGTTCACTCTGCGATTGAATTGCGAAAAGGTAATCCGCTCACTCCCGCAAATAAAAGCTTCTTTGTCAGAGTATAATAGGGCATTTCTGTAAATGATATCGGCCCAGGTTCCTATTTCGTATCGATGCAGTTCCTTGAGACTAAAGGCTGACATTTACTCTCTCCTAACTATTTTTTATTTTTCTTCTGCCGCGATCTTTATTCCAAAATTATGCTTATTTCAATAGATTATTGTTTTTCTCGCTTGGATACACGTCCTGTTCCTTAATAACTAGTTCTGAAAATGAAAATTTTTCAGGATTAGAATGCATCTTCTGGAAATTCAATAGCCGATGTATCAGCTTCCTTTATTTGAGTTTCGATGCACTTGATTTGCGGAATATTGTTTTTAACATAATACCGCGCAATCAAAACTTTTCCCACATAGAATTTATAATCCCTGTGATCTTTACCGAATTCCGCGATTTTCTTTTGTGCGACTTTAGCCATATCAAGCAGCAGCATCCCGGCATACAATATTGCGCTGCTGTACATCACGCGGGTAGAGTAAAGCGGTACCAGTCGTTTATTCCTTTCGAGATACCGGTTCACGGTTTCGTATATTTCGTTGTAGCCTCCTAAGGCATCCTTCAATATGGCGAATTCCTTTTCCAGTTCAGGAGTATCCTGATTGTTATCGATATAATCGACCATCTCGTCGTACCATTCTTTATAGACCTTGCCCTTTTCCAGGTTCCATTTTCTTCCGATCAAATCGATGGAATGCATAAAGCTGGTACCTTCGCCTAACGCGAAAAACTTGCTGTCTCTGGCTAATCTTGAAATCGGATAGTCTTCCGAGAAGCCGTATCCACCCAATATCTGCGAGGCCTCGAACATTACCGGCCACACAAAGTCACCGCAATAACCCTTGACCAAAGGAGTCAGCATTTCCACCCGTCTTGCAGCCATTTTGCGTTCCTCTGTATCGTCGCTAAATGCAGCAAGATCTCTATAATAGGCAGTCATAAAGACCATAGCCTGAATAGCTTCTGTAACAGCCCTGACGTCCAATAGCATTCTTCTGACATCTTCATGCTCTATTAACCGCACTCTGTCACCCCTGGGGTTTGTAAAAGCTCTTCCCTGGACTCTGACCCTGGCATAATCTACAGCGTAATTATAGGCAAGGCGGCCGACTCCGGCAGCATTTATGCCCATCTCAAATCTTTTGCCGTTCATCATTTTAAACATCTGGGCCATGCCTTCACCCTCACCGTTTTCATCGGGAGGATTACCCAGCAGAATTCCGCGGCAATTGTTTTCATCACCAAAGCTCAACATGCATGTAGGGGACCCTTTATAGCCCAGCTTGTGCTCTATCCCAACGGTATTAACATCGTTGGGTGCAAGGCTCCCGTCTTTGTTTACCCAGAACTTGGGAACTATAAACAACGAAAGCCCCTTTGTTCCCGGTGCCGCCCCTGCCACCCGGGCAAGCGTCAGATGAATTATGTTTTCAGTTATATCCTGGTCGCCGCTGGTAATAAAACTCTTTGTGCCGGTTATTTTATAGACTTTCGGGTCTTCATCCCCGGCCGGTACTGCCCTGGTTATGGAATCGCCGACATCGCTTCCGGCATCCGGCTCGGAAATACACATAGTGCCGGCCCATTGGCCGCTAAACATTTTGGGCAGGAATACGTCTTTATCGATGGATCTGGCAAAAGCTTCAATTACCTCGGCATTTCCCTGGGTGGTGGGAGTACTCGTCATGAAAAACGGATGATATGCTGCATGAAAATATTCCCACCATGCGACATTGACGACTGTCGGCAGCACACCTTCACCTTCCGGATCAAATGGGCCCCAGCCGCTTTCGATTGTCTTCCAATAAGCTTCGTGCCAGGACTGTGGAAGATATACTTTTTTATCCGCAAACTTAGGACCGATCTTTTCTCCATCCTCAATAACCTGGGGGAAAACTCCTTTAACAAATCGCAGGGCTTCGTCCAGTACAGGATCGAAGTCATCGATGTCATAATCTTTGAATTTCGGGAAATTGAGTATTTTTTGTGTATCCAGCCAATCTTTAAGTATAAATTTATGGTCACGTGTAGAATAAATGATATTGGTTACCACATTAACCCTCCAGATTAAGGGCATCCGGAATAAAGCTTTGAGCTTTGAATTTTTACTCCGGATGTTAATATCTACCTCACCTGAGCCATTTCCCTTTTTCTTTAAGGGCTTTTACTATCTTTTCCGGTGTTACCGGCTGCTCCTTGAACCAGATGCCGGTTGCGTCATGTATGGCGTTAATCACCGCAGGCGGTGCGCTTACATGACTCCCTTCCGATGTTTCTTTGGCGCCGTAAATGCCATCCGGGTCATCAGTTATGATATCGATTACCCTTATATTAGGTACGTCGGTCGAACGCGGCATCTTGTAATCAAGAAACGAATCGTTCAGTGTTCTGCCTTTATCCATTATAAACTGCTCATAGATAGCCTGTCCCATTCCCTGAATTGCTCCTCCCTCATTCTGTGCCTCAACAGTGATCGGATCCAAAGGCCTTCCGCAGTCGTGCGCTATTGTGAAGTCGTTTACATCGATTTTACCTGTTTCCATGTCTACGCCGAGACCGACTGTCTGTGCAGTAAAGCTGTATGATACCCCTCCGTTGCCTGTGCCGGTGTTGAAGTCAAGCGGCTCAATACCGTATACTGAGTAACCTCTGCCTATAATGACTGCTCCTGGGCCTTCATAGCTTGCAATCCTGGCGAGCTTTGTAAAAGGCATTTGTACGTCGGGTTTTTCTTTAATAAAACATATTGAATTTTTTATTTCAATGCCTTCTTTTTTTGCATTCCATGCTTTAGCAGCAGCCTCAAGCAGTTGATTCTTCGCATCCAAAGCCGCGTTTTTTGCGGCCAAGCCGGCCAGAATGGCTACTCTGCTGCCGTAGCTTCCCGGATCAACCGGGGTATATGCACTGTCAACTCGTTTTATATCAACATCCTCATACCGGACTCCAAGCGCTTCCGCAACTATCATCGAAAGCGCAGTATCCGATCCCTGACCGCAGTCTGTGGCTCCGGTAAGGTAGTTGACCGAGCCGTCCTCGCATATCCTGACAATTGCGCCGCAGGATTGATGACCCAACTGGCGCGCTCCTCCCAGGTATGACGTACCCGACATGCCGACTCCATAAGATATGGGGCCATTCTTTTTCGGCTTTTTATCTTTTTCAGCCCATAGGGGATCTTTAACAGCTGCTTGTATTGCCTCTTTAAGCCCGCATGTCTTTAACGTAACGCCGTTAATAGTTCTATAGATCTCTCCCCGCTTGGGATTATCGATAGCATTGCGCATTCTTATTTCTACAGGGTCAATTCCCAGCTTTTCTGCCATCATCTCCATCTGGGTCTCGCAGGCAAAACGGGTATGAGTGATGCCGTGTCCCCTCATGGCTGCCGAGATCGGATTATTTGTAAATACCCGGTAGGCATCGAACTTATAATTTGGGAGTTTGTATGGGAGCGTTGTGGCAAAACCTACAAGATACATGGTAAGCGGGCTTATTGCAGTATAAGCGCCCCCGTTTGCTACAACACGGCTATGCACAGCCGTAAGAAGCCCGTCTTTGGTCATGCCCATCTTGTTATACACTATCATATTGTGTCTCCTCCGGCATGTGTTTAGCACTTCTTCCTGGGTGTAAACGAACTTGACCGGCTTTCCTGTCATCTTGGAGAAAAGAACCGAACAAAAATCACCGGCAAGAGAGTCATTTTTTGTACCGCCGAATCCTCCGCCTATAAACGGTTGAATTACTCTTACCCTGTTGAGCGGCAGATTGAAACACGCAGCCAGATGACGGTAATGGAAATACGGGCTTTGTTTTGCAGGCCATACTGTAATATAACCGGATGGGTCCCAATAGGCGACGGATGCCGGGGGCTCTAGAAAACCTACTATGCATTTGCCTGTTTGGAACTTGTCCTCAGTAACGAGGTAAGACTCGCTAAACGCCTTATCCACGTCGCCGAAGTTCCAGTGATATTCAACACTCACATTATTTGGCCTGTAGTCATGTATTACGGGCGCGCCTTCTTTCATTGCTTCTTCCGGGTCGAACACGCCCGGCAGTTCTTCATAATCAACTTTGATAAGCTCGCACGCTTCTTCCGCGATATCCTCGTCAATTGCCGCGACAGCCGCAACTCCTTCGTAAAGGTAACGTACCTTCTTTGCCGCGAGAGGAGATTCATCCCTGGTATTTGCCATAAAGCCCCATTTCCAGCCGCCGAAGTCTTTCCCTGTGATTACTGCTTTTACGCCGGGAAGCTTTTCTGCGCGGCTAGCGTCAATGTTGAGAATCCTGGCGTGAGCGAATGGCGACCGGACAATCTTGCACCAGAGCATGCCGGGCATGGAATAATCTGCCGCATATTTTGCCTCGCCCAGTACTTTTTCTTTACTGTCAATTCTCGGTACGCGTTTGCCTATAACACTGAAATCGTTGGAATCTTTCATTTTGTTTACCCCCTCATCTTTTGAGCCGCGACTTTGACCGACTCGATAATCTTTGTATATCCGGTACAGCGGCAGAAGTTGCCTTCCAGCCCCTTGCGTATCTGTTCGTCATTCGGGTTTTTATTTGCGTCTAGAAGTACTTTCGCAGACAGAATCATACCCGGTGTACAAAAACCGCACTGAAGTCCGCCGACTTCCATGAAAGCTTCTTGAATCGGATGAAGCTTGTCTCCCTGTACCAGACCTTCGATTGTAGTGATGTTTTTGTTATTTGCTTCTACTGCGAGCATAATACATGAATTGATAGCTTTACCGTCCATTATAACAGTGCATGCGCCGCACTCGCCGACACCGCATCCTTCCTTTGTCCCTGTCAATCCGGCTTCTTCCCTGATAACGTCTAATAGTGTCGCAGAAGGCTTGACCTGGAGGTCATAGTCCTTGCCATTTATATTCAAATGTATTTTTTCCATTATTATGTTCTCCTATCCTAATAAAATTTGAGTGAGCGCTCGTCTCGTCATAACATTAACCATATCACATCTGTATTCCTGCGATGCCCTGTGATCGTCAATAGGACTGCACTGTGTTACGGCATTAAGCGATGCCTCTTCAATAACTTCAGGAGTTATTCGTTTACCCTGAAGAATACTTTCAGATACAGGCGCCCGTAAAGGAGTCGGCGCAACTGCCCCGAGAGCGATTTTAATTTCCCTGCAAACTCCGTCTTCGCATTTCCCGCTGGCAGCCACGCCTACTGTTGCAAGGTCCATGGAATGCCGTGGAGAGAGCTTCAGGTAAACGCTCTTACTCCCGGGCGACGGATGAGGAACCGATATTTCGATTAACATTTCATTTTCTTTAAGCACTGTTTTTTTGGGGCCTGTAAAGAATTGCTCTATTGGCAGTGTCCTTTCTCCATTTATTCCTTTGATTTTCACAGTTGCCGATAGGGCAATAAGCGACGGCGCGGAGTCTGCGGACGGAACAGCATTGCATATATTTCCCGCAAATGTCCCGCGGTTACGAACCTGCGGAGAGGCCATTGTTAACGCCGACTGTGCAAGACACGGGAATTTTTCCGCAACTGCGGAAGACTGCGCTATGGCTGCGATAGTGGCCAGAGGACCGATTTTCAACCCGGATTTTTTATCGTACGATATTGCGTCCAGACCGGGTATGGCTTTGATATCTATTATATAGCCGGGTACATTAATTAACCGTCGTTTCAGACTGGGTATCAGATCTGTACCTCCGGCAAGGAGTTTTGAGTCCCCTTTGTGCTCCTCGAGCATTTTTAAAGCTTCCTCAATAGTCTTCGGGTTAAGATATTGAAGCTTAGGTAATCTCCGATAAAATACAGCCATAAATAGCTCCTTTTAAATATTTTCAGTAAAACGTTTTTTGTATACAACACTGTAAACTTTTATATGTTTATTCATTTTTAAAAGTTTACAGTGTTGTCAAGTAATTTTTTTTATAAAAAAAAATTAAAAAACTAAAGAAAGTTGACAAAGAATCCAATCGTCTGCATACAATACGCGTATGTATTTAAAATATATGCGCTTCGTATGAAAGAATTCCATTACAAAAAGGTAATATGGTCATCAGCAAAAGGAAAATAAGAGCTCAGAAAAATAAGAAAAAAATCATAAACATGACATTGCAGCTTCTTTTCAAAAAGGGAAGCTCCGGCGCTGCTTCGACAACTGATATTTGTGCTGCTGCAAAACTCACCAGGCCTACGCTCTACCATTACTTCGGGAGTAAACGCAGTCTCCTTTTGGCCGTACACAAGGAAACAATGGAGAGAGATTTAAAGCCTTTTCTAACGAAGGCCATTTCTTATAATGATCCCTTAGAGCGTTTAATGTTCATGATCCGCGCTTACACCAAAATTATATGTCTTTATCCTGAACTAAGGGTGCTAATTCATGACATACTGACCATAAAGGATAAATATTTTCATGAAATACGGCATGAATGGAAAAGGCATTATCTTCTTCTTCGCGATACAATAACTCAGCTCAAATTAGAGGGAAAAATAAACACCGAAGTCAAGCCTTCATGGGCGACACTTTTTGTATTGGGCATGTTGACATGGACTACATACTGGTTCGATTTTAGCAGGAAGGAGAATATAGATCAAATATCGGAATCTGCCCTTCAGCTGGTACTTAATGGCTTGGGCTGTAGCGAATCAAATAAAACCAGATAATAATCATCTATCGCCTGATAACAAACTCTCCCCATAGCATTTGAAATTCTACTTGCCAAACAGCTCGCCGTAAGCCCCTTTTACTATCAGGTATAGAATAAAAAGACTATAAAAGAATTAATCTGTGTTTATGGAAATAAATAATAATATAATTAAAATAGAGAATAAAGATGGGATTCAGACTGTAAATGCATGGGAACTTTGGAGTTTGTTAGAAGTAGAGACAGCTTTTAAAAATTGGATTATCCGTCAAATTGAAAAATATGGTTTTAAAGACGGTGTAGACGTTAGGTCATTTTTGACCGTAAGTAGCGGGGGACTTCAAGTAAAAGGTCAATACAGATATTTAAGGAAAAGCGCTTCTTGAAAACTTCTAAGTTGTGGGTCGCAGGTTCGAATCCTGTCTGGCGCGAAGAAAGGTCCTAAGGATTTGAATCCATTACGTTACGTATTGTTTTCAGAATATCATTAATATTATAAGGTTTGCTAACGAATCCTCTGGCTCCTTCCTTCATGAGAAGCTCTATGGAATCCTCCCCGGTGTAGCCGCTTGTAATTACTACTTTCAATTTCGGATTATCCTTCAGCAGTTCCTTCATGCAGCGGTTCCCTCCCATTCCAGGCATGATAAGATCCAGCATTACCAGGGATATCTGAGGCCTGTTCTTGCGATAAAGTTCCAGGGCTTCCTCTCCGCTCGCAGCCGTCACTATCGTATAGCCGGAACTCTTAAGAAAATGCGTTGCAAGCATTCTGAGCATTTCTTCGTCTTCAACTACCATGATAGTCTCCGTTCCACGCAGCGCCGTTTCATTTCCCGCTTCCGTATCAACTGGAATATTATCCTTATTCCTCTGAATCGCCGGAAGATAGATTTCAAATTTGGTGCCCTGGTCAGGTTCGCTGTTGCACGTGATATGCCCTCTATGGCTTTTAACAATACCGAACACTATGGCAAGACCAAGCCCGGTTCCTTTCCCGGGTTCTTTTGTAGTAAAGAAAGGATCGAAGATATGACTCATGGTTTCAGCATCCATCCCTTTGCCTGTATCGCTGACGCTTAACAGCACATAATTACCCGGTGCCAATGCAGGTATTATTTTGCAAAAATTTTCATCCAGGATAACATTGGTAGTGTTGACAATAATTTTTCCGCCGTTCGGCATCGCATCTCTTGCATTGACCACAAGATTCATCAATACCTGCTGCATCTGAGTCTGGTCTGCGTTAACGAGATTTAAATTTTCCCCGAGCCTGAAATCGATGTCGATCATTTTTGGAATTGTATGGTGGAGAAGTTCTCTGGTCTGGTTCAATACAGAGTTCAAATCCAGCGGTTTTAATTCTTTATCCATTTTTCTGCTGAATGTGAGCAATTGCCCGGTAAGTTCGCTTGCTCTATGAGCTGCTTCTTTGACATTGGTAAGCATTTTTTGTTCGCGATCTTCGCGGGCTTTCTCCATGAGCAGGATTTCAGTATATCCGTGTATGCATTGAAGCAGGTTGTTAAAGTCGTGGGCGATGCCTCCGGCCAGAGTGCCTATAGCTTCCATTCTCTGTGCATGCGCAAGACTGATCTCCAGCTTTCTTTTTTCTTCCTCTGCCTGCTTAACCCCGGTAATGTCTCTGCTGAATATCGCAAGGCTGGTGACTTTTCTGTTCTCTTCAAGCACCGGGCTTACAATTGTATCCAGTATTTTCCCTTTCTCGTTTTCCTCAAATCGCACCGAGGCGCCTGTTCGGATCACTTCAATGCATTTTTCTTTTCTTTTCTCATGGACTTCCTTTGAGGTAAGCTCCGAATAATCGATACCCCGTATATTTTCAACATTTTTGCCAAGTAGATTTGCCACATACTGGTTCGCAGCGATAATCTTCCCCGTAATATCAATCAGCATCACCTCAGATGGGTAGGCGTCCAAAAGACTGCGAATTGTGTTTTCATTCTGTTTAAGTTCTTCTTCAGCTATGATTTTTTCCTGTCGCAGGCGGATGATATCGAATATTTTTTCAAGCAAATTCAATAATTCAAGGGGTTCGAACGGTTTTTGGAGATAATGGAACGCTCCGTGTTCAATAGCTGCAAGCGCGGTTTTCAGATCCGCGAAAGCAGTCATCATGGTGCAGACACAGTCATTATTAATAT
>CAZVDF010000020.1:0-5721 GCA_964626055.1 uncultured Leptospirales bacterium
GCGTCGTATTCCTCGGTACACTTGTAGACAAGATGCACGTTATCGGTAAGAGTCAGAAATCCGTGAGCAAATCCGTGAGGAATAAACAGCATTTTGTTATTTTCTCCAGAAAGCTCCAACGATATCCATTTCAGATACGTAGGCGAGCTTTTCCGTATATCCACGGCAACGTCCCACACGGAGCCTGCCATCACGCGCACAAGCTTGCCCTGCGCTTTAGGCGCGTGCTGGTAATGCAGCCCGCGGATCACGTTCTTTTTTGATAGCGAATGATTGTCCTGTAAAAAATCGTAATCCAGTCCGTTTGCGGCGAAATCAGATCTTTTATACGACTCAAGAAAAAAACCCCTCTCGTCGTTAAAAACCCTGGGCTCAATTAAAACAAGGCCGTTTATTTCAAGTTCTTTAAAAACAAAAGGCATTTTATCTCTTTATCTCCAGTATTTTCAATAAATATTCGCCGTAACCGGATTTCCGGAGAGGCTCCGCGATTTTACGAAGCTGCTTTTCATCGATAAAGTCCATCGAATAAGCGATCTCTTCAATGCATGAAATCTTCAATCCCTGCCTGTCCTCGACAGTCTTCACATACAGCGCCGCGTCAATCATCGAAGCATGTGTGCCTGTGTCGAGCCAGGCGAATCCGCGCCCCATTAATTTTACGCGAAGCTCGTTATCTTTTAAATACAGATTGTTAAGATCGGTTATTTCGATCTCTCCTCTTTTGGAAGGCTTAAGGGATTTTGCCTTTTGAACAACGGTATTATCGTAAAAATAAAGACCGACAACTGCGTAATTGGATTTCGGCTTCACCGGCTTTTCTTCGATTGAAAGCACCCTGCCTTTTGCGTCAAAATCGACAACTCCGTATCTTTCCGGATCGCTTACGTAATATCCGAAAACCGTCGCGCCTTTTTCATGCGATGCCGCCTCCTTCATAAGCTCGGGAAGTCCATGGCCGTAAAATATATTGTCGCCCAGAATAAGGCACACTTTATCATTCCCGGCAAATTTCTCCCCTACGATAAAAGCATCAGCAAGCCCGCGCGGGACTTCCTGCACCTTATAATGGAGCGAAAGTCCCAAACCGCTCCCATCGCCTAAAAGACTCTCTATTTTCGGAAGATCTTCCGGTGTGGAGATGATGAGAATATCCCTTATACCCGCAAGCATTAGTGTCGAAAGCGGATAGTATATCATCGGTTTATCGTATACGGGCAGAAGCTGCTTGCACACTACATGCGTTATCGGATAAAGCCTTGTGCCGGCGCCTCCGGCAAGAATTATTCCTTTCATCTTGAATTTTCCTTTTATTATATAAATGTAAACCGAAAATGACTTAAATGCGTATTATTCTCAAAGTAATAGGAACATATTAATTTTAAATAATCGCTTTCCTAACATATATTTACAAACGACAAAGACAAAAGATATTAATGTTAAAAGAATAGTAAAGCTATTTTCAGGTTTGCAGCTTGGAAGTTTTTTTTCTTTTCTTTTTGGCCGGCAATTTGATTTTGTCCGTGCTTTTTAATATCCGAATGATTTTCCCGGAAAGCTCATCTTTCTTGAACGGCTTTTGCAGGAAACCCATGACTCCTTTATCGATAATTGCCTGAGCTTCCCCGTCAAGACTGTAACCTGATGTCAGCAACGCTTTCACGCCGGGATTAATTTTTTTCATGGCAATAAAAGCGTCCCTCCCGTTCATCACAGGCATTATCATATCGAGTATAACAAGGTCGATTTTTTTCCAGTTTTTTTTATAGAACCTTACCGCTTCTTTGCCATTATGGCAAACATTGACTTTATATCCCAGGTTATTCAGAATTTTTTTCCCCACAACGCATAAATCTTTTTCATCATCGGCAAGCAATATACCGGCAGATATTTTAGCGAACTTCGCAATACCGGGTTTTGTTTTTGATCTTGTTTGTGATTTTCCGCAAGCCGGCAAATATATTTTAAAGATCGAGCCATGACCCGGCTCGCTGTACACATTTATCATACCATTATGATTTTTAACCGTACCGTAAACAGAGGCCAGTCCGAAACCAGTACCTTTGCCTTTACCTTTAGTTGTAAAGAACGGTTCAAAAAGACGATTCTGTGTCTTCTTATCCATTCCAATTCCCGTATCGGAAACACTTATCCTGATATATTTACCAAGATCAATATAATATGGGGCATTTTTATAAGATTCGTCGGTTATTTCGGTTATATCTGTGGTAAATAAAAGTTCTCCGCCGTCCGGCATGGCATCGCGGGCATTTAAAGCGAGGTTGAGTATGGCGCTCTTAAGCTGCGAAGGGTCTCCCTGTGTTGTCGGTGTATCGGCTTTCAGGTCCTGCAGAATTATTATTCGTTTGTCGATACTGTGTTTAAGCATTATAACTATTTCGGATATGATTTCGTGCATATTCACTGTGGTTAATAAGTATTTGCCTTTCCTTGAAAACGCAAGCATTTGATATATTAAATTCGCCGAGCGTTTGACTCCGTTCAATATACCGTCAATGTAGCTTTTCATTTCAGAGCCGGCCTCAACTTCATCACGAAGCAGCTCGGCATAACCGGAGATAATCGACAGTTCGTTATTGAAATCATGCGCAATACCGCCGGCAAGCTGGCCTATAGCTTCCATTTTTTCGGATTGACGCAGCTTTTCTTCCATATTCTTCTGTTCCGTTATGTCGCGGCCGAAGCATGAAATCCCTCTTATTCTTTTCTTATCATCAAATATCGGGCTGATTCTGAATTCAAACAGTATCTCCCGCAGTTTAACGACCCTGGAAAAGCTTTCCCCGTTCAAAGCTCGGTCGAAATCTTTTTTGCCCTGCGTTCTTAATTCGGGGGTTATAAATAATTCAAGAATATTCACTCCGTCCATCAATTCAATATTTAATATTTCATGAATCCATTTCTTAAAAGCCTGATTAAACGAACTGAAACAATAGTTGCTGTCAAGAGAGAAAATAATGATATCCCTGGGGCTGTCGATTATTGATTTAATCTGTGCATTAAGATCGCGTGTCGCAGACTCGGAAAGGATCCTGCTTACAGAACCTCCGACTATTCCTGCTATAGCGGAGATGCTTGCGCGAACCATATCGGTAAGTTCATAATGTGTAAAAGAAGCAATAATCAATACGGCAACAACATTGTTCTCGTGTTTGATGGGAATAATATACGAAAATTTTACTCCTTCCCTTATCCGAAAATCATCTTCCGGATAATTATAATCCAGGTAAGATTTGATGACCGGTTCGCCTTGTGCGACCAATTTGGATAATGAAAAATCCGGAGCAAAAAAAGATATATTTTTAATAAACTCGCCATGATGTCCCAGATGAGAGATCAGAGAAAGTTCGCCCGTATCCATATTACGAATATGAAAAGATCCTGCGTCGATCCTGTCCAGCCTGGTCGCGGCCCGCAATACGATATCGCCAAGTTCTTTTAATTCGGTTGTTCCGGAAAGTGCGACGCTTAAATCTTTCTGTATCGTCAAAAGATCGACAGCCATTTTGCGTTCCGTAATGTCCGTAAAGAAACCTACAAGGCAGTCATTGCCTTTTATAATTATAGGCGAAGCGCTTATATTTGCGTAAAATATCGTTCCGTCCTTTCGTAAAAGCGGAACTGCAGCCGCCATTTTTATTTTCCCGGCCGCACAGGCCTTAAAATAGGAAATAACAACCGGCAGGTTGTCTTCCGGATGTATATCGTTTACAGTCATTCCCATGAATTCCTCTGCAGAATAACCGAGCATGGAACAGATTGTCGGGTTGCTGTAAATAAATTTTTTGTCAGGAATATCGGCAATAAGAATGCCTTCAGCCGCCGTCTCGATAATAGTAGAAAATTTCTTTTCGGATTCGATCAGTGCTTTTTCCGAGAGCTCCTGTTTTGTAATGTCCTGCATAAAACAGGAAACTCCGGTTATTTTCTGTTTTTCCCCCACTATCGGGCTGACGGAAATATAGTAAACTGTTCCGTCAATTTCGTGTTTTTTTATAACCGTCTCACCGTTAAACGCTCTTTCAAAATTCCGTTTTGCATCTTTTTTAAATTTCGGATCGGAAATTACATCCAGAGAATTAGTTCCGATTTTTATCTCATTTTTATAAATATCAAGTATCTCTTTTTTATGCCTTTCATTAAACGAAGTATAGCAGAAATTCGTATCAATTGAAAAAATGCTGATATTCTGAGGGCTATCAATAATTGCTTTAAGGCGGGCATTAATTTCACGTATGGCGATTTCCGAAAGAATACGCGCTATGGCGCTGCCGAGCATTTTTGTAATCGCTTCTAAACCGTCCCGTATTTCCTGCGGAAGAGCATCGTGCGTATGGGAAGCAAGATTTAAATGAGCAATTGCCTTATTTTCATGCATTATCGGTATTGCAATAACGAGTTTCAATCCTTCTTTATTGAACAGATTATTTTCCCGGGACATCATATTCGGGCCAGAAAAGAATAGAATCTCCCCTTTTGAGGCAATCTGAGCCTCAAGACTATCAGCATTGAAGAATGATACAGACTCAATAAAAGATTCGGAAAGACCGCGATGGGCGATAAGATTTACATTGCCGGTCTCGCTATCGATAACGTAAAAACCGCCTGAATCTATTCCTTCGATTTTAATTATTGAATCAAGAACCTCTTTTCCTATCTCATACAGTTCAGTCGCGCTGGCAAGCGTATAGGAAAGATCTTTCTGTATTCTCAATAGATCGACTGTACGCTTGTGTAAAGATAAATCCCTGAACACGCTGAAAAGTTTGGGCCCCGTGCTGAGATCGATAATTGAGCAGGAGAAAAGCCCGTATATTTTATTCCCGTTTTTTCCGCGCATTTCCAACTCAACATCCTTGCATGATCCTTTTTCTATGACTGAGTTTATTATCAAATCCCTTGGCCTGGAAGGATCCCATATACCTAATTCAACCGCGGTTTTATTTAACACTTCTTCTTTTTTAAGGTTATGCATTTTTAAAAATGCGTCGTTCACCTCGATAAATCGTCCGTCTGAAAAAGTAGCAATCGTGAACGGATCAAGGCTCATATGAAATGCCTTATAAAACTTCTCTTCGCTTTCCGATAATTGCGCGGTTATGTTTTGTTCCGTATTTAAGTCGATCAGCAGCCCGATTATCCTCTCCGGCCTGCCCTCCGCATTGCGTTTAACCAGCCTGCCGCTGCAGAAAATCCTGCGCCACTCGCCGGATGTTGTCTTTACGCGGTACTCATATTCGTGCGAGTCCCTTTCACCGTTATTATATTCATCAATAATCTTTTTTATAATGATCAGATCATCACTATGGATTATGCTGAACCAAAAATTATAAATGTCGGGGATGTCTTTTATTTCGTATCCGAACGATTCAAAAAATTTACTGCTGAGATATATTTCCCCTTTCTGAATATTCCAGTCGTACAAAGCATCGGTGGAAAGATATGGCAAGCGATCCGAACGGTCCGGTCCGGCTGCGGATTCGGGTATGATATTATCTTTGTTTTTAGTTTTAGTCGGTCTAATATCTTTAGGCATTATTTTAAGCCTGCAATAAATGATTAAAACTCATACTAAAAACATTAGAGAAATAAGATGTCGGTAAACATAAAATATTATATAAAATTAAAATTAATTACAAGGATTATTTATTTTTTATTTTATTTAATTGCTTGAAGAAAATAAAATAGTTCATATGTTAC
>CAZVDF010000020.1:5821-50132 GCA_964626055.1 uncultured Leptospirales bacterium
ATTAAGGAAGCGCACGAGCTTGCCATGTCAAAAGGAGTTAATGATCCGACGGATGATGTCCGGCTTGTTCTGGATGCCGGCCATAAAGTCAGGATGATTGAAGGCAGTCCTTTTAACATTAAAATTACAAGTCCATTCGATATCCGGTTAGCAGAATTTATTGCGGGGAAAGAAAAATAACGCTTTGCTTCATTAAAAATATCGGAAGTCATCTTAAAATTAAATTTTGTTGTTCGATAGATCGAAATATATAACAAAAATTACAATGTTAACAAGATAATCAAATGACACTAATATCACGAATAACCGGCCTGGAAAACAAAAAGCACATATTTTTCCTTCTGCTTTTTGCCGCTACATTGCTATTCCGTTTCCCGACTCTTTTCAATGATTACTATGACGTTGACGAGCTTTCCGCGATCGTGCAGACTCACGAGTACATGGCAGGCGATATTCCAGGAAAGGATTTTCAGGAGAGCAAGCCCCCGCTATACCACGCTGTCTTTAAAGCAGCTTACGCGGCCATGCCGCATAACGGATGGGTTCTAGTCCATGTAATTACCATATTAATCGTTTATTTAACGGCATTCTTTATTTTTCTCTCGGGCAATAAAATTGAAAATTTTACGGCAGGGGCAATAGCCTCCCTGTTTTATGCTGTATTCATATCCTCGTTCAACCGTCATTTCATGGCAACTAACGGAGAGATCGTATATAACCTTCCGGTCACTGCAGGATTTTACTTTTTCATACTGTCTATCGATGATAAAAATAACGCGATCAAAAAACTTATATTCCTGGCCGCTGCCGTACTTATGTGCATTTGCGCGGTTTATATTAAATTTCATGGAATAATTCTTTTTATATTCCTTGCTTTTATGCTTATATTTTATATTCCTTATTATAAAAATAAATTTACGTTTAAATATTTATCTTTACTTCTGTCTGTCTTTACAGCATTCCTTGCAATAGCCGCTGTTGAATATTTCTCTGTAAAAATTATTACTCCAAAACTGGTCTCACGGATCGCAGGCATGCTGACATACGCTTCCGTCCAGGGCTTTAATCCTGCTTTTTTTACGGCAAAATACGCCCACA
The DNA here is from genome assembly GCA_964626055.1 of uncultured Leptospirales bacterium. Classification (GTDB taxonomy): domain Bacteria; phylum Spirochaetota; class UBA4802; order UBA4802; family JAFGDQ01; genus JAFGSG01. The sequence goes on from CAZVDF010000020.1 coordinate 6,920, forward strand.
GACAGCTGATGCCCGCTCTCTGGCATTTCGCGGCATGGATACCCGCGTTCATAACAGTTTATCTGTTTGTAAAAAATAAATTCAAGCTGGGATCTTTATCTGTTTCCGCTTCAGCGATAATGTTTATTCTCTCATATCTGATGATTTTCGCGGGCGCGTCAAGATTATACTTTCATTACTTTCTGACATCTTACCCGGCTTTATGTATAATAGGAGCTTATTCATTATTAAAAATTGATACTAATATATTGAATAAAATCAGAGAGAAATTTACAGCGCTGATTCTTATCCCCGGATTATTTTTCCTCGCATGGAATATTAAAGATATAATTATCAAACATTTTTTTCCGCAGGCTTTTTACAATGAAGGGAAAGCGCTTTACTGGGCCCGCGCCGCACTCGTTGGAACATTCAACGATTATCTTTTACCGGAAGCTTCATACAAAGACGCCTGCGAATATATTAAAAGCATTACGAATCCAGGCGACAGGATATCTGTATGGGGAGACGGGCCGTATTTATATTACTTCTCCGAACGAAGAATGGGCGTAAATCATCTATGGCCGAAAACAGGGATCTCCGTGATGACGGCCCTTTATAAAAGAGGCGATACGGGATCAATTAAAGCCGCAGAAAAAATGGAGACAGGTTTTATAGAAGAAAATCTGAAAAAGAAAAAGCCTGTATTATTTATCGATACATCCGAAAACGGCCTTTCCACTTTTTATTATAAAGTAACGCCATTGATCGAAAAATATATAAAAGATAATTATTATTTTCTGAACGAAGTAAATAAGATAAAAATTTATAAGATAAAAAAATAATTAGAAGCCGTCTGACTTTTCTGTCGCCAATAGAACTTATAAACCGGGCAAATAAGTCTTAATCTATCTTGACCGTTTTGATATTTCCCAGGGATTTGATCCTGTTGAATAATTCCCTCACCTGGAAAGCTTCATCTATCCTGCAGCTTATCACGACTTCAGTGGAATTTTTTTCCAGATTTTCTATTATTGACGGCTGTTTCACGGCGATTCCGAAATCTCTGATTATGGAAAAAATATCCGACCCGGACAAATGTTTCGAATCGAAATCAACTGTAATAACGCGCCAGTTCCTGCGTTCTATTATATGATCTTCGAGTTTATCGAATACATATAATATTACAATAAGAAAAACCGTGCATACGGTTCCCAGGAAATAATAACCCGAACCGAAAGCAAGTCCTATTCCGGAAGTTGTCCAGATGGATGCGGCTGTTGTTAAGCCTTTTACATTAATTCCGAATCTGAAGATCGCTCCCGCCCCGAGAAATCCTATACCGCTGATCACCTGCGCCGCGAGTCTTGTTGGATCCGTACCAAAGCCTTTTTTTATATATTCCGTAGGAATATGAATTGATAAGATCATCATTAAACAGGCACCGAGACAGATCACCATATGAGTACGCAGTCCGGCCGGCTGGCTGTGCCTTTCCCGGTCAAGACCGATAAGAAATCCAGCCAGTACGGCAAATACAATTCTGGTTAGAACTACAACAGGAGAGAATATGTCAAACTCTTTAAAAAATCCTTCCAAATCTATACTCCTGAATTATTCCTCAACAATTTTTTTCAATAAATTTATTTGTCTTTCAATTTCCTTTTTCGAGGTACTCCCCAACGATTCTTTTCTTTCCGGCGAAGATCTAGGATCAAGTATTCCGGCTACATCATCCGAAAATTTATCGGAAAATTTTTTTAAAGTATCGGCGGGGAGTTTAAAAAAGTCGGCATTGTTCTTTTCGCAATACTGAACAATATTGCCGATGATCTCGTGCGATTCCCTGAACGGAACTTTTTTCTTTACAAGATAATCTGCAAGATCGACTGCCGTTGAAAAATTGTTATATACGGAAGAACGCATTTTTTCTTTATTGATGCTCATCGACGATAACATCTCATGAATACCTTCGATTGACAGCTTCACGGTGTCTATCGAATCGAAAAGAGGCTCTTTATCCTCCTGTAAATCCCTGTTGTACGTAAGCGGGAGCCCTTTAAGGGTCGTCAGAAGCGACAGCAGGTTGCCGAAGAGCCTGCCGGTTTTCCCCCTTATAAGCTCGGCAACATCGGGATTGCGTTTTTGCGGCATTATGGATGAGCCCGTAGTTACTTTGTCGGAAAGTCTTATAAATGCGAACTCGGAAGTCGACCAGATTATAAGCTCTTCGCATAAGCGGGACAGGTGCATCCCCAGAACCGATGCGAAATACATAAAATCAAGGACAAAATCCCTGTCGCTCACCGTATCCATAGAGTTATAGGTGATCTCGGAGAATTCCAGCTCGCTTTTAAGGAACTCCCTGTCGTTGGCATAGTTCACTCCTGCAAGCGCGCCGACTCCCAGAGGCATTTCATCGGAAGCGATCCCGGCATGATCCAGTCTTTTGATATCGCGTGTAATCTGCCACGCATATACGAGCATATGCTGGCTGAACCTTACGGGCTGGGCTACCTGCATATGCGTGTAACCCGGCATCTCAATATCAATATTTTTTTCAGCTAATGTCACAAGCAAAAGCAATAAGTTCTTTAACCTGACTTTTATCTCAGCCGATTCCTCTTTCAAATATAACCGTAGATCAAGGGCAATCTGATCATTGCGGGACCGCGCAGTATGAAGCTTTTTCCCGGCTTCGCCGATACGTTCGGTTAAACGAGCTTCAATATTCATATGAATATCTTCAAGAGAAGCATCGAATTCAAAGCTGCCCGCTTCTATTTCTCTCTGGATTTGCTCAAGCCCCTTTCTTATGCTCTCAAGTTCCCCGGCGGATAAAATACCTGTCTTTGCGAGCATCTTTGCGTGCGCGACGGATCCTTTTATATCCTGTCTGTAAAGTCTTGAATCGAAATGAATGGAAGCGGATATTTTCTCCGTGATGCCGGAAGTCGGCTCACTGAAACGTCCGCCCCATAGTTTTTTATTTTTTTTCATGCAAGTATATGGAACAGAATTCAATAGTAATTTATATTTCACAATGAAGAAAAATATTGGGAAATTTTTTCCCTCCCCCTGTCCCCGTGCGAAGCCTCCCCTGGGGACAAAGGGAGCACCATCTTGGAAAAAAATCCGATATTCATCTTCTGTTCTTCACAACCGGTGCCCCCCCTCGTCCCAATGGGAGGCTTCGCACGGGATTAGGGGGCCGAAAGCATTATCTATATCAGTATTTTTTCTAATTTATGTATATTTTCTAATTTTCCTGAACTATCCAGATGTTTCAAAAATTAATTATACCTTTTTTTCGATATAACCGACCAGGGCATCAATATAAGTATCCAGATTTTCCAGAGAAGATTTCATTTCGTATTCAAGAATATCCGAAAGGCTGATTATATCGTTATTTTCCATTGCCTTTATAATATTATTTAAATGATCCTTAATCTCGCTGTTCTTTTTATTAAGAGAGATGCCGTCTGCCGCTACTTTCTCCGGGTCGATGCCGAAAACGGACACGATCTGGAAACAGGCTCTTTTGTAATTGAAAATAAAATTGATGAACAGGTCGAGTTTTTCGGCTCCTGCCCGATCGTTTCCGGTCTGATACAGGACAGCTATTTCTTCAAGGTTTTTGAGCTGTGCATGTATGTCATCTTTAATACCGGACAGTGTCCTTAAAAGTACATCGGGAGAATCCGTGCTCTGTATGACAAGCGAGTTCATATCCCCGCTCATTAAAAGCATTTTAAATATATTGCTTATTTCGGAGAATATTTCAATATCGTCTTCAATAGATTGAAGTAATTTTTCAGTTTTTTTCTTATTTTTAATTAAACTGTTTTTAAAGCTGATAATTCTTTCAACGTAGAATGAAATATTGTCATCTTTATATTTAATTTCATGCGGATTAATACCGAGAAGATCGGATATCTTGCCAAGGACTTCCGATATCCAGTCTATGCCGGCAGCGGCATTCTCTATTTCTCCGGCTTCAATTGCGCCTTCCGCTATTGCTTTCTTAAAAAATTCCCGTGATCTCGCGCAGTACTCCATACATTCATTCATGGATGAAACGACAATATCCGCTTTTGACAGAACTATGCAGTTCAGCGTATCAATATCATCTATCGGGATATCCGGGATTTTATCGACAGGATAATAATGATTATTAATGGCCGTTTCGGCAAATACCAGGTTCCTGTTTTTTGTCCAGTCGGCAATTGAATTTACTACTTCCGCAATTGTCTTCTCACCGCTTAGCTCAAAATCCACCGGGCGGCTGTTTATCTGAATTTCCATTTCTCCTCGCGACTGAAAAAAAATATCTATTTTTTATTGGAATTATTATTATCATTATCCTGTAAACCCATATTCATTTTAAGCCAGTTCCCCTGGCTTTTGGTTTCATTGACCGATTTTTCCATTGAGGCAAATTTTATTCTTAATTTTTCCTCGTATTTTTTTAAATGTTCCTTGTGCCTGTCAATCCTGTTATCCGTGCTCTTTATCGATTCATTCTCGACATCGATCTTGTTCGCAATAACACTCCTGCCCGACATTAAGTACGGCCTTAAATATGTTTCAATTCTGTATGCCAGGCCGTTATCTATCCTGCTGTCCCCGTCCGTATCGGAACCGAAGAAATCGGTAATACCGCCAGGATTATTCTCAATTGTGTTTTTCAGCTTTGCTTCGTCGATTACGAGCTTGCCCTCTTTAATCGATTCCCATTCCGCGTTTATCGCGCCTGTTGAAATCCCGGTCTGCACAAGTATTTTAATCGGATTTTCGTTTCTTGAAGGATACGAATCCCCTATTGCAGTCTTTAAAGAGTTTTCCAGCCTCAGTATGGTCATATCGCCCACGAACAGACCTATATCATTTTTTGATTTTGCAAAATTATCCGGCTTTACAATATTAGTCGTCCTGGTGAGCTTGCCGTTCAAATCCAGATAATCGTTATAGGCTTTAACAAATTTTTTGATTTTATCGACCGATTTCTCGATATCCGGTTCAATTGTCAGCGTCACCGGGTCGTTTGAGCTGCGCTTTAAAGTGAGTTCAACTCCTTTAATTATGTCATTTATATTATTGTTCTTATCCCTGACGAGCTCGACGCCGTCCAGCTCGATCTTCGCATTCGCCGCCTTTTTAACTACATTCTTCGGTTCCAGAATACCCGTGCCTTTGATCGGGGTCGCTATGCTGCCGGCCGAAAATACCGCCGTACCGTCATTACAATAAAAAATAATTCTCGATACGGTCTTTCCTTCAAAATCATTCCCGACCGGCAATATCTGCTTCCCTTTAACATCTTTACCGCGTTCGTATATTTTTTCAGCGCGCCTGTCGTTGTCGGTTACGACGACGCCTATGCCGACTATATCCTGAATTTTCTTTTTATCATCCGCCTGTTCAAGAGGTCTGATCCTGGAAACATTATATCCTTTCAGCTTAATGCCTTTAATCGTAATTTCTTCCTCGGGCCCCATTTCCATTCGGAACGGGATAGACTCTTCTTCGATGACCTCTTTTTTATAATCAACATTCACTTCGAGTACAGTATCTTTTTTAACTGCGGAAGGAACCGGAAGAACGAATTCGCGCCAGAGAACGCCTTCTATCCTGACTGAATTTCCGTCCCTTGCCACATCAAGACTTCCGTCCTCTTTAGGGATTTCCCTTGCGCCGGCGTAAGCAGAAAAATATTTTTTATCGAATACCAGCCTAACTTTTTCCTGATTTTCCCCTCTTTCACCAGTTATCATCCCGATCTTCTTCAAAAAATCCTTATCGCCAGTAAGAATGATTTCTCCTTTTTCCCCGGGGACTTTAGATTCAATTGTTAAAATATAATTGTTGCCCTCCGTTTTGACGTAGGTTGTCGACACGATATCCGAAGCATTCTCGGCTATTTTATCCCGCAGGTTCTCAAGTGAACCGCCTTTAAAGCTAACGGTTTGCGACTCTTTGTTAACGGTGATCTTAAATTTGGCAGGAGGCAATTTTTCATCTTTGCTTACTTTATCGCTCGATATCTTATGATTTGATGCGAGTTCCTTGACTTTGATCTCTCTTGTGCCTTTATCCGCTATTTTATTGGCGGTAGCTTCCAGAATGCCCTGATTTGACGAAATTGCTTTTTTATCATTATATGACGCTTTATACCCGTATAAATCCTTTGCAGCTTCATTTAACTTTGTTAAGTTCGTCTTTAGATCGCCAAGGGCATCTTTTCTTTTCTGGTAGGTTTCCTTCTCGCTCGTCCATTTGATTATCGGTCTGGCTTCAACCTCAACGAGCTTTTGGATTATATTGTCGGTGTCCAGCCCTGAGGACATCCCTCCCATCGTTACCGGCATATTAATATCCCGTTTAAACCTTTAAAAATAATGGATTTGCTGCATCACTAAATTCTATTCAGCAGGAGTCACGGAATATCCGTCCCCAGGCAATCCGCAAAATGATTATCCATAATGCGCCGTGTTATGCAACAAATTCAATGTATAATCTCACACTAATATAAATGAAATCACAGAATATATCAATATATTGTCGGTAAAATAAATAAATAATATTATCTTTTATTATAAATTAACTCAGGAATTCCGGCTTATTGATCAGTCTTTATAAATGAAAAACCCTCTTAACGGTCATTTTAAGAGGGTTTTATATTGAAAATATTATTATAATTTCCCGGTTATACTGAAAATATTCAGATTCCAGATCTAGTCGTTCACTCTTCAAGATAATTTTTTAAAATAGGTAAAGCTGTCTCCGCAGGATAAATTTTACTTTATATCCCGTAACTATAATGCGTTGCAGTCAAACTAAATTTAAATATATTTATCTAAAATATATTTAATCCGGAATCCTTATCGGGATTCATCAACAAACATCCCTATCATCTCATGCATGCGCTCAAGCAATCTGATCATCTCTTTTGGAGGGATCTCTCTAATAACTTCATTAGTGTTCCCATTAATGAATTTAAGAATAACCCTGTTGGTTTTTTCATGAAAGCTGAAACTTACCCTCTGATTCACAGATTTCGCAGCTGAGTTAAGAGTATCAACAATATTGTTGATGTTCTCCGTTGAAAGTTTAACATCTCTAAACGGTTTTTCCATCCCCGACGAAACGTATTCCGTCTGAGGTTTTGCGCTGGAAATTCTTGTTTGAGAGATATTATCAACCTTATTTGCAATTATGTTGTTAATATCCATAAATACCTCCATGTATGCGGCCCTGAAAAAATATGTTTCAACCGGCCTTTCGTATCCTCCTGTTTGAAAAAGATTTCTCCTCTCCTTTTAAAAAGTGCGGAGAGGAGAAAGTCAACTCGCTGCTTAGTTGATCGAAATCCTAAAGATTCTTATTTGAGCAGTTCCAGGACATTTTTAGGCATTAAATTTGCCTGAGCCAACATCGAAGTACTACTCTGCAATAGAATCTGATTCTTTGTAAACTCAATCAACTCTGAAGCCATATCCGTATCCCGTATCCGGGAATCGGCTGCGACCATGTTCTCGTAGTTCCTGGTAAGAGCCCTTACTGTATTCTCTATTCTGTTGTAATACGCGCCCAGATCTGCCCTCTGTCTATTCAGCTTGGTTAAGGCCGTGTCGACATACCCTATCATGGCATTTGCATTCCCAACAGTAGATATCGAGCGTTTACGTTCCCCTGCCTCCATTAGATTCAGGGCTTTCGCGCTCATTGTTGCAATAAATGCTTTGATCCGCTGATCCTGGTTCGGTCCCACATGGAAAAACATACTGCCGATTTTACTCCCTCTGGAATAGCGCCCGGTCAGTATCTTAAGCCTGTTGAATTCCGACGAAGTGGATATTCTGTCCACCTCCTCTATCAACTGTGAAACCTCGACCTGAAGCTGCTGCCTGTCGGAATTCGAATAAATTCCGTTTGCAGCCTGGACCGACAGCATCCGTATTCTCTGAAGGATATCGTTCAGCTGATGAAGAGATCCTTCTGCGACCTGTACAAAAGAAAGACCGTTCTCGGCATTCTTTTCAGCCTGGGACAGGCCGTTTATCTGTGTACGCATCTTTTCAGATACGGCCAGACCGGAAGCATCATCACCCGCCGTATTTATCCTTTCACCGGATGCCAGCTTCTCAATTGACTTACCGAGTTTCTCCGAGATGAACTGAATCTGCCGATTAGCGAATATGGCACTCATATTATGATTGATTCTCATATTAAACTTTCCCTCCCTGTGGTTGTTTAATTCGGAATCGTCCGTTTTAATTTATATTAAACAATCCCGGATTTTCTGGCTTCCTCCAAAGAAAAAGCCGGATCTGTCTTACACAGACCAAAGGTTTACTCCTTGATAGTGCCGCCCGAACTGCCCATGGTTCAGACAACACTGGCACCGGAACCTGTTCCGGCAGCCAGTGATGCCCTCCATGCATCACCAACTGCCGGAACAGCCGATGATCGCAGGCAGAGCCATAGCGAAAGGGAAGAAAAGTGAGAACCAACTATAGTTTTCAAAGAACTGATTTTTGCGTATTAAAATTGTTTTAGCCCAACAATCTTAATACGGACTGGGGCCGCAGATTTGCCTGGGCTAGCATGGCAGTACCCGTCTGCACTAAAATGTTGCTTCTGGTAAAATCTACCATCGTCTCTGCCATATCGGCGTCTCTGATCCGTGATTCTGCCGCCTGAACATTCTCGTATGCCGTCATCAATCCCTTGGCCGTCATTTCCATTCTATTGTAATAAGCTCCAAGATCGGCTCTCTGTTTAGCAAGTCTTTGCAAACTTGCGTCCATCATGCCGATTGTTTTATTGGCGCCATCCGGACTTGACAGCGACACCGCGATTCTGCCGGATACATCCCTGAATCTGAATGCCTGGGCGGTCATTGTGCCGATATAAACCCGTCCCCTCTGGTTCATATTCGGTCCAAGATGGAACCACATGCTCGATTTGGCATTAACTCTCGAGAATTCGCCGGTCAAAACCTTGAATCTGTTAAACTCAGCCTGCGAAGCAATCCGGTCAACTTCATCAACAAGCGCCGAAACTTCCACCTGCATCAATTGCCTGTCTTCGGGAGAATAAATACCGTTGGCAGATTGAACAGCCAGAACGCGGATCCTTTGAATTATCTGTGCCGATTGATTCAAATATCCTTCCGCCGTCTGCACAAAAGACATACCGTCTTCCGTGTTTCTCTCTGCCTGTCTGAGTCCCTGAATCTGGGTCCTCATTTTCTCCGAGACAGCCAATCCCGATGCATCGTCGCCGGCTTTATTGATGCGCTCGCCGGATGCCAGCTTCTCCATGCTTTTGTCAACGCTCCAGTGCGTGAACTTCAACGCTCTGTTTGCATTTACTGCACTCATATTGTGGTTTATTATCATTTTACACTCCTTTGTTATTTACAGGCTTCCTTGCCAACCGGATCCATAAGGGCAGGTAAAGAACCGGTCGTCGGTCCAACATATATAAATGCTCAAGACATTTTAAATATGTCAGCCCTTCCAGGCTTGTTTATGGGCAATTACAAAACTGGAATACAAATAACAAAAGAAAAACCGAGTTTAACGAAGCAAAGCAATGCAAATCAATAACCCCAGAGTTTTCAAAGAACCTGTAAAACATGGAGACACATCTCCATATACGACTTTTCGTCCCCTCTGGCTGGCGAATTGAATGCTAATATATACAATTATAAACAAATATAAGCAATTATAGTAAAATATGAATGATTTTCAATATAATAAGTCTAATTTTAATTTTTTTTTGATTTTTAAAAAATTTTTCATTTTTAATGAAAATAATACGTCATCATGTCTGTAATTGCGGTTAAAACGCCCTGCGGGGAATATAAAATGTTTTTTGCAAAATTCGATTATTTTTATTTAATTGACATGGAATGGAAATTGTCAAATAATTAAGGACTTTTTCAGGATACTGCCAGAACAAAGGGAAAATATGCCGGGAATTATTACCCATAATCGAGTTTTTATTGATTCGATAAATTTTTTAAAAAAAGAAAAACAAAAAAGCATTTATGCAAAATCAATCGAAATATTATTCCAGTCCGAATCCCGCCTGAAAGCCGGGCTGTTTGGAGCTATAGGTCCGGATATTTTTAATACCATTCCATTTAAAAAAATTAGCTATATAAGCGGAAGCGAAATTTCTTACGAACTGCATACATCTAAAATTGAGAAACTGTTAAAATCAATGCTGTTCTCGCTTATGTCTAACAATGACCAGAATACGGAATGGGCTTCAATACAACGTTCATACCTGTATGGCCTCCTTTCCCATCTGATCTCTGATTCCATCTTTCACCCGTTCATCTATTACTGGTCAGGATTTACGAATTCGGAACACAAAAGAGAGAAAACATATTTCAGAGAGCAACATCTTTTATTTGAAAACAATATGGATCTGTTTTTTAGTCATACCTATAACGAAGATGCTTATAATAATAAATTTAATTTTAACCTTAACGACATGATGCCTTCCGTAAACCATAAAAAATTTAAATCGATAGAACATGCGATTAAGGTATTCTTAATGGATTCGATAAAAGAAGCTTACCCGGATATCTACAAAAGACTGGTTTTCATTAAGGATGATGGAGATAAAAGATGGCCTGCTTCCTTCATTATGGATTTCATGCCTTTTTTTCTTCAATTATCCTATAAAATAAAAAAAAGCAGAAATCCGCAGCTATTAAAAATGCTTAATTACATTAAAAAGAAAAATATACTTTTTTCGGATTATTTTATCAACTATCCCCCACCGTCAAAAATAAATACCCATGTTTTGAATCTTCACAAGGAAAGATGGTTTCATCCTGCGGGCACAAGCGGGCTGCATTACGAATCGGCAAAAGATCTCTTGCATATTTCGAGCGCACAGACTGCCGGGATATGGAAAAAAATTGAGGCTATGCTTTACGACGATCGGAAGAATATTTCAAAGATAGAAAAAGAATTTAAAATAAATGCGATAACAGGAATATTCGACAGGGATTACTACAGCATGAAAGTCCAGAATCCGGTACATCTTAAATTTTAATTACAATTCATCTGAAAATAAGCCGTTCATCCTAACTGACATTAATTGATATAATTTTATTTAAATTTGAGGTAAGCGGGATGAATCAGTTAGGCTTTATCGTCTTAACTATCGAGTTAAAATGCTCCCTGGCCATGCGCTTTATATCATTGATATTCTGCAACTTCAAATCAGATGGTTCATCAATAAATCCGGATTTACCCGTCTTATTGGCGATAAATCTGACAATATTCATCGCCGCTATCCTGTGCGGATTGATGCGGTTATAATCAAGATAGCTGTACAGCACCGAGAGTCCGAGATACGGATTATGATAAATCGTGCTGAGCAAAGCCATTTCCTCTCCGGTTATCTGGTCGTAAAAGTGATAGTGGTTATTAAGAATCTTATGGGTCATCTCATGAATGATAAACATCTGCAGTATTTCATTTTTAATGTTCGCGCTTTTCCGGAAAGCATGCGTAATGCAATATTTTATGTTATCATTAATCCTGGCGCCTACAAAAAACATTGAATCGACATTCCTTCCGCTGATTAAATTTTGAGCGATCTGATAATCGTTATTAACCTCGTCGGGATTTATGTATATCATATCAAAATAAAATGTCGAGTTGCTTGTGGAGAATTCATCATAATATATATACGGCTGGATATTAAATAATTTCTCCTGGATTTCAAATAGCGGGTGGGATATGCTTATGGGCTCTTTCCTTCCAAAAATGCAGTAATCGAGCACAATTTTTTCAGAACCGGAATTTTTTATCCGTGAGAACCTTAAAATAATATTATGCCTGGTCAACTCCTCCTGTGCTGTTTCAAGCGCTTTATCATTAAATCTGTTCGGATGCTGGTAAATATTAAGCATCAGCTCAACTATTTTCCTGATATCCGTACTTCTTATCGTTTCCATGTAATTAGTATACTCCTTGATATGAAATCCTTCTTTTTGAAGAATCTCCGGGGGTATACTGTCTTCCTGTATTAAATTTACGAAATGAGGATTCTCGTTGAACAATAAAACAATATGAGCATATAGTTTTCCCCTGATGCTTTTTATGCTTATATTATTTTTATGTAAATCCCTATCCCAGTAATCCGGACTAATTTCCGCATACGCTGTCGCTGCCGGGAAAACGATATTGGAGAATAATAAAATCAATATTATACGGAATACAAAAGGTACAGGCGATTCTCTGAAGTTCGTCATTTTATTTTCCAGTCAGACTCTAAGTAAATCTATTGCATTTTTAAAATAAAAGCAATAAAATTATCGTTTTGTCAAGAAACAATAAAAGGATAATCTAAAAATTATACGGAAAAATACCTCAATTATTAAGGTTATAATACCGAAATATTGGATAAGCGAAAATATACGCGGATTTATACTAATAAACTTATTCCCGGGGATAGTACGGATATTATCCCATAATTGGAACACGGATGTCTGCGAAAATTTATATATTAATACTATTATCTTTCGTTCTGGCCTTAAATTGTACGCCCTCAAAAAATATTCGCCAAAGAAATAGTGAAAGAATCCGGAATAATTCAACCGATGATTCGTTTTTTAAATGGCCGGCGTTAAAAAATGAAAAAAATTATGAAGATCTGGCAGATGCAGAAGGTGACCCGGATAGTTACGGGAATTTACGAGGTGGAAAAACAATTATTGAATCAAATAGATCCGGAATATCCGACGCCCATACCCGATATTGCAACAGGGAGAAAGGAGCGGTAAAACGGGAAAATACTTATTTGAAAAAAAAGCAAAATATCAATTTTAACAAATCCAGTGACAAAAAAAGTGCCATCCTTGAAAATGGCACACTTAAATCAGGGACATACAAAGCAGTAAAAGGCGATAATTTATCGAAAATATCCAGAAAATTTAATGTTTCATTGGATGAAATGATTAAGATCAATAATCTAAGCAAAAATCACAGAATTAAAGAAGGGATGATATTAAAAGTACCATACAGTACACCGGGAGACAAAAGGAGGTTTGAATTCGCATCGCGTCAAAAGAAATTAACCAAACCTGATTTTTTATGGCCGGTAAAAAACGTTTACAGGACAAGAACGGATGGTTCGGATGGGGTTAAACCGATTGGAATAATTATAACCGGAGACATGAATTCAGCTGTTTTCCCCGCAGCTGAAGGGATTGTTACAAAAATAGGTAACATGAGAGGTTTCGGCAATTACGTCATTTTACAACACATTAACCAGTATTTATCGATTTATTCGAACCTGAAGGATATTAATGTAAATGAGGGCGAAAAAGTGAAATGCGGAAAATGCATCGGAAGACTTGACGGAAACAAATTACATTTTCAGATCGATCATTCCGGAAAACCGCAGAATCCACTCGTTTACTTAACAAAAAAAAATAATGCGAATATTTAAATCCGACCGCTGCTTACCAATCCGGCGAAATGCTTGAAGGATCTGTCATATGTCTTTTCCGCGCTTTCCGGAAAACAGCACGCAGGCAACTCTTTTGATCTCAAATGATATGATAAACATTCACAGCAATACCATTCTCTTGAACAGGACCCGTATGAGCAATTGCACCTTTCCAGATTTTTTTCTTTTTTGCATTCCATGATTTTCTCTTTTATTTTTTTAAATTAATTGCTTGGTAAAACCGGATCAGCTATAATTACGATCCTCCGTCCGGACATTTATCAACATTTAATCTACATTCCTGTTAACAATATTTCCGGAATTGTCAACAGATACAATAACAAAATAAATAAATATTTACTTTTTTAAAAAATTTCAAATTATTTTAATTATTTATTATAATAATCGTTGACTTCTTATTCTCATTCCTGTAGAAAATCACTAAACATTGCTGATTATTTCTCTTAATTACCTGCTTTTTATAAAATATTTTATTTATTATTTTTTATATTTTAAATATTTTATTAATATTTCTATACATTAGTTCCTGATAAACGATATCCGGCTTTATGCGCGGCTGTGTTTGCAGCGCTATGGGAACCGGATTGTTCGTCCGGAAAGAAGTAAAACAAACCATGGAGTAAAAGGCAAAATAAATGGATAAAAGCGGTTCCCCATATAAAAATATAAATAAGAAACCCGTTAAACACGCTAATGCTTTATATCTAATATTAAAAGAAAATCCGGTCTTAACCAGATATTATACAGATAAAAATTTAAATAATATTCGCTTAAAAAACAACAAAACAGAAACGATCCCGGACCGTCTGCATTATTGGATCTGGAGTTGTATAAATTCCGAATCAATAATTGCAATTAATAATTCAATTACGATAAAGCTTGCCGATATTATTTTTCAGAATATTGATCCCGAAATAATCAACATCAAATCAAATAGTTGTTTAAGCCAGGAATTTTATTACACATGCGCGAATAATTTATCAGATACGTTCAATGACCATGAACTGCTGCTGCTTTATTTAAAACAAACCATTCTAATATTAAAAAGCACATCGATATTCGGCAGGACGGACGATCCCGCGCCGATAAATGACAGTGTATTCGGGAACGTTCACCTGTATTTGCAAATGCTTAATTCATTCTGGAATAAAATGAACTGGGCTTTGCTTTTCCCATCCATGCCTGAAACAGCATTAAATTTAATGAAAGACAGAAAATTGCTGGTTGATTTGCTCGCAAGGAAAAATGGCAAAATCAGAATAGACAGTATTGCAAATGCATTTTTCAAGGCAACGGGTTCGGGAAGAGAGAACGATATACTTCTCGTTTCATTTTTGGATTTCGGAGTATTAACATGGCTGGGGCACTTCGGAATTATCAGTTACATAAAAAGCAATGATATGGACCCTGTTTTAATCGAAGTAACAAAACACGGAAAAAAAATGCTCGAGTATCTCGCTTTGGAGTAGGAACCGGCATATTCATCCTTCGCAAAATCGATTTACAATAACAGGTAATCTATGGCCCTATTATACTTTCTATAATTTCCTGCGGAACTCGGCCTTCGGGTCAGGTGCGAACGGGCATCCTGCCCGAACCCGACACCAAGGCATCCGTTACTGTCGCCTCAGACAGTCCTCGGAAATTATTGATTCTATTGATAGAGCCATGCACGCATAATTCTGAGCATTAATAAGAAAATTATCCTTTAACAATTAAGTCTTGGGACTTACTACAAATAGCCTGTTAAAAATCCAACAGCGCAAATATATTACGGCCTTTTAATCTGTCCCGTCCGTCTAAAAAGGTAAGTTCTATTAAAACTGCGATCAGCACGGGATTTGCGCCGCATTTCTCAACCAGCCTGCATGCTGCCGCCGCAGTGCCTCCAGTGGCCAGCAAATCATCGACTATAACGACATTATCACCGGGATTTACCGCGTCTTTATGTATCTCAATGGAATCCGTTCCATATTCAAGCTCATATGTTTCGGAGACCGTCTCGCCCGGCAGCTTGCCGGGTTTTCTTATGGGAACAAAACCGACGTTAAGCTCAAGCGCTATCGGTACGCCAAAAATAAATCCTCTTGATTCAATTCCCAGAACCTTATCTATCGAATATTTTTTGCATTCTTGAACCATTAAATCTACCGAAGCTTTAAAAGCTCTCGGATTTTTAAGATGTGTTGTTATATCTTTAAAAATGATACCCTTTTTCGGGAAATCGGGAACATCGCGGATTATTTTCTTTAATTCATCTATATTCATAAAATATTCCTCTATCTAAGCTGCTCCGCTTTATCCGTTTTTTCCCATGTGAATCCGTCTCCCGTTCTTCCGAAATGTCCGTAAGATGCGGTTGGCAGGAAAACAGGCCTTAAAAGGTTCAAGGCGCCGATAATTTCAGCCGGTTTTAATCCGAATACTTTACGTACGCGTTCTGCGATCTTTTTTTCCTCGATCTTTCCGGTACCGAATGTTTCGATCATTACGGATACCGGCTCCGCAACGCCGATCGCGTATGCGATCTGTACCTCGCATTTATCCGCCAGTCCTGCGGCGACTATATTTTTTGCCACATAGCGTCCCATATAAGCAGCAGACCTGTCGACTTTTGAAGGATCTTTTCCTGAAAATGCGCCGCCGCCATGCCTGCCCCATCCGCCGTATGTATCGACTATGATCTTCCTTCCTGTAAGCCCTGTATCGCCGTGAGGGCCTCCGATCTCAAATCTCCCAGTGGGATTAACATAAATTTTTGTATTTTTATCAATGAGTTTCGCCGGTATTACTTTTTTTATTACTTCTTCAATTACGCCTTCCATGATCTGCTGATGCGTCGCATCAGGGGAATGCTGTGTCGAAATTACTACCGTATCAACCCGATGGGGTCTATCATTTCTGTATTCAACGGTAACCTGGGACTTTGAATCCGGCCTTAAAAAATTAAGCTTTTTCTCCCTTCGAACTTTAGCGAGGTATTCAACAAGCCTGTGCGCATATAATATAGGCATTGGCAT
This sequence comes from uncultured Leptospirales bacterium, assembly GCA_964626055.1. Lineage (GTDB taxonomy): Bacteria > Spirochaetota > UBA4802 > UBA4802 > JAFGDQ01 > JAFGSG01. Next base: position 23,425 of record CAZVDF010000020.1, read on the forward strand.
TAAAACATCGGTTTCGTTTATGGCGTATCCGAACATCATTCCCTGGTCGCCGGCGCCCTGCTCTTTGAATAACCCTTCACCTTCCGTAACTCCCTGTGAAATATCCGGGGACTGGGGATGAATATGCAGTTCAACCCTGCATGAATTCGCGTCAAAACCGACAGCCGGATCGTTATAGCCGATATCAGAAACAACCTTTCGGGCTGTTTTTTCGGCGTCTATTGTACCTTTCGATGTAATCTCGCCGGACATCACAATTAAATTAGTAGTTACCAGCGTCTCGCATGCTACTCTTGATTTCGGGTCATCGGCAATGTACGCATCAACTATAGCGTCCGAAATTTGGTCCGCTACCTTATCGGGATGGCCCTCGGAAACAGATTCTGAAGTAAAAAGGAAATCTTTCATTGATTTATTACTCTCCATTATAATATATGAAATATTTATTGTATATCTTGAATAAAAGTGCGTTCCAGAATCTCTAAAATAATTAACCCGGAATCCATCTTAAAATTATAGATTCATATAGGTTATTAAAGATAAATTGGAATACATTACAAAGAAAAATAATTTCAAGATGGATTCTGTTTAATTTTTTCTATAAGGTCAATTCTCTTCTGATGGCGTCCGCCTTCAAATTCGGTTTTTAACCAGACATCGACAATGTCAAGTGCAAGGCCGGTGCCAATTACTCTTGCGCCTAAAACCAGTATATTCGCATCATTATGCATCCTTGACATTTTTGCCATATACTCGTTAAGGCAAAGAGCTGCCCTGATCCCTGGAAACCGGTTGGCGACTATGCACATCCCTATGCCCGTACCGCATAAAAGGATGCCCCGACCGTTATTCCCCGCAACCTTTTCGGCAACACTGATCCCAAATACAGGATAATCGCATGAATCCCTGGAATCACAGCCCAGGTCTTCGACTTCAAAACCGGTGCTTTTTAAATGCCCGGCTATTGTCTCCTTTAACTCGAATGCGCCGTGATCCGATCCTATAATTATCTTTTCTTTTTCAGACATTATTCTTTCCTTTCAGGATTTCTTCAATCCCTTTTTCACTGGCGGGAAAGATCCCGTCTTCAGTGATTATACCGTTTATATATTCAGCGGGTGTAACGTCAAATCCAATATTTAATGCCGTGCAGCCTTCCGGCGCGATTCTTACTCTTGAGATGTTTCCTCTGTCGTCAACTCCCGAAACAAAGATGGTTTCATCCTGATTCCGCTCTTCAATCGGAATTGATTTACCGGAAGGGCACACTGGATCAATAGTGGTTTTCGGAGCAGCCACATAGAACGGTATGCCGTTCTCCTTTGCGACGACCGCGGACGAATACGTACCGATCTTGTTGGCGAAATCGCCGTTCCGTGCGATCCTGTCGGCCCCGACAATAACAAGATCGATACTGCCTTTCCACATGAGAGCGCCTGTAACATTATCGGCAATTATTGTGTGCGGGATATTTTCCTGGAGCAGTTCCCACGCCGTGAGATTTGCTCCCTGGCATCTCGGCCTCGTTTCATCCACATAAACAAATACGTTCTTTTTTTCCTCATTCACGGCGTAATAAACCGGGGAAAGAGCGCTGCCCCAGTCGACGAAAGCAAGCCAGCCTGCATTGCAGTGCGTCGAGATACGGGCGCCGTTTTTAATAAGGCCTGCTCCGTGCATCCCTATCTTTCTGCATGCTTCGGAATCCAGATCGGCATAGAACTGAGCTGCTTTTAAAATCTCCTCCCTGGCCTCCGAAGGATATTTTTTATCTGCCGCACTGTTAAGAACGCCGTTAATTACGGTAAATAAATTCTGAGCAGTCGGGCGGGTACGTTTCAATTCCTCCGCCGCCCCGTTTACTTCGGCAAATAAATCGGCATCGTTTGCCTGAAGAGCAGCCTGGGCCAGACCGTATCCTCCTGCAGCGCCAATCGCCCCGGCTCCGCGGATATTCATGTTATTGATCGCTTTCTTTAATTCTTCAAGGTTTCTTATATCTAAAATTGCGAACCTGTGAGGAAGAAGGGCCTGGTCAATAATCTTAATTGTCCGGCCTTCCATCCATACTGTTCTGTAATGTTTTCCGTTTACTTTCATGTGCTATTTCAGGTCTTTACGTTCAATTGGCAGCTAAGATCAAAAATTTGTTCATCCCGGATTAATTACATAGATTTTTATACAAATAAGGAACTGATGGATTCGCCTTTGTAAATTCTTTTAATCGCCTCACCGAACAAATTGGCAACGGTTAAAATATACATATTCCGGAGTTTCATGGCTTCATTTACCGGGATAGTATCTGTAAAAATTATCTCTTCAAACGGCGCCTCTTTGAGTTTTTCGTATGCTTTTCCGGAAAGCACGCCGTGAGCGGCATAACAGAATATTTTATCGGCCCCTTTTTCCTTTAATGCCTTTGCAGCTCCTGAAATCGATCCTGCAGTATCAATAATGTCGTCAATCAAAATACAATTCTTGCCTTTAACATCTCCAAGTATGTTCATTACTTCGGAAACATTCGCCATTTCCCTTCGCTTATCGATAATTGCAAGTCCAGCATTGACTTTCCTCGCATAAAATCTTGCCCTGTCGACACCGCCGGCATCCGGAGACACGACCACAAGATCTTTGATTTTCATTTTTAGAATATGATCGACGCAAATAAGCGACCCGAAAAGATTATCCACGGGAATATCGAAAAATCCCTGTATCTGATCGGCGTGCAAATCCATTGTAAGAACTCTTTTTATACCGGATGTCTGAAGAACATTGGCAACTACTTTTGAGGAAATCGGTACCCTGGGCTCGACTTTCCTGTCCTGACGCGCATAACCGAAATACGGGATTACCGCTGTTATACTGTTTGCCGATGCTCTTCTTGCGGCATCAATTATCAGAAGAAGCTCCATCAAATGATCGTTGACCGGATTACATATCGACTGCACAATAAAAATTTCAGCGCCGCGGACGTTCTCTTTAATCTTGACGGAAATCTCGCCGTCGCTGAACTTCTTAAGCTCAATTTCAGAAAGATTCATTTCCAGGTGATCCGATATCCCTTTTGCAAGTCCGGGATTGGAAGAACCGGAAAAAATTTTAATGCTCTGATTCATATAGCGCTATCCTTTATAAATAAATTATTTTTAATTTGCATATTATGACATCTTTTCCGGTATATACTGACATTCCGGGAAAGTCATTAAATGATATATCAGAAGTCATCTTGAAATATTTAATCATATGATTCCGAGACGAGTTTTACTTGATCAGCTTTAAAAACTCTTCCCGGGTCCTTATATCCGACCGGAACAGCCCCCTCACGTCCGAAGTAATAGTAATGGCATTCTGCTTCTGAACGCCTCTCATTTCCATGCAAAGATGCCTTGCCTCCATTACTACCCCTACGCCTTTGGGCTTTAAATTCTTCATAATGGTCTCCACAATCTGCGTTGTCAGTCTTTCCTGAACCTGCAGACCCCTGCTGAGGATATCCACAACCCTTGCAAGTTTGCTGATGCCCACAACTTTATTGCCGTCGGGTATGTATGCGATATGGCATTTGCCGAAAAAAGGCAGAAGATGATGTTCGCACATTGAATAAAAAGGAATGTCCTTTAACAATACCATGCCTTCGTGATCGAGTTCATGCGTCTCCTGAATTTCAAGTGCGGCCTGATCTTCTTTCCCGGAGAGCAAATCGGAATACATTTCCGCTATTCTTTCGGGGGTCTTTTTGATCCCGGGTCGGTTTACATCTTCCCCGATCGCGATCAGCAGATCATGAACTGCTTTTTTTATTCTCTCTTTATCCATTGATTATTTCTCGGAATAAATTGCCTGGGACCTCTCGGTTTCCCAGACTGATACGGCTGAAACATTTACGCCTTTTGGAAGCAGTCGTTTAAGCCTCTTAAAAACATATCGGGCGATAAATTCCGCGCTTGGATTCGTCTTTTTGAATTCTTCTATGTCGTTCAGCAGCCTATGGTCCATTTCTTTAAGCACTTTCGTAAGATATTCTTTGAGTATTTTAAAATCGATAAGCATTCCAAGATTATCAAGTTCTTTCCCTTTTACCTCCGCCTCTACTTTCCAGTTATGACCATGCAGGGATTCGCATTTGCCCTGATAGCCTTCCAGAAAATGGGCTGAGGAAAAGTAATCGTATACCTTTAAACGATACATGCTGCGTTTCTTTAATTCTCCTTTATAAGATAAACCGAATCTTCGATATTATCTGTTTCTTTTAAACGCAGTTGCACTTCATCGGTTATGTCGGTATCTATCGTGTAGCCGCAATAATCCGGCTGTATGGGAAGTTCCCTGTTGCCCCTGTCCACAAGCGTAAACAGCTTGATGGCTTTGGGACGGCCGAATCCGGTCAGTGTTTCGAGCGCTGCCTTGACGGTTCTCCCTGTAAAAAGCACATCATCCACTAAAATTATTATAATGCCGTTTATATCGAATTCTATTCTTGTTTCCTTGATTACGGGAAGGTACCCTCTTGTAGCGAGATCGTCGCGATAAAAAGTAATATCCAGAATGCCGTTTTTTATCTCTCTGTTCGAAAGAATCTCCAGTTTTTTTCTCAGCCTTTCCGCGAGCTCGACTCCTCTCGTCTGTATGCCTACAACCGCGAATTCTCCTTTGGCTTTTAAATTATCAAACATGGTTTTCGCGATTTTATCTATTATTCGATCTATTGCATTAATGTCCAGGATCAGCTTCTTGATCATAACTCTAGACTACCTCCGCATGGTATTCCTGTATTGATTTTACGGAAATTTCCCCGCTTGATTTGACTTCCAGCAGTCCCCGAACTGCGGCTTTAGCCGCCGCAACAGTTGTCATTATGGGTATATGATGTCTCACCGCAGCCTGCCTGATCGTATATGCGTCATATCTGGTGATCTTATTGGTAGGCGTGTTTATGATCAAATCTATTTCCTTATTCTTCACTATGTCAATAATATTAGGCCTTCCTTCGCTTACTTTAAAAATGCGGCCGCACGGAATACCGTTCCCGTTAAGGAATGCGGCAGTCCCTTCAGTCGCAAGCAGATGAAATCCATCCTTGTGAAGAAGCCTCATTTCTTCGAGTAATGAATTCTTTGATTTATCGTTTATACTTAAAAAGATCGTCCCTTTCTTCGGCAGCTTATCGCCTGCCGCCATTTCCGCCTTGTAATATGATTCGCCGAAATTCCCGGATATTCCCATTACTTCCCCTGTGGATTTCATCTCCGGAGACAGTATTGTGTCGACTCCCGGGAACTTGCTGAATGGGAGCACTGCTTCCTTTACGCTGATATACGGTATTTTCTTCATTTCAACCAAATTGAGATCTTTAAGTTTCTTTCCCAGCATAATTTTTACGGCGACTTTTGCAAGGGGAATGCCTGTCGTTTTTGATACGAATGGAACGGTCCTCGACGCTCGGGGATTTACTTCGATTACATATAAATCAGTGTCCTTGACGGCGAACTGTATATTCAAAAGCCCCACAACATTCAGCTCTATTGCAAGCTTTCTCGTAGCATCTAAAATATCATCGTAAATCTTTCCCTTTAACGTAATCGGAGGAATGATACAGGCCGAGTCTCCCGAGTGTATCCCTGCCTGCTCGATATGCTCCATGACGGCGCCTATAAAGACATCCCTCCCGTCGCATATGGCGTCTACATCCACTTCCGTCGCATCGTCGAGGAATCTGTCGATGAGGATCGGATGTTCGGGCGAAAGATGAACTGCGTTCTTTATGTATTCGACGAGACTGTTTTCATCGTAAACGATAACCATGGCCCGGCCTCCAAGCACGTAAGAAGGTCTTACAAGCACAGGATAGCCTATCCTTTCCGCGATAGCTATCGCGTCTTCTTTCGTAAAGGCCATCCCGTTCTCCGGCTGCAGAAGCTTCAGTTTATTTACAACATCCGAAAATCTCTCTCTGTCCTCAGCTTTGTCTATCGAATCCGGCGATGTCCCGATAATCCTTACTCCCCCTGCCTCGAGATCCCTGGCAAGCCGGAGCGGCGTCTGGCCTCCGAACTGGACAATTACACCGTCCGGTTTCTCGCTGTTATAAATATTAAGAATATCTTCCAGCGTAAGCGGTTCGAAGTACAGCCTGTCGGACGTATCATAATCCGTGGATACGGTCTCCGGATTGGAGTTCACCATTATTGAATCTATCCCTTCTTCCCTCAGGGCGAACGAAGCATGACAGCAGCAGTAATCGAACTCGATTCCCTGCCCTATCCTGTTAGGGCCTCCGCCGAGTATCATTATCTTTTTACGGGAAGATTCACGCGATTCGTCTTCATCGTCATATGAGGAATAGTAATACGGTGTATATGCCTCGAATTCTCCCCCGCATGTGTCCACAAGCCTGTATCCCGGGATTATTTTATTCTTTAACCTGTAATCTCTTATCTCTTTTTCCTTTTGCTTTCTGTCCCTGTAAAATTCTTTTTGAACTTCCACGCCTTTCCTGTATTTTTCGTACAGTTCATTATAAAAGGTCATGCAGCCAAGCTGCCTGTCCGAATAACCGAGCGACTTCATTCTTCTGATTTGAGATATCTCAAGGCCGCAGTTTCTACAATTATCTGAGAATTCCTTTTCTATTGCAGCAAGTTCCGCTATCTGTTCCAGGAACCACGGATCGATGGATGTAAGCTGATAAACTGTCTCCGCGCTCCATCCGCGTTTCAGCGCCTCTTTAATATGGAATATCCTGTCCACGCCTGGCTTTGAAAGCACGCCTTTAAGATAGTTATCGCGTGAATTCTCTGGCAGGGCATCTATCGCAGCTTCAATCGTAAAATTACCGTCGGAACCGAGCCCGTATCTGTCGGTCTCAAGCGAACGCAGGGCTTTTTGCAGGGATTCCTTGAACGTGCGTCCGATGGACATCGCCTCTCCTACGGATTTCATCTGCGCGCCGAGGGTCGTATCGGCTCCCTCAAATTTCTCGAACGCCCAGCGAGGCACTTTCACCACAACATAGTCGATCGTCGGCTCAAAGCAGGCCGGAGTTTCGCGCGTAATGTCGTTAGCTATTTCGTCGAGCGTGAGCCCCACGGCGAGCTTTGCCGCGATCTTGGCTATCGGGAAACCTGTTGCCTTGGAAGCAAGCGCGGAAGATCGGGATACGCGCGGGTTCATTTCGATTACCATTACCCTGCCGTCTTTCGGATTGACGGCGAACTGTATGTTCGATCCTCCGGTGTCCACGCCGATCTCTCTAATTATCGCAATGGACATATCCCTCAAATTCTGGTATTCCCTGTCGGTAAGAGTCTGCTGCGGCGCGACCGTAATTGAGTCGCCCGTATGTATGCCCATCGGATCAAAATTTTCAATTGAACATATAATGACAACATTGTCTCTTGTATCGCGCATCACTTCGAGCTCGAACTCTTTCCATCCGAGGACCGATTCCTCCAGTAAAACCTTGTTGATGGGAGACTCATCAAGTCCTTTCTTAACAAGATCGATAAAGTCTTCCTTGTTATAAACAATGTTTGCGCCGGTTCCGCCAAGCGTAAATGCCGGTCTTATGATTATGGGAAGCTTTATCCTCGACATAACATCAAGAGCTTCATCGACTGTGGAAGCCAGCCCTGAATCCGGAACATTAAGTCCTATCTTTATCATCGCCTGTTTGAAAAGCTCTCTGTCTTCCGCTTTTTCGATCGATTCTATGTTCGCTCCTATAAGCTCGACATTGTATTTTCTCAGGATGCCCATCCGGTTCAAGTCCATGGCGGCGTTAAGCGCCGTTTGCCCGCCGACCGTGGGCAATATGGCGTCCGGTTTTTCTCTTTCAATTATTTTCTCGATTATTTCGGCGTTTATGGGTTCGATGTAGGTTCTGTCGGCCATTTCAGGATCGGTCATTATTGTGGCAGGATTTGAGTTGATCAGGACGACTTTATACCCTTCTTCTCTGAGTGCTTTGCATGCCTGGGAGCCTGAATAATCAAACTCGCATGCCTGCCCTATGACAATAGGACCGGATCCTATAATTAATATTTTATTTATATCGCTTCTTTTAGGCATTTATTATTTAAAACGGATTTTCCCGATTAACGTGACTGAATATAAAGCGAGAATTATTAAGCGACAATTTTAAATCAAGTAAAAAATGCTCAAGTACCGGCTATATATTACGTATGTGTAAAAAATCAATCCGGATGATTTGCAGGTATGTAATAACGGGCAAATACAGTCAAATTGAACATATTTCTACTGCCATAATCTGCCGAAAGATAAATTTTCCTTCAATGTGTAAAAATCGCTTCCTTTCGGGACACTCCGCAGCCTGGTCTTTAATGTGTCCGGATCGATTAGATCTTTAAACGGAACCGCAATTAAATCGAAATTATCATTAACGGAAACCATTATTCCGAAATTTCTTTCAGCATAAAATTTATAAGCGCCATAACCCAGCATGGCTCCCAGCACAACATCAAAGCTGATTGGAGAACTGGCGCGCGTTTCGTAACCTATCTGTTTAGCCGTTATTTTTATTTCCTGTCCGGTTCTCTGTTTATATTTTTCCTTTACTTTATTCGTCAGGAACCTTGATATATTTGCCTTCCCGAACATTACGTTCCCATGCCTGTCAATCTCCTTCGGGAGCAATCCCTCGGGCAGTTTGTCGGCCAGGCCTTCGGAAACGGCAATAACTCCGTAAGATTTGTCTTTCTTCTTTCGCGCAAGCAGCACATCCGCTATTTTCTCGCTTACTTTTTCCACATCTATCACATCGCCTTCAATATCCTCGCTGGAGAGCATCATTATAGCTTCGGAAGCAATGCCTGCCGCATATGTTATCCAGCCTGCTTTCCGTCCCATAAGTTCCACAATATAAAAGCTGTCTGTAGCCTGGGCATCTGCTTTCAGATTAAGCATTATTTTCTGCGCAGTATCGACGGCAGTCCAGTAGCCGAATGTCCAGGGAATGCCGTAATAATCATTATCAATTGTTTTCGGGATATGAATGACCGGGAATTCCATGTTCCATAAAAAATTCGCCGTCTTTAAAGTATCATCGCCGCCTATCGAAATAAGCGCGCCGATCTTGAGATGCGTAAACGCATCGATAATATTCTGGAGCTTCTTATTTTTTTCTTTATCCTTCAGATCTTCAACTTTTTGTATATTTTTACCGGGATTAGCCCTGGAGGTCTTAAGATATATCCCTCTTTCATTCCTTACCTGGCTGATGTTGTAATTTATCTCCGTATAGTGCATATCCTTTCTTAATTCGAGTTCCGGGGAATTAATATTGAAATTCTGGATAAATTCATAGCCCTTGAAGAAACCGACGACCGGCACATGGTTGTCCAAAAAATTAAGAGCAATGGACGAAATTACAGTATTGGCGCTCGGAGCAGGCCCTCCGGAAAATAAGATCCCGACTTTTTTATTTTTTTGATCCATAATCAGCGTCCTTATTTTTTAAAAGTTTTACCGTACTTTTTTATCGTATATTAAACATATAAAAATTTCAAGTATATTCCGGGTTATTAAAAACAGTTACTAAAAACTGGTTGACTTTTGGAAAAATTCGTTTTGCTTATTCATATAAACAATTCCCCGCGCTGCCGGTTAACATGTATGATTTCGAACATGCCGGGATTGTCGGATTATAACAGATGAATGGAATAATCAAGACAAAAATCAGTACCAAGCTTGTCATCAGTCTGCTGATAATAGTATTAATCAGCGGGGTAAGTTCGATAGTAATAAGCCGGAATGTCATTAATAAAAATGTCATCGGCCAGGCATACGAGGATGTCCGGACTAACCTCAATACTGCACTCCATATCTACAATGAACGCATTAATGTGATCTATCTTTTCATCAATCACCTTTCATCGCTGGAGTATCTTCAAAGTGCTATTATCCAGAACAATCGCAGGCTTCTTTCTGACAAGCTTAATGAAGTAAAAGATGAGCTTGATCTGGACATCATGACGATTACCGATGGATCCGGCCGGGTAATAGTGCGCGCGAACAGTTTCGGAAATTTCGGGGATAATGTCGGGGAAGATTTGTTCGTTAAATATGTTATCGAAAACAAAAAGTCATGCTCCGGCACCGATATAATCTCCAGGGAGCATTTATTGCTGGAAGATAAAAAGCTGGCGGAGCAGGCTTATATCCAAATTATACCTACTGAACGCGCCCGTCGATCGGAAAAAAAATACGAGACAGGGGGTTTATGCATCAAAGCAGCCACACCGGTCATCAATAACGGCAGGTTTATAGGTATAATATACGGTGCTAAAATCCTTAATAATAACTTTAAGCTTGTGGATGGAATTAAAAAACTGCTTTTTAAAGACGAACAGCTGGACGGTTATGAAATAGGGACAGTTACAATTTTTCTGGAAGATGTCCGTATATCCACAAATGTAATCAACAAAGACGGGAACAGAGCTGTCGGGACCAAAATTTCGGAAGAGGTTTACAGACAGGTATTCGAGCACGGTAAGATATGGCTGGATAAAGCATTTGTCGTAAACAACTGGTATCTTTCCGGGTACAGCCCGATTTACAGCATAACAAACAGGATCATCGGCATACTCTATGTCGGGATACTGGAAGAAAAGTACAGCCGCATCACCAGAAATGCCACGATTTTTGCCCTGGCAGTCACGCTCATCACGGCGTTTCTGGCTATTTTCCTGTCGATATATCTGATCAGAAGCATAATAACCCCGATCCATTCACTGGTTGCCGCATCCCAGGATATAGCCGGGGGTAATTATTCGCGAAAAATCAATTCGGTTTCCTCCGATGAAATGGGATACCTGTGCCTTACATTCAATAAAATGATCGACGCTATCGCGGAACGGGATGCCAAGCTTAAAGAGAATACGCAGATGCAGATAGTGCAGTCTGAGAAACTCGCGTCGCTGGGCCGTCTCGCTTCCGGAATAGCGCACGAGATAAATAACCCGCTTACGGGAATACTCGCTTACAGCACTGTCCTGTATGATGAAATTACCGACTCCGATCAAAAGGCCGATATAAAGATAATCATCGATGAGACCATACGCTGCCGGGAAATAGTAAAGGGGATCCTAGATTTCGCGCGGGAAACAAAGACAGATAAGCGTCCCGGAGATATAAATAAAATTATTACCGAAGTGGTATCCCTCTTCGAAAAAAATTTCAATTTTCAAAATATAAAGATCAAAAAAAATTTAGCCGAAAATATTCCGGCCATAAGCATCGACAGCAACCAGATAAAATCCGTTATAAACAATCTCGCGGTCAATGCCGCCGACGCTATGCACAACGGAGGAGAAATAATAATCACAACACTTTACGATCAGGATGAAAAAAAAATAGTTGTCAAAGTCTCGGATACGGGTATTGGAATAAAAGAAGAAGATTTATTAAAAATATACGATCCATTCTTTACGACAAAGGAAACAGGTAAAGGAACAGGCCTCGGCCTCGCCGTCACCTATGGTATTGTCCAGCGTCATAGCGGATCGATCTCCGTTCATAGCATTGTCGGCGTAGGAACGACGTTTACGATCACATTCCCGGTTGAACTCGAAGAGCAAAGCGATAAACAACTCGAACCGGTTGCGAATTAGACAATCTTTAAATTTATAATATAAATTCAGGAAATATTCTTGGATCATGGGAAAAAAAATAAAAATTTTAATAATCGACGATGAAAACATCATTTTAAAGAGCTGCCTTCGCATATTGCGAAATGACAATTTCCTGATCGATACTGCGAGTTCGGGAGACGAGGGGTTGCGGCTCGCAGGCGAAAATAATTTCGACATTGTAATTACCGATATAAAAATGCCAGGGATAAGCGGAATGGACGTCCTGGCAAGCCTGCGGAAGAATAAACCCGATGTTATCGTTATTATTTTTACCGGTTTCGCGACGGTTGAAAACGCACGGGAAGCCCTTAAAATGGGCGCTTTTGATTATATACCGAAACCTTTTACAAAAGAAGAGCTCAGAAGCGTTGTGGAAAATGCGGTTAAAGCGAGGGAAAAGCAGACGGATGCCGGCATGCTTGATCTTATGGCCATTGTTTCCCATGAAATAAAAAGCCCGGTCTCGGTGGTCCATACCACAGCCGATACGCTGTACAAAGGATATTTCGGCAAGCTTGACGCGGAACAGCAAAAAACAATAGAAAAAATCTTGCGAAATTGCCAGTACCTGGAAGACATAATACGAAATTATATTGATCTTTCCAAAATGGATCTCGATAACCTGGAGGCATTTACAGAAAAAATCGATCTTATTAATGACGTGGTTCAACCGATCCTGGATATACCCGAAAACAAGGATAACCTGAAGCAAATGCCTCTCTCTGCTGAATTTATGGCAAAGCCTCTCGTTCATGGCGATCCTAACCTGCTGAAAATAGTGACGGGAAATCTAGTCAATAACGCCATAAAATACGGCACTCCGGAAACACCTGTAATAATACGCGTCTATGAAGACAAAGATAACTATACAGTCTCGGTAAGCAACCAGGGTGTCGGCATATCAAAAGCGGACATTAAAAACAGGCTCTTCCAAAAATTCAGCCGCCTCAAACAAAAGGGGACCGAAGGAGTAAAAGGCTCCGGTCTGGGTTTATATATCTGTAAAAAAATAATTGAAAGGCACCGGGGCAAGATCTGGGTAGAATCGAAGCCGGGAGAGACCACGACATTTTATTTCAGCATACCAGGATAACATCCGGCAAAACACCGCTCACTGTTCGCGGAAAAGCGCAAGTGATCTATTTTAAAAAATCCCTGATCTTAGAAATCAGATTTTCCACATTAATCGGTTTCTGAAAAACGCCTTCAAAACCGATCTTGCCGACATCGACATTGTATGCGGTCGCTGTTCCGATATTACTGATCAGGAATACCGGAATTTTACGGCTGATCCTTTTTATCGCTTTTGTTACAGCTATGCCGGAATCGATCTTTTCCATCATCATGTCGCAAAGAACAAGATCCGGTTTATTTTTTTTGACCTTATCAAGTCCGGCTTTGCCGTTAAGAGCTGTTACTGTTGTAAAACCGTTTTTATTTAAAACAGTTTTCATTGATTCCAGGATATCCGGATCATCGTCAATAACCAGGATCTTATATTTTTTTCTCATAAGTATATCTCCTGTATAAACGCTTCGTTTCTATTTTTTCAGCAGAGCCTCGAACTCGGGCCTGAATTTTGTGACCATTGCTTTAATCGGCACGGAGAATGCTTCTCCGGTAGGACAAACGGTAATGCCCCTGATGGTATCGCACATTTCAATAATAAGATCAATATCTTCCATTTTCCCATGACCGTTTACGAGTGAACGCATCATATCCCGGATGGTGCGGGTACCCTCTCTGCACGGCGTGCATTGCCCGCACGATTCATGCCGGTAGAATTCAATCGTGCGCAGCGCAAGTTCGGGGATGGATACCGAATTATTGATAACCATAATACCGCCGGATCCGAGCGCCGTCCCGGCCTTATAGCACGAATCATAATCAAGAGAAATGTCTTTCGCTTCGGAAACCCGGAGAATCGCGACTGAAAGTCCTCCTACTATAACCCCTTTCATCTTCCCTTTAACTCCCCCTGAAGCCTTGAGTATAACGCTGAGCTTTGTACCGAGCGGATATTCATACACTCCGGGTTTGTTCACATGACCGGATACGCAGAATATCTTAGGCCCGTGATTATTCATCACGCCGATCTTTTTATAAGCATCTACTCCGTATTTGATAATATACGGCACATTCGAAAGAGTTTCCGCATTGTTTACAACAGTCGGGCAACCGTACAGGCCGTTATTGGCCGGGAATGGAGGTTTTTTTCTGGGAAATCCTCTTTTCCCTTCAAGAGATTCTATCAGGGCGGTTTCATCGCCGCAGACATAAGACCCTGCACCCCTGTGTACGACGATATCTGTATGATTGAGCCTGCCGTCTTTTTTCGCTTCCCGGACCGCTGTTTCGAGGATATCCGCTATCCATGAGAATTCTCCCCGTATATAAATAAATGATTTTACCGATCTGACTGCATGCGCGGCAATTGCAATGCCTTCAATCAAAAGATGCGGATTGAACTCCATTATCTGTCTGTCCTTAAATGTTCCCGGCTCGCCCTCGTCGGAGTTACAAATAAGATATACCGGCCTTGAGTCATTCTGGGGGAGGAACGACCATTTCATTCCCGTAGGGAATCCCGCCCCGCCCCGTCCGCGGAGTTCGGAATCTTTAATTTCCTCAATGATCTCATTCGGTTTCATGGACAGGGCCTTCGTCAATGCCTCATATCCGCCCCTTTCTTTATAAAAACCGATAGTACGGCAGTTTTTTTTAGTCCGGTCGTTAAGAAGTATCCCGCATTTTGAGACAACATTCATGGATGAGTTATTTTCCGGCATCTTCCCCTTTTTCAGGGATTTGATCAATTTATTCGTCTTATTGACCGTCATATTCTCGTAATAACGGTCGTTGACCATTACGACCGGTCCGGTAGCGCTCGAGGCCAGGTCCTGTACTGTGGAAAGCGAGAACATCCTGTCTTTTGTCGTTTCTCCTGCGGTAATCCCGAGCTTTTTACCGAGAAAGCTCACTATCTCATCAGCTCCATGCAAAAAACCGGGAACGCATGTATCGACCTGAAGATGATATTTGCCGACCGGGGAAGTGTTGAACATAGTGTAATAAGTGGCTATCCCGTAGACCTTGCTTATGCTCATTCTCAGCATTTTTGCCGTAAAGTCTATGGCTTCAGGACTAAGGTAATTTTTATTGATTTTCTGCAGGTATTGCATAACCGGCATTACAGCCGATTCGCGTTTGGGATATCTCCCGATAATCTCCTCAAAAACTTCTCTTTTCCCTGTGTTCATAATTTAATTCTCTTAATTTGAAATTTAATTATAACACACAAAAATCGTCAGTTTATTTTGTCGGAAATATTAAAAAGCCATCTTAAAATTATATTTTATTTGTTGATAAAGTGGGATACATTATAATATTATTACAGTCAAGAATTATTTGTAAAATGAAGTACCTTGACGTCCAAAAAACTTTAATAAGCACCAAGCATAATCCGGACATATCATAAATAATTGCATGTAAGCCGGCGGTTAAAAATCTGGAAACAGAATTAATTAAAGCAATGTTCCTCTATCAGCTTATGGATATCGTTTTTTCCTTCGGATGTCTTAGAGGATGAAAAATATATAGAGGCAGGGTCGATCTCAAATTCCACGGCTATCCTTTCCGCGCTCGCTTTCCTCTGATTTTTTCCAAGCTTGTCGCATTTGGTTGCAATAACAGCGATGGGTATTCCTTTATTCGAAAGAAGAGTGATTATATCACGTTCCAGATCTCCCGGGATCCTTCTGATATCGACAAGAAGAAACGTAAGCTTTAAGTTATCTCGGTTATTTATGTATTCTTTTATGAGAGGAAGGAATTTATCCTTGACGCTTTTCGGAAGTTCGGCATAGCCGAATCCCGGCATATCCGCGATTGATATGCTGTCGTTCATTAAAAAAAAATTCACCAGTTTTGTCACGCCAGGTTTCGCGCCGACTTTTACCAGGGAGCGCCGGCCGGTAATCATATTTATTAAAGATGATTTACCGACATTCGACCTGCCGAAAAAGGCGAATTCCGGAAAAAAAAAGCGCGGAAAGTCGGATACATGAGCCGCGCTCTTTACAAATTTGACATTTTTAATTTTCATTGGCTATCCGGGAAACCGGCGGAAAATCACTTAATTCTTTTTTCAATCAGGACTGCATTATCGTCGCCATAATAATTTTTTCTTATTCCGTTTTCTACAAAGCCCAGCTTTTTGTAAAAATTCCTCGCTATAGCGTTTTTTTCCCTTACTTCGAGATATAAAACAGATGCTCTTTTAAACTCGTTTATTACATAATCGATCAGAGAACTCGCGATCCCTCGTCTCCTGTACTCGGAGGCGGTTGCGATCTTAAGAAGATGAAGCTCGTCAAGTACAATCCAGATAAGTATGTAGCCTACGATCTTACCATCCAGCTCGGCCACAAAAAAACGAGAGTTCTGGGAAGCGACTTCCGAAACAAGTCCTTCTACGCTCCATGGTGATCTGTAGGCTTCCGCTTCTATTCTGTAAATTTTCTCCAGGTCGCCTGATTTAGCCTGTCTTATTTTAATTTGAATGTCCACATCCTGATCCACAGAAATCATTTATTTTCTTCGGGAAGCACCCTTACGGCTCCTTTGTCGGCAGAGGCTGCAAGCATTGAATAAATCTTTAATGCCCTGGATATCTTTCTGTTCCGCCCCGCAGGCTGGAACGCGCTTTTCCCTTTAGCAAGCTCCTTTCTTCGGCGTCCGGCCAATTCTTTCATAGAAATTGCCGCATTGATCTTTCTGGCAGGTAAATCGATTTCAATAATATCCCCGTCCTGCAAAAGGCCTATCTCTCCGCCCGATGCAGCTTCCGGAGAAATATGCCCTATCGAAAGCCCCGCAGTCCCGCCGGAGAAGCGGCCGTCCGTTATGAGAGCGCACTCTTTCCCGAGACCCATGGAATTGATATAAGATGTCGGATAGAGCATTTCCTGCATTCCCGGGCCTCCCTTCGGACCCTCGTATCTTATGACCACGACATCACCCGCTTTAATTTTTCCGGCGATTATGGCATCCCTGGCGGCTTCCTGGGAATAAAAAACCTTCGCTTTGCCGCTGAATTTATATATGCCTGGATCAACTCCGGCTGTCTTTACGACAGACCCGTCGCGCGCGATATTGCCGTAAAGGACAGCCAGCCCGCCGTCCCTGCTGTAGCAGTGAGCTATATCTCTGATACAGCCGGACATCCTGTCCGTGTCCAGCTTTTTATATGTCGCGCCGTGAGATCCGAGCTTTAAATTGCGTCTTTCTCCAGGCGCGCTTCTGTATATGTTCAAGGCTTCTGCCGATACGGTTTTTCGCATAATATCGTATTCATCTATTATTGCTCCGAGCTCTCCGTCGACGCGCTTTGCGCTTCTGTCGATCAGTCCCGCTCTGTCGAGCTCGCCCATAATAGACAGAATGCCGCCTGCACGGTTTACGTCTTCGACATGGAACCGGGAACTGGGGGCGACCTTGCAAAGGTTCGGGACCTTTCTGGAAAGAGCGTCTATATCCTTCAGCGTAAAATTAACACCGGCTTCCTGGGCGACAGCGAGTAGATGGAGTACTGTGTTGGTCGAGCCTCCCATTGCTATGTCCAGCGACATGGCGTTCATGAATGCCTTCTTCGCTGCGATCGATTTTGGCAGCACCGATTCATCCCCCATGTTATAATACAAATCAGCCATCTCGACTATCCGTCTTGCGGCCTTCTCAAACAGCTTTAACCTGTTCTTATGTGTGGCGACAACAGTCCCGTTGCCCGGAAGCGCCATACCGAGGGCTTCGCACAGACAGTTCATCGAATTAGCCGTAAACATACCCGAACACGATCCGCACGTAGGGCATGCTATCCTCTCAACCGCTTCGACCTCCGCATCGGAAACATTGGGATCAGCAGCCATAACCATAGCATCGATCAGGTCGTACTTCCTGCCCTTGAGGATTCCGGCTTCCATTGGGCCGCCGGAAACAAAAATAGCTGGTATGTTAAGCCTCATGGAGGCCATAAGCATACCGGGAATTATTTTATCGCAATTCGGAATGCAAATCATGGCGTCAACCCTGTGCGCATTGCACATATATTCAACGCTATCGGCAATAAGATCGCGGGAAGGCAGCGAGTACAGCATGCCCTCGTGCCCCATTGCTATACCGTCGTCTATGGCAATGGTGTTGAATTCCGCAGCAAAACAGCCGTGCTTTTCTATTATTGATTTAACGTGCTGTCCGATTTTATGCAGATGGACATGACCCGGCACAAGCTGCGTAAAAGAATTCACGACAGCTATGATGGGTTTCCCGAACTGCTTTTCCTGCATACCGTTGGCGCGCCACAGACTTCTCGCGCCCGCCATGCGGCGTCCCTGTGTGCTTATGCTGCTTCGTAATGGTATCGACATACGCATTCCCTCTAAAATATGATAAAATTAAAATAGTCTGATATTTAACGTTTATTATAGCTGGTAATCGGCAAATGATCCGACCGGATAATATCTATAATTAGTTCTTGAATTTAAAATGTAAATTATTATTGCAAAATTACAATTAATTATTCCAAATAAAAAAATCAAGATAAAAAATATCAAGAGAAACTTTCATGAAAATAAAAAATACGATAATAATTCTGCTATTTTTCTTTATCTTTATCGCTTATCTTTTTCCGGAACAGCATGTGAATTTAATTCTGTACGATATTGCGGCAAACATCGGAAATTATAAAAATAAAAAAGTAACCATGAAATTAAAGCTTAAAAACCTTGATTCCACATTTGATAAAATTATATTTTATGACAGAAAGAACGTTGACATTGTTTTTGATACAGCTGTATTAAAAAAAGAAGAAGAATTTCGCAAACAGGCATTAAATCTTCATCAGGGAATGGAATATTATGTTGTTTTTACCGTTAAGGAGCTGACTGCGGGGAACAATGTAACAGGGGATTTAATAAGCTTCACTCCCGTAATATTGTCAAAACTGCCTGATTGAAAAAAATTAAATAAAAAAGGCAGAATAGCTGGGCTGCTATTCTGCCTTTTCGAAAAACTAAATCGCAGCGCCAAGACCGCAATACAGTAATAATCGGGAGGGAATTACTATATTGCTCCTTGTTATTAGAATCTATCGGCCATTTTAAGTAAAAACTTGAGTAAAATTTATTGAAATTACCGATATGGCGTCACATCGGTTTTTCGAAGCTAATAATTCCAGAAAATTAAATATATTATAACAATTTATTTAGAGTGCATCCCAAAACCTATATAAAGTAAAATGTGATCAATGGCACTCTAAACTTTATTATTAATAAATATAAGAAATGCACAGGCAGTATTTCCGGTGGAAGAACGAACAGGCATAATAACCAGGGTTTTCGGACTATATTACACGGTTAAACATAATAATGAATATATTAATTGTGTATTGAGAGGGAAAATCCGGCAAAGCAAAGAACTTGAAATCTTCGCAGATCCGGCTGCAGTGGGTGATAACGTACTATTCGAGCCAAACAATGACGGCACAGGCGTAATAAATAAAATTCTTAAAAGGAAAAATATTTTTTCCCGTAAAGAAAAAGGAAAAAATAAAAAGGAGGATATAATTGCCTGTAATCTTGACCTGGTAGTTATCATACAATCATTTAAAAATCCAAAACTCAACCTTAGGTTTACCGACAGGCTAATAGTAAGGTGTGAAAAGGAAAAAATCCCGGCCCTGGTCTGTATCAATAAATTAGACCTTGCGGAAAAAAGCGCAGTTAAATATATAAAGAATTATTATTCCGGGGCGAATATCAATCTCATTTTCACAAGCGTAGTAAGCGGCAAAGGGATAAAAGAACTGAAAGAAATCCTGCGCAATAAAATTTCCTTATTTATCGGCAGTTCGGGAGTGGGCAAGACAAGCATATTAAATCACATCGCACCGGGATTAAACCGGATGACATCCGAAGTATCCGAAAGCACTAATAAAGGACGCCATACGACCTCAAACGTCGAAATGATATATCTGCCCGCCGATATAATTCTGATCGACAGCCCCGGCTTAAGAGAATTCGGTCTGATGGATATTGAGCCTCATATGCTGGGTTTTTATTTCAATGAATTTAATCCATATCTGGCCAGGTGCGGCTTCAATCCGTGCACTCACGATCATGAACCTGGCTGCGAAGTGAAAATACAGGTCGAAAAAGGCTCTATATCCGGAGACAGGTATATATCGTATATTAATATTTTAAACTCTTTAAGAGAATATTATAACAGGAAATATGAATGATACATGTTGAAAACTTAAGCGTTTCCTTCGAAAAAAAAATTATTCTTAATAATATATGTCTGGATGTCGAAGCCGGGGAGTCTCTGGTATTATTCGGCAAAAACGGTTCCGGAAAATCCGTATTCTTAAAAACGATTGCCGGTCTAATTCCGGATTACAGCGGCTTAATAAAAATAAACGGGACCGATATTAAAAAATTGCCGGGAAAGAATTCATTACTGGATATTAATATTAATACAGCTTATGTTTTCCAGAAAGGCGGCCTTTTCGATTCTATGAATGTATTTGAAAATGTAGCCTTCCCTCTTCGCAGAAGGCGTCGGCCAGAAAACGAGATAAAGGACGCCGTATCCCGTTCTCTTAAAAGAGTAGGGCTTTCCGGGAACGAGCAAAAGCTTCCTTCCGAACTGAGCGGCGGCATGCAGAAACGGGTCGGGCTAGCCCGCGCGATATGTGTTAATCCGGACTTCATACTGTATGATGACCCTACTGCCGGGCTTGACCCGATATTGTCCGACTCAATTGCAGATCTTATCAAAGAGATCAAAGAAGACAACATGACCACATCTATTATGGCAACCCACGATCTGAAAGTGGCAAAAAAAACGGCCGTGAAAGCGGCTTTACTATATAAAGGCGAAATTGTGTTTTCCGGTTCCATTGATGAATTCTTAAGCAGTGAAAATACTTATGCGAAACAATTCATTGAAGCAAAACCTGATGGTCCGATAGATATTTTCTAAAAAATTCAAAAATTTTGTTGAAATAATTGATATAATAGACGCAATGTCCTATACGAATAAACGTCTAGTTATCTTAAAAATACGTTTTGCTCTTAAATAAATTGAAATATATTACAAAATTATAATTTTGAGATGGCTTTAGAAATTTTTGTGCAATTGTTTTATAAGAGTGTTTAATGTCTGCTGAAAAGAGAAGAAACAAAAGAGTAAATATATCCGAAGATTACTTTTACTATCCCCAGAATAAAGAAAAAAAAATAAATTGCATACTGAACAATATATCGATTACAGGCGCATGTATAACATCCAATGAAGAAATAAAAAAAGAAGATGTTATATATTTCAACATACGCGGCACAAAGGATCTGGCTTTAAAATCAAAAGCCGTCTGGAAGATCGACAATCAATACGGAATTCAGTTTATCCTCGATTCAAATAAAGAGTTCGAAATAATAAGTTATATTATGAACAATATTGTTAATATTAATGATCAGAAACCTTTAAAAAAATAACTATTGAAGTAAAAATTGATTAAATCTATATAATATTACAGGGCGTAAAAGACATGAAAAATACAAAAATCAGGAAAGCAAACCTCGACTGGAAAAATCTTCCTTTTAATTACATAAAAACGGATTATAATGTACGCTGTTACTTCAAGAACGGCAAATGGAGCAAACCCGAACTTACCAGGGATGAAACAATTAAAATGCACATGGCCGATCCGTGCCTGCATTACGGGCAGGAAGCTTTTGAGGGTCTGAAAGTATTTGAATCAATAGACGGTCGAATTGTCTCGTTCAGGCCGGAAGAGAATGCCAAAAGACTTCAAAACTCCAGCGAACGCATATTAATTCCGAAGATTTCAGTTGATATGTTCATGGATGCCCTGCATAAACTCGTAGCTGCCAATATGAAATATGTTCCGCCGTTCGGAACCGGGGCAAGCCTGTATGTAAGGCCTCTCGTCATAGGAACAGGCGCGCAGGTAGGGCTTGGTCCCGCGAGAGAATATTTATTTGTTATGTTTGCCTGCCCGGTCGGACCGTATTACAAGGGCGGATTCAAACCTGTAAAAGCAATAGTCCTTGAAGATTTTGACAGGGCAGCGCCGCTCGGCGTAGGAGCCTATAAAGTAGGCGGCAATTACTCTGCAGGACTTATCGGGCATGAATTCAGCAAGAATAAAGGCTTCCCCGTTGAATTGTACCTCGATCCGAAAAAAAAGAAATACGTGGACGAATTCGGGACATCTAATTTTATCGGCATATTCGGCAACAAATATATTACTCCGGCATCAACTTCTATTCTGCCCAGCATTACAAACAACAGTCTTTCGGTGATTGCAGACGATATGGGAATGAAAGTCGAAAGGAGACAGATTAAAATATCGGAAATAAAAAAATTCAGCGAAATAGGCGCGGTCGGTACTGCAGCGGTGGTTACTCCCGTGTATCTTATTCACTATAAAGGCAGGGACTTTATCTTTGGAAACGAAGAAAAAGCTGGCCCTGTAATTACTAATCTTTATAACAGACTTACGAGAATCCAGACCGCTGAAGATCCGGATAAATTCGGCTGGCTGGATATAATCAGTAAATAGTGAAATCCAGACCGATCAGGATTTCACAACTCTTTCGGCCTGAGAAGCTAAATATTTTACGAGAGTTTGTTCCGTTATAGATCCAAGATTGACCAGAATTATTCCTATCAGGCCTCCCTCCTCTTTCTGGATTTCAAGCGCTTTGTCCAATTGATCCTGTGTTATCTCTCCGGCTTCGACCAGCATCTCGCCTAAAAGGGGCTTTGCCATTATAATCCTCCTGAATTGATTCCCAATAATTATCTTAATGATTTATTTGTTTTAGAATGTCATCATTTTTATTCATATGGAATATGGTCAAATCAGTAAACCAGCTACGGATTTTACTACCAATAATTATATATTCCAGTTGAGCTTATGTTCACATTACACATAGTAAATAAAAAATCAGGAAAAGTCAATTTAAAAATATTATCCCATAGAAGTATATAAATTGACAAATAAATTAAATGCGGGATCATAATCACTTTTATCAATAAACTCTTAATAACTTTTGGAGAATACCATGCTTTTGTTCCGGGATATTTTCCCAGGGAAAGATCTGGTTTTTATAGCCGAAATAGGGCTTAACCACAATGGGAAAATCGATATCGCGAAAAAAATGATAATCGAAGCGCATAATGCCGGGGCCGATGCGGTAAAATTTCAGACATTCATCCCGGAAAAAATGAATTCCGTATATACCGATTCATTAATAAAATACGGCAGTGAAAAAAATCCGGACACAAAAATAATCGATTTTTTCAAAAAATTCGTTTTATCAAAGGATGAATATAAAGAATTAATGTTTCTGGCATCTAAATTAAAGATGGAATTTTTCTCCAGCCCGTTCGATATTGAATCCGTAGAATTACTCGAGCAGCTTGGGGTCAAATTCTACAAAATAGCTTCTTCCGAAGTGACAAATCATATCCTGCTGAGAAGAATAGCGTCAGCGAATAAACCGGTTATTATGTCCACGGGGATTTCGAACAAAGACGAAATCGGTATGGCCGTAGATTTACTCAGAAATAGCGGAACGCCGGATATAATACTTCTGCACTGCGTTTCGTTATACCCGCTGCCGCCCGAACATGCGAACCTGAACAGGATAGTATCCCTAAAAAAAATATTCGGGCTTGAGACGGGTTATTCGGATCACAGTAAAGACAGCAAAACATGCGAGATAGCGGCTGCGCTGGGAGCCAGAGTATTTGAAAAACATATGACTTTGAACAGGGATATGGAATGTCCCGACAAAGAAGTATCCCTGGCGCCCGATGAACTAAAGAGCTTTATACAATCGGCAAAGCAGGTGAAAACGATGTCGGGGAGCGGCCAGATAAATTTCGGCGACTCAGAAAAAAATGTTGCAAGATTAGCGCGAAAAAGTCTATTTGCTAATAGAACCATACCGAAGGGAAAAGCCCTGACGGTTGATGACGTAGTCCCGAAACGTCCGGGAGTCGGCATCCCTGTTTATGAATTAAACAGCATGATCGGAAAAATAACAAACACGGAAATCGAAGAAGACCATTTGATCAGAATGGAATATTTCGACTGATTGGATATCACAATTGAATGGAGTAGCTGAATGGCTTTAAAAAGACTTTTTTTATTTTTATTAATCGTCATTGTCCTTAACCTGCAATGTTCAATATTTTCTGTTAAGAGCACACTGTATTCGGGTGATGAATTTAAAATATTCGAAAAATCGATAAATGCCCTGGAATACGGCTACGGCTATGATTATGAGATGGACATATATTATATTTATTCATATTCTTACAGCAAAGATAATTTTGATAAAAAAGAAAAGGCTTTTGCGGAAATAATCAATAATGCAGATTATAAAACGGTTATCAACATATATGAAAAAATACTTAAGATGCAGTCGGCTACAAATTATAAACTGAATAAATATAAAAACGAACCGAGATGGAAGTATTATACATTTATAAAGAATGATCTGAACGGGCCGCTTAATAATTATTCCAACCTGCTGTCGAAATACATCCTTAAAAAAAATCCGTCGCTGGCCGATTTTTTTGAAATGAGGAAAGCGTCAATTAACGTTGAAGTGACTGATGAGTATACAAGAAAAGAGGACCTGACCGATACGTTTTAAGCTTTGTTCATTCTTTCACGCATTCGATAAAAATCAAACATCTTTTTCAGGACTTTAACCGCTCTTTCGGGAGATTTAAATACGATGTAATTATGCTCTCTCATATTTTCATAGGCATTATCATCACCGCCGATCTCCACATGAATGATCGGTTTATCATACTTCTTCATGCAGCTTAGTATTGCTTCTCTTCTCACATTGATATATTCGGCGACTTTTTGAGATAAAATATCCATATCCTCTTTTTTTAAGCCGAATCTTTCGCTGTATTCGCCGAAATCATAAAACAAAACAGGCGATACTCCTCCCATGCTTATGACCGAATCGACGCCTTCCCATGACGCCATAAGCTCGATTGCCTTTGGGAATATTTCCATTGATAAGACGGCAGCCAGATCAACCGGGTTCCTTCTGCTCCAGTATTTGGGAAGCATTTCATCCAGCCTTGATATTATCGCAGCCGGCAATTCCGGGAGAACAAAACCGCGGGCTTCGCATTCATCCGCGGTAATTACGCCCCAGCCCCCCCCTAATGTTATGATCCCTACTCTGTTGCCTTTCGGAAGCGGGTAAGCAAGGAACGCGCCTACCAGGTCAGTCATTTCCTCACTGGATTCCGCTTCGATTATTCCGCATTGCTTAAAGACTGACCTGTATATTTCGATAGAGCCTGCCATTGCGCCCGTGTGCGAAGCTGCAGCCATTTGCCCGCTGTGTGTTTTCCCTGACTTGTAAATAATTATGGGCTTCGACGCCTTTATGTCCCTGCAGATATCCAGAACGCGCTTCCCGGATTTAAGGCTCTCGATATAAAGCGCGATTACCTTAGTTTTCTCGTCCGATGCGAAATATGATATATAATCCTCGCATTTTATGATGGCTTCGTTCCCGCTGCTCACAACTTTGCTTATGCCGATCCCGTTCTTGCTGCAGTCGCTCATGATCTGTGTCCCAACATTGCCGCTTTGCGAAATGATCGATACATAACCGGGGTCGGTTTTTACATAGGTCATTAAAATAAATAAATTGCGGTAAGAATTATAAATGCCCATAGTATTGGGTCCGACTAGCGTTAAACCGGCTTTCCTTGCCTTTTCGGCGATCTCATTTTCAAGAAGAGCGCCCTCTTTCCCGGTCTCGCTGAAATCCGAAGTAATTACAATTACGCATTTTACGCATTTATTAATGCAGTCATCGACAACACCGGATACCTTATTCGCAGGCACCGTTACTACGACAAGATCCACATCTTCCTTTATGGCGGATAAAGACGGATAACACGGCAGCCCGAATATCGAGTTATAATTCGGGTTAACGGGGAAAAATGCCCCCTTATAATGCGATCTTATTATATTTGCGGGAATGACAAATCCCCATTTGCCCGGCACGGGAGTCGCTCCGACAAATGCTATTGCTGAGGGATTAAATAATGTCTGAATGTCCAATTTATTATTTATGCTATTCATGGCTGACCATATTATTTTATTGCCATGAAATCGTAAATAAAATTTCAAAAATATATATAATTTTTATATGGGGGCAGCTGCGAGACAGCTTAAAATTATTGATATAAATAAGCGAATAATCATAAATTAGGGTAAACCACAAAAGAATAAAAAATACCTTCGGGATTACTTCTATATCTATTCCCAGCAGGAAAAAATCGAATAAAATCAATTCTCTTATATTATAATTCTAAACAGCTATTGCTTCCTTGAAATTATTATACCAGGACAGCTCATATGGAGTAAAATTATTGCGAATTTTCAGGCTGCTGTAATAATCTTTCAATTTATTCAAATGCAGAGCTTCTTCATTTTCTTTTCCAGTTTCCTCCTCATTGTAACTATCTTCAACCCATTCGAGAAACGATTCGCTTTTGCCGGAGAATATTTCGTAACTGGAGATGATATCATATTTAACAGTATCAACGGCTCTTATGAAATCTTCATCGGACTCGTCCTGAAGATCATAAGCAAGCTCGGTCTGGAAATAATCGCCCCATGTTATCACCGAAGGCATTGTTTTTTGCGTTTCAAATATTTTATTTACTATTTTATCCTCCAGGTATTTTGCCGTCGAAATCCTATCGATAAATTCTTTGATAAGAAGCAGACATTGTATCTTTGTTATACTTAAAGAACCGTTATTGACCATCGGGATGAGCTCGTCATTCAATATGTATTCCATTTTTTACTCCTTAATATAAAATGTTAAATTACACTAAATATTCGGAATAATTAGAGATTTTCTGAATAAATTAATATGTCTCATAATCCCGGATTAAGACAGCTTAAGGATTTATAAATAT